>NZ_JAKZMM010000009.1 GCF_022809355.1 Parabacteroides faecalis | reverse complement strand
TAAAACGGACAATTTGAACTCAATACTGAATTTGCGATGACTGATTCCTTTCTTTCCCATTGCTTTCTCTTTTTTTGTTAAATGGGTGTAAAGTAAATCTGTAGCATGACAAACTATTCCATACCAGGGTTCTGTATAATAGCTGTATTTCGATTAATTTCATCTCGCTTAATAGGCGCAAAATATAACTTGTCAGTCCATTTCCGGGATTCACGATAAGTCAAATCTGTAACAAAGTACTGATAGTCCCATGTCTCTGCATCCTGAACATATGGAGCTGAAGCTGTTTTTCCCGGTTTTAGACGAGCTACCACAGCTATACCTGTCAATGGTTTTGACATTACTTGAGGAGCAATCATCCAACGACGGATATCATAATAACGAGAATCTTCGTAAGCCAATTCCGAACGACGTTCCAACCGCAAAAACTCACGCAAATTAGCTTGATTGAAAGCTTGATTACGTACAGTCAGTGTAGCTTTGGTATCCGGACGTCCGATACGTGCACGTAATGCATCCAAGTAGTGTACTGCTTCGTCCAATCTGTTCAGTTCAATACAAGCCTCTGCTGCAACTAAGTACATTTCCGCTAAACGAATAAACGGATACGGACAGGTCTGGAACATCGATTCAGATGCTTCAAAAGAAGTATCAATCAATTTCTTTTCCAGATAACCTGTAAAAGATCCATTCCAATCCTCAACAGCTGAACGACGTGTATCAACCCCATTGACTCCCGTAAATGCAATACTTTTAATTGGATTACCAGCAGCATCAAAGGCAACCTGAGCTTCTACCGGACTACCACCGCTTGACAACTCATAGAATCCCATCTGTAAGGTTCCTAGAGGAGTCGGATCAAATACTTGTGAATCTGACGGACGAGGTCTTCCCCATTCAGCGCCATCATAACCAATCGTGGCATAAAAACGTGGCTCACGGTTTAAGTAAGGATTTACGGTGGCTGTTTCACCCGGATTTAACAATGTAGTGTTAAGAGAACCGTCTTCCATTTCAAAAGACATCACCAAATCATTTGAAGGTGTAACACCAGCCCAATTATGATATCCATTTGGCCCATGACAAAGTGCAGCTCTGTTTCTGACATTATTATCTGCATTCTGAGACTTATTAACAAACTGTTTTGCAAAGATCAATTCCGCATTGTTAGTCGTTGCAATTTCATGGAATTTATCTGCTATTTCTTTGACTGTTCCGGCATTACAATCAATTAAGGAATAAACACCGCTATTAATAACTTCTTTTGCATAATTCAATGCAGATTCATACAAAGCATTCCGATCTCCATCATACTGATTACAAGCCAATGTATTGACTGTTCGATCAGCATACAACGGACTAGCTAGATGTAAACACATACGTGCTTTCAATGCAATAGCAGCTCCTTTGGTTGCCCGACCAAGATCAGCCGAAGATACAGTTTCAGGTAACAATGCAATAGCCTGATCCAAATCCGACAAAATAAATTCCAAACATTCTTTCACACTACTTCGCGGCAACGACAAGGTAGAAGCATCTTCAATCGTATAAACTTTGTCAACAATAGGAACACCGCCAAAACCTCTTACCAACTCAGAATACATATAAGCCCTTAAAAAATAAGTTTCTCCCTTCAACATATTCAAGTCGTATCCTACTTTTTCGGGAACATTATCAATATTCTGCAAAATTAAGTTCGCACGATATATTCCTTTATAACTGTTTGTCCATTTAAAAGGACAGTTATCATCATCATACCATTGCAAGTCACTACCAGAAATTGCAGATTCATTGATTGCCTTCACTCCGTAGTTGTGTGTAAAATAAGCATCATCAGTCAAAGCCGTAGTGCTTACTTCATCTGCACCATGTTTAATATAAGCATAAACATCGTTCACAACAGCCTGAACAAGCCCTGCATCAGACCATACAGTTGCTTCATCATATTGATCCTCAGGTGTTAGATCCATAAAATCAGAACAAGAGGTCATTGCAACAGACATGATGAAGCCTAATGAAAGGGTACTGTATATTTTTTTTACTAACTTTCTCATAAATATTATGTATTAGAATGTTGCTTGAATACCAAAATTAATAATTCGTCTCAAAGGATATGCTTCCAAATTGATGTCTCGCTGTTCTGGATCGGCATCTTTTACACCATCAATACAGAACACATTGGTTGCATTTGAATAAATTCTCAATTTACTCAATCCTATTTTTTGCAATACATTATTATGGAATGTATAACCCAATTCAATGTTCTTCAAACGCAAATAATTAGCGTTACGCAAGAAATATGTATTTCGGTTGGTAATCCAATATTGGTTCTCTCGTTCGTAAGTACGAGGACCTGTTGCGTCTGGATTTTCCGGAGTCCAACGTTCATCATAATAGCTTTTCAAGAAATTACCGATCGTACCAGACCAAGTCTGAATATAGACCTGACCACCTGTTGCTCCTTGGAACAAAGCCATCAAATCCCAACCTTTCCAATTCAAACCTAAAGTTAAACCTCCAACAAACCGAGGTTCTTGATTCTTGTCTGAACGAATACGGTCATCAGCATCGATCTTTCCATCGCTATTCACATCCTTAAAGCGGATATCACCTGGCTGTGCACCTTCCCAATGCGGATAAGCATCTACTTCAGCCTGATCACGGAAAATGCCATCAGCAATATAATACAATTCTGTATCAACCGGCATTCCTGTAGAAACTTGATAAGAGGGAACACCTGGGGTTTCATCCCAGAATAAAATTTCATTCTTAGCATACGTCATATTGAATGAAGCAGAATATTCCACTTCACCAATTTTATCATTCCAACCCAATAACATTTCAAAACCACGGTTTTTCATCTTACCAATATTCTCACGAGGCAACGTAATACCCGTAATTTCCGGCAAAGAAGCGTTTCTTGAAATCAACATATTGGTACGTTTATGATAAAATACGTCCCCCTCCAAACTCAAACGATTATCAAGGAATTTAAAATCCAAACCAACATCATAGGTTGTTCCAACCTCCCATGTAATGTCAGGATTTGGAGTACGAGTTGGGTACAAACGTTTATATTCCACGCCTCCGAAAACATTTCCCGCAGTATTAAAACCATAAGTATTCAAATACTGGATAGAACGGTCATAATTACCATCTGCATCCAACAAAGCGTCATTACCTGTCTGAGAAACGGAACCTCTTAATTTAAAATATTCGATAAAACCAATATTGTCTTTCCACCAATTTTCTTCAGATACACGCCATGCAGCCGATACTCCCGGGAAGAAACCGTAACGTTTGTTTTTCGGGAAACGATATGAACCATCAACACGCCATACAAATTCGAATAAGTAACGTTCCAGGTAGTTGTATGATAAACGGCCAAAGTAATTCAAGCGAGATTCATTCCAAGAATAACCATTAGCCTGTATTCCTTCTTCACCTCCCAAATTCAGTTCAGGCTTTGTATCAGAAATGAAACCTTTACGGAAGGCATAAGTCTCTTCATAATGTTTCTTTTGAGCTTCAATACCGAATGTTACGCCAAAAGTATGTTTGTCAAATGTACGGTTATAATCTATCATTAAGTTGGTCATCCAGTCTGTTTGTTCAATATGTTTACGCTCGAGTTGAGGAGATTCCAACCAACGCTTAGCTCCACTCAAACCAGAACTGTCATAGTGTACACCATCCCATGAATACAGATAAACCGGACGCTCAAATTTATGCCGATTCTGGAAATGGACATCATACGAAGCATTACCACGTAAAGAAAGTCCTTCAACCCATGGAATTTTGATATTGACAGATGCATTATTTTGCACATAATAGTCTTTATAATGATCTTTACCTGCCAAGTCTGTACAAGTTACGGCCGGGTTATCTCCACGCTCCAAATCCGGTCCTGGTTCCCCAGTCGGCCAAAATGCCACCTGAGTTGGTTTACCACGACGGATACCTGAGAAAATACTGGACGCCGCCTTCGCTGGATAATTTGTATTCTCAAAGCGAGCCGTTGATCCAATTTGGAAGTTTACATACTGACTGGTCTTGATATCTAAATTGGTTCGGATACTATATTGATCATAACGGTTCTGTGAATTTTTATATAATCCATCTTCACCATTGGCCGCCAGATTCACATAATATTTAACGATATCGGTACCACCGCTCACACCAACATCTGCTCTATAAACAGGAGAAGCATTTTTTAATACGGTATCAAACCAATCTGTATCAGGATGTCCCCATGGATCTTCACCGGTCTGGAATAATCTTAAATCTTCATCAGACCAAGTTCCTGGATTTATTTCATTGACCATGGTCGCATATTCATAAGCATTACACATTTCTGGCAAACGACTCGGTTGAGAGAAACCTGCACTTGCATTAAATGAAACTGTTGGCTTTCCTTCTTTTCCTCGCTTGGTTGTAATCAAGATTACACCATTCGCGGCACGAGCACCGTAAATGGCAGCAGAGGCATCTTTCAATACAGACATGGATTCAATTTCATTCGGGTTCAAACGGTTCATACCACCCCCTCTATCCGGAATACCATCAATAACGATCAACGGATCTTTACTTCCTAATGAGTTAGTACCACGAATGCGAATGGTAGTACCACCCCCTCCTGGTTCATCAGCTGTTTGGAAACCAATGACACCTGGCATACGACCCACCATCGCATTCGTTAAGTTTGAAGTTGGCGAAGCTTTCAATTCTTCTCCGGTTACACTTGCCACAGAACCTGTTACTGTGACTTTCTTCTGCACGCCATAACCAACTACGACAACTTCTTCTAGTTTTTCAGAATCTTCCGATAAAGTAATGTTGAATTCTGTTTTTGTGCCAACTGGCATCTCTATGGATTTATAACCTATATATGAGATTTGTAATATAGCATCAGCTGGAACATCAGGAATGGTAAACTTACCATCCATATCCGTAATGGATCCCAATGTTGTTCCTTTGATGATTACATTTGCCCCAATAATAGGCATACCTGTCTGATCAACAATTACACCAGAAATCATCTTTCCTTGTTGAGTAATTCCGGTCATAGTCCTATCAGAACTAAATCCACCAGCCTGTACACTGACCACTGACAGAGCCGGTAGTAATAGGCATAAGGTAGAAATCTTTGCAATTTTACCTGAATAGAATAAAGGTTGACATTTGTTTTTCATATAATACTATTTATTAGAATAAGGAAAATAATATTAAGAACACACTCCTCATTTTTTAATTTTAGCATTAGCAATAGTTAACAGTTTACTCGTTCTGAGTTAATCCTCATTTTACTTCCCAAAAAGACTTAACATCTTCACTTTTTAAATCCTTTCTATTTCACACTCTTTTAATTTCCACTGAAATACAGATTTATTTCATTTTACTCAACCTCTCGAAACTTTAAAATGAGAAATATCACATCAGTTCTGTTATTCACATCCATCAAATGCTACATTGAGTGCAATTATATGGATATTTTTTCACATTTCAAAAGATTTTTATCACTTTATACAAAAATATTTTTACAACAAAAATTTACGACTTCCACAAATATTATTTACCTAATATTATACAATTGATAATCAGTGTATAAAACGCACATATTATTCTTTTCCATGTAAATGATAAAAAAGCTGACGTATTTTGATGAAAGGCTAGACATGAATTTACCAAAAGGCCAGCATCTTTTTCTACAAAATAAGTGAGAATCGTTAACGATCCTCTTTGAATTTGCATCCGATCCTCGTTTATTTCAGTTACAATCTTCAACCAGATTTATTATAACAATCTTCACCCTCATCACCACTGTCTTTTCACTCTGCCCTTCTCCTCTTAATCCTATTGATAATCTTTAGTCTCCTTTCCAAACAGTTGATAAGGGCTTGTCCCTTTTGAATCTTGAAACAACAATTCACAAACGGATTGACAAATAGACTTCTCCACATAGTGAAGTTTGTTTTTAAATTATTTCATTTAAATAGTAGTGTGCGCACAATAATAAGTTCAAATTAAAAAAGCTAAACGATTTGATAACAAACCATCTCATTACATATCAGCCTTCTTGACATTTTCAGATTAAGAGATCTGCTTAACATTGTGAATAAAGCGCCAGTATACCCATCAAAGATTGAGAAATTAAAAACGAGTGTGAAGATTTTTTCGTACTTTTGCCCTATAAAATCCTAACAATGCGAAAAATTCATTTGATTTCAATCACGGATCCCCTGGTTTTAGAGCTAGCCCATGCTATCCACGACAAAGGATATGAGGTCAGTGTCTCCGGTACCGAAGTTTCTTCGGAACTGGAAGAAGAGTTGGAACAGGATGAAATTACCTGCTTTGGTAACGGATGGTTCCCGGAGAAATTGGCAAAGAATACATATTCGGTGGTACTAGGGAGTAAAGTAACACAAGATAATCCGGAATTTCAGCGCGCGAAAGAGTTGGGGCTGTTAATCCAATCAATACCGGAATTCATATATCAGCGCACAAAGTCAAAAACAAGAGTGGTCATTGCCGGAAGTCGGGGACGAAAGATTATCATCGCTATGATAGCAGCTGCACTGCGCAAGCAAAAAATGGCTTTCGACTATGCTACTACCAGCGAAATACCGGGTTTAGACAAACATCTGCATTTCAGTTATGAAGCTCGTATCGCTCTTATTGAAGGAGATGAACACATCACGTCGGTAATCGAGAAACGCTCTCAATTGGAATTTTATCGTCCGCATATCGCCATCATGACGAACTTGAATTGGGATTCATCTCAAGATCATGACTCTCCGGAAGCTTATATGTCCACTTACCGTTGTTTTTCCACTTCTATTGAACGAGAAGGGAAATTAATTTACTACGGAGGTGACCCTGTCATCGGAGAATTAGTTCAGGATATCCGGAATGACATCACAGCAATCCCGTTTGAAGGACATCCGATCGTTGAAGAAGAAGGGCAGGTTTATCTGGACACCCGGTATGGAAAGTATCCCATCCGGATATTAAATCATCATTTTCTGATCAACATCAATGCTGCCCGTCTGGCATGTCGGCAACTGGGCATCAAAGATGCTGATTTCTATCAGGCTGTATCAGAGTTTACTTTAGCATTATCACTATGATTATTGCCAGACAAAAAAGAAAAGAAAATATATGCGAATACCTGCTGTACATGTGGCAGGTAGAAGATTTGATCCGTGCCAATCATTTTGATATGGACGAAATACGGGATAAAGTCATTGCCCGTTATAACCAGCCGGACGAAGTGAAAGAAGAAATAGCCCGCTGGTATGAAGAACTGATTGAAATGATGCGAAGCGAAGGTGTCAAAGAATCTGGTCACATTCAATTGAACAAGAATGTTATCATAACGCTGACGGATCTGCATTTGCGTCTCCTGAAATCTCCGAAAGAAATGATTTATGGAGCGGCCTATTACAAAACGCTTCCTTATATCGTACAGTTGCGTGCCAAGTCAGGCGGAAACGACATTCCGGAACTGGAAACATGCTTTACTGCCGTATATGGATACCTGATGCTGCGGATGCAAGGAAAGGAAATCAGCGCTGAGACATTGGATGGGATAAAACAAATCAGTTCATTCCTCGCTTTGCTGGCAGAGAAATACAGAGCTGATATGAACGGAGAACTTGAATTAGAAGATGAATAAAGATATGAAAACAGTATTGGTTACCGGAGCAAACGGACAATTGGGAACTTCTATCCGTTGTCTTTCCGGAGCATATAACCGCTTTCAGTTTCTCTTTACAGATGTAGATACATTAGACATCTGCAAAGAAGAAAGTGTGGATGCCTTTATCCAAACGCATCCGGTAGATTACATCCTGAACTGTGCCGCTTATACTGCAGTCGACAAGGCTGAAGAGAACCTGGAACTTTGCGAACAGATCAACCGGGATGCGGTAGCCAATCTGGCTCGGGCCGCCCAAAAGTGCCAGGCGAAAGTTATTCACGTATCAACCGATTATGTATTCGACGGTACATCTTGTATTCCTTACCGGGAAACAGACACGACAAATCCCCAATCGGTATATGGCTCTACCAAAAGAGCCGGAGAAGAGGTTCTGCAGGAGATTTGCCCGGATGCCGTCATTGTCCGGACAGCCTGGTTATATTCCGAGTACGGAAATAATTTTGTCAAGACCATGCTTCGTTTGGGAGCTGAACGTGAGGAGATCCGGGTAGTATTTGATCAGGTGGGAAGTCCTACTTACGCAACCGACTTGGCCATTGCCTTATTATCCATCCTGGAACAAGCCGAACAAGGACAATATCAACCGGGAATCTATCACTTCTCGGATGAAGGTGTTTGTAGCTGGTACGATTTTACAGTCAAGATCATCTCGCTGGCTGGTCTGAAGGCCCGGGTAGTCCCGATCGAATCGAAAGATTATCCAACGAAAGCTGTTCGTCCGCATTTCAGCGTACTGAACAAACAGAAAATCAAATCTTCCTATGGCTTAACAATTCCTCACTGGGAAGAAAGCCTTCGGAAATGTATGGAAAATATGAATGTAATCAAGAAATAAGAAGCACAAAAAGAAATGGGTCAATACTCCGAAGAAATTGAAAGAAGAAGAACATTTGCGATTATCAGTCACCCGGATGCCGGTAAGACAACCCTGACCGAGAAGCTGTTGCTTTTCGGAGGTGCCATTCATGTGGCAGGGGCAGTAAAATCGAACAAGATCAAAAAGACGGCAACGTCCGACTGGATGGAAATCGAGAAACAGCGTGGTATCTCTGTAGCTACCTCTGTCATGGCATTCGATTATGCCGACCATAAGATTAACATTCTGGATACACCGGGTCACCAGGATTTCGCCGAGGATACATTCCGAACACTGACTGCCGTAGATAGTGTCATCATCGTGATTGACGTAGCGAAAGGTGTCGAGGCTCAGACGCGTAAACTGATGGAAGTATGCCGTATGCGGAAAACTCCGGTGATCGTGTTTGTCAACAAAATGGACCGCGACGGTAAAGATCCTTTTGATCTGCTTGATGAAATCGAGGAAGAACTGCATATCAAGGTCCGTCCGTTGAGTTGGCCGATCGATATGGGACAGCGTTTCCGCGGAGTGTATAACATTTACGAACAGAAGCTGAACTTATATACGCCCAGTAAGCAATACGTAACCGAGAATGTCGAATTCAAAGATATCAACAGTCCGGAGCTGGAAAATTACATTGATCCGGCACAGGCAGAGAAATTACGTATGGATCTGGAACTGGTGGAAGGAGTTTATCCAGAATTTGATGTAAACACCTATCTTTCGGGTGATATCGCTCCTGTTTTCTTTGGTTCCGCACTGAATAACTTCGGCGTGAAAGAATTGCTGGATTGCTTCATTCAGATAGCCCCGTCTCCTCGTCCAGTACAAGCAATCGAACGAGTGGTAGATCCTAATGAAGAAGCATTCACTGGATTCGTATTTAAGATCCATGCCAACATGGACCCCAATCACCGCAGTTGTATTGCCTTTGTTAAGATCTGCTCCGGTAAATTCGAACGGAATGTCAACTACAAGCACGTCCGTTTCGGAAAGATGATGCGTTTCAGCAGTCCGACAGCATTCATGGCACAAAAGAAAGAGGTCGTAGATGAAGCATACGCCGGTGATATCGTTGGTCTTCCGGATACCGGTAACTTTAAGATCGGTGATACCCTGACTGCCGGAGAAGACCTGCATTTCAAAGGTCTGCCCAGCTTCTCGCCAGAAATGTTCAAATACATTGAAAATGCAGATCCGATGAAAGCCAAACAGCTGAACAAAGGAATCGAGCAACTGATGGACGAAGGTGTTGCCCAGTTGTTTACCAACCAGTTCAACGGTCGGAAGATTATCGGTACTGTAGGACAGCTGCAATTCGAGGTAATCCAATATCGTCTGTTACACGAATACGGAGCACAATGCCGCTGGGAACCTATCAGTCTGTATAAAGCCTGTTGGATTGAAAGTGACAACGCTGCCATGTTAGAGAACTTCAAGAAACGTAAAGCCCAATATATGGCTTTGGATAAAGAAGGGCGTGATGTTTATCTGGCCGATTCTAATTATGTCTTGATGATGGCACAACAAGACTTTCCGGATATCAAATTCCATTTCACTTCAGAGTTTTAACGACGCATGAAACAGATAACATTAGTAGCGATAAGCCTGTTGGCACTTCTATTGGGAAGCTGCCAGCAGGTTTCTCAATCTTATTACACATATAGCGGTCGGCTGCATACTCCGTATCATATCAAGTATCAATATGACAAGCCGCTCGACAACGAAATCAAGGCAGAACTGGATCGTTTTTATTACCTCTTCAATGCCTTTGATTCCACCTCTATTGTCTCTCAGATCAACCGGAATGAACTGACTCAGGTAGAAGACAGTACTTTCCGTTCGCTTTTTCGTACAGCCATGTTGGTCTCTGCCTATACGAACGGAGCCTACGATATAACCTGTGCCCCGTTGATCAACCTTTGGGGATTCGGTTTCAGTAAACAGGACAGTATTACTCCACAACATATCGACAGTATCAAACAGTTTGTCGGTTATCAGAAAGTTCAGCTTAAAGGCAAGGAGATCGTAAAGGAAGATCCCCGTTTAATCCTGAATTGTTCTTCGCTGGCCGATGGAACGGTATGCGACATGATTGCCGATCTGTTCGACAAAAAAGGTATTCAGAACTACATGATTGAATTTGGAGGCGAGATCGTTACCAAAGGAATCAATCAGCGGGGTGAATACTGGAAACTGGGAATTACCCGTCCGGTAGACGACAGCACAGGCCTGAGTCAGGACTTACAGGCAACAATTCATCTGTGGCCCAAAGGACAAACGGCCGAAACAGCCCGTAACAACGGACGCCGGGGTATGGCTACATCAGGCAATTACCGGAACTTCTACATCAAAGACGGAAAGAAATATGCCCATACCATTGATCCTCGGGAAGGATGTCCGGTACAAAGGGATGTGTTAAGTGCGACAGTAATTGCTCCGACAGCGATGTTGGCTGATGCCTGTGCTACGGCTTGCATGGTATTAGGTTCAAAAGGAGCTGAAGAATTGAAGCAGAAATTGCCCGAAATCGAATATTTCCTGATCTGTTCGGGTGATTCCACCGGATACAATATCATGGAATCGTCCGGTTTTTCGAAGTATTTGATTTCCATGAATCCATAATCGAAAATAACCCGGTATGGGTCCTCTACACAAAAGAGACGAATACCGGGTTATATATATTTCCATACGGAATTAAGACCAGGTTAAGGTTCCATCTTCAGAAGCTCCAAGACTTCATACACACCATCATATTCAGCCGCAAAACCTTCATCCGATTTACCCAAATACTTGACCTTCATCTCTACCCGCACAGGTGTATAGTTTTTCATTCCATCAGGAACAACCCGTTCATACTCCTGCTGAACAGTACCGGAACGGTCAATAAACCAATATTCCACCGAATCCCCATCCATAACGAAAGAACGGACTTCATGCCCGATAACTAACTTTCCTGTAACGACTGAGATTGAATCGTCTGTTGTAATCGTCTCTTCAGTCAATACATCTTTTACTGGATAATCAAGACCTTGTACAGTTTTCCCTTGTTCCCGATTTGTACAGGCTATACAGGTGGCGAATATCACCATCCATCCAAAACTTTTCTTTACCATAACACACACTCTCCTTTTTAATAAACATTTGTCTAGCCGGCATAGCAAATAAATAAATACTTTCTCTCTTTGCTTTCATTATAATGAACAATTGCAAATATAGAAAAATATTTTATCGCGACCTTTACTTCCACAAAAAATTACAGGTAAATGAAAAAAGGTGCGATAAATCCTCATCGAAAAGGAGTTTATCGCACCTAGCTACATTTATCTGACCAGATGAACTACTTAATTTCCCAAGTCTCACCACTTCTCAGGAACTGATCCAGTGTGCGGCTTGGCATCTTTTCCTGTACTTCCTTCAACTGTTCGTGAACGGCTTCATCGTATGTAGGAGCGTCCACATCACGAATAATACCCAAAGCTACCGGCATATCACCACCCATCATAGCCAACATCATGTGCAGGGTATTGTCTTTACAGTGGGCATCATGAACCAGCACATCATCCAATGTATAACCATCCTGACCGATAGTAACTGATTTCAGTTTCAGTCCATCCAAAACGATACCTTTATCGTTGTTGGCTCCGTAGATCATCTTTTCACCGTGACGCAAGAAGATCGTCCGATCTGCCCGGAATTCCTTATCGGTGATCTGCTTGTGGATACCGTTGTTGAAGATCACACAATTGACCAATACTTCCGTTACAGAAGCTCCTTTATGACGAGCCGAAGCCGCCAGGATCTCTGTCGTATTCTTCAAATCCACATCGATGGCACGGGCAAAGAAGTTACCCCGTGCGCCCAAAGCCAGTTCTGCCGGGATAAACGGATCTTCTACCGTTCCGTAAGGAGAACTCTTAGAAACGAATCCACGATCGGATGTAGGAGAATATTGCCCTTTCGTCAGTCCGTAAATCTTATTGTTGAACAAAACGATATTCAAGTCGATATTACGACGTACAGCATGGATGAAGTGGTTACCACCAATTGCCAGACAGTCGCCATCACCGGTAATCAACCATACGCTCAAGTCCGGACGAGCCGTCTTAACACCTGTAGCGATTGCCGCTCCACGACCGTGAATGGTATGGAATCCATATGTATTCATGTAGTAAGGCAGACGGGATGAACAGCCAATACCTGAAATGACAGCCATATTGTGTGGCGCAACACCTACCTCTGCCATCGCTTT
This sequence comes from Parabacteroides faecalis, assembly GCF_022809355.1. Taxonomy (GTDB): domain Bacteria; phylum Bacteroidota; class Bacteroidia; order Bacteroidales; family Tannerellaceae; genus Parabacteroides; species Parabacteroides faecalis. Next base: position 99,496 of record NZ_JAKZMM010000009.1, on the reverse strand, counting down.
ATGTAAACAATTTAATACGGCATGGTCACCACATCCCGGACACCAGCGAACGTACTGATCGCTTTTATAATCTTTCGGTTGATATTTTATTTCTTCTGTTGCCATTATCTTATGCCTCCAATATTTTAGTAAATTCTTCTACCAGACGAGATACAATGAACGGCTGACCTTTGATACGGTCGAACTTATACGGATTGAAATCGTCTACTTTACTTCTCAGATAGTTGGCAAACTGTCCGTTGTTCTGCTCAGCTACCACGACTTTCTTATACTTCTTCAATACCTCAGCTGTATTCTTCGGCAGCGGATTGATAAACTTGAAGTGTGCCAATGCCACTTTCTTGCCTTGCTCTTGCATCGTTTCCATGGCTTCATACAAATGACCGTATGTTCCGCCCCAGCCTACGATCAGCAGATCAGCATCCTCATCTCCTACAACTTCCAGTTCAGGGATATAATCAGCGATCTTATCGATCTTAGCCTGACGTGCCTTCACCATACGCTGGTGGTTCATCGGATCTGTAGAAATGGCACTTGTGTCATAGTCTTTTTCCAGACCACCCAAACGATGGGTAAATCCTTCTGTACCTGGGATAGCCCAATAACGAACCAAGCTTTCCGGATCGCGGCGATAAGGTTTCCATGGCTTATCTTCGTGATAATTGGTAATATAATTCGGTTTGATTTCCGGATATTTATCCAATTCCGGCAAACGCCATGCAGAAGAGCCGTTGGCAATAAAGGCATCTGTCAGCAAGATAACCGGTGTCATATGTTCAACAGCCAGCTTTCCTGCCCAGAATGCAGCATCGAAACAGTCGGTCGGTGTGCAAGCTGCCAAAACAACAGCCGGACATTCACCGTTACGTCCATACAATGCCTGCATCAAGTCGGTCTGTTCTGACTTCGTCGGCATACCTGTTGACGGACCACCACGCTGTACATCAATTACAACCAGAGGAACCTCTGCTATCACTGCCAGACCAATTGCCTCACTCTTCAAGGCCAGACCCGGACCTGAAGTAGAAGTTGCAGCCAAGCAACCGGCAAAGCTGGCTCCGATAGCCGTACAAACACCGGCGATCTCATCTTCTGCCTGTACCGTAATTACACCTAAATCCTTACGTTTGGATAATTCATGCAAAATATCCGTAGCCGGAGTGATCGGATAACTACCCAAGAAAAGACGTAACCCGGCTTTTTCTGCAGCAGCAATCAATCCGTATGAAGTAGCCTTGTTTCCATTGACATCCATATATGTACCCGGAAGCGCTTTCTTGCTTTCAATACGATAGGTTGAAACACTGGCGTGGATATTATGTCCGTAGTTGTAACCGTCGGTCAACGCCTTGATATTAGCCTGGGCAATCACCGGTTTCTTAGCGAACTTGTTCTGAAGCATGTGCATAGCTTCGTCGAGTGGGCGTTCGAACAACCAGCATACCAGACCCAAAGCGAACATATTCTTGCAGCGCAATGCTGATTTATTGTCTAAACCGAAATCAGTCAGGCCATCACGCACCATGGTAGAAATAGGTGCTGCTACTACCTGTACTTGAGTCAATCCTAATTCTTTAAACGGATCATCGGTCGTGTAAAGGGCTTTTTCCAGGTCGCTTTTCTGGAACGAATCCGTATCAATCAAGACAATGGCGTTAGGTTTGATGTGCTTCACATTAACCTTCAAAGCTGCCGGATTCATCGCAACCAATACGTCAGCTTTTTCACCAGGGGTAAAGATTTTCTTAGATCCCAAATGTACCTGGAACCCAGAAACACCGCTCAATGTTCCTTGCGGAGCTCTCACTTCTGCCGGATAATCGGGGAATGTAGAGATTTCATTTCCGAATACAGCCGACAGATTTGAAAAGATAGTACCTGTCAACTGCATTCCGTCTCCTGAATCACCAGAGAAACGTACCACTACCTTTTCTAATGTCGTTACTTTTGTTTGTTCTGTCATGATATTTTTCACTTAATCGCTGTTATCAATTAAAGACCTACAAAGAAAATAAGAAAGAATGAAATTTCCTAAAAAGCGGTCAAATAGATATCAATATTATTTGATCGGAGATTAAAATGATTGGATATGTAATCATTTACCGGCTTTCCGGAATATAGATAAATTCCCTGTTTGACTCCGGGATGATACTGGATCAAGGCCTTCAGACTTCCCATATCTCCTATTTCCGTCAGCAAGGGAACAAGTAGGTTGCTGAATGCCATCGACGCAGTCCGGGCCACATAGTTACTGATAAAGGGCTTGCAGAAATGCAAGACTCCGTGCTGCTCAAAGATTTCCGGATCAACAGCCGACAAACAGCAGGTTGTTTCAAAACAACCACCCTGATTCATCCTGAGGTCAATGATCAAAGCTCCTTTCTTCATGGTCTCGATCAATCCTTCTGCTATCACATAGCGGTGTTGTGGATGGTCGTTGTGCAATGCCCCGATCACAACATCGGCACTCTGAAAAGCATTCCTCAACACATTCGGATGAAAATTGGAAGTAAACAAAGAAGCTCCCAGCGTACGCTGAATCTGACGTAAGCGCTGGATATTATTGTCGAACACTTTCACCGACGCACCTAATGCCAGAGCAGCCCGAGCCGCATTAGTTCCGGCATTCCCGGCTCCGATAATGACAACCTCAGTGGGCGACACACCAGCAACACCTCCCAACAAGATTCCCTTGCCTCCATGATTATTGCTCAACAGATCGGATGCAATACTGATCGATGCATAGCCTTCAATTTCGGCCATGGCACTCATGATGGGCTGATAGAGCAGCTTTTCATCCTTCAGAAAATCGTATGCCAAGGCCGTAATCCGTTTATTCATCAGTACCTGATAAGTTTCTGCTGTCAGTTGCCGGAGCGGAACAAACGAAAAGACGCTGCTCCGTGGACGCATCAAAAGGGCTTCTTCGGGCAATAAAGGTAGGATTTTGACGATCAGATCAGCCTGAAAGATTTCTGCGGGTGTCGCTACAATCTCTGCTCCCGCTTCCGAATAATGGTTGTCTGAATAATTAATTCCCAATCCGGCTCCGCTTTCTACATAAACGTGATGACCATAGCTTGTCAGAATCTCTACTGATTCGGGCGTGAGGGCTACCCGTTTTTCTCCCCGGTTCCGTTCCTTGGGAACCCCAATGACCAGCGTATTCTTCATTTTACCCAATTCCTGTAATAATTCCTGGGGAATGTAGAATTGTTGCGACGGGTTGTCTGTTGTGTTTTTCATATCCAACGGATTTATAATAATTCCACCAATTTATCGGTGATTGTCTGTATATCCTGCTCTGTCATCATCTGTTCGGCATCAAAGACAATCTGTGCTTGCTCATAGAAAGGACGACGGTTCTCCAAGCTGTCAGCAATAAACTGTTTCAGTTCTTCACCGCTCCGGTTCTGGAGGACCGGACGGGTCTGCTTGCAGACTTCCAACCGATTGGCAAGCTCATCAACTGATACTTTCAGATAGACGGTTGTTCCCGCATCGTTCATAAACTCCATGTTGTCGAAGAAGCAAGGAGTTCCACCACCGGTCGATACCAATACATCTTCGAATGAGGCAACTTCGTGCAGCATCCGCCGTTCTATATCGCGGAATGCATCTTCACCTCTTTCTGCAAATAGCTGGCGTATTTCTTTATGATAACGCCCTTCGATATAGTAGTCCAGGTCAATAAATGAGAGATTCAGTTGCTTCGACAGCTTCTTTCCAACAGTTGTCTTACCGGCTCCCATATATCCCATTAGAAAAATACGTTTCATTTTGTTGTCCTTTGAATTTATGCAAAAATAGATTTTTTTTCCAATAGCCTCAAAGTTTATTCGTCCGAATTTGACAAACTTAGCCGTGATGTCTTTCCTGGCTTTCGAATCGGTTTGTGTATCTGGTAAAATTTTAGTAACATTGCAATCATTTCGTTTTCATAATATATGAGCTATGAAGAAGCATTTCTGTCAAACTGCGCTCCTGTCGGTTGTCTTTTTGCTATTCGATCATCCTTTATCGATAGCAGAAGAGGCTGATAGACCGGTAATCATAACGGCTAAACTTTTTGTAAAGGAAGAATACAAAGAGGCTTTTAAGCAAAGGGTTAAGCCCTTAATTGAAGCAACCCGAAAAGAAGAAGGTTGCCTCAGATACGAATTTTATCAGGATGCTTCTGATCCAACGATTTTTTTCTTTTATGAAGTCTATAAAAATCCGGAGGCACAGACTTTTCACGGGAGACAGACCTATCTGGAAGAATTCAAACAGGATCGTAAAGTCATGCTGAAACAACCTCCTGTAACAACGATCTACGACGCGACTCAACGAAAATAGGCTATGGGAAAAACAAGGAAATATTATGTGGTCTGGCAAGGTCTACATCCGGGTGTGTACAACAACTGGGAAGACTGTAAAGAACAGGTAGAAGGACAGTCGGGTGCCAAATACAAGGCCTTTGAAAGTCGGGAGGCTGCCGAAGAAGCATTTGCCAATGGATACGAGAGTTATATCCAAAAGAATCCGACTCCGAAGATGGTCTTTGAAAAGATGATGAAAGAGAAAACACCGGTCATCGGACGACCTATCAATAACAGTCTTGCCGTGGATGCCGCCTGTAGCGGAAATCCGGGAGATATGGAATACCGCGGTGTCTATACGGCTACCGGACAGGAAATTTTCCGGGTCGGACCAATGCCGAAAGGGACAAATAACGTTGGTGAATTTCTGGCCCTCGTCCACGGATTGGCTTTGCTCAAACAAAGAAATTGTTCCATCCCGATCTATTCGGACAGCCGGAACGCGATCTCTTGGGTAAAGAACAAGAAATGCAAGACCTTGCTGGAACGTTTGCCCGAAAACGAACCGATATTCGATCTGATTGCCCGTGCCGAAAAATGGCTACAGGAAAATACATATACAACCCCTATCTACAAATGGGAAACGTCTGCTTGGGGAGAAATCCCAGCCGACTTCGGAAGGAAATAAAGATAAATAATTGACTTATAATTTCAATCGTCAATTGTTCATTATCCATTAATAAAAATCCCCGCTATCCGAAATAGAATAGCAGGGATTCCACACTTTTGAGATTCCACGTTTACCCTTCACAAGGTTACTGGTAGAACATAAACTTTATATTACACTATTATTAATACTAACGCCACCTGTTCGCCTTCGCAGGGTACTTGGCCTTTTCCTTTGATTCTTCGCCCTGAAGGACGAAGCTTTGGATGGCTTGCGTGGACTATTAACTTTTTATATTAATCTATTTATTAACGCCACTTTCGCTCTCACGAGGTACTTATTCTACCGGCTGACTAGTGCCGGAGGTGACCAATTAATTTTATTATATCTTACATTGCGATGGGATTTCTCCCACCGCAATTTTATGAATTGTCAATTGTTAATCTTCAATTGTCAATTATTTTACTACTACCTTGAAGCTTTCGCCGTCAACTGATACTACTACGATACCAGCCGGAGCAGCGATTGTAGCGTTGTCTGAAGAAACTACTTCGTTAGCAACTACCTTACCTAAGATTGTGCTTACGATTACGTTCTTACCTTCAGCACCCTTAACTACTACAGCTCCGTCAACACCTGCAACTACTACGCTTGAAGTAGAGATTTCTTCGTTAGCTGTAGCGGCATTTTCAGTTTCTGACATACCAAAAATTGTAGCTTGGTTCAAACCTTCGTGAATTGGTTCTCCTTCTAAGTTGTTGTGATCGCCATTGTTAGTATAGTTCTTGCGTAATACAGGAATGTTACCATCCAAGCCTACCCAAGCACCTTCGAAACCACCAATCTTAGCTTTTCCATCTTTTCCATCTTCATTATCAAAAGATTCCATCAAGAAGTCTTCATGACCAAATTCAGTACCTTCAGTTGGACCTGTAATATCATCTTCAGTATAACGGAATGACCATACAAAGTTACGATGCTTACTATCCAAGAATTTAACATCAATCAAGTTCTTATCGATAGCTTCTTTCAACTTCTTAGGATTAATATATCCATGACCTTCGTCACCTTGTCCTTTAACGTTAGTGCTAATATCACGAATATCATCCAATGTTATACTATGAAGAACATATACAACTTCAGTATCTTCAGTCGGAACTGATCCTGCAAAATACTTATCAGCACCTTCTTTAGCCAATTCTTCTTTTGTAAAGTTCATATGAACACCTTCAACAAAGCCCAAACGTACACGATTATTATATTTGAATTTGCTAGCTTCGTCCAATTTATTCAACCCGTTATATTTAGCTACAGAGTCGTTGAAGTTAACCAACATACGGCCTGATACATAACCATTGTAATATACAAAGTGATCCATATCATCTTTTTCAGCAGCATCTTTATCTGCGAAATAACCATGACCCGGCATTTCCAGATAATCTTCACAATAGAAACCATCAGCTACTGAGTCATTAGCAACCCACAACATGTACTGAGGCATTGGTATTGGTGATACTGGAGAAGTAACAACACCATCAGCATACATGGCAGTTGTCTTACCTGCTGCCGGCTTGATACCTTCTGAAGTCATACCCAAATAGTTTACATCCTTGCGCCAAGTCAGAGAAGTAGCAGTTGTATACTGGTTCTTTGACATTTCAAACAGTTTCTGCTTAACATCACCCATACCATCACGCTTGTAAATATCGATATTACCATTTACATCACGCACTTCTTCTACTGGTTTGTAAAGCGGACGGATATTAGTTTCCAATGTAAATGCTGTGAAGTCTTTATTCCACTGGTTATCCATGTCATAAGCATACAACTTATCCGGATCATTTACCATTTCCAAAATCTGCCAACCGTTTTCAATGAATTTACGACCATCCCAAAGTTTTGTGCCTTTAACATCTACCAAGTCTGAAATTTCAGTATCCAAGATATTCGGCTGATAGAAAATATCATTATTCAAATTAACTGCATTAGCTGCCTTATCTCCCTTCACATTATCCAAACCACGAGCATCAACCAAGATGTAGGCTTCTTTTGTGCGATCAACATTCACTTCATTTGATTTCAGATAGAATTCTGCGATCTTCACCTTCTGACCATCAACTTGATCCAGCGTACGAACAGCATAACGTTGATTGTTTGTATTATCATCAATTACACAAACATATTTACGGTTGTTATCCACTGTATTGTTGTCGCGAACTTTCAATGCATAAACAGTTCTTACCAACTGCGGTAATTTCTTACCATCTGCATATGTAACATCTTTACCATAGCCATATTCATCAGTAGCGATCTTTTCAATCTCGAACAAGCTCTGTGTTTCATTACCTGAAATGTTATCCGGATTTGTTACGGCCAAATATTTATCAGGATTTTCGAACAAATATTTGAATGTATTTGTCTGTTCTTCATCAGATGTCTTATCATTATAACGCAAGTAATAAGGATGTTCTGCAGAATAAGCTAAAAATTCTGTCGTATCCTTCATTTCATACATACCCAATTCTGCATAGCCATGGAACTGGTCTGTCAAAGCAGCTTCATTTTCAACAGCTTTAACAACCAAAGTATCACCACAAGAGAATGCATTCTTTGTGAACTTACCATCCGTTTTAGCTACATTGTAGTAATCACGATGATTGATCAAGTAAACTGCACCATCCTCTGTTGTGTATAATTGACCTTGGAATACAGGAGCACCCTCTACACCATATTCACGGTTATAAATAGCCACTTCCGGAGTTTTGTTTACATTTACTTCGCCATCAGTTACTTGGCAACGAATTTGCTTAACAACCCATTGAGTTGCAGGCATATTGTTGAAGTCCTGATTTTCATTTTCTGCTGTATAAATCAAACGACCAACATGGTTGTATGCCAAATAAGAACCGTTTTTACGAGCAGCATTACCTGTATATGTCTTATTTGTCTTCAAGTTGATGAAGTACAAGCCATCAGCCACAGTTGTACGTGCCAAATAGTCTGGAGTATAGTTGTACGCCAAACGCAACCACTGCGTACCATCATTTGCCTTGAAATCTGCCAAGATACCTTCATACAGTCCATTGTATGTCAAAGTAGTAGCACTAATATTAACATCCGACGGTACATATTGAGCAGTCATAACAGAATATTTGCTGTAATTGGCATCGGCACCGTTGGTTACATAAGCAGGATTATCACCAGCTACACGCCATTGATTTGTACCTGCGTCCGATCCGTTCCACATCAATCTTTCTGCCAAATCTGGCTCTGTAAATGTTGGATAGCCAAGTGCAGTCATATCAAACTTAGGAGCAGCAGCATATTTATTGTCAGAAATATTCAAAGCGTTCGGACTACCAACTGTCAAGTAAGCTTGTACATCAGCAGCTGCCGGACCAATATTCTGTGCATACAAAGCAACCGGAACTCCTGCAGCTTTATTATATGCCTGAGCTTGTGATGAACTTGGTGTTCCAGTAAATGCAGTTCCCTTATTTACAGTGTTAAAATAATATGCAGGTGAGTTTACTAACATATCATTTTCGTAAGTACTGCGTGAAGCATTTAACGGTTCGAATACCAAACTATCATTTGTTGCATAATAAGTAACCTTCCAGTGGTAACGAGCTATATCTGCATCCATAGCACCCTCATAATTTTCCAAATCATCGTAAGGGTAACCTGCTACGACCAAAGAATTATAGTTTCCTCCTTGTCCTGCTTCATACAATTTGGTCCAAACTTTCAAATAAGTATCTGTTGCTGCATCCATGTTCTTAAACAAGATGTTGTAACCAGCATATGCATTCGCATTAGAACCTGTTGTTGGACCAAAATTTGCAGTTGCAGTTGTTGCTGCAATTGTCTTTTTAGTTGGATCGAAATTGCGACGGTCTAACACATCAAAAGGACTTTCTACAGCCAACCAAGTTGAATCGAATGGATTGTTGTAAACAGTCAACGCTTCATCAGAGTTATGTTTGAAAATTGTATATTTAAAACCCTTCTTATTTTCAACATTTTCTCTTTTATAACCTGGAGTAGTTGATTGAGCTGTAAAATCTAATGTTCCTTTTCCATCCAATACTGAATTCACCTCAGCTGCAGTTAAAACCTTAGCACCTGCAACAACCGGACGAATGTGTAATAATGAAAGATTTCTTTCATTATCAAACAAAGCTGCGTCCTGAAAATCTTTAGCAGAAGCTTTAATCGTCCTTACATAAAGTTGATCATGATCATAAGCAGCAGCAGAAGGTAATTTAACCATAGCTAAAGCCATGATTGAATCTTGAGCTGCAGCCTTGTTTCCAGCGTGGAAATGTGTATAAAGTAATTTATGTTTGAACCGATCTGTAGTTTGTTCTTCATACGAATTCCAAGACCACTGAGTAGCACAACCTCTCACTACTGTAGGATCAAGATCGAATTTTTCATTCGATAAATAACGTAACATTCCAGCTTGGAACTCTGTTGTATTTACATTATTATCTAAATTGCGAAGTTGATCAGCAGTCAATACTTGAGCATCAGTATGGTCTAAAGTCAGCGTATAACCTGTTTCCTTGTTTGTAAATTGGTAATAACCACCATTTACATCTTGACCAGTACGTTCAATTTTCCACAAAGAATGAGACAAAGTAGCATCCTGGATTGGCTTAACTGCTAAATACAAACGACCTGTTGAATAATCACGTTCTTGAGTCAACACATAAGTAACGGAGTTAGCAGCAGCATCATTACCCATATTAACGGTCAACTGATACCACTTATCGCTCTCTATGTTCTTTACACCAAAAATACCCTGGTCCAAAGAAGCACTCTTCACGAACTGCGAACGATAAGGAATCTCACCATTGCCGCTATGAGCATTCTGAGCCACTACCGGGAATGAGCCAGCCAGCAAAGCGGCGGCCATCAAAGTAGAAAACTTTTTGTTCATAATGAATAAAATTAATTGTTAATAAAATAGAGTTTAAATTTCCAACAACTAATTTTACGAAGGGTCCAACAACCCCCGCGAATCATTATGAACGAGCATAAAAAAACGCGGGCTAGTTGTCTATTATCAAACTGAAGGCATCTGGAAATCGCCTATGTACCGATAATAAAACAATAGCCCGCGCTTATACGATATAATACAGTCTGTCCATCTAAGATGGCAAACACATTTTTATATACGTAGTCAGCGCAAGCATTTACTGTCTATTATTCCGGTACATGTAAAAATTTTCCAGATTTTTCAGTTTGGAATAATCTTCGTAAAATGCTTACATCATATGTATGAAACCGCACTCTGCGAACCGCTGTTCGCTACGGAATCACTGCAAAGATAAAGAGGTTTTCTGAATCAACAAGAAAAAACTTGCATTATTTTCCAAAATATATGGATTATAGGACGAAACAAGGTTGTTTCATGTATGTAATCCCCATTTTCTTGAATAAACCTCTATAACAGTAATCTCTATCAAGAGATAGAAGTCATATCTCATTGGAGGCGCAGCACGCTGCACCTCTACTCACATTCCTTTTATAAATTCTCGATTTCCTCGTCAGATAAACCCGTACATAATTTAATTTGCTCAAAAGAAATACCGTTCTGTTTCATCAGGCGGGCGGTTATTAATATACCTTCTGCTCTTCCTTCTGCTCGGCCTTTTTCCAAGCCTCGCTTTTCACCGATTTGGATTCCTTCTCTCCTTGCCGTCGTAACAACATTCTCATTATCCCGGTATATTTTCAAGGCAGCCTCGTATTCTGCCCGTTCCTTCTTGTTCATATTGGCGATGCGTGCCAATTCCTCCAAGCGAACAAACAACGCTTTCTGACCTTTGAATGATAAATGTTCCAACTGTTCCATATGTTTTAAATTATATAACCAGTAATCCAAGGGCGTCTCGCATTCGGCCTCTGTCTTGTTGAATAAGGGGAATTCGATGAAGATTTCCCGAAAGATTTTCTTCAAAACAAGCCTTGCGACAGTAGAGGCGCAGCGTGCTGCGCCTCCAGCAGTCATTGTATCCGATAAGTGACGGAAAAATATAGAACAACATTGTATTAACCCGATATTAAAAAGATTTGTTCCTCCATTTTTCCGCCATTATTTCCTATCCAGTTAGCCGGAGGCGCAGCACGCTACGCCTCTACTATCTTCCTTTCAATCCACAAACGGATTGATAAATACACTCTTTTTCATAGAAAAGGTTCTTAAAATGTTTTGTCCCAATAGCAGGATATGCAAATTTAGGAATAAATAAAAAATGAGCAAGTAAAAGCAAGAATTCATTGTCACAAAACACCCGATTTCAAGTATCACTCAAAAGCCGGCGTAAATTGATAAATTCCCGGCGTGTTTTGATAAAAAGGTAGGCATGAAATAATGAAAACATAGGCATGAATTTTGGAAAAGATACCGACCTTTTTCTGCATCGTAAACAAGAGGCATCAACAACCTTCGTTGGATTAATTTCCGAATCTCGTTTATATCCGACAAGATTTTCTACCTTATTATATAATATACCCCCTATCCGATTTTCTTTTACACCCTTCACACACGCCCCTATTTAGCTCATATTCTGCCATTTCCTGTGAAGGGTGTGAAGACACCTCCTTTACACCAGCTGGAGGCGCAGCACGCTGCACCTCTACTCATATTCCTTTTATAAATTCTCGATTTCTTCGTTAGATAAGCCAGTACCCAATTTCATTTGTTCAAAAGAAAAACCATTCTGTTTCATCAGATGGGCAACTTCCAATAAGCCTTCCTTCCGGCCTTCCATTCGACCTTTCTTCAAGCCTCTTTCTTCTCCAATCAGGATTCCTTCTTCTCTTGCCGAAGTAACAGCGTAGTTCATTACATTTTCATTGTCCCGATATACCTTGAGTCAGGCTTCATATTCAGCACGTTCTTTTTTGTTGGCATCAACTATCTTCTCCAATTCGTTCAGCCTTGCCAAAAGTTTGTTTTGTCCTTCAAATAATTCCTCATCCTTTTTCGGTTCAAACAAAGGATCTTTGAGCCGCCTCAAATAAAGCGCATGCGAATAACAATCACGAAATATATCCCAACCTCGTTCAAATTCTTTTCGCTCCTTTTCATTACTCATGACAATCGGCTCCAACTCCTTAAGCCGAGCCCGGAGTTTACTTTGTCCTGCAAATTCTATTTTCTTCATAAGTGTAACAAATAGATATATTACAAATTCCGTATTTCCTCGTCAGACAGACACGTAACCAATTTAATTTGTTCAAAAGAAAAGCCATTTTGTTTCATCAGATGGGCAGCTTCTAATAGACCTTCTACCCGACCTTCCATTCGGCCTTTCTTCAAGCCTTTTTCTTCTCCAATCAGGATTCCTTCCTCCCTTGCCAAAGCAGCAGCATATTCCATTACTTTCTTATTGTCATGATATGCTTTCAGGCTGGCTTCATACTCAGCCCGTTCATCCTTGCTCAGGTTGTCTATACGCGCCACCTCCTCCAAACGGGTAAACACCGTGTTCTGTTCTTGTTCCGACTGTTCCATATTCCTCAAATTATATAGCCAATAATACAATGATTTCTTACACTCCGATTCGCTCTTATTAAATTTCGCCTTTCTTACCTTGTGAAGTGATCGTGCGACAAAGATAATACAATGCCCGTTCATAAAAATAATCCTGACGGGCATTTTATATAACAGTTATCGCTTTATTTTGACTGTCTCTGTTTGTGTACCGGAAATAATCCGCAGGAAATACATTCCGGCTGACTGAGGTAATGCATATTCACCTTCTCCTTCCAGCAGTCTCATCCGTTTTACCTCCTTTCCAAGCACAGTATATACAATCAATTCTCCTGTCTGGGAGTTCTGTATGTGGATCTTCCCAGCCCGGATGGTATATTGAATTTTACAAGAAGGTTTTATTGCCTGGGTTATCGACGGACTTCCGGGTTCTTTTCCCTGATAAGGAAGCGCCGCATGCTGCAAGATCACTGAAGAAGCCGTATCTTCCTTTCTCTGAAAGAGTAATTCTGTATCCTGAACGGCTTTGACAAAAAAGGCTGATCCTGTAGGAATCGCGTAATCACTGTCAATCGGATAGGCTTCATAATCCTGTCCATTATATAAATAAACATAACCATCCAAATCCGGGTTGGGAAGGATTTCCTGTAAGGACACAGCCGAAGGATAAGGATTTCCACAGAGAATCCATCCATTATTTGCCTCGTCACCGCCTTGCAACGTGTTCGCCTCTAAAGGGACGGATAGGGTTTCCCGAAAAGTCTGGGAGTTATTTGCTGGAGAAGAAAAAGACAAGGTTTGGATATCGGCGGTTTCATCGATAGCCATCAGATATCCTTTTCCCTTTTCCAAAAGGATATCTTCCGGAGAGAAAGCATCCGCAGACAGGACCGTCCAATTCCCATCCGAACGATTATCCTCTGCCCTTCTTCTGCCATCGTAGGTCTGAATATAAAGAATATTATTAACCGGTTCGGTTGTCACGGTTGAGGCATCACCCAATTGGAACCGGCTATCAATTCCTGCCAAAGAAACATCATGCGGGAAAGAGACAAAATACCATTTCCCCTTTTCTGCAAAGGTGTGTAAGGTAGTCATTTGCCGGGTATGCAGCACTCCTTCGGGTTGTATCCGAATCTCTTTCTGATTATTAATCAGATGCAAACATTCGGCTGCCTGGTTGATCTGGACATCTGCATCGATCAACGCGACTCGACGGAGACTCGTATAATCATGCGACCATAAAGAATGATCATGCCAGGTACCTGATTGCTGTAATAAAGAATATTGTTCTATGTTTCCTACCAGGAATAAACTGTCTATGCAGTAATAACCATCACTTGCCGAAGTCGGTTTTGTAACTTTGATTTGAAGTCGGTAGGGAGCAGACCTTCTACCTCTGTAAAAACATTGTCTGCCAGCATATACTTCCCTGAAATACCGGGAGCAGTCATTGCTGATCACCGTGTAGGGATGAGCATCAACTTCCGTATTTCCCGAATAGAAGTAGGTTGTAAAATAGATATCTTCTTCTTTGTTGACATGCTGGAATGCAAAAGGAATATGTATTTCAGCCATTTTCAATGCCGGATAGATCAAGGTATCAATCGTCAATGTACTTCCGGGATAAAGCCGAATCGCCCGACTGTCGGATGCTCCTTGGATGCCTTCTTCCCGTGGATAAAAGAAATCATACTGGCCGGAAACCATATAGTTAATGGAAAGCGGATTGTCTGAATCAAAACTCTGATATAATACGGTATCTCTGATAATCAGATTTTTCTGCGGATCTTGCACCAGCGATTTCCATTGAAGAGGAGAAAGCCACTCGGATTGTGCGATCATCGGGCTGTTGAAAACCCATTGCACGATAGCTATCAAAATAGCTTGAAAAGGAATATTCTTTTTCATAGTCAATTGATTTTAGTTGTATCATTTGGTGATACCTGATTTATAATTCGCCCTAAAGATAAAGAAAATAATTGAAATGATTATCTTTGTGGCATGAAAGAATTTATCATTAGCGAAGCACAATCAGAAAAAGCCGTTCTGGTAGGATTGATTACACCGCAGCAGAACGAACAGAAGGTAAAGGAATACCTGGATGAACTGGCATTCCTGGCCGATACAGCCGGAGTAGAAGCCGTCAAATGTTTTTATCAGAAACTGGACGGACCGAATTCCGTTACATTCGTTGGTACAGGGAAACTACAGGAAATCAAAGAGTATGTGGTTGAGAATGAAATCGGAACTGTCATATTCGATGATGAGCTTTCTGCCAAGCAGCTCCGAAATATCGAAAAGGAATTGCAGGTGAAGATTCTGGACCGTACCAACCTGATTCTGGATATCTTTGCCCGCCGTGCGCAGACTGCCCATGCCAAAACGCAGGTAGAATTAGCCCAATACCGGTATATGTTACCCCGACTCACCCGTTTGTGGACTCACTTGGAACGTCAGCGCGGAGGTGTTGGTATGCGTGGTCCGGGTGAAACTCAGCTGGAAACAGATAAACGTTTGATTCTAGATAAAATATCCCGGTTGAAGAAGGAACTGGTGGATATCGACAAGCAGAAGAGTGTCCAGCGAAAGAATCGCGGGAAGATGGTGCGTGTCGCGTTGGTGGGTTATACCAACGTCGGAAAATCGACTTTGATGAATCTGTTGAGCAAGAGTGATGTCTTTGCCGAAAACAAACTCTTTGCCACACTGGATACCACCGTACGGAAAGTCATCATTGAGAACCTGCCGTTTTTGCTTTCAGATACCGTCGGGTTTATCCGTAAGTTGCCCACCGAACTGGTAGAATCGTTTAAATCAACCTTGGATGAGGTTCGGGAAGCCGACTTGCTGGTTCATGTGGTAGATATCTCACACCCGACATTCGAAGAGCAGATTGAAGTTGTCAACAAAACACTGGCTGAAATAGATGACCGGGAAAAGCCGATGATCATGGTCTTCAACAAAGTGGATGCTTTCACTTTTGTCCCGAAAGATGAAGATGACTTGACTCCGAGAAAACGGGAGAACATCGATCTGGATGAACTGAAACGTACCTGGATGGCGAAGATGCAGGATAATTGTATCTTTATCTCTGCGAAAGAGAAAACAAATATCGAGGAATTAAAAGCTCTGCTGTATGAACGGGTGAAACAGATTCACATTACCCGTTTCCCGTACAACGACTTCCTTTTCCAACAGTACGAGGAAGAATAAACAGTGAAGGTAAATTCTTCTATTTTTCAAGTTTAAATGGCGCATATGAGTTTCAGCGAATCTTGTTATCGAATCTTTGAACAGGCCACCGAGGCTTATCATACAACAGATAATATCAATGCCACGGTGCATAACCCGTATCCGGTCAATAGCTTTGAATTCTATTTGTATCTGAAGCATTGGGTAGACGCGGTTCAGTGGCATTTGCTGAATATCATTCACCAACCGGATCAGGAAGCGGGGAAAGTACTGGAGGTCGTCAGTCGCATCGAGAAGATGAATCAAGAGCGTGTGGACCTGGTAGAACTGATCGACAGCTTGCTGCAAGACCGGTATAAAGGGGTAAAGCCTTTGCCGCAGGCAACGTTGAATACCGAAAGTCCAGCATGGGCCATCGACCGCTTGTCCATCTTGGAATTGAAGATTTACCATACCCGGAAGGAAACGGAGCGGACCGATGCTTCGGATGTTTACCTCGCCCGCTTCCGGAAGAAGCTGGAAATTCTGGAAGAACAGCGAAAAGATTTGTCAACTGCCATTGATCAGTTGTTGCTGGATATCCGGCAAGGCAAAAAACACTTGAAAGTGTATAAACAAATGAAATTATATCGCCCCTGAATCAAAATGAAAACAAATAGGAAATGGTGGGGCCTCATCGTGGCCCTTTTCTGTAGTATATCGGTCTTACAGGCCGAAGAATGGTGGGAAAAACGGGAATTTCTTACCTATTCACCCCGTTATTTTGGTCCGAATGCCTTTCCTTTCCCCGAATTGATGGGCGGGAAACTGCCTTCACGCTGGGAGGTGGAAGTCAGAGGCGAATATCATACCATGCCGGGAGATCAGACACAGGATGTCTTTGCCCGCGTTTATATCCCGATTGCGAAAGGAAAAGCCGGTATCATGGCGAACTGGACCATCGCCGAATGGTACAAGACGTCGGAAGCAGTGCGTGACGAGCGTTCGGCTGTCGAAACCGAACCAGCCATTCCCTGTCATGGTGATATTGTGCTGAATTTCTTCTACCAAGTTCTCCGGAATGAGAAATGGGCCGATATCAGTGTGAGTGCCAACTTAAAGACAGCCAGCGGAAACCGTCTGTGTGATGCCCGTTATACGGATGCCGCCTCTTATTGGTTTGATGTCAATATTGGACGTGACCTCTGGAAGAATCCGGCATACAATTCGTTTGTCCGCATCGAAGGCTTGGCAGGGTTTTATTGTTGGATGACCAATCTGGACGATAACCGCCAGAACGACGCCGTATGTTATGGTGGGGCTGTCAGTGGTGCCTGGAAGAATCTTTCAGCCCGTTGTGATCTGGTGGGTTTCCGCGGATACTTGAATAACGGCGACCGTCCGTTGCTTCTTCGCACAAAACTGGAATACGAGATCAAGAAGAATATCATCTCTTTCCGGTATCGCCACGGTTTACACGATTTCCTATACGACTCTTATTCGCTGGCTTATATCCGGTGTTTTTGACTTTCCTTCTTTCCTAGAATAGGGGTTTTCCGGTATTTCTTGTCTTAGGGATAAAAGAGAACTTTAAAAGACAAGAAATATGAAAAAGAGTTGGATGATTGGAGTGATGTTATTGGGTGCTTTAACAGCCCAAGCACAATGGAAAATTACCCCGGAAGCGGGCTTTAACGTAACGAAATATACAAACTCACCGGCCAAGATAGGATATAAAGTCGGAGCTGCCGTAAGTTACGATTTCAGGGAAAGCGGATTTGCCTTGCAAAGCGGATTATATTATGTGCAGAGAGGAAATGGAAGTTATGATTATGCGTCCATGTATGGAAAAAGCATCGATGAGAATGGGAATGAAATTTCAATGTATTATTCTATCGACAAGGATAGAACTTATACATATTCCTATCCTGAAGAAGGATATTATGCTGGCTATGCTGAAAACAGCCTTGTAAATTCAGGACAACCAATAGATTGGCAAGAAGTGACTTTTGTCCATAAGAATGCCTCCCGATATGGATTCGTACAACTACCAGTCTTGGCCCGTTATACCTGGACTGTCAAACCGAACATCCGGATTCATGTGGCTTTAGGTCCTTATATAGCCATTGGAGTAAACGGAAAGAAGTCTTTGCACGCAAAAATATTTGATCTGAAAAAATCTTCCGAATCAATATATGAGAATAAATCTAATCCCTTTGACTACGGGAATCGCTTCGACTGGGGCGTAGCTGCTGAAACCGGAGTGGAAATCAACCGTTTCTCTGCCAAGTTCAGTTATGATATGGGATTAAGCGATGATTACGGACGGAACAATATAGGTATTGAATATCACACAGCCAGTTTTACGATAGGTTATTCTTTCTAAGTAGAAAATGAGTGTCTAGTCCTAAACAGAGATCTGATCGTTTTAGGACTAGACAAATCATCAGCTTTTATTGTTCGTTCCAATAGCGGAGCCAGCCGTCATATCCATCTTGCAGGTTGTACACCATAAAACCCTTTGCCAGCAATTGCTTCGCTGCGATCCGGCTACGGACACCACCTTTACAATAAACTGCTACCGGCTTGCTTTTATCCAATAGAGAATCGGCCAACGCCAGGAATGAATCTTTCTTGACATCTATATTCTGCGCTGAAGCGATATGGCCTTTGGCATATTCTTCGGCACTTCGTACATCTACCAGTTGTGCTCCGGGATAAGCTGCCAAGCATTGATTGAATGCTGCAGCTGTATAGGTCGTAAAATTCGGATCTTTATCCAAAACTTGTAACGAGTCGGGAATAACGACCGACGAAGCAGCCTTGTTTTGTCCGCTAGCCATGCCGGCAGTATACAGCAAAGTCAATATCATTAGAAACTGTTTCATATCTATCTTTCGTTTAATCAAATTATAAATCCACACCATCGGTTTGCCTGTTGCCCTTATTAACACACCTGCTTATAAACTCAGGAACATATATTTCCATAATGCAGCTGCATGCAGAGACTGACGAATCTGATCCGTACGCAACAAATCGAGTACTTCTTCCCGCGTAAGCAAATGAATAGAAAGGTCTTCTGTGGCTTCCTGATGCGGAGCGGAAATCGGTTCGACATCCGTTGCCAGGAAGGTATAAGTCAGATTATTCATCGTACTGGGATTGGCAGACATAACCATAAACGGCGACCAATGGCCATTTCCGTAACCGGTCTCTTCCCATAATTCACGGCGGGCCGACTCCAGCGGAGAAGCATCTTCCTTGTCGCAGACACCGGCACACAATTCATAACGAACTTCTTCTATCCCATGGCGATACTGGCGGACGAAGATAAACTTCTGGTCTTTGGTAATGGCTATCGTATTGACCCAGTTCGGATATTCCAGGATGTAATAGTTCGGGATAATATTTCCGTTAGGTAATTGTACCCGGTCTTTCCGGGCTGTCAGCCAGGCATCCCGATAGAGATAAGTCCGGTCCAACACCTTCCACAATCGGCTTTTCTCTTTATAATCTTGTTCCATACACCACTGCTATTGTAAAAATTCGACAGCTTAAAAAAGGATCGATAAAAGACAAGAGTTCCGTTTTCAAATCAAATGAGTTTTGAAAACGAAACTCCCGAGTATTGAATTAAAGACAAAGCCTTTTTAGATCCGTTCCAAGACATGCTTGATCAGTTCCCAGGTATGTGCTACAGACTGAATGCTCACCCGTTCGTCCGGAGAGTGCGGATGTTCCAGATCCGGACCAATAGAGATCATGTCCATTTCCGGATAAGCTCCTTGGATAATACCACATTCCAGACCGGCGTGCATCACCTTCACAGCTGCTTCCTTTCCGAATAAGTCGAAGTAGGTTTGTTTCATCAAATCCAGAATCGGCGAATGGATATTGGGTTGCCAACCGTTATAGCCGTTGGTTTCTTCCACCTTGGCTCCTGCCAGGGCAAAGATACTTTCCAGACTGGAGCAGAGAGCTTCTTTCCGGCTTTCTGAAGAGCTTCTTACCAACAGTTTGACTTCGATCAGTTCGTTAGACGATTTGACAATGGCCAGGTTGGACGAAGATTCAACTGTTCCCGGGAAATCATGCAACATGGTGATCACCCCATTCTGACATCCTTCAATGGCATTGATCAGGTCGTCCTGTATTTCTTCCGGGATCAATGTCGCCGGCAGATCCGTCATCTCTGCCGTAAAGCGGATATTCTCTTCGATTCCGGCAAACTCTTCCTGATACATTTCCTGATAATCGGATACCAATTCCCACAAAGCCTCCACATTATCACCCGGAATGGTCACAATCGCAACCGCTTCGCGTGGAATGGCATTCCGCAAATTACCGCCTTCGATAGAAGACAGACGAGCGCCATAATCGCAAACCGCTTCTTTCAGGAAACGGAACATCAGCTTATTGGCATTGGCTCTGCCCAAGTGGATATCCACGCCCGAATGTCCGCCTTTCAATCCCGACAGATGCAGACGAACAGCCACATCACCTTCAGGAATATACGTATCTTCTTTGAACTGGAAAGAGATATTCATATCGGCACCGCCGGCACATCCCACAAACAGTTCACCTTCTTTTTCCGAATCACAATTCAACAGGATATCCCCTTTCAGGAAACCCGGTTTCAGACCGAATGCACCGACCATGCCTTCCTCTTCATCCACGGTAAAGAGAGCTTCCACCGGTCCGTGCTTCAACGAATTATCCGCCAGCACAGCCATCGCCAACGAAGCCCCGATCCCATTATCGGCACCCAAGGTTGTTTCACGGGCCTTAACCCAGTCACCGTCAATCCAGGCATCAATCGGATCTGTCAGGAAATTATGGCTGACCGATGAGTTTTTCTGCGGAACCATATCCAAATGAGCCTGCAAAGTAACCGTCTTCCGATCTTCCATTCCCGGAGTAGCCGGTTTACGGATCAGCACATTGCCTACTTTATCCTGCAAAGTCTCAAGACCCAACTGCTTTCCAAAAGCTACGATATGACGGCTTACTGCCTCAACATGCCCTGTCGGGCGAGGAATCTGGGTGAGCTCATAAAAATAACCCCACACCTGTTTGGGGGATAGTTCCTTAATCTCTGCTGACATAATGTTATTAGTTAGTTAGTTGTTAAGTTGTCGGATTCATGGTTCTTATTTGTGAGCGGCAAAGCAACAACGCCTACCAGACCACAAATACCGGTCCAGGCCGTTTGTACCGTATGTACCACCAAGGCAAAAGCGGCAGCGTCGTTTTCATTGACACCGAAGCAGACCAGCGTGGATATAACCATGAAATGCCACGGACCAATTCCACCCTGCACCGGCACTGCTACACCGATACTGCTCATCGTGAAGGCTATCAAACCTACCGATATGCCCAGATCGCGTGTGAAATCAAACGCATAAAAGGTGATATAGAAATAGAAGAAATAACCAACCCAGATCAACAAGGTCTGTATCAGAAACAATCCTTTGCGTTTCATGACCCAAACGCTCCGGATACCTGTCCAGATATTCTTCAAAACTCCTTTCGCCTTTTGGACCAGCGTAAAGTTACTCAAATATTTGAATACAAACCAAACGGCAAAGACAATAATTACCAAAAAAGCATAAATCCAGATCGAATGGAACATCGACTGGAAACCCACGATCAAATCCGGATTACGACGGAAGAAACTGATGAAAAACTCGATGTTGAAGATAAAGATTGACAAGGTGATCAATCCAACCATGATGGTATCACTCACCCGGTCGATCAGAAGTGTACCCAGTAACTTCGGGAAAGAGATTTTCTCATACTTCGTGATCATACCGCAACGCCATACTTCGCCGACACGCGGAAGAACCAGATTGACGGCATAATTTCCCAATACGGCATAAACAACATTGCTCATCCTGAACTTTTCGTCAAGAGAATGGATCAACAATCCCCAGCGAAACCCGCGGACCGTATTGGCAAACAGCCCGAACAACAGGGAAAAAAGAATGATCCGGTAATCAACCCCTGTCTTGATGACTTGCCAGATCTCTGATATATCCATGTTCCGATACAGGAACCAAAGTAACAAACAACCCAGCAAAAGCGGGAGAAACACCTTAATTATCGTGTGAAATGTGCTTTTTAGATTCATCAGACACTTCTATTCGTTAAATTATTTGTACTTTTGTATCAGGCAAAGATAAGCAATTTTTAATATAAACCCATTACACCTCGAAGTGAATGAGATTCGTTAAACCGAAAAAAGCATTGGGGCAACATTTCCTGAAGGATCTGCAGATTGCCCATCGGATAGCAGACACCCTTGCCGAGTATAAAGGAACACCTGTCCTCGAAATCGGTCCGGGTATGGGTGTACTCACCCAATTCCTGTTGGAAGCCGAACATGATTTGAAAGTCGTAGAACTCGACCAGGAGTCGGTCGCCTATCTGGATCAGAATTTTCCTGACTTGAAAGGACGTATCATTCCCGCTGATTTCCTGAAGCTGGACTTGTCGTCTCTTTATCCAGGACCGTTCTGTGTGATCGGGAACTATCCGTACAACATATCCAGCCAGATATTCTTCAAGGTGCTCGACTACAAGGATCAGATTCCCTGCTGTTCGGGAATGATCCAGAAAGAAGTGGCCGAGCGGCTCGCAGGGAAGCCCGGCAGTAAGGCATACGGTATCATCAGTGTCCTGCTCCAGGCATGGTACGATATCGAATATCTGTTTACCGTGAGTGAATATGTGTTCGATCCGCCTCCAAAGGTAAAGAGTGCCGTTATCAAGATGACCCGTAACCAGCGGACCGAATTAGGCTGCGACGAGAAACTGTTCAAGACAGTCGTCAAGACGACGTTTAACCAGCGCCGGAAGACGTTACGCAACTCTATCAAACCTATTTTGGGAAAAGACTTTCCCGACTATGCGTTACCGGTCTTCGACAAACGTCCGGAACAACTCTCTGTCGAACAATTCATCGAATTGACGTTGCTGGTGGATAACTGGTTGAAATCAGCCAACCGACAGCCGGAAGAATAAAGCTTAGGTAATCTGACAGCCGCTGAAACTGGCGGCTGCCTAACGACAACACTAAAAACGGAGCAGCCATGACAGAACTGACGAAAGAATACATAGACAATCTGAAGAAAATCATCGAAGAGAAAGATGATGTCAAGGCAAGGGAACTGCTGAAAGATCTTTATCCGGCAGATATAGCCGAAATTTATCAGAAACTCGACTTGCAGGAAGCCATTTACCTGTACATGCTGATGGATGGCGAACAGGCAGCCGACGTTTTGATGGAACTGGATGAAGAGGACCGTCATAAATTATTGAAGGAACTTCCGAATGAGTTGATCGCCAAACGTTTCGTGGACAACATGGAGACGGACGATGCGGTTGACCTGATGCGTGAATTGGACGAAGATACGCAGGAAGAAATTCTTTCGCACATCGAAGACGTAGAACAGGCGGGAGATATCGTCGATCTGTTGAAGTACGACGAAGATACGGCCGGTGGTTTGATGGGTACGGAAATGATCGTGGTAAACGAGAATTGGAGTATGCCCAAATGTATTGACGAGATGCGCAAGCAGGCCGAAGAGGTGGACGAGATCCATTATGTCTATGTAGTGGACGACGACGAACGTCTGCGTGGGGTTCTTCCGTTGAAGAAGCTGATCACCAATCCGTCGGTATCGAAAATCAAGCATGTGATGAAGAAAGATCCGATTGCCGTGCGCGACAGTGACAGTATTGAAGAGGTGACACAAACCATCGAGAAATATGACCTGGTGGCTGTTCCCGTTATCGATAGTATCGGACGTCTGGTAGGACGTATCACGATCGACGACGTCATGGATGAGGTACGCGAACAGCACGAACGTGATTATCAGTTGGCTTCCGGTATCTCGCAGGATGTGGAAACATCGGATAATGTCTTTACCCAAACGGCAGCCCGTCTGCCTTGGTTGCTGATCGGAATGATTGGCGGACTCAGTAATTCCATCATTCTGGGAGGATTTGAAAACAGCTTTGCCTCCAATCCCAAAACAGCTCTCTTTATTCCGCTGATTGGTGGAACAGGTGGAAATGTCGGGATTCAGTCGTCTGCAATCGTGGTACAGGGCTTGGCCAACAATACCCTGAAAGAGGGAAATATCTTCTCACAGATTCTGAAGGAAAGCGTCGTATCGGTGATCAATGCCAGTACGATCAGTCTGATTGTATTCATCTATAACTTTTTCATGCTAGGCGACCGGGCTATCACGAGTGCCGTATCACTCAGTCTGTTTACGGTAGTAATCTTCGCCAGTATTTTCGGCACAATCGTTCCTTTGTTACTCGATAAGATGAAAATAGATCCGGCCTTGGCGACCGGACCTTTTATCACGATTTCGAATGACATCATCGGAATGCTGATCTATATGTTCATGGTTTCAGCATTGACCTAAGTTGTCTTTTCGCTTATTTCTGCAATATATCATTTGCCGGATCGAATCCGCCTTCGAACTGATTATCCTCAATGGTGGCATTCGTTACCCGTTCCAACAAGACACGGTGTTTGTTCCAGTGGAAGGGCGGATATGCCTCATTCTGATGAATGGTATTGTGGCGGAACACCAGTCCGTCAACCGATTTGGCATAAAGGATCGGGGCATCGAAGGTTTCAAACTCATTATCCTCGATCACAATACCACTGTGGAAATACTTTTCCTGATGTTCCAGATCTGGTATTTCCGGATAAATGGAAATAACGGCATTGGTAAACTGGAACATATTGGTCAGGGCGTTGATAAAGGTATTATGCCGGATCACGATATCCCGACAAGCGCCGGTCTCATACCAGCCGTTACAGTCTCCACAAAGCAGGATGGCCGTACCAGATGTATAATCGAATAGATTGTTTTCTACCACGGTCTTCTTGGGTGTACTGAACAAACTGCCGCGGGCACGGTTATGACGGATGGTATTATGGGCAAAAACGACTTCCGGAGTCCAGGTCAGGTTCTCTACTCCGATGGATTGTTCGGGAGTAACTTCGGCCGGCAAAGCCTGGGTAAAGGCTATCCGGAACACTTTGGCTCCACATACCGAATTCTGATCTTCCGGACGGATCGAAGCAATCTGATAAGTGCCATCGAGCAGTTCCATCGTCTTGGAACGGATAAACTGAACCGTATCTCCGGCAAATCCCCAGTCAAATCCATACGACTGGGCATGTTCGAACGAGGCCAACAGCGTCTTTTCGTCTATTCGCTGCTGTACCTTTAAATACACTCCATGCACATTGATGGCATCGTCCATCATATTCTCATACAGTCCGTTTTCCGACAGAATCAGTCCCTTGCAGTTGGAGAAATGGGTGGCGTCGGCCTGTGTCGTGAAATAACGTGGATCTTCTTTCCCCTTCAGGCAGACCGAAAAACTGTCTAAGCGGATGTTATCGCATACTTGTGCCAACAAGCCCATGCCTTCCGCATAATGTACCTGTATATTCTTCAGGACAGTATTTGTATTATGCGACAGGAAAACACCGGGAGCCGGTCGTTGCCAGGTACGCATGGCGAGTACCGTACCGGGAACCAGCAACGGATTCTTCCATCCTTCAGCCAACACTTTCCGTCCGCCCAGATCTTTCACTTTCGAGAGGACCATCCGCACATCACTGCTGTTATACACCAGACGGCGGGTTTCGGGCTCGAACGCAATACAAGAGGAAGGACAATGGCGCCAGCCTTCTCCTTTTACATATAAGGTATCGCCCGCAATCTCATACTGAACCCAGGGAGCCAGTTCCAAGGTGATTTGTCCGGCCTTGGTATCATTGGTAACCACCGAAGCCTGGGTGATATGCGGCTGTTCGAAATCGATGGAGAAGTTCTTCAGGGTGCAGTTTTTACTGCGTAACAAAGACACCGGAAGCATCCGGCCGTGAAAGACCAGTTCGGCATCCTGTCCATCGAAAGTAATTCCTTCCATGTCTTCCAATGCCACACCAACTGCCTTGGGATTCGGCTGATCGTGATTGGAGACAAAATAAGTACGGGAAGTTGCCTGATCCGGATAAAAGTCATATCGTCCGGCTGGCAGGAGAATCGTTATTTCCTGTCCTTCGGGTACTTCCTGCCGAATATCCTGAATCGCTTTCGCGATCAGCGGAGAGATATTCTCCTTCGTATCCGGACAGATTCCGTAATCCGCCAGGTTATACACCGTTTTACCGGTGGATTTGCCTGCACACGAAGCCAACAGGAACAGGCAACAGACCAACGGCCAAAGAAAAATAGTTTGTTTCTTCATGATGATTTCTGTTTTAAGATTTATTATATCGAAAATACTTGACAAACCCCTTGACAAAGTCTATCTTTGCACTGTGGTTTTTTCATAATAGTATTAGATTTAAGGTTAACAAAGTTGATTAGGGGTTGTCGTGAGACAGCCTTTAATTGTTTATAGGCCTCTCTTTCCTTTACTTAGAGACTGAAATCCCACAGGAAAAAGGATATTTCAGGTTTTCGGAAGACTGATAATAGACTTCCGCAGCTCCAATCTTCAGCTTGGCACGGATCTTGATGGGAATATGATTTTCATCATCGCCGATCCATACTTCTCCCGCAGCCTTGCTTTGGGTGAATGCCTCATCATACACATCCACATAGAAATGGCGTGTCCGATATTTTACGCCTTCCCGTTCGATGACTTGCTGACCTTCATAACGGAAAGCGGCATGAACGACATCCCGCCCTACGGCTATCAGAAACGGCCGTTCATCTCCCATCTGCAACCGGCTCCAGTCCAACGAACGCAAATACATCGTGGCTGAAAGCATATCGTGTACATTTCCTTCTACAATCAGAGTCGTATCAATTTTGGTACGCGTCGGCGTATAACGTTTGGAATGGATATGCGCCTTATCGTTCTGATAAGCAAAAGTCAGCTCATCCACCGAATAATAATCGCCTTCATCCGAATGTTTGCTACTATACTGCAATAATCCTTTATCGTATGTATAAAAGCACGCCATCGTATCCCGCATCCGGTAGATCCGCTCGAAAATTCCATTCGTCCGGAAAAGCAGGGAATACTGCCACGCCGGCTGGTTCTGGAAGGAAGCCTTGTCTACGGTGAGAGACGCTTCTCCGGCCTTGGCCATGATGAGTCCCCACTTGAAATAAAGCTGATAATTCACCTTTTCTCCCGGCTGGAATCTCGACACCGGAATATCCTGTGCCACCAGCGAGACGCAGCCTAGCAGGCAGCACAGCAGGATCTTCATCCTTCTAGAGAGAAAAACCGCCCAGTCCATTGGATGATGATGATTGTTTGTTACGTCCTTCCTCCCGATAGTCACGCTTCTTCTTGGTCGTTTCTTTCGGTTTGTTCTTGGTGATATCCAGCGGTTTCTGCTTCAACCACGGTGTTTCGCGGATATTCCAGGTCTCTTCTACCTGGAAGTTCTGCATGATGGTGTACATCTTCGGACAGTAAAAGACTTCTTCCGGCTGACGTTTCTCGGCGTAGTTGCCGGTGTCCCAGATTCCGTTTCCGTTGGCATCCAATACCAGACGGGCATAATATTTGTCGGGCTTCAAATCCATGAACAAGACACCGCCGTTCTTGACCGTGGCTTTCCGTACCGGTTCGTCTTTCGTATTCAACAATTCGACATACGCCGGCACCGTATCATTACCCAGGATGTTGATATACAAGTGCCCGTAACTGTCTTCCGGCTTGATCTTGAACTTCGCCTGGAATTTATCGTTCCATTTCCCGTACAAGCTGTAAATGACTGCCGAATCGACACTCAGCTGATACGATTCTCCATATTTCCATTTCCGTTGGATATAATAGCCCAATGAATTGACCGAATCCTGATAGAAGTCGAAATCAACCACTGTCCAGACAGAATCAATCTCCTGTTCCAGACGAAAGACTTCTTTCTTCAGGTCAATGGCGGGTTCGTCGAAGACGACCGAAACCGTATCAAACAGGTCCATATCGCTGGGCGCGTCGATGGTCATATTCAGGAAAACGATCTCCGGCTCATCGCCCTTTTTCTTCTTACGCTTCTGTTCGCCTTTCCGCCGTAAGACGGTCTGGATCGTATCGGTCTGAGGCTGCAAAATTCCCAGAGAATCGCTTTTCGGATAAGTGATTTCCATCTGCAAGGTATCCCGCTTCCAGACGGTCGAGTCGGTTAACCAGAAGGTCACATTCTTGCCACCGTCGGTGGGCTGTTCCATATACCAGTCGGCTTGTTCCGGCTCAAAGTTCAGGGGTTTGGGAACAGGGATGGTATCAACCGGAATATTGAAGTGCAGGATAAACCGGTGTTCGTCCGGACGTTCGGGACGAGTCATGTACTGGCGCTCGAATTTCTCCTTGAACAAACGCAACTCGATGTTATCGGGCAAGAAACGGGTATAAGCAATCGCCTTGATGGTGTCGATCGTCAATGAATCGACCCACGTCGTATCCATCCGCGTGGCCGGCTCAAATGTCGGTACGACTACGGAGTCGAGAAAGGCGATGTCTTCGCCCGGCTGGTCGAACTTATAATCGCGGTTCACGTCATTCAGGGCATAAACCCGATAAGTACCGGGTTTGATGTTGCGCACCGTAAAACGTCCCCGGTCGTTGGTACGTGAAGTCCGGTCGAAAGGCAGTTTCCGGAAAGCCGAGTCGGCCAGGTTGCTGTGCAGACCGATCGAAATACCCGGCATCGGCTCCAGGTTCTCGGCATTCAGCACATACCCCGAAATCTCCAGCGAGTCGATCACATCTCCTGTCGAGAAGGCAAACGAGAAGTTTTCCAATACGTTCTTCTCGTTGTTGTCGGCAATCGAATTGGTGAAGTCGATGGTGTATGTCGTGTTCTCCTTCAGCGTATCCAGCAGTTCCACCTGAATCTTCCGTCCGGCACTCCGGATAATGGGCAGTTCCCGTTGCGGAGGCGTGATGATCACATTCTCCGACGGATTATCGATCTGAATGAGTTCGTCGAACAACAATTCCACTTTCTGTCCCTTGAAATTGGTCGTATTAGGCAATGGCATACTGCCGATAAACTTAGGCGGATCTTCATCATACGGTCCGCCGTTGGGCGAAGCCATATTGGCACAAGCGCACAAGACAAGCAGCAGGCACACGCTTGTCCATCCCAGAAGCCGTTGATAGAAACTGTATCTCATTCTCATTGTCTGTAATAATGTGGGGCAAAAATAGGGAAAAATACTGTGATTCCCACTATCCTGCCTCATAAACCCTCGGAAGAAGAGCGTTTCAGTAACTGAAAGCCCAACCGGCAGTACAGGCATTTCTTCGGTTCGCAGTAGTTCCGTTTCAGCTGGATCAGCGCCTGCGTATCTCCGGCATGGCGGGGAATCATCCCGACCTGACTGAACAACGAGACGATGGCGTTCCGCTCCGGAGGAATACATTCCAGCAGCCGTAAGGCTCGGGCCTTGTGTTCGTCCATCCGGTGATAGACGCCATAGGCAAACATCACGGGAACAACGGTGTTGATCAGCAGGATATGGAGGGCATTCTCGCCCAGCTGCTTCTTCTGCGGCGGGGAAGAACGGACGAAGTTATAATGTGTATCCCAGAACTCTGATGCCTGTACCCGGAAGAAGTCCTTGACCTCACGGGGCGTGCGGGCTGACAGAATGGACGAAAACAGGGTATCGTGCCGGATCCAGATGGCTGCGAGCTGGACGAGCTTGATGTGGGGTGTGGCATTCGGCCGGAGGCGCAGGTTCCGAAAGATATGGGGCTCGAGTGGCTGTAGTCCGTATTTCTTCCGGAGGAATACGTATTCCTGCTGCAAAAGTCGGTAATAATGATGACGATTCTCGTTGGAATCGTTCAGCAAACCTGCTTGTCCGAGGAAGAGGGCTTCGACCTGCGAAACGCTGGGGCGCTGCTTCAGGATGCACTTGAAGGGCAGGCTGCGGGCGAGGCGTTCGAAGGCATCGCTGTTGACACCGAAGCCGAAGTTGCGGCACAGCAAGATGTAGAACACTTCGTTCCAGTCTTTCTGATACTGTTCCAGCCAGTGCAGGATATCGTCCGTCTTCCGTTCCAGCCGTTCGGCCAGCAGGGCATCCGTCCATTGCACGCGAAAGACGGGATCGATGGCGGGCAGGCGTTCCAGACAGGCAATGGGACTGTCGCGGGTCAGGAGCCATTCCATGTTGCTGATCACGGTTTCGGGTACCGGAAGCACCAGCTGGGGTATTTCTTCCTGGTTCCGGCGGAAAATGGTTCCGTCATCCTGTTCCACCACATGCAGGATAACATTGTCATACGCCTTGTCGGCCGAGTGTCTGTGCTGCCACCAGTCGGATGCTTTCCGGTGTATCTCCACGCTGCCCGCCCAGACGGTTCCGTTCAGTTTGATTTTCGCATTGAAGAAGTCGGGTCCGGCATCTGTATTCTCAATACCCGGATCCAGAATTTCGAGTGCATCGCCCCGGGTTGTAACCAGACCGGAAGACCGATAGAGGCGATATTTCCAAAGATAGTGAAGTAGCTGTTCCATTATATCCACAGTTAAGGAATTGTACGTAAGGCAAAGGTAAGGAAAGAAATCGGGATTTTTGGTTACCTTTGCGAAAATATTCATCGCCTATGGATTTATTGAACGAGTGGATTAGCAGTATCAACGACGTCTTGTGGTCGTATATCCTGGTGACGCTGTTGCTGGGATGTGCTTTTTGGTTTACCATCCGCAGCCGTTTTGTGCAGTTTCGGATGATGGGTGAAATGGTTCGCCTGCTGGGTGACTCACCGAAAAAGGCGGGCTCGCACGAAAAGCATATCTCGTCGTTCCAGGCGTTTGCCGTTTCGCTGGCCAGCCGTGTCGGAACGGGTAACCTGGCGGGTGTGGCGACGGCGATCACGGTAGGCGGACCGGGAGCGGTCTTCTGGATGTGGCTCATTGCCCTGCTGGGTTCGTCGAGTGCCTTTGTCGAATCTACGTTGGCTCAGTTATATAAGCGGAAAGGGAAAGACTCGTTTGTGGGTGGTCCGGCGTATTACATGGAAAAAGGACTGAAAGCGCGCTGGATGGGTATTCTCTTTGCCATCCTGATTTCCATCACCTTTGGTTTTGCCTTCAACTCCGTGCAGAGCAATACGATCTGTGCGGCGTGGGAAAAGGCTTTCGGCATTAATCATGTCTGGATGGGGATTGTCCTGACGGCCGTAACGCTACTGATCATCTTCGGCGGTATCCACCGGATTGCCCGGGTGAGCGGTGTGATCGTTCCGGTCATGGCGTTGGGCTATATCGTCCTGGCGTTGGGTGTCGTCTTGTTCAACCTCGGGAAACTGCCGGATGTGATCCACCTGATCGTATCGAATGCCTTCGGCTGGGAACAGGCCTTGGGCGGCGGTATCGGGGCAACGCTGATGCAGGGCATCAAACGGGGTTTGTTCAGCAACGAAGCCGGTATGGGTTCGGCGCCGAACGTGGCGGCCACGGCTCATGTCACGCATCCGGTGAAACAGGGACTGATCCAGGCGCTGGGCGTATTTACCGATACGCTGATCATCTGTACCTGCACGGCTTTCATCATCCTGTTCAGTGGCGTGTCTACCCAGACCAGCCTGAACGGAATCCAGCTGACTCAGGAAGCCCTGACAGCCGAAGTCGGATCGGCGGGCGGTATCTTTATCGCACTGGCCATCCTGCTTTTTGCCTTCAGCAGCATCATCGGGAATTATTACTACGGCGAAGCCAACATCCTCTTCATCACCCGCCGCAAACCGGTTCTCGTCGCATACCGGCTACTGGTATCGGCCATGGTATTGTGCGGCTCGCTCATGAGCCTCGATCTGGCCTGGAGCCTGGCCGACATCATGATGGGACTGATGACCATCTGCAACCTGATTGCCATTGCGATCCTGAGCCGCCAGGCATTCCTGCTGCTCGATCATTACCTGGCCCAGAAACGGAAAGGCATCTCCAGTCCGGTCTTCCGCAAAGAAGACATCCCGGAGCTGGAAGAAGAAGCCGAGTGCTGGTAAGGCATCAGTCGTACATCAGGGTAAACAGCCGGTCGGGATCGAACAGCTCGTTGGCTACCTGCCAGATGCTTTCGGCTGTGACTTCCTGAATCTGCTCAAACACCTCGTCCATCGAATCAAAACGGTTGTAGTGCAGGAAGCTTTTCCCCAGGTTGAGGAAGAGGCTTTCGCGGTTATCTACCGATACACCCAGTTGCCCCAGGGCTTGTTTCTTGGCGGCTTCCAGCTGGCGCTCGCTCAGCTTTTCCGCACGGAACTTGTCGAGCTCGCGGTGCACCAGGTTCATCGCCCGCTTCTTGTTCTTCGGGTCGGTTCCGAAGTAGACGCTGAACACACCCGTATCCGTATAAGAAGCCAGATTCGACTCTACGTTATATACCAGTCCGTTGTGCTCGCGCAGCGACAGGTTGAGGCGGTTGTTCATGCCGGGTCCGCCCAGGATATTGTTCAACAGGAACAAAGAGATACGACGGTCGTCGAACATACTGTATGCCCGGCTGCCGATCATCACATGCGCCTGATGCGTGTCTTTCGACAGCAACCGCGATTCGGGCATCGCCGGTCCCGGTTTTTCGCGGGATAACCGATGGGTCGAAGCCGGGATGTCGCTCATCAGCCCTTCCGCCCATTTCACGATCTTGCCGAAAGGAATATTCCCCATCGAGAAAAAGACCATATTGTCCGGCGTATAGAAACGACGCATGAACGACCGGCCGCTTTCCGGACCGAAGGCCGACAGGCATTCCTCATCACCCAGGATATTATGCCCCAAGGCATGACCCTGAAACAGCAGATTCTCGAAGTCGTCGAAGATCAGCTCCGACGGACTGTCTTCATACGAACTGATCTCATCCCGGATCACATCCGTCTCTTTGGCAATCTGCACCTCCGGAAACGTAGAATGAAATACCAGATCGACCAGCAGGTCGAAGGCACGCTGGAAATGCTCGCGCATGAAGAGCGAATAGACAAACGTCTCTTCCTTCGTTGTATAGGCATTCAGTTCGCCACCCACCGTCTCCATCCGGTTCAGGATATAGTTCGCACGATGGCGCTCGGTACCTTTAAAAATCATGTGTTCCACGAAATGCGCCAGTCCATATTCCGAAGGCTGCTCGTCGCGGGCCCCGGCATTGACGGCAAATCCGCAATACGCCACCGGCGATTCGGATGGCAAATGCACCATCCGCAGTCCGTTGGCCAAGGTATGTGTTGTATATTCCATAAATCTCGTTTTCTTTTTCCGGCGCAAAGGTAGTATAAATATTATTTGATATTTATATCACGGAGATACGCATCCTATATATCGGGAACAATAAAAAACGCAGAAATATTCATCTTGTCTTCGCCGGGAATAAGATTTTCAGAAAAATGTTTTCTAGTTATACAACACCATCTTGCGGCATCGTCCTTGTCGATACGAAAGATGCAGAAAGCGTTTCCGCTTATAGACAATAGCCTGATCAAAAGGCAAGCCGCTGTCGAGTAAGACTTGCAACAAGTGTTCCGGACCCGATGCACAGTAACAGTCGGCGGCTTCACCCTTGGTGTGCTGACTGGTGGGAACGCCGCCCACCAAACGGTTTACTTCCTGATTCCGAAAACCGCTGGTAATGGCAATGGCTTCGCCTACTCGTTCCCGGAGCGGCTGTAATAAATGATCTACTAACTGCTGAATGGCCTCGCGCTGTTCGGCATCGGGTTCATTCAAAATACCCCGTTCGATAGCCATTTGGCTATGGGTAAATTCTGCCAACGTAAAGTTGGGAGATAATGACTGATTGAATATAGTGTTATTAAACATATAAAAAGATTTTCTAAAATTAAACAATTGGTTTATCTTTGTGCATGAAAAGAAATTGAAGACGAATTTAGAAAAGTACAGAAGAATTTTTTTTCATAGTTAAGGTTTTGATAAAAGAGGGAAATCGTTGCGAAATGAGTTCCCTCTTGTTTTTTATATACCATTCTAATTTTCTATTTTCCGCTTATATTTATAATCCACCCCGAATAAAGCACCTGCAAAAGTAGAGGTTTCGCCAAAAGCAACCAATACCGAAGGATCAATCTCGCCTTGTGGCGGTATCCAGAAGCCCAAGAACAGCAAAGTTATTCCTGATAAACATAACAGGGTGGCAATTATTAATTGCAACTTCATATCATTATTTTTGTTTTATCCTCATAATCAAATACTTCATTCAATAGAGAATTGATAATTGAAAATACAGAATAAGAATAATTTATCTACAAAACAAGCCTCTACTCTTATCCCTAATTTTCAATTCTCAATTCTCCATTTTCAATTTCCTAAGGTTCTCCTAAATAACGAAAAACTAACTCTACCTGACGTGGCGTAAACACTCGCTGCCCTTCCATGTATCCGGTTTCAGTCAATTCGTTTTTCAAGGATTCGTTCCGGTCAATCCAACGCTTTAGATGCGTAGTAGCAGCCTTCGGCGTGCTGTTCGCAAAGTACATGGCTGCTAATTCTTTTGTGTATAATGCTTGTGCTTTCATATACACAAATATAATCATTATCAATAAATTAAACAAAATTATCCAGCGTTTTTTATCTGCCTGGCGATTTGTTTTTTATCCAGATCCAGCCGAAAAATAAGAGAAGACTCACCCCAAAAACAGTACCGATTATTGGCCCTTTCCAACCCACATCACGCTCCTGGTGCACCACTTGGTTTTGTCGTTCCTGCTGCCATTGGTTGATCTGGTTCTCATACTGATACACCAATTGCATCAGACTGTCGCAACGGGATTCGACAAACAGAGTGTCGTGTACCAACCGGACAGAAACATTGGCCTGTCCGCTACTATGGTGAAAAACGGCTGCCGGCGGCAAATCGTGCAAAGCCGTTATCGGGATGGCCAAATTCGCTTCGCTCATCGGAACAACCTGCGTCTGCAAGGTTTCCCGAAAAGACAACTGCCCCCAATCCGCTTTTTCTTGGTTTACTACGGTTTCTTTACTAGCGCCACACGCCATCAGCGTAAATGCGCACATCCAAATGGAAATCATATTCGTTTTCATCATGCTATTAATTATGAATTGTTGTTTGATGCAAAGGTAAAATACCGGATTTTGGCATTGTGGATGTATGTGGATCAGTGTGGATCAATGTGGACGAATGGGGATGAAAAGGGATGTATGTGGATCAATGTGGATGATTCTTCAAAAATTTCCTGCCTACCTTTTCTCCAAAATACGCCGGCTTTTTATCAAAATACGCCGGGAAATCGTCAAAATACGCCGGCTTTTCTTTACCTTATTTTATTTAATGTATAAACACGGTATTAACTAAATGAATTTAAATTGAGAAAAACTAACTTTAGTCTTAAAATAATATAAAATGAAAGTAAATCGCTAATTTATATGTTATTTTGTTTGGTATTTAGAAAAGTAATATTTATATTTGTAGTGTTGACAAAGAGATGATGATCTAGAATATTATTAATTTATTTATTTTTAATTTATACAACTAGTATGAAAAGAACGAAAGAAAACAACGCCTTGGCGTTACAGTCTATGGAAAATTTACAGAGTGCCTTGAATCTGTCTGTTGCAACAAACGCAGAACTGAAGAAGCGAGGAGAAGATCTTTTGAAAAACGTAAATGGTGCAGCCAAATCCGAGAAGAAAGAATTTGCGGTTGATTTATCCGAATTCGTACAGGATTGTAAAGGTGAGGTTGCCCGGATGCGCTCGTCCAGAAAACCGATCACCGATCGGCTGATGGCCTTACTGAAAAACTTTACGTCGCTGGAAAACGAGATTGATCCGCTCAAACCAGGTTCAATCGGTGATGTCTGCCAAAACTGTTTACGTGAATTGCTACGTCAGGAATGGGAAGAGAACAAACAGGTAAAAGAACAATTAAGGACGAATTACGAACGCCAGTTGAAGCGGATTGACAAGCGGAAAGTTTCGGACGAAAAGAAAGAAGAAGCCCGGTTGAATGCCCGTAAGAAATTACTGGAAGAAGAACGGAAGCTTTCTAATATTCAGATTCAGAAGCTATCGGTGCCGAACGATCCGTTGGGATTTATCGAACTCTTCAAATTCTGGTGGGAACAAAAAGGACAGTATTTGCCTCAGGATGACATGGAGCGTTTCTTTAAACTTCCGCTTACCTTCGCTCGCCAACAAGCACAAAAAGGAGTTTTTATTGATAGTCAATATGTTGAATACCAAGAAGAACCGCTGTTGCTCAATTGAAAATTGAGAATTGCCTGTTCTTTTCTCTTGAAAGAAAAGAACCAAAAGTTCAAGGCTGCGTCTGCTGAGCTACTCCGTCACTGCGTTTCGCTGTGCGCGCCGCAAACTCGCCTTCGGCTCAGACAGCGACGCTCCGGCCGCTCCACTTCGTTCCTCCGCTTAACGCTCACCAGAACGAGGCCGGGCCCTCAATTGATAATTGAGAATTGACAATGGACAATTTCTTCAATCGGCATATTCAAAAACAAATTTCGTGAAATTCGTACTTAATGAATTGTCAATCGTCCATTGTCAATTGTCCATTGATTTGGCCTAACGGAGAAGGCGTTAAGCGGTCGACCGAGCGGAGCGTTAAAAAATCTCGGCTGTCTGAGCCGAAGGCGAGTTTTCCGAGATTTTAGCGTAGCAACCGAGACCGTAGCCTTCGGAGTGTGAGCCTTGACCTTTTGGTTCTTTTGGGTCAAGCCAAAAGAACGAATACGATCTTGACTTCTTTGGTTCTTTCTGGGTCAAGCCAGAAAGAACGGACAATCACTTATAGCAAACCAAAAAATGAAAAATATACAAAAACAAATTTCTATGATTACAGAAAAGAAATTCATGCTGATCTCCATACGAGATAACAAATTGAAAGTCAAAGTAGATCAGTACAATCCGGAAAACAACGACGCCTTTCAAAACACCTATATGAATGACGCCCCCATCCATGAAGAACTAGGTCTTGCCATGCAAAACTTACTTTTCCATGTAGAACAACTCACCCATAGCAAAATACCAGGCTTATATGTGGACGGGTTTTACCGCCAGCCAAGCGGCAATTCGGAAATTATTAACATCTATGCCGGTTTGCGTACCGACACCACGTGCCCGATCAATCTGGCTGTACGTGTCAACACCGGCAAGGATACGTATGAATGGCTGGAACGCCTGATGGACGACCTCTCATTCTGCGAACGCGAAGCCCTTCTGTATATCACGGAAGGCAAACGGTTTGAATCGGATTCGTTTATTAACGTACTGGCAAATTGAACAGGTGCGAAGTGTATGAATAAAAACACAGAGGCACAAAGCCACAGAGGAATTTATTGGTTTTGAACAAAATAAAAACTCTGTATCTCCGTGCTCTGTGTTTGATACAACATTCAAAACAGTACAAAAAATTGAAAATCTATGGACGACGAGGTTAGAGACCGGATAATGCCCGGTTGTTTGATTGGTACGGCAGCAGCCAGCTGCTTCTTCGATTTGGTGGACGGCGAACGTGGTTCGCGGCGTTATCAGTACAATTCCAAGCAAAACGAATTCGGCTATTTTTATGAGTCATGGCAAGACCGATGGGTTGTTTTCGACAACCGCATGGGAGCACTTTTTGTCACGACCTGTAAAACAGTCGATGAAGCAACTGATTATTTGATCGATGGAGAAGAACTTTTCGCCCCTTGAACGGGAAATCTATAACCTGACAGGTTTGGAAACCAAGCGTGAATACCGCTTTCACCCGACGCGCGAATGGCGTTTTGACTTTGCCATACCGGCAGTCCGCGTGGCGATCGAAGTGGAAGGCGGCGTTTGGAATGGCGGTCGCCATTTCCGGCCCGAAGGTTATTTGCGGGATATGGAAAAGTATAACGAGGCAGCCGCTTGCGGCTGGCTTGTTATACGAACCATTCCGTCCGAATTATTGCGGGTGAAGACGATTCAGCAAATAGTACGGGCATGCAGAAAGAAATTGACAACTTCATCAATTGAAAATTGAGAATTGACAATTGACAATTAATTTGGCACGGATTTCACGGATTACACGGAATTTATTCGTTGAACATACCCAATGCGAGTAGAGGCGCAGCGTGCTGCGCCTCCAGCCAACGCGACAGGATAAAACGACAAATAACACAATAAATTCATTCATTATTTTATTGATTGTCATTTGTTTGCATGAAACGCCGTTTTGAGGCGCAGCACGCTGCACCTCTACAGTCGCGGGGTAAGTTCTATGGATAAATGGAAGAAAAAAACAAACAATAAAAAATTAACAATCTAACAAAAAGAAAAATATGGCAAGACCTATAAAATTGGGATTAGATTATTTCCCAACAGACACCGATATTCTGAAAAACATAAAAATCAGAAAATTAATACGTAAATACAGAGAATTGGGATTTGTTTTATATCTGCAACTCCTGACGGACATTTATCGTAATTCCTACTTCATCGAGTTGAGCGATGAATACATCTTTGACTTGGCGGATCAGTTTCACAAACGAGACAAAACCATCCTGGAAATGATAGACTTTATGGTGGAAGTTGATCTCTTTAACAAAAATTTGCGAAACTCACTCATTTTGACATCGCCTTCTATCCAAAAGCGATATTTTACGGTTAAAGGCAATAGCTACAAGGGATTAGAAAAAGACTTATTGTATATTTTAATCCCATTATCGACCGAAAAACCCCCAGTTATTTCGGAAGAAATGCCACAAAGTAAAGTAAAGGAAAGAAAAGGAAAGGAAAGTAAAGAAAATGAAAGTATAAATTTAATTGAGAGAGAGAGTAACGCGCGTGCGCGCGAGAACGATCAATCGTTAAAAGCTGAATGGGATCAATGGAAAATGGAATTACTGAATGACGAAGACTGGTGCGCTACTTTGATCCGCATTAGCGGAAAAGGATTGTCTTTATTGGATAAAACGCATCAAGCTATGAATTGTTTTGACGATATCAATGTGTTGCGCGCCCTTCAAAACACGGTTCAGACTAAAAAAGAGTACCAATCAGGATTTATCGCCTGGTGGCGCCACAATAATTGGGAAACAGATATGCAAATTTTAAGTGGCGCGAAGTCTGCTAAAAACATGGCGCCGCCACGCACGGAATATAAAAAACCGGCGGCGCGCAAATCGAGATACGAAGAAATGATGGAAGTGGCGGCAGAAGCGAAATTATTAACCAAAAAAATGTACGAAAACAATGGCTTTGGATACACGATTGAAAATAGCCTTGAGGCAACCACCGATTATACAGCTTGACAGTGAGTTTGTAACCGGCAGAATGATTGATCTGTTGTTGGAAACCTACGTATTGTTGGGATTCAAAACGCCAGTGAAGGAAGATGTTTCCGTCTTGGCCGCGAAATTGGTGAGCGATATATACGAGAATTGTGGTTTCTTACGCCTGGAAGAAATCTCAATTTGCTTCGAACTGGGCGCACAAGAACAGTTTGGCGATTACATCGGTTTGAATTACCGGACCTTTCATAAATGGCTGAAAGGCTACAAAAACAGTGACTTGCGCTATCGGGTGATCAAACAGATAGAACAGGAAAAGGAAGTCAAAGCCTTGCCGGCGGTGAGCCGCGAATACAATGAGGAAAAGATGAACCTGCTGATCATCAGACGGTTTCACGAATACAAGAATTGCCCGGACTTGGAAATTCCGTTGGCAAGTATTCTGTATAAAGACTTGCAAAGCCGCGGTTTTATCCGTAACAGCCTGGAAGAAAAACTCAACGCGATGGCACAGTTTTCCCGTTGGCGGCCACAAAACACGCTGCACATCAGCGAAGATGATCGTCAGGCCATGATCAAGCTCAAAGCCCAGGAATGGTTATTGAAACAGTATTTCAATTCATTGGTGCGCTTGCCGTTTGAAAGTTGACAAATACCTACCATTTTGCTAACGTTAGCAAAATGGTAGAATTGGCAAAAGATTCTCAGCATGAGATGAATGACTATAAACAGCGATAATGGGAAATGACTGTAGAGGCGCAGCGCTGCTGCGCCTCTTGCGGGCGGTTTTGGGAGAAATTAGTAGATTTTACAAAAGGCAATGGAAAAGATCAATAAAACTTGATGAGCATAACAAAATCAACTATTTTTGTACAAATTAGAAGATATTTCAATGAACTATAATATAACAGACTATCAGGCAAAATATATTGCAAACCTACTAACAAGAAGACTTCCAGCCAATGACTTAAATAAGTTAACGGCTTCATTACAGGATGCACAGGTAGATCTGACACCGCATCAGGTGGAAGCGGCTCTATTTGCATTTAAGTCTCCCTTGTCTAATGGCGCAATCCTTGCTGACGAAGTTGGATTAGGTAAGACCATAGAAGCCGGTATTATCTTGTCTCAGCACTGGTCTGAACACAAAAGAAGATTACTGGTAATATGTCCGGCCAATTTGCGTAAACAATGGTCAAGCGAATTGTTGGACAAATTCTATCTTCCGTCTGTTATAATGGAATCAAAGTCTTTTAGTTTAGCCGTAGAAGAAGGTTGTTTTAATCCATTCGATACAGAAAATATCGTTATCTGTTCTTTGCAATTTGCAAAGACAAAGGCTGCATATATAAAGCGCACCAATTGGGATTTGGTCATTATAGATGAAGCTCACAGACTTCGAAATGTATATAAACCGCAGAATAAAACAGCGAATGCCATAAAAGCAGCCATAGCTTCAAAGAAGAAAATTCTGATGACTGCTACGCCATTACAAAATTCCATTCTGGAGTTATATGGTTTGGTTTCCATTATCGACGATTATGTATTTGGAGACCTAAAGAGTTTTAAAAGTCAGTTTGGTCATAATTTGACTGAAGCAGAGTTTCATGAGCTAAGAAGAAGATTACAACCTGTATGTAAAAGAACTTTAAGAAGACAAGTTCTCGAATATATCAAATATACCAAACGCATTGCAATTGTTGAAGAGTTTTATCCGACAGAAAATGAACAACGATTGTATGATATGGTTACAGAGTATTTAAGCAAACCTCAACTTTATGCTCTTCCAAATAGTCAGAGGCAATTGATGACACTGATACTTCGCAAACTATTGGCTTCTTCTACATATGCGATTTATGGAACATTCTGTTCACTTATCAATCGTCTACAAGAAATATTGGCTCAAGCTGATTCTTTGTATTCATTAGAGAATGAAGTTATAGCAGAATATGAAGAAGACAATGACCAATGGGTAGATAGAGAGGAAACAGAAATTGAAGAAACAGAAGAGCTTCATCCTGATGATATCGAAGGAATAAAAAAAGAGATTGAGGAACTGAAACAGTTTAGAGACCTGGCTGAGAAAATTAAAAAGAACAGCAAGGCTGAGCATCTGTTTGTTGCGCTTGATAAAGGGTTTGAGCAATTAAAGAACTTAGGAGCTGCGCAGAAAGCTCTAATCTTTACAGAATCTAAACGTACACAGGAATTTCTCTATGAGCTGTTAGAAAAGAGAGGTTTTAAGGGAAAAGTTGTACGCTTTAACGGGACCAATGCTGATAAAGAATCAACAGCTATCTATAATGATTGGCTGACCGTACACAAAGGAACATCCAAAGT
Source organism: Parabacteroides faecalis (assembly GCF_022809355.1). GTDB lineage: Bacteria > Bacteroidota > Bacteroidia > Bacteroidales > Tannerellaceae > Parabacteroides > Parabacteroides faecalis. The sequence continues at coordinate 58,254 of NZ_JAKZMM010000009.1, read as the reverse complement.
AACTGGATCACCAACGGCAGACAGAAGAGCAGCTTTAGTAGATTATTTTAGAAATGAGGCTACAATTATGATTGCAACCGAAGCTGCTGCTGAAGGTATAAATCTTCAGTTCTGTTCGTTAATAGTAAACTATGATATGCCCTGGAATCCACAAAGGATAGAACAGCGAATAGGAAGATGTCATCGTTACGGACAAAAGTTTGATGTTGTGGTTATCAATTTCTTAAACAAAGGCAATGCTGCGGATAAACGTGTATATCAATTGCTTGATGAGAAATTCCAACTGTTTAATGGAGTTTTTGGAGCAAGTGATGAGGTATTAGGAAGTATCGGAAATGGTGTTGATTTTGAGAAACGAATAGCCCAAATTTATAACGAATGTCGGACAACAGAAGAAATTGAAAAGGCTTTTGATACTTTACAAGCAGAATTGCAAGAGCAAATATCAGAAAAGATGATAAAAGCCCGTTCTGCACTGTTGGAAAACTTTGATGAATCGGTTAAAGAAAAACTAAGGGACAATTTGGCCCAAAGCAAAAAAAATCTGAGTCTGTTCGAAAAAAATCTGTGGTTGCTAGTACAACATGCTTTTAAAGATAAAGCCGTGTTTAACCAAACAGACTACTCTTTTGAGATTGAAAGCGGACAATATGCCGGTGAAAAATTCACTTTGGCAAAAGACGCAGTTAATGTTGAGAATCTGCAACCATTTCGGATGGGGCATCCTTTAGCTAAAGAAATTATTACAGCTTGCAAGTCTTATGAAATAGAATCTGGATTAGTAGAGTTTCATTACACTGAAACTGAAGGGAAGATGAAACTTTTAGATGAGTTGATCGGAAGTGAAGGCTATATGCAAGTAGAAAAGATTACGATAGATTCATTTGAACAAGAAGATCACCTTGTTATAGCTTGTCTTAAACAAGATGGAAGTCTCGTATATCCAGATATAGCAGAACGAATGTTAAGTCTTCCGGCAGAAAAACTAGGTACTGAAGTAATTGAGAATAATATTCAAGAAGTTTTGCATGAAAAGATTTCTGAGATGCAAAATGAGATAGTAGCTGATTCTGCTGAAAGAAACAGTAAATTCTTCGATGAAGAAATGGACAAGCTGGATAATTGGGCAGATGATATGAAACTCGGTCTTGAAAAAGAAATTTCAGACCTCGATCAGGAAATACGCTTGAGAAAATCTGAAGCTAAAAAGATAATCCGCCTTGATGAAAAAGTTTCTGCACAGCGGGCAATCAAGGAGCTGGAGAAAAAACGCATCGAGAAACGACAGTATCTTTATGAAGCACAAGATGAGATTGATGAGAAGAAAGATATGTTGCTTGATAAGATTGAAAAGATGTTGAAGCAGAAAGTAAGCTGGGAAAATTTATTTACAATAAAATGGAAATTAAAATAATGATAGATATACTAAAAAAATACTGGTGGGTTATTTTACTTATTATAAGTGTACCTATTATAATTAATTGCTTAATATTAAAGCCAGCTATATTTAAATTTGTAGGAAAAGATACAGATTGGTTAAACTTTTGGGGAGCATATATAGGTACGGTTCTAAGCAGTTGCATAGCATTCTATGTTCTGCACAAACAATTAAGCCAGAATCAAAATGAAAATAAAAATAACAGAAACCTTCAAATTAATATTCTGAAGTATCAACAAAAAAGCCAATGGCTTACTGAGTTGAAAACAAAGCTTGCAGAATATTATAAGTCTTTTAGTTTAAATGATATAAATGCAATTGCAAACAGAATGCTTACAAAAGAAACAATTGCATATATTCAAATTAAAGAAACTAGAGCATCACTAAAACAAATCATTGATAATTTTAATGTCGCAGATTTCTCCAAAGGAATAATGTTCTCAAATCAATTAACTAAAGAAGAAAGCAATATCATTGAAAAATTAAAGTCATATTCGGATGAATTCTGCGCTTTGATAGAAGATCTTGACTGGTATGTATTTGAAGTATATGGTCATAATGGTAGTGACGATACACTAAGGAGAATGTACGAAAGTAAAACAAAAAAATATCAGCAAGAGGAACATACACATATATCCAAAAGTCGAAGAATTTGGGATATAATAATCGAGTATGATTATAAAATATCAAGTAAGAATAAAGAAATCATATCAACAAGGATGAAAGAAGCTATGCGGAATATTAAGGCAGATAATATTCAGAAAACTATACTTGAATTGTTGGACTATGAGCAAGAAAAAATAAATAAAATAATACAACTATAATTATGGTTACAATAGAAGATTTAATAAAAGAAGGTGAATCGTTTGAAATTAAATATAGCGAACCATACATCGAGTATCGTGATGGCATGAATATTCTACATGAAGCTTCTTATTATATAGAAGACGGGCAAAAGTTCTTTGGTTGGGTTGAAAAATCAAAAAGATTCATTCAAATAAATTTTCCGAAGGACATAGCATTGGCAAGATTTAATGAATTGTCTAATAAGAAAATAAGTAAAGAAACTATTTATAATTTAATTGCTATCCTTATATCATTAAGAGATATACCAGGCTGCTGTCCAAAAGAAAAGGCAACACCTAAGACTTATATTAATATAAGTCAAACACAAGAGCAAACCCAAGAAATACACACAATCCATAATATTCTTAGAGAGACATTGACCCAAGAACAGTATAATGAATTAAAGAACCTAGCAAGAGAAACTAATAATAATGCTGATTTGTTGAAGCCTAAAATAATAGAAAAAATTAAAGACTTTGGGGAATCTGTGATGTCTAACATTATAGCTAGTTTATTAACTAATCCTTCAATTTGGAATAATCTTTAAAAATATGACAAAAAATAATACATATAAACTGGAATTGACTTGGATTGGCAAGAATGATGAACGCCAACCATTGGAACCTCGTATTCTTATTGAGAATAAAGAATACTCCTACGGTGAACCTGAAACTGGAGTTTTACGTAATGGTAAGCCTTGGAAAGGTAATATGCTGATACATGGCGACAATCTACTTGCATTAAAAGCTCTTGAACAAGACTATGCAGGGCAAGTTAAATGCATCTACATAGATCCTCCTTATAATACTGGTAATGCTTTTGAACATTATGATGATAATATTGAGCACTCAATATGGTTAAATCTTATGTATAAAAGAATTTGTATTCTACATAATTTACTTTCGGAGGATGGAAGCTTATGGATTAGTATAGATAATACAGAAGGGCACTATCTAAAGGTAATATGTGATGAGATTTTTAACCGGAACAATTTCGTTGTAGATATAACTTACGAAAAATCAAGCGTTTCTGGTCTTGGTCAAGGGGGGGCTTTTTTCAATACTGGAGAAAAAATCCTTGTATATAAAAAGAATAATCTCATACTCAATGAAGTTCTTGGTTCTACTATATTAGAACAAAAGACTATGAAAAGATATAACAAGGTCCTTATTGATAAAGGTGAAAAAGAATTAATAGAAGAATTCCTTGCACCTTCAAATGGACTTCCAGTAAAAATCTTCAGACACAATAATTATAAAGTAGAATCTATCTCATTAGCAAATTTCGATAAAAGGGAAGGAGAAATAAGAGAAAATTATAAAAACAATTTTGATAGTTTATTCCGAACATATGTCATTCAACAAGAAAATGAATTTCAAAACAAGCTCATGAGTAAAATGTCAAAAAATTCTCTATATTCTGTTGAATATATTCCAAATAGAGGGAAAAATAAAGATATATACACTACTTTATATTATTATAATGCGGAATTGTGTGCATGGCTAAAAGATACAGCTTACATTGAAAATGGTAATATAGTTAAAACAACAAGATTATCAAATGTTTGGAAGAATGATGATATACCAAAATCAGACCTTGGGAACGAAGGAGGAGTAAATTTTCCAAGAGGTAAAAAGCCTGAAAAATTAATCGAAAGAATATTACTTCTTGCTTCAAATCCTGGAGATATAGTATTAGATAGTTTCCTAGGTTCTGGAACCACAGCTGCTGTAGCCCAAAAAATGGGAAGACGTTATATCGGTATAGAACTTGGTAACCATGCCTACACTCATTGCGTTCCTCGTCTTAAGAAAGTTACAGATGGAACAGATCAAGGTGGCATAAGCAAGGCTCAGAACTGGAGTGGTGGAAGTGGATTTAAGTTCTATGAATTAGCACCAAGCCTCCTTAAAGAAGACAAGTTCGGGAATCCAGTAATTAACAAAGAATATAATGCAGATATGCTTGCTGCAGCAATGGCCAAGCAGGAAGGATATACATACCAACCTGATGCAGAAGTTTACTGGAAACAAGGATATGGCTCAGAAACGGATTATATCTACACGACGACTCAGTTCCTAACAGTCGAATCGTTGACGGCCATTCATGAAACAATGGCGGAAGATGAATCCTTGCTTATCTGCTGCACGTCGTTTCAGCGCGAATGCAAGCAAGCTTTCAACAATATTTCCATCAAGAAAATCCCTCAAATGTTGTTGGGTCGATGCGAGTTTGGCAAGGATGATTATTCGCTGAATATCATCGAAGTGCCCGAAGTGGAATGTGAGGATAAATTAGAAGAAGAATAAAATAATATTATGAATCAATATAAACGAATAAACATATGAATTACTTCATTAAAAATATACATGTCAACGAATTGTTCCATCTGAAGAACTTCGATATACCCATTGCCGACGAACAAGCGCCCCATTTGATGATAACGGGTAAGAATGGTAGTGGAAAAACGGTGTTGCTGAATGCGATAGCGGATTTTCTGGAAAGAATCAAAGATGATAAAACGTTGGATTTTACAAAATACGAGGTTAACTTAAATTATTTAAAAAGGAGATTAGACGATGGTGTAAAGGATGATAAGGAATTGATGAGTGTAAAAAATGGTATTGATTTTTACGAAATGAAGTTTAATACGCTTTATGGAAAAGTCAAATTGGATTTTGTTAATGTGGTAGATATAATTAATGCTTACAAAGAGGGTAATTTCATTATTGCTTTTTATCAAGCTGCAAGAAAACCAGAAATGATAGAGCCAGAAAGCCCTACGAAACCAACTTATGAAATCAAAGGAGCCGTAAAAAAAACCGTAACGAATCAATTCCTTAATTTCCTATCAGACCTAAAGATTCAAGAAGCATTGGCGCGCAATGAAGGAGAACTTAAAGATGCGGAACTAATAAATAAATGGTTCATTAATTTTGAAAATCTTCTTAAACAGATCTATGACGATAAGGAGTTGCGATTAAAGTTTAATCATAAAAATTATAGCTTCCTAATTCAAACTGAAGGAAAAGAATTCAGATTTACGCAATTATCTGATGGCTATGCCGCTATATTAGATATTGTGGTTGACTTGATTCTTAAAATGCAAGGAAAAGATAATTTAATACGCGCCTATCAAAAAGAAGGAATTGTGTTAATAGACGAAGTGGAAACCCATCTGCATCTGGAATTGCAAAAGATGATTATGCCTTTCCTGACGAAGGTGTTCCCTAACATACAGTTCATTATTACGACACATTCGCCATTTGTACTCAACTCGTTGGACAACGCCGTGGCATTCGATTTGGAGCATCGGGAAACCATCAATGAATTGACCCAATACTCTTACGAGACTTTGGCTGAAGGTTATTTTGGAGTTTCTTCCGATTCCAGCTATATGCAAATGCAGCTAGAAAGACTTGAATCGTTATTACAGAAAGAAAGCTTGACCGATTCAGACAAATATGACATCAGGCAGCTTGTTGAGGATTTGAATAAAGTGCCGGAGTCGGTTTCGCCCAACTTGGTTGGAACTTATATGGCAATCAGAAACAGATATGCGTCGGTTCTTAAAACAGTGTTGCCATGATCAGGGAAAGAAAGAGCGGAATAATACCATCCTCCTTGTTGACTACCTCTCAATATGATGGAGAGGATGTAAAAGTTCAATTACTGGAGGACCAACACGAGAAATGTTATATTTGTGAGCGTCGGTTAATCACAGATTTTGAAATAGAACATTATAGAAGTCAAAAGAATTATCCTATATTAACCAATACTTGGAGTAACTTGTTTTTATCTTGTAGATATTGTAATGGAAAGAAAAGAAATTCTTTTGATGATAATATTTATCCGTCAGTTATTAATATAGAGGATGAGATAATTCAAAGAATTGACTTTGAGAAAAACGAAGCCGTTTTTTTGAGTATGATTGAAGATGTGATACATAGAAATACAATTAATATGCTTCATGTTTTGTATAATGGGAGGTTGATTCACAGCGGAAAACAAATTATACGTACGATTAAGGAAAAACGTTTTTTTGATTATACCAAGCAGATTATGAATAACTTTTTGGAGAAAGTCAACGCATTTCTGATGGAACCAACACCAGCCAACCGGGCTTTGGTGGCGGCCGAATTGTCCATTGAGCAAGAAATGCTGGGTTTCAAGTATTGGGTAATCCGCGATAATCATTTGGAAACAGAGTTTGAAGATGAAATAGTCTGGAACAAGCATTGATGGTATGAGTAATTTCTATAGTAACAATATCAAGCAACGCCTTTCGTTGCGTGAACCCTTGGCCGAAGCATTAGACGTAATGGCCAAGCTGGTAGAGCAGTTGGACTTCAAAAATCGCCCGTCAGGTGAAGCGTATGCCGCTTTTTTGGAAGAGCAGTTGAGTAAAGTGAGAGCAATATGCCCTGCATGTAAGAATTTCGAGCGCGAGTTTCCTTCGTTCGCTTTCTCCATTGCAACAGGTATTGGTAAAACACGCCTCATGGGTGCCTGCATTGCCTATCTTTATCTGGCAAAAGGTATTAAGCATTTCTTTATATTGGCTCCCAACCTGACATTGTATGAGAAGCTGATGAGAGACTTTGGTGATCCTTCATATGAAAAATATGTTTTCCGAGGTATTTCTGAGTTTGTACACAATGAACCTTATATTATCACCGGCGAAAACTACGATATGGCGCGAAGTCTGTTCTCCGAAAACCAGATTCAGATAAATATTTTCAACATTTCAAAGTTTAATACCGAGAGTAAAGAAGGAAGTAAAAAAGGTACTCCTAAAATGAGAAGATTATCCGAGTACCTAGGACAATCATATTTTAATTACCTTTCCTCATTAGATGATCTTGTCATTTTAATGGACGAAGCACATCGTTATCATGCTGATGCTTCCAGAAAAGCCATCAATGAATTGCGTCCGATACTTGGTTTGGAAATGACAGCCACGCCTACAGATGAAAAGGGTAAACCTTTCAAGAATATTGTTTATGAATACAACTTGGCTCAAGCTTTGCTAGATGGTAAGTATGTCAAAATACCAACTATTGCTAAACGTAAAAACTTTAGCAGAGGGAATATGAACGATGAAGAGTTGGATATACTTAAAATAGAAGATGCTATAAGCGTGCATGAATATACGAAACTGCACCTTCAAATGTTTGCTAAAAATAATAATCTACCTTTAGTCAAACCATTTATTCTAATTGTATGTAAAAACATTCAGCATGCAACGGAAACATTCAACAGGATAGAAAATGAAATGTTTGACAGAAAGTATGCTGGTAAAGTCCTACAGATAGACAGCTCTACAAAGAAAGATGAAGAAATAGACAAACAGTTCCTCTCGTTGGAAAAGCCCGACAACAAAATAGAGATTGTAATCCACGTCAATATGTTAAAAGAGGGCTGGGACGTGACCAATCTTTATACAATAGTGCCATTACGTGCTGCGGATGCACCAATTTTGGTTGAACAACAAATCGGGCGTGGTTTAAGATTACCATATGGAAAGCGCACTGGATATGCAGACATAGATAAACTGACTGTAATTGCCCATGAGAATTTTGAAGCGGTTATAGCTAAGGCTAATGATAAAAACTCGGTATTGAGCAAGTTTTCATACGTAGAACTTGATGATGATCAACTAAATACAACGCCGGGCAAGATTGTAACAGCTACAACAATTATTGATTTTCAGGAACAAAAGGCGATCAAAGAAGCTAAGACTGAAATAGAGAAACAAAATGCACGTGCAATTATGGATGCCCAGCGTGCAGTATGGGAAGTTATACCTAAAATGAATACTCAGGTATCCTGTACAAAAGAACTGTCACGACCTGAAGTAATTGAAGTGATTAAGGCTAACACGAGAAGCGAAATTATCAAAAAGGCAAGAGAAAGAGACCCTTTATTTGCTGATGAGGTTGCTAAACCATTATTGGAAGAAGTAGATGATGTCGTGGAAATCGTTGTAAAGAATTTTATTGACAACATCATAGAAATTCCACGTATGACTATTCAGAAAGAGGCCTATAAAGCTGAATATAAATGGTTTGATCTTGACACACGCATAGGATTTGACCTACCCGCTTTAGAAGACGAAATTTTAAGAGTCAGCGTAGGTGCAGGGGAAAAGAGTGTTGAAACTTTACAAGCAAAAACCGGCAGAAAGTTTGAATCTCCTGTAAATCAAATTGTCGTTTCATTAATGGACTATGATGATATAGACTATGATAATAATTCGGAACTCTTATATCATCTGGCAGAACAGGCTGTAAATGCCATAGGAAAGAATATAGAAAAAGAAGAAGATTTACCCAAGGTTGTAAATCAATTTAAAAAGGCTATATCCAATACTATTTACGACCAAATGAAACAACACTTTGTGATAACACCATTAGGTTATCTTAAACCTAAAGTATTGCCATTCACTGGTATTGTGGAACAGCATTTAACTGAACTTGAAGGTTTTGGCAAAATAGACTTTAGAGATATTGTTAAACCTGGATTTGTGAAGAAGTATATTTATAGAGGCTTCTTAAAGTCATACTATACTGAATGTAAATTTGATAGCTCAACCGAATTGAATTTTGCAAATGTACTTGAAGCTGACAAAAATGTTATCCGATGGTTGAGACCAGCACCAAATCAATTCAATATATTTTGGGCAAACGGTTCAAAAAGATATGAACCAGACTTCATTGTGGAAACCTCTGATTGCATTTACATGGTGGAAACAAAAGCAGTAAAAGATCTAACAGCAGAGGATGTATTAGCCAAAAAAGCTGCTGCAGAAGAATACTGTAAAAATGCGACAGAATATACATCTAAAAATGGAGGAAAACCTTGGAAGTATCATCTTTTAAGACACGATATTGTGGAAAGATCAAATAGCTTTGAATATTTAATAAGATCTTTCTAGATGCGTAAAAGATCCTCTTCCCACAACATCCTATCAAAAGATTAGAAACCCCAACACCCGAGGCGCAGCAGCGCTGCGCCTCTACTTCGCATAATGAAGAATTGCCGGTTTTTGTCTGCTCCAGTCGGCCATTTTCCCTAAAACTTCCCCCTTATTTCATCCACATTCATCCACACTGATCCCATTTGATCCCTTTTCGTCCACACTCATCCACACTGATCCACATTGATCCACACGGCGATTTTGGGGCGTTGTATCTTTGTAGTGTGACAAGAGAGGAAGAGGCGCGGTTGCCGAACCTATTAAAAACTTGTCCTGATAAAGTTATGGCAATTTCTTATACGTTAGTGCAGAGAAAAGACATGAGTAGGGGTGCGTTGGAAAACGCAAAGTTGTATTATGCCCAGGCAGTGAGCACGCGCCGGGTGGAGTTTGACGATTTGTGCGATGAGATCGCAGAAACCTGTACGCTGACTTCAGCCGACATCAAGGCGGTGTTGGACCGTGTGATCTGGGGCATGGTAACACACCTGAAGAACAGCGAGATCGTTCAGTTCGGTGATTTGGGTAATTTCCGCATCGCCGTGGGCAGTGCCGGATCAGCCACGCCCGAAGAATTCACGGCAACCATGCTCCGCAAGCCGAAGGTGGTGTTCCATCCGGGCAAGCGCTTGCAGGAAATGCGCGATGTCGCCAAGTTCGCCCGCTTCACCGTCGATAAAGACGATGGCGCAGATGCTGGCGGGGGCGTGTAAATGAAAGAGCCTTCACCTCAAGAAGTAGCAGCTTCAAGGGGTGGAGGCTCTTTTGATTAGAATACAAACTCCATAAATCCTTGGCACGGAACGGCCTCTAAGGTCTTGCAATAATTACCCCAGGCTATTTCCGGATAGTCCCAACGATCGTCTACATAGAGTACCAACGGGTTGTTGTCGCGCTTGTAAAGGCGGCACGACAAGGTGGCATCTGCCGAGCAGACCGACAGGCTGCCTGCCGGATTGTCTGGCCGGAGGGTATAGAAATAGATGTTCTCTTTCATCGCTTTTGCCCGGTTCGTCAGCGGCTGGTCAGCATTGGCTCCGGCGTCTGCCCAATAATAGTAGTTGTGGGTATCGTCAGCCCAAGGCTGTTTGGGCTCTTCGCCATACGCCACCCGGTTGGGATTGTAGAGAGAAGCCCTGCCGGCATTGCCCGAGAGGGCATCTTCCGGATAGCAGCTCCAGAGTCCTTTGCGCTGCCACTCCAACTGGCGGTAGCTGTCCGGCAGATGGAATGCCAGTCCCGTCTCGCGCAGATAGCCGTTCGGCTCGCCGCTGGTCTGATAGCGGACGTGCATCTTGCCGGTAGGAGCGATGGTAAAATAAACCGTTGTCTGCACGTCTTGATAGGTTCCGGTCAGCGTCACTTCCACCATGCCGTTGCGCTGGGTATAAGTCAGGCTCTCTTTCTTCCAGTCGCGTTCGTCGGTCACAAAGCGGGTTGCCGTCTTGCGTACCTCGGCTCCCGACAGATGGTTCAGGTTGATAAAGAGATGCAGGAAAGGCCCTTTCTCGATCACCACCTGTCCGTCTGCCACCGCCTTTTCGATCAGTCCGCTCTGGCGGGAGAAAGGAATCTCAAAGCCCTGTCCCTTGACCCGGATAAAGCCGTCCGACTCTTCCACCGTCAAGGCACCCTTGCGGGAAGCCCGGGGCAGCGTAACAACCGGTTTGCCCAGTGCGACCTGTTCCTTATCGATCAGTTCGCCCTGTGCGGTATAGAAAGCGATTTCCACCGCTGTTCCTTCTTTCCAGTCCTCGCCCGGCACGACCAGCACACCCTTCTGATGCGGAGCAACCGCCGGAGACAGGATGTTTCCTTCTTTCCCGGCATACGAATAAACCATCTTGATTTCCTGCAGGCTGGTGTGATCAAAGCGGTTATAGACCGGCAGGATGAGCCGTTCGCCCGGCAGGACAGAGGCGACCTCGCGCTCCAGCAGGCGCACCGGCGAATAGGCTTTCTTGGTGGACCAGAACTCCGGCTTTTCACGCCGCCATACATCCACGATGCCCCATTCGCCATAGCCTACGCAGTTACCCCGGAATCCTTCGGGTTTCGCCGTATGGGCAAACTCTTTCCAGAAAGGCGTTCCCTTCTTCGGCTCGGGCAGCTGGAACGTCTCGTCGATATATCCCCAGATAGCGCCGCCCAGTCCGCCACGGGCATCAAACAAGCCGCTCCACATCATCTCCAGCGACTGGCCCCAGAACTCGCGGATGTTCGGATCGGTCTGCAAGGTCTCATACGTATAACAAGCCGGATGCGCCCATTCGTCGAAGATCGCCGGAATACCTTCGCCCTCGAAGCCCCGCGTCGAGCGGTTCCACTGGTTCAGGTTTCCGTGCACATCCTGATAATGCATACTCAGCAGGTCGTAGATCGGCTGGCGGTCGCCCAGCGAGCCCGGATAACTGAAGATCACGGGGCGCGTCGTATCGGTTGCCTTCACCCAGTCCCACGACTGCTGGAAATTCTTCCCATAGACACTCTCGTTGCCGATCGACCAGAATAGGATAGAGGCATGCGAACGGAACGACTTCACCATCTCGCGCAGCTGAGACAGATAGCGGTGCGTGAACGCCGTACTGTCTTGCGTCTTGCCCGGCGCATAGTTCTTCTGCCGGTGCGTATCGACGAAACAAACCGCCGACTCGCACTCCACATACACCCCGAAGCGGTCGCAATAATCCAGGAAATGCTCGGAAGGCGGATAATGCGAGGTACGGACAAAGTTCATGTTCGAACGCTTGAAGAGCAACACATCCAGGCTGTCCAATTCAGCCGTCGTGGTTCGTCCCAGCTTCGGGTGAATATCATGACGGCAGGCGCCACGCAGCTTCACCGGCATACCGTTCACAAACATCTGGTCTTTGCGGATCTCCACCTCACGGAAACCCACCCGTTTGCTGAAACGGCAGACTTCCTGTCCGTCGCGCACGACCTGCACGTGCAAGGTATAAAGATTCGGATGCTCGGCATCCCACTTCAGCGGAGCCGTGACCTGCAGATCCTGGCTGTTCATGCCCGGTTTCAGGGCAAAGCGCGCCTGTGGTAACTTCACCTCACGGCCATCGGGAGCCAGCAAGGAATAAACAACCTCTTCGCCCGCCACCCGGTTCATCTGATAACGCACCCGCAACACGGCATCCTGATACTGCGCATCCAAATCCGTCTCGAGGTGGAAATCGGCCGGATGATTCTCCGGCAAGGCAAAGAGGGTGACATCCCGCAAGATGCCGCCGATGGGATGATGCGCATAGCCCGAAGCATACGAGATCTCATCGAGGCGATCGGTCACTTCCAGACGGATCTCGTTCTTCCGGCCAGCCTTCACGAAGTCGGTCACATCGGTTTCCCACCGCGAAAAGCCGCCAAAGTGCTCGCGCACGAACTTCCCGTTGACAAACAGCCGGGCATGGCTATAGACACCGTCGAAGCGCAAGATGACCGTCTGTCCCTTGAAGTCGGCCGGCACGGTGAACGTCTTCCGGTAAAAGAAAGGCTGGTCGTGGCGGATGGCATAGCCCTGCATCGCCGGTTCGCCGGGCACTAAGATCGGTTCCCAACGGTCTTTCTCGGTATATTTAAAGTCCCATGTACCATTCAGCAGCAGGCTGGGACGCTGTATTCCGGACTGATATTCCGGAATCAGGTAAGTCGTTTCGGAGGTCTGCTCGGCAGCACGCGCTGATGCCGGTTGCCAGAAAAGAGGCAGGCAGCAGGCACACAGACCCAATACAAATGTTCTACTGTTCATATTTATCCAGAATTAATAATTGATATTAGATCGTCAGATCATTCCCGGAAATCCCGCGGATTGATGCCGACCTGTTGTTTAAATACCCGGCAAAAGTGCTGGGAAGAATTGAAGCCACAGGCAAAACCAATTTCTTTCAGGCTCAATTCGGTGTTCTTCATCAGCTCGATCGCCTTATTCACCCGGAGCTGGTTCAGGTAATCCAGCGGAGAAAGCTGGAGTGTCTGCATGAAGAGTTTGCGCAGATAGCGTTCACTGATATCCAGCGACTGGGTCACCTCAGCCATCTTGATGTTTTCACGATAATGTTTCCGCAGATAATCAATGGCGTATTTCAGATTCTCATTGGCGCCTATGGGTACAAACACTTCTTCGAGATAACGGTAAATCAGCATCAACAGTTCGGCGTAATAGAGAATCACCAACGATTCATAATAGAGTTTTTGGGCATCCAGTTCGTTGATGATGCGCTGGATGACCCGCATGATCCGGACGTTATTACCAATCTTGATCAGGCGGTTCTGATGCGAAAAGACCGGGAAAGAAGCAGCCGTCTTCCCTTCGGCCTCTTCTTGCAGGAAAGCATAGAAAATCTCCGGAAGAAATTCCAGCTGGAGCAATGTCGTTCCCGCCTTGCCGGCTTCAAACAGATGCTCCACGTTCGAGTCGATGATCATGATCTCGCCTTCCTGAAAATAGAAGCATTCTTCCGGCAAACTCAGGATACAAGAGCCTTTCTTCACATAGTTGATTTCCAGTCGTAAATGCGTATGCGGACCATAGGCCTCGTTCGCCTGGAAAGAAATCACCCGAAATACTTCTGCCAGACGCTCGTGTTTCAAGTTGTTCCTCAAGTCTTCCAGCAAACAGAAAAATCGGGATGCTGAAATTTTATCCATAAGCCATACGTTTTGAAGCAGACAAGGAAACGGGTAGTCGCCTCATCTCCCTGTCCGCCGGTATCATTATTCCTGATTAAAAGCCTGTAATGCCTTGTAGAAAGCGCGGATATTGGCTTCCGGAATGCCAGGAGGCATATCACAGCCGGAAGAAAGTACATAATTCCGGTGAGAAGCCGTCTGCTGAAGCAGTTCCAGTGTCTTTTCATAGACCACTTCGGGAGTAGCCTGTTTCAGTACGCCTACCGGATCCAGATTTCCCATCACCAGACGATCAGCCGGACAAACTTCCAGGACTGATTTCATATCGATGGCATTGCCGAAATGCAAAGCGGCGGCATCCGTCTGAATCATCGCCTGCGTGCATTGTCCGCTATTGCCACAGTTATGCAGAATGATCGTGAAGTCATCGTCTTGCAACGCATCCACGATTTGCTTGACATACACCGACGAATAAGCCTGGCAATCTTCATCCGACAAAAGGCCGGCAGCCGGTTCGGCAATCATCACGCCTGTCACACCGATCCGTTTCAGTTCCCGGCAATACGCCAGGATAAAGGCGGTGCACTTTTCCAACAACTGACGGATCGTGTCGGGCTCGATGTAGATCGCCATCATAATTTCCGACATATCGTATAAACGGCCTGCCAGTGAGTACGGACCGATACAGCCGGCGATGACCGGACGATCCTTAAAGTAAGCAACCGCCAGCTGATTAGCCTTCAGATATTCCGGTACACGTCCCTGTGTCAGATCCGGCACCTGCAAAGCCTGCACGGAAGCCTCATCGCAAACCAGGCGGTTCACGACATGCGGCATATCATCTTCGGGAAACTCGATCTGGCAACCGAAAGCTTCGGCCTCGACGGTCAGATCCATGATCACCGTACAAGCCGCCATATCGTATTTCTCCACCACAGCCTTAATCGCCTCGAAGTGGACTTCCCCATTCGTCACTGCATCGACCACATGCTTGCCGATGTATTCAATTCCCGGATGCGTCATGATAGGCATTGCCACCCGACGCGGATTCTTCATAATCTGATCTATCCAAGCTGCCATCATCTTCTCCCTTTATGCGCTAATCTTATTCAATATATCTACCAGTTCCTGCGGACCGTCGGTATAATAATCCACACCGATCCGTTTCGCGAAGTCGGCTGTCACCGGAGCACCACCCACAAACGTGATCACATTCGGGAACTCCTTCTTGATCGCAGCGTTGATCACTTCCATGTTCATCATCGTGGTGGTCAACAAAGCCGACATGCCCACATAAGCATTCGGATGCTGACGGATCGCTTCCAGATACTGATCCACCTTCACATCCACACCCAGGTCGATCACCTCGTATCCATTGCCTTCGATCATCATGGCCACCAGATTCTTTCCGATGTCATGCAAGTCACCTTCGACTGTGCCGATGATAAACTGACCTTTCCGTTGTACGGTTCCGTCATTGAAGAAAGGCTTCAGGTGCTTCATGGCTGTTCCCATAGCCTTGGCACTCATCAGTACCTGAGGAACAAACACCTTGTTTTCCTTAAACTTGAGACCGATTCTTTCCATTCCCAGAATCAAGCCTTTCGTCAGGATATCCGAAGGGCTAACGTTTTCTTCCAAAGCCTGAACCGTGAGTTCTTCGGCTCCGGGTTGTCCTTTCATGGCAGGAGGATAAGGTGAAACCTGATTAATCTTCCCAAACTCCACACATGCTGCAATTCTTTCAAACAAATCTTCCATAATTACCAAAATATATAATAAATCGTGCTTAATATAACCATTATCAAAATACTGAGTCCTTTGAACAAACGGGTGGTACGGAACAAGGCCGGATCAATGATGATCGCTTTCGAGGCATCAGCCGGCTTCTTCAGCCAGCCCAGCAGGAACATGGTTGCCGCACACAACAGGAACACATATCCCATCCGGTCAATAAACGAGACTTCCGGCAGGAAGACACGCATCAGCAGCGAGAAGACAAATGTGCCTATCGCCGCGGCAATGGCTCCTTCCGCATTCGACCGCTTCCAAAAGAAACCCATCAGAAAGATACAAAGAGCACCCGGACTGACAAAGCCTGTGAATTCCTGGATAAACTGGAATGCCTGATCCAGGTTTCCCAACATAGGAGCAATGACGACGGCAACCACCAGACTCAATACTCCGAACAGACGTCCGACACGAACCAGCGTCTTCTCCGACGGTGCCTTGGCCAGATACTCTTTATAGATATCCATCGTAAATATCGTGGAAATACTGTTGATCATCGAAGCCAGCGAACTGACCACAGCCGCTACCAACGCCGCAAAGGCAATGCCCTTGATGCCCGTCGGAATAAAGTTATGCATCAGCCAGGGATAAGCCTGGTCCGGTTTATCGATCGGCGCATCCATGGCAAAAGCTACAATTCCCGGAATCACCACAATCAGCGGCAGGATAATCTTCAGCAACCCGGCAAAAACCAGTCCCAGCTGTGCTTCCGGCAAACTCTTCGCCGCCAAAGCTCGCTGGATAATGTATTGGTTACAACCGAAGTAATAAAGCGAAGACACCCATAATCCGCCCAGAATCACGCCCACACCCGGCAAATAGATATAATTCGGATCGTCTTTATCCAAGATCAAGTCGAACTTCTCCGGCACCTGCTGCAACAGTTGGCTGAATCCGGCCAAAGCGCCTTCGCCACCGGAATAATAGTCAAGTGCCACATACGTCGTCAGCAGACCACCACCAATCAGGAAGACCACCTGAATGAAATCGGTCAGTGCCACCGCTTTCAATCCGCCATAGATAGAATAGATGCCGGCAAACAAAGCCAGTCCGACGATACTCCAGAACATATCTATTCCCATAATCTTGTTAATGGCCAGCGAGCCCAGGTATAGAATAGACGTGAGGTTCACGAAGATAAAGACCAGCAGCCAGAAGAAAGCCATAATCGTTTTCACCCGCTTGTCATAACGCATCTCCAGAAACTGAGGCATCGTATAAATATTCGACCGCAGATAAATCGGCAGGAAGAAGACGGCGACAACAATCAGGGTTGCTGCTGCGATAAACTCATACGAGGCAATGCCCAGACCGATCGCAAAACCCGAACCAGACATGCCGATAAACTGCTCGGCCGAGATGTTGGACGCGATGATCGACGCACCGATCGCCCACCAGCTCAAAGACTTTCCCGCCAGGAAATAGTCCTGGGAATCTTTGTCTGCACCCCGACGTGTCCGGCTCACAAACAAGCCTGTAAACAGGATCAGGCAAGCATAAGCGATGAAAATCACCAAATCGAGTGTTGAAAATGTTTGCATGGCGGTTAACTAATTCGTTTATTCTGTTTTCTTCCTTATTTCTTCCGCTTGTCTTCGATACCGATTGTTTCCAATAACGTAAAGAAGTTTTCCATCGGCGTATCCAACTGGACATGATGTGTCGGCGCACAAATCCATCCGCCGTTCTTGCCGATCGAGTTCTTCAGCCACTGATATTCCCGACGAATCTCTTCTGCCGTGCCTTGAGGCAAGGTGGACTGCACTGCCACTCCGCCGAAGAAACAGAGCTGATCCCCGTATTTCTCCTGCAAGATCTCCGGATCCATGCATTCGGTCTGTATCGGATTCAACACATCCAGACCGATTTCGATCAGTTCCGGTATAATATCATAATTACAACCATCGGTATGATAGGCAATCTTCACCTGCGGATTCATGGCCTTTGCCGTACGGATAATATCTGCCATCCGCGGCTTGAAGTATTCCCGCCATAAATCCGGGTCGATCAATAAAGAATCCTGCGCACCCATATCATCGCCCAACCAAATCATATCGACGCCTCGACGCACCATCTGGCAAACCACTTCCTTATGATACAGATAAGTTTCATCCAACAAGTGATTGGTCAGTTCCGGATTCAGATAAAAGTCGGTCATCAACGTATCCAGGCCACGCAAAGCCCAGGCTGTTTCGAAGATAGTACCATGCACACGTCCGATGATATAATATTCCTGTCCATATTCCCGTACCAGGCGCTCCAGATGCGCATACAATTCCGGACGAGTCGGATCGGGAGCCTTATAAGCCATCGCCGCCTCATCATGATCCCGCAAAGGATTATGGGCAATATTCGTATAATGCCCCACACCAAAAGGAGTTGTATAAGGATCAATCTTCCATTCAACACCCCATTCATCGGTATAAGCTTCCGGCTTCAGGTAATAATTGGTTACCCAACCCGCGCCTGCCTGCAAAGCATCCTGACCGGTCAGTATTTCCAAATCATATCCATACCAGGTACGATGGTGCGGTTCCGTAAACATAGGCGGCAAATGAAATTCAGCACGAAGGCGATCTGCAAACTCCGGAGTAAATGTCGCCTGAAAAGGAGGGCGATCTGTCTCTTCGTGATTTAAGGCTCTAATAACCCGTTCTTTATGTGTCATGATAATTGATAGATTTATATTTATCCGTTTTTGCAAATGTAGGACTTGCAAATCCCATTCTTTTGAAATATATTTGCGTTGATTGATACTATTTTTGCAATCATCCTAAAATTCACCAATAATGGACCAGATATCCGTCGAGAAAGTCATTAAGCCTGTTCATTCTTCGTTTTCGGCAGTCTGCTATGAACATACTTATTTTGAGGCACCTTTGCATATTCATCCGGAATATGAACTGATCCTGATCGAACAAGGAGAAGGTTATACTTTTGTCGGTGATATGACCTATAAGCTGGCTGCCGGAGACTTTATGCTGATCGGGCACGACCTGCCTCATCTCTGGCTTAGTTCACACGAATATTATATTAAAGGGACTTCATTGCGGTCGGCTTCGGTCTATTCCCAGTTCAAGACCGATATTTTCCCGGCTCAGGAATCAGCCGTCGAAGAGTTTTCGTCGATCTATCGCCTGCTGTCTGATTCCCAAAAAGGATTACGCTTTTCGGGCGACGGACTTGAACGCATCAAACAACAGTTTCGGGAACTGCCCGCCTTGTCCGGCTTTTCCCGCCTGCTCTCACTTTATCAGATCCTGCAAGATCTGTCGGCCTGTCCTTATACATTCCTGACCAGTGCCCATTATATCAATACATATGAACAAGGAAAAGAAGACCCGATCATCCAGCGTGCTCACCTGTTCATGAACCGGAACTATCAGGAAAACATCACCCTCGAGCAAATCGCAGCTTATGCCGGCATGAATCCAAGTGCCTTGTGCCGATATTATAAGAAACACACCGGCGAGACGCTTTTCCAATATCTGGCCGAACTGCGTATCTCATACGCCACCAAACTACTCATGAACAAGAATATCTCCATCGGACAGATTGCCTATGACTGCGGTTATAACAACTTATCGCACTTTAACCGGCAATTCAAGGCCATCATGGGAAAAACACCCAGCGAATACTATCAGCAGCTGCAAAAACATCCGGGTGTACTCGGGACATAAGCCTTCAGGAAGAATATTTTACAACGATAATCTGCGAATATACAATCGATATCCGATCAGATCCGTTATTTTTGCTTCAGAAAGAAGCAGAGAAAAGCATTTCTGTATATTTGATTCATCAACTTAATCTTATATATAACATGATACACAAGAAACTTAGTACGTATGTCACTTTATTAGTATCTTTTCTGTTGCTCAGCGGATGTAGCAACAAGCGTCCTGAAATCATCCAGGAAAAAATCCCCGATGAAATAAGAGCCCAGGAAATGAAAGACCTGCGGTTTGGTATGTTTATCTGCTGGTCGTTCAGTACTTTCTCCGGCACCGAATGGACCGGACAGGAACTTCCACCGGAATTCTTCCGGGCCACCGAATGTCATACCGACCAATGGGCCAAGACAGCCAAAGAAGCCGGTATGAAATATATCTATTTCCTGGCGAAACATCATGACGGCTTCTGCCTGTGGGATACGAAAACCACCGATCTGAAAGTCACCAATGCACCGTTGGGCAAAGATGTGCTGGCCATGCTTCGCAAATCATGCGATAAATACGGTATCAAGTTAGGACTTTATTTCTCGGAAGGCGACTGGAACTGGCCGGGAGCGACACGAGGAAAAGGCGGCAACAGCCGTGATGCCGGCGGCAGTAATCCGGAAGTCAAGAAAGCCCAGCTAAAAGAACTCCTGACGCAATACGGACCCATTGAATTAATTTGGTTTGACCATGCTGTAGGCGACGGCGGATTATCACACAAGGAAACCACAGAGTGGGTACATCAGTTCCAACCCAATTGCTTCGTCGGCTATAACCACGGAGAACCTTCCGGACGTCTCTGCTTGCGGGAAATGGGAAAACCCGGTCAGCTGGGCGATGCCAATGCATCCCAATACAACAAGGAACAGGAGAGTAGCCATAAAGGATATCTAGTAGCCGAATTCACCTATCCGATTCTTCCTCCGCACGAAGGTGGCGCAATGTGGTTCTATTCCTTACCCAAACACGACCAGCTCTGCTATCCGGCTTCGAAGATCTTCCACGATTATCAGGAAGCCGTGAAGTACGGTAATATCTTCTCGCTGAATGTCGGACCGGATTATCAGGGAAAAATCAGAGACATTGATGTCAAGACCTTGCAGGAAGTAGGGAAGATGATTCGCGAATCAGAACAATAAGCATGCTGAAGGTTGGTGCAATCAATTGGGAATAGAGAAGGGCCGATTCGTTTTGCCTAGGGTTTACCGGAAATTACTATCTTTGCCCGACGAAACTTGCTGCCCGATGCCGGGCAATGCGGTTTCACTCAATTCTCAATTTCGATTGTCACCAATTTATAACAACATGAAATACATTCTTAGTCTATTCAGTTCGTTTTTGCTTCTCGCTTGCGGAGGCAATGAATCATCAGCCAACCAGGGAGCAGCACCTTCCGACTCAACAACAACCGTTGCCGAATATCAGAATCCGGTGATCCGTATCTCGGCACCCGATCCGACAGCCATTCGGGTGAAAGACGGCACTTACTATCTCTATGCCACCGAAGATATCCATAATCTGCCTATCTTCAAATCCAAAGATCTGGTGCATTGGGAAGAAATAGGTACGGCTTTCACGGAAGAGACGCGTCCAAACTTCGTCGATAACAATCCCGAAGGAAAGAAAGCTGCTCTCTGGGCACCTGAGATCCGGTATATCAAAGGGAAATATGTGCTGTTCTATTCGTTGGCCGAATGGGGCAATCATTGGATCAGTACCATCGGTTATGCCGTTTCCGATTCGCCCGAAGGTCCGTTTACACCGAAAGGGAAGGTATTCAACAGCCGCGATGTCGATGTTGAAAACTCCATCGACCAGTTCTTCTATGAAGAAGACGGCAAATATTACATGCTTTGGGGCAGTTTCCGGAATATTTATATCATGGAGCTGAATGTAACAGACAATCTGGATATCACACCGAAAGTAGAAACCAAGCAGCAACTGGCTGGAAATGCCTACGAAGCCATCAATCTGTGGAAACGCAACGGTTATTATTACCTGTTCGCTTCAGTCGGCTCTTGCTGTGAAGGTGAAAAGAGTACTTACACAACCGTGGTAGCCCGCTCGGAAAACCTATTCGGCCCTTATGTCAACAAGAAAGGAGAAAAGATGCTCGACAATGCCCACGAAACCGTATTACACAAAAATAGCCGTTTCGTTGGGACAGGCCACAATGCCATCCTGCAATTAGACGACGAAGGCAATACCTGGATGCTATATCATGCCTTCGAACTGAGTAACCTCGGAGCACAACGCCAAGTCTTGCTCGACCAGATCCTGTGGGATGAAGACGGATGGCCTTACGTAAATAAGCAAGAGCCTTCGGAAAGTGCTTGTCCGCCAGTTATCAAGTAATACTTTCCTCGTTATAAACTAATCTTTTCACTTAGGTGAAAAGATTGAATCACCCAGGTGAATTAATTGATTCACCAATATGATTTAATTAATTCACCTAGGTGACTCAATATAAATAGGCTTATCTTCGTATGAATTAATAACGTAAAAACATTAGTTTACAAGCTATTAACTAGGAATATCCAGTTGTGTCATACCCATCATCCATCAGCCACCCTGAAAAAAGAAAGCAGGCAAGCAGCAACTTGAATAATAATGATTATCTTTACAGCCTTGAGTTGAAAACAAATCGATAACGAAAAGAAGATATGGCAAAAAGTTTGATATATACCCGTACGGGAGATAAAGGCACAACATCGCTGGTGGGCGGACAACGCGTATCGAAAGCCGACCGCCGCATAGAGAGTTATGGCACCATTGATGAATTGAATTCATTCATCGGTCTGCTGATGACAGCTATCGATGACGCAGAAGACGAGCAGTTCCTGCTGTTTATCCAGCATAAGCTGTTTACCATCGGTTCCTATCTGGCCACCGACCAATCGACTACCGAATTGAAAATCGAAAGTCAGGTGACTCAGGAAAGCATTGAAAAGATCGAACATGAGATTGACCGCATTGACGAGAAACTTCCCAAGATGAAGAATTTCGTATTGCCGGGAGGTTGCCGTTCGGCTTCGCTGGCACACGTATGTCGCACCGTATGCCGACGGGCAGAACGCCGCATCTACAGCCTGGCAGAACAGGCCGAAGTAGAAGATCCGGTGCTGATATTTATCAACCGTCTTTCCGATTATTTATTCGTATTGGCACGAAAAGAATGCCTGAAGCATAACGGAAAAGAAATTATTTGGGATTATACTTGCATCTAAAAAATATTGTTATACATTTGCGGAAAATTTGGAACCGAGGCAGTGCCAAAACGTAATCATCGTCATACAGAAAAAACCGATGTGTTTTGTAAAACTCAATTACATCTTGGCATCTCCTCTTTAATACTATAGAAACTATGTATTGGACATTAGAGTTAGCTTCAAAATTGGAAGATGCACCATGGCCTGCAACCAAAGACGAATTGATTGATTATGCTCAGCGTTCGGGTGCACCATTAGAGGTAATAGAGAACCTGCAAGAAATGGAAGACGAAGGCGAGATTTATGAATGTATGGAAGATATCTGGCCTGATTATCCGAGCAAGGAAGATTTCTTCTTCAACGAGGAAGAATATTAATAGCCTTCAAATAGGTTGAACAATTAAATATCAGCGCGACAAACAAATATTCATTGTTTGTCGCGCTGGTGTTTTAAGGCCTTTTAAAGTGTGGTTTATCCAAACTACGGTATCTCTTCTATTGAAAAAATAATTTATTAAGACCATTGTAGAAAAGCTAGGAATTATAGAGTTTGATATAGATGCATTTATTGTCTATAAAATTGTTATCTTTGTTTCTGACCGTTCCAGATTGTGTAATTGGTCATTGTGTAATTCTTTAATAAAGAAGATTAAGCTTATGGGTGAAAATAATGGTTTAAATCAATTGAGTGAGCTTAATAATGCAGTTCATATCATAAAGAATGCAATTCTTAATAGTCAGGAACGTGCCTTGGGCTTAGTAAATCAGGAACAATTGGCATTATACTATGGTATTGGAAGATTTATATCTGCTAATACCAGGAATAAGAATTGGGGAAAAGGATTTATAGAGGCTCTTAGTGAACAGTTGCGTAAAGAATTACCTGGATTGAGAGGCTTTTCTGCCCCAAGCTTACGCAAAATGCGTACATTTTACGAAGAATGGAAAAGTCTTTCTGATATTTCGTTCGTTGAAACGAACAAATTAGCAACCAATATATCAAATTCGTTCGTTGAAACGAATGAATTACCTATTGTTCATTTTAAAGTAGGTTCTGATTTTCCTATATCTGCATTTATGGGCATAGGATTTACCCATCATTATGCCATAGTAAGCAAAGTAAAGGATATGGAACAAAGAAAGTTTTATATTCAGTTTGCGTTTGAAACCAAAGCTAAAGTTGATGAATTGGAGAGAATGATAAATGATGACTTATATAATCATCAGGGCCAATTACCTAATAATTTTAAGAAGAATATTCCGGATAAACTTCAAGCCTATCGAGCTATTTCTATGTTTAAGGATGAGTATTTACTCGATTTTATTAATGTGGAAGAGTTGTTTGTACGTGATAAAGATAGAGATGAGCGATTGATAGAGCAAGGTATCATACAGAATGTGAAAGAATTCATTATGACATTTGGTAAAGATTTCACATTTGTGGGGAATCAATATCATTTAGAAAAATATGGAGTTGAGGAATTTCCTGATTTGCTGTTTTTCAATAGGGAACTTGCTGCTCTAGTTTGTGTGGAATTGAAGGATGGTCCATTTAAACCTGGATATCTTGGTCAGTTAGCTGCTTATCTTCGCATTCTTGATGATGATGTTCGTAAACCTAACGAGAATCCTTCCATTGGTATTATTCTTTGTAAAAGTGCAAATAAGAAATTTGTTGAGTATGTTATCCAAGATTACGATAAGCCTATGGGTGTAGCGACCTATAAGACTTCAGCAGACATGGATGAACGGCTAAAAAAATTACTTCCCCCAGTTGAGGAATTGGAGAAATTACTTTAATCATATAGATAAAAGTAATGTAATAAGAGGTTTATTACATTCTGTTTTTTGTTTGTCTGTTTATTTCTATAATCGTCTTTGACCATTTTAGTTTGTCTAAGCAACAATGCAATTTAGATAACTTTAGAAATACCTGATCTAGGTACATCTAATCATCCAAGACAAAAGTATAAGAACAGAAATTAAAATTCTTCATGTTTATCTAAAAACTATTATCTTTGTTCTTGTTTGTGGTGAACTTGCTCAACCACGAGATAAATTAGACAACTGATTGCTATTCATATGAAACAATTTCTTCAATAAAGAAAACAATAGAAAGCCGATTGTTCCGTTATAAGTTTAGTGGTTTCGGAATATCTCGTACGAAAGGCAAGAAAGGAGGTTACCGGTATTTATAAAAACAGCATGAAGCGAATACTTTTTCTGATCATATTAGGATGGGCAGTTCTCCAAGGACTGAAAGCACAGACGGATGCGGCATTAAGCCATTATTTTATGGCGACGGCGTATTATAATCCTGCGGCTGCCGGATCAACAGAAGATTTAAAAATGCTGGCTTTGTTTAACCGACAATGGGTAGGATTTCCCAACGCTCAACAATCATTCTTTGTAACAGCCGATATGCCTCTGAAGATAGGAAAGACCAATCATGGTATCGGCATAGCGGCTTATACAGAAAGTATCGGTCTGTTTCAGAATACATTCGTCGGTGCCCAATATGCCTATAAGCAGAAACTTTTCGGAGGTGTATTGAGCGGAGGATTGCAAATCGGCTTCGTAACGGAATCATTCAAAGCCGACAGTATCTATATTCCTCAAAGCCCTTTTCACCAGCAAGAAGACGAGGCCTTCCCAAAAGGAACGGTCAGCGGAATGGGACTTGACCTGAATGTCGGACTCTTTTACACCCATAAAAACTTTTATGCCGGCATCGGTTATACCCATGTTACCTCTCCAGAGATACAATTAGAGGAAACCGTGTACACATATATCGGAGGAATGCTTAATTTTATGGGCGGATACAATATTCAGCTGAATAATCCGTTGATAGTATTAAAGCCTTCCGTATTTTTGTTAACAGATACGAAAAATTATCATCTGGATGTAACAGCACGGATGGAATATAATAAGATGTTTAACGGTGGTATCTCTTGGAAGATGAACGAATCGGTCGGTATCTTGCTGGGAGCAAACATCGGAAAATTCAACATCGGCTATTCTTTCGGTTATCCGACAACGGCCATACGGAATGTATCATGGGGAAACCATGAAGTGGTGGTTCAGTTCCGGTTAAAACTGAAAAAGACAAAGACAGGAAATACAAAACATAAAAGCGTACGTATATTATAAGTATATGAAAAGAATAGGGGTAATACTTCTGGCAGTAGTTTCGCTGCTGACCTCTTGTGGCAGATCGCTTTCGAATGCTGGAGGAGAAGTCACGGGAGCACGTTCAATGGCTATCAACGAACCGGCTCCTTACGGAATGGTGCTAATCAACCGGGGTTCCTTCGAGATGGGACCGGCTGAAAAGGATTCGATTTGGGGAATCATGCCGGATAAGAAAGGTATTTCGGTAGATGCCTTCTGGATGGATGAAACAGAAACGACGAATGCTGAATATCGTCAGTTCGTATATTGGGTGCGCGACTCCATCATCCGTGAACGTCTGGCCGATCCGGCTTATGGTGGTAATGACTTGTTCAAGATCACCGAAGACAAATATGGTGATCCGGTAACACCTCATTTGGACTGGAGCCGTCCGATTCCCTGGAAAAAGGCAAACGAAGACGAAATCCGAGCTATTGAGAGTGTCTATTATACCAACCCGGTAACAGGAGAAAAGAAATTGGATGCCAAACAGATGGTATTCAAATACGAATGGTATGATTATACAGCAGCCGCTCTCCGGAAAAACCAGATGGATCCGACAGATCGCGTCCGTAATACCGACATCAAGGTTGATCCGAACGAAGTAATCATGATCTCGAAAGATACGGCTTATATTGACGAAGAAGGAAACATCGTCAACGAAACCATCACACGCCCCAGAAGTGGTCCTTGGGATTTCCTGCATACACGGATTGTCAATATTTATCCGGACGAAAACTGCTGGGTAAACGACTTCAACAATGCTTACAACGAACCTTATACCCGTATGTATTTCAATCATCCGGGATATGATGATTATCCTGTTGTCGGCGTATCTTGGGAACAAGCCACAGCCTTTTGTATCTGGCGTACCAACCTGTTCAAACAATCATTGGCTTTACCGGCTGGACAAGTTGTAGAGCCTTTCCGTTTGCCAACGGAAGGAGAATGGGAATATGCAGCCCGTTGCGGAAAGAACGAGAATAAATATCCCTGGGCAGGCGATAACCTGGTTGGTGGTAGTGGTAAAGGTTGCTTCTTGGGTAACTTCAAGCCCGGAAAAGGTAATTACACGGAAGACGGTCACCTGATCACTTCCCGCGTAGGTTCTTTTGCTCCGAATGAATTTGGCTTGTTTGATATGGCCGGTAACGTATCCGAATGGACTTCTACCGCTTATACAGAATCAGGTCCGAATCAGATGAGCGACATCAATCCGGAACTTCGGTACAATGCAGCTAAAGAAGATCCGTATGCCCTGAAGAAGAAAGTGGTAAGAGGCGGTTCCTGGAAAGATGTATCCCAGTTTATCCGCTCGGATATGCGCAGTTTCGAATACCAGAACGAAACCCGTTCATACATTGGTTTCCGTTGCGTCCGCACACAAATCGGATTTTCCAAAGTAAAAGGGAAAAAGAAATAAGAAGAATATTACAAACGAATAAAGATATAATTCCATGGGAAAATATAGAAGATATAAGAATATCATAGAAATGTTCCTTTCCAGTGAGAAAGGAAAACGTGTATTGAACTTCTGTTACAGCTGGGGTGCTTCAGTCGTTATCATCGGAGCCTTATTCAAGTTGTTGCATTTACCGTATGCCAACCAAATCTTGTTTGTAGCAATGATTACGGAAGCTGCCGTATTCTTTATTTCTGCCTTTGAACGTCCGAACGACGAATATCATTGGGAAGATGTATTCCCGGTTCTTAAATCAAAGAATCCGCTGGATCGTCCGGACTTCAGTAAAGGAAGCGAAGCCAACGGCGGTAACGGTATCCAAGTAGGAGGCGTTGTCATGAATATGGGTAACGACATGTCTTCCAATGCTAGTGCAGTCAGTGGTGCAGCCGCTGCTGCCTCTTTAGGGTTGAATGTAACGGAAGAAGATACCCGCAACTTGTCTGACAGTATCAAGAAACTGAGTGGTGCAGCCGAACAAATCTCAAAGATGGCGGAACTGACCGAAGCTACTCAGAAATACCTGGAACAATTGTCGTCGATGTCTGAACAGATGGAAAAGTTCTCACAAGTGACCAACTCATTGACAAGTGCTTCCGACACATTATTAAATGCCTACCAGCATATTTCCGATAATTCGGACGGTATCAGCCAGAATTCAAAAGGCTATGTACAACAGATGGAGGCATTGAACCAAAATATCAGTGGTCTGAATGCCGTTTATGAAGCACAGTTGAGAAGCATCAGCATGCAGATCGAAAACATCGAACAGATCAATGCCGGCTTGTCCCGTATTAAAGATATGTACAACGGTTCGGTTGTGGATAGTTCCGTATTCCGCAGCGAAACGGAAAAGATGACACAACAGCTGGCTCAGCTGAACCAGGTATATAGCCGTTTGTTGCAGGCCATGACTGTTAATATGGCTCCTCAACAGCCGATGTATCAACAGCAGCCGTATCAGCAACCGATGTATCAGCAGCCGTATGGATACCAACAACCATACAATGCTCCGAAACAAGGATGAGTGAAATAAAGAATAAAGTTATATAGAACGATTTTGTAGGAAAACAGATAAACAATGGCAGGAGTAGCAAACAATCCGAATTCGCCACGCCAAAAGATGATCAACCTGATGTATCTGGTGTTTATCGCCATGATGGCATTGAATGTATCATCAGAAGTTTTGGATGGCTTTGAGCTGGTTCAAGACAGTTTGCGAACCTCCATCGACAATACGAAGCAACGCAATGACATTGTTTCCAACGAACTGGAAGCCTATTACCAGACAAACCCCGAAAAGGTGAAGGAATGGTACCAGAAAGGTCGGGAGGTAAAGCAGAAGTCAGACTCTTTGTATAACTATATACAGGATCTGAAGCAGAAGATAGCCGTCATCGCTGATGGCAAAGAAGCGAATGTGGATAACATTGAACATAAAGATGACCTGGAAGCGGCAGCACGTGTTATGCTTGCTCCGATGAAAGGTGAAGGAAAAAAGTTGCGTGAATCGATCGATGCTTATCGGACATGGTTGGGTACGCTTGTACAGGACTCTGCTAAAACACGTATCATCGAAAATGCGCTGAGCACAGAGCCTCCTTATCAGCCGGGTATTAATATCCGGACATGGGAAACAGCCTTGTTTGAGAATATGCCGGTGGCAGCAGCTATTACCTTATTGACAAAGATACAAAGTGATGTACGTTATGCAGAAGGAGAAGTCCTTTCCATTCTATTGAAGAACGTGGATGTCGGAGACTATCGTGTCAACCAGATCACGGCACAGGTTATTCCACAAAGCCAGATCGTGATGCGAGGAAGCCAGTATCAGGCTAACATTGTCTTGTCGGCAGTCGATTCGACCAAGCGTCCTACCATCTTTGTAAATGGGAAAGAACTTCCGGCAGAAAAAGAAGGTGTATTCACAGTAGGAACAGGCGCAACCGGAACATTCCCGGTAAAAGGATATATCGAAATGCCCAATAGCGACGGAAGCACAAACCGTTATCCGTTCGAAAGCGAATATTTCGTAACGGAGCCCAGTGCTACGGTAGCTCCTACATTGATGAATGTCTTATATGCTGGTATTGCCAACCCAATCCGTATTGCAGTTCCGGGTGTTCCGAGTGGAAACGTAACCGCAACGATGACGAACGGAACATTAACACGAAAAGGAGATTTATGGGAAGCTCGTCCGTCGAAAGTAGGGACAGAAGCTATCGTTACGGTCAATGCCCGCATGGCCGATGGCAGAAATGTCGAAATGGCCAAAACATCGTTCCGCGTACGTGCTTTACCCGATCCGATGCCTTACATCGAATATAAGGACGAAAACGGAAATGTCCGGAAATTCCGGGGCGGAAAGATTTCCAAACGTAGCTTGGTGGAAGCAAACGGAATCCTGGCAGCCATTGACGATGATCTGTTGAACGTAAAATATACGGTGCTGAGCTTTGAATTGACATTCTTCGATTCGATGGGTAATGCAATTCCGGAAGTAGCACAAGGAACCAACTTCTCGCAACGGCAAAAAGATTACATCCGCCGTCTGTCAAGGGGAAAACGGTTCTATATCACCAATGTGATCGCCAAAGGTCCGGACGGTATTGAACGTAAAATATCAACGATCGAAGTAATTGTCAATTAATCTGCTTCAGAAGATCAACTACGAAAGAAATAAATATATAACGTCTTATGAAACGTATCTATTATATAGTGGCTTGCTTGCTTTCCTTGATGACCATTCTTCCGGCTCAGGCTCAGGATGAGAATGAAGGAACGCAAACATCGCAGCAACAGCGCAAAGGACCGCGTGCCAGTCGGGGAGAACGGGCAACAGCAAAAGAAGAGAGCGGACTGCCGGAATTGTCGGTCCGTGCGCAAGACCTGAATGAACGTCTGACCCAACAGGTAGGAAATGCCCGCTGGATGCGCGTGGTATATCGCCAGGTCGATCTGACTAAAGAAAAGAATACTCCTTTATATTATCCGATTCGTCCGATGAACGGACAGATGAACTTATTCACCTTGATCTTCCAACTACTCAGTGAGAATAAGTTGAAGGTGTATGAATATTTGGATGGTTATGAAGTATTCGATGATGAACACTTGGTAAACTTCAAGGAAATGCTGGACCGTTTCCATGTCTTTTATGAAGAAGTGGAACAGAAGAACGGAGGCGAACCATCATTAGTCATCAACGAAAGTGATATTCCTTCCGAACAGGTGAAATCATATTACGTAAAGGAAATGTGGTACTTCGACCAGAACAATTCTTTGTTCGATGTCAAGACGCTGGCCATTTGCCCGTTGTTATCGTCCGACAATGATTTTGGTCAAACCACCAGTCCGATGTTCTGGTTGCCTTATGAAAATCTCCGTCCTTATTTGCATACGGCTTATATCATGACATCTAACCTCAACAATGCAATGACATTCACCATCGACGACTATTTCCGTCGTCGGATGTTCGATGGTGACATCATCAAGACACAGAACCTGATGAACCAGCCATTGCAGGCCTATTGTCCAACGCCTGATTCATTAAAGAAAGAACAGGACCGGATCGAAAAGCAGCTAGTTTCATTCGAGGATTCATTATGGATGAAGCCGGATACAACGTTGCTGAAAGAACTGGAAGCTAGCCAAAAAGGGAAGAAAGCCAAGGCAAAAGAAACTAAAGTAAAAGAGACCAAGACGGAGAAAGTAAAAGCGCCGAAGGCATCAAAAGCTCCGAAATCTTCTGGTGCCGTTCGAAGTATTCGCCGCAGATAAGTATAAAAACAAGCCGATAAATATTTTACCGGGATGTCACCAACGTGGCATCCCGTTTTTTATACACCACAAATGAAATTCCACTCCATATCAATATTGATAAAACAAATATCAAAAAAGAAAGATGGCTTACAATAGAAGCGGTTATCTTTGAGACAAATTATGTATGTTCTCAATCAAAAACACCATGAAGAATCTAATTGGACAGGCCCTATTAGGCTTAGCTTTATCATTAGCAGGCATGAGTTGCTCATCCGATCCAGTCGAATCGGTATTTAAAGATCCGTCAGATCAGGTACAAACTTCCGTTTATTGGTATTGGATTTCAGGAAATATCTCGGAAGAAGGTGTAAAGAAAGACTTGTATGCCATGAAAGAGGCCGGTATCAACCGGGCTTTTATCGGAAGTATGGGAGTGGATGGAATTGAAACGCCCTATAAGAAGGTGGCATTCGGCAGTGAAGAATGGTGGAAAATTCTGCATACAGCCTTAAAAACGGCCACAGAGTTGGGTATCGAAATCGGAATCTTCAATTCACCTGGCTGGAGCCAGTCCGGCGGACCTTGGATTAAACCCGAACAAGCCATGCGGTATCTGACTTCAACCAGCTGTCAGGTAGATGGAGGGAAAAAGATTTCCATGACATTAGATAAACCTTCCAAGGATTTTCAGGATGTTCGTGTAATCGCGTTTCCTGCACCAGAGAAAGCAGATACCGTGTCATCAGGAAAAGTAGCATTTTCTAAAGATCAGAAAAGTCCATACGAAGTAATCCTCAAGACAAACCCAGGTTTTACTTTGCGGACCATTTCATTTTATCCTTCAGAAAAGCCGATCAATACAACAGCCCGGTTATTTGCCGAACAGAACGGAAGCTATAAATTAATAGACGAATTTATCCTCGACCGCTTCAATGCTGCACTGAATGTAGGTTTTGATCCGTATGCTCCGGTTGTTGTCTCCGTTCCAGCAGTTCAAGCCAGCCGTTTCAAAGTAGAAATAGAGGCATCAGCGGCTGGAGGCGAACTCAAAGACATTATCCTGTCGTCAGCTCCGCAAATCGAACGTTATCCGGAAAAGAGTCTGGCTAAGATGTTCCAAACACCGCTACCTTACTGGAAAGAGTATCAATGGCGTGAACAACCGGTTTTAGATGAGGCATCATGGGCGATTCATTCAGAACAGGTTCTTGATATCTCTTCCTGTCTGACAGGTGATCAGCTTACTTGGGAAGCTCCAGCCGGGAAATGGATCATCATGCGGACGGGTATGTGCCCAACCGGTGTAACCAATAGTCCGGCAGAGCCAATCGCTACAGGATTGGAAGTAGATAAGATGAGTCGTGAACATGTAGCGGCCCATTTCGAGGCTTATATGGGAGAAATCATTCGACGCATTCCGGAAGCCGACCGGAAATGCTGGAAGGTTGTTGTACAGGACAGCTATGAGACAGGAGGTCAAAACTTCACAGACGACTTCATGGAGTCTTTCAAGTCTCGCTATGGTTATGATCCGTTACCCTTCCTGCCTGTATATAATGGATATGTAGTAGATAGCCAAGACCGCTCGGATCGTTTCCTTTGGGATGTACGCCGACTGGTTGCCGACCGAGTAGCCTATGATTACGTAGGTGGATTACGGGATATTTCCCATAAGTACGGATTGAGAACCTGGTTAGAGAATTATGGGCACTGGGGTTTCCCCGGAGAATTTCTCCAGTATGGAGGACAATCGGATGAAATAGGCGGTGAGTTCTGGAGTTTCGGTGATTTAGGGAATATCGAAAACCGGGCAGCGTCTTCTTGCGGGCACATCTATGGCAAACAACGTATCTCGGCTGAATCATTTACCAGCGGAGGCCGCCCATTCAACTGTTATCCGGCCATGATGAAACAACGCGGAGACCGTTTCTTCAGCGAAGGTATCAACAGCTCGCTATTACATCTATGTATTTCCCAGCCTTCAGATGAACGTGTACCGGGAGTAAATGCCTGGTTCAGCAGTGAATTTAACCGACTGAACACCTGGTATCCGCACATGGATTTATTCACATCCTATCTGAAACGTACCAACTTCATGCTACAACAAGGATTGAACATTGCCGACGTTGCCTATTTCATCGGAGAGGATGCTCCTAAAATGACAGGAATCACGCAGCCGGCTTTGCCGAAAGGATATCAGTTCGATTATATCAATGCTGAAGTCATTGAACGGGATTTGTATGTAAAAGATGGCTTATTGACTCTTCCTCATGGAACACGATACCGGATGCTTGTATTACCGGAATTAAAGACAATGCGACCGGAGTTATTGGAGAAAATAGCATCGCTACTCAACGACGGTGCTGTCATTTTGGGGCCTGCACCGGAACGTTCTCCGAGTGGAAAAGATTATGAGAAAGCGGATCAGCAAGTAAAAGCTTTGGCAGAAAGCTTGTGGAAGGGGCTGGACGGAAAACAAACGCAGGCCGTACAACGAGGGAAAGGCTGGCTTCTGTATGGCATGTCCATGCAAGAAGCATTGGAGAAGATAGATTGTGTACCTGACTGTCAAATACCTGAAGCTTCTCCTGTCTTATATGCGCACCGGCAGGCTGAAGGAAAAGACATTTATTTCCTGTCCAATCAAAGTGATCAGGAAATAGAAGTGACTCCCGAATTCCGCATACTAGGGAAACAGCCCGAATGGTGGGATGCTACCACAGGTAAGATCCGTCGGTTACCGGCTTTCAAGTTCACAGAAGACGGGACACAAGTTCCTTTGCGGTTGGCTCCTTTCGAGAGTGCGTTTATTGTATTCCGGCAGAAAGGCAAAGCTTCGGCAACAGGTATTGAAGCGAACTGTCCACGCCCGGAAACATGGATGACTTTGGATAAGGATTGGAACGTTACATTCAAGGATTCGATACGAGGACCGAAACAAGCGCAATCATTCGATCAGTTAATCGATATCAGCACGCATCCGAATGAATCCATCCGTTATTATTCGGGAACTATTGTTTACGACAAACAGATTACCATCGATCAGTTGCCGGCTGGAAACATTTACCTGAATCTGCAAGACATAGGAGTTACAGCCAAAGTAACCGTAAACGGTCAATATGCAGGTGGCGTCTGGACACCGCCTTATCGTTTGGACATATCAGAATGGTTACATAAAGGAGAGAATCAAATTTCGGTAGAAGTAACCACAACCTGGCAGAACCGCCTGATCGGAGACAGCCGCCTACCGGAACAGGAACGGACCACGTGGACAGCCTGCAACGGATGGAGCGAGAAAGATCCTTTACAGAAATCAGGATTGATCGGGCCAGTCACGCTGGAGGTTGTAAAAAGGGAATGATTCTAAATGGGATTGAAAGGGTTTATTTGTCAGAACGCCGGAACTTGTTTATTTTTGCATAAACAAGAGAAGGGAAAATATGTCCGAGAAAAATTCAATCTTCATTAAAGGTGCCAGAGTCAACAATCTGAAAAATATAGATGTTGAAATACCTCGCAATAAACTGGTAGTGATAACGGGACTGTCGGGTAGCGGCAAATCATCGTTAGCTTTCGATACGTTGTATGCCGAAGGACAACGGCGATATGTGGAAAGTCTTTCAGCCTATGCCCGTCAGTTTTTGGGACGCATGAGTAAACCGGAATGCGATTACATCAAAGGAATCCCGCCAGCTATTGCTATCGAGCAGAAAGTCAATACGCGGAATCCGCGTTCGACGGTAGGCACCTCGACCGAGATTTATGAGTATCTGCGCTTGCTTTATGCCCGTATCGGAAAGACAATCTCTCCGATCTCAGGGGAAGAAGTAAAGAAGCATCAGGTTAGCGATATTGTCCGGACAGTATTGGAATACCCGGACGGAACGCGCTTCGCCGTCTTCGCTCCGGTCATTCTTCCTGAAGGCCGCTCGATGAAGGAACAACTGGAGATCTTGCAGAAGGAAGGTTATACCCGCTTGTTTATCCATGATAAAGCTTATCGGATTGCAGAAGCTTTGGCTGACCCGAAGTTATTGGAAGAACCGATTGAACTGTTGATCGACCGACTGGCTGTTTCGCAGGAGAAATCCTTACGAAGCCGACTGGCTGATTCGGCAGAGACCGCCTTCTTCGAAGGACATGGCGTTTGTCGGATCCGTATCTATTTGCAGGACCAAGTCATCTTGAAAGAGTTTTCCAAGAAATTCGAGGCAGACGGCATGACCTTTATCGAACCGACTGACATGATGTTCAGCTTCAACAACCCGCTGGGTGCTTGTCCGGTGTGTGAAGGCTTCGGGAAAGTGCTGGGAATCGACGAGAACCTGGTCGTACCGGATAAAAGCCTTTCTGTTTACGAAGGCGCCGTGGTCTGTTGGAAAGGCGAAGTGATGGGCGAATGGCTGAAAGACTTCATCGTCAGCAGTGCCCGCTATGATTTCCCGATTCATCGTCCTTATTACGAACTGACCGAGAAAGAAAAAGATTTGTTGTGGCACGGAGCCAAAGGTGTACACGGCATCGACGATTTCTTCAAATATGTAGAAGAGAATCTATATAAAATCCAATATCGGGTCATGTTGGCCCGTTATCGGGGAAAAACCGTATGTCCGGCTTGTAAAGGAGGACGATTGAAGCCGGAAGCATTGTATGTGAAAATAGGCGGGAAGAACATTGCCGAAGTCGTGGCCATGCCAATTACAGAAGCCAAAGCTTTCTTCGACCATTTACATCTGGATGAGAACGATGCCGCCATTGCCAGTCGCTTGCTGACTGAAATCAAAAACCGTCTTCAATTCCTGTTGGACGTTGGCTTGGGTTATCTGACGCTCGACCGTCTTTCTTCTTCCTTATCAGGTGGAGAAAGCCAGCGTATCAACCTCGCCACTTCTTTAGGAAGTAGTCTGGTGGGTTCATTATATATTCTCGATGAACCAAGTATCGGTCTGCATTCCCGTGATACCGACTTGTTGATTCATGTTTTGCGCCAGTTACAACAACTGGGGAATACGGTTGTTGTCGTTGAACACGACGAAGAAATCATCCGGGCAGCCGATTATATTATCGACATTGGTCCGAAAGCTGGACGCTTGGGTGGCGAAGTTGTCTATCAAGGCGACGTAGCCCATCTGCAAAACCAGAGTAACAGTTATACGGTCAGATACCTGACAGGAGAAGACAAGATTGAACTTCCGCTTTATCGCCGTCCGTGGAACAGTTACATCGAAGTGAAAGGTGCCCGCAAGAATAATCTGAAAGGAATCGACATCAAATTCCCGTTAAACATATTAACGGTTGTAACCGGAGTCAGTGGTTCCGGTAAAAGCTCATTAGTACGCGATATCTTCTATGAAGGCGTCAAACAGCATCTGGATGATGCCCGTCTGACAATCGACTGCTCGGCTTTGACAGGAGATCTAAACCGGATCAAGGATATCGAATATGTCGATCAGAATACAATCGGGAAAAGTTCCCGTTCAAATCCGGTGACGTACGTCGGAGCCTACGATGAAATCCGGAAACTCTTCGGTGCACAGCCTTTGGCCAAACAACTGGATTATTCTGCAGCCTATTTCTCATTCAATAAGGAAGGCGGACGCTGTGAAGAATGTAAAGGCGAAGGCCGCATCACGGTAGAGATGCAATTTATGGCAGATGTCACGTTGGAATGTGAAGATTGTCACGGCAAGCGTTTCAAGTCGTCCGTTCTTGAAGTAGAATACCAGGGAAAGAACATCTACGATGTATTGGAGATGACTGTCAACCAGGCCATCGAGTTCTTCTCTCAAAATCCGGGAACACAAGAAAAGAAGATCATCAAAAAGCTAGTGCCGCTACAGGAAGTCGGCTTAGGTTATATCAAATTAGGACAAACGTCCTCGTCGTTGTCCGGAGGAGAAAACCAGCGCGTCAAACTGGCCTTCTATTTAGGACAGGAAAAGCAGCAGCCAACGCTCTTCGTCTTCGATGAACCTACTACAGGTCTGCATTTCCATGATATCAAGACGTTATTAAAGGCTTTCAAAGCTTTGATAGAACGAGGCCATACAGTAGTCATCATCGAGCATAACATGGACGTCATCAAATGTGCGGACTATGTTATCGACTTAGGACCGGAAGGCGGAAAGAACGGCGGTAACCTGGTTTGTGCCGGAACGCCGGAAGAGGTAGCCGCCTGCCCATCTTCCTACACCGGACATTACCTAAAGGAAAAGTTAGCTGATTAACGGCTATTTCCTAAACTTAATGTTCCGCCAGATTGTTAGTTTATTAGTACTTGACCTATAAGTTATGAATACGAGAATCAAAAACTTATACAATCAGGAACAAGAAACTGATAAACTAACAAACTTAAAACGAAATGATATGATGCATCAGATGCCTAAGCTTCCCTACGAGATGGAAGCACTCGCTCCGTTGATGAGCAAAGAAACGTTCGACTTTCATTATGGAAAGCACCTTCAGACGTATGTAAACAACCTGAATAAACTGATTGCAGGAACGCCCTATGAAAACCTGGAACTAGAACAGATTGTCTGCCAGGCAGACGGCGGAATCTACAACAATGCGGCTCAAACCTGGAACCACACCTTCTTCTTCCAGTTATTAACTCCAGAACAACCTTCCTTACCGGATGATCTGGCCGGATTACTGACGCGCGATTTCGGCTCGGTTGATCAATTCAAGGAAGATTTCACGAAAGCAGCTTTAGGACTTTTCGGGTCAGGTTGGGTATGGCTTGTGCTCGGAAAAGACGGGAAACTGTCTCTGTTGCCTACACCCAATGCAGGCAATCCGTTAAAAGACGGACTGAAGCCTTTATTGGTTATTGACGTATGGGAACATGCCTATTACATTGACTACCGGAATAACCGGGCTGCCTTCATCGAGGCTTTCTGGAAACTAGTCAATTGGGAGAAAGTGGCCGATCTCTTAGGATAATTGCATTTCAATACCCATAAACAGAAGAAAGCTTTAGCATATTCGTCGAAAATCGTAACTTTTCATATTTTTGACAGATGTGCTAAAGCTTTTCCATATATATGCTAAAGCTTTTTGACAAATATGGAAAAGCTTTTCGACAGTTGTCAAACAATGAATTGATAACGGAATTTTATCCACTGAATAGTACCTATCCACGCTGTCCCGCCTCAAAAAAAAATGAAAAAACTAGTCAGTCTGTTTAGGATTTAGGTAATTTCGCCTGTCTATATAACAGACAATGGAGAAATATGGAACAAAAGGAAAATATCCGCATAGAAGAACTGCTTCCTCGGTACTGCGACGGGAACGTGACGATGGAAGAAAGACATTGGGTAGAACAATGGATGGCCGAATCAGAAGAACATCAGAAAATTGTCCGCCAAATGTATTTAATCAACCTGTCGGCTGATACACTTTCGGTGATGAACCGTGTACAACCGGAAAAAGCCTTACAGAAAGTGAATCGCCGCATCCGGCTGTCAGAGGCCAAACTATGGTTGCACCGGCTTGAACAGGCGGCAGCTATCTTATTCCTTCCATTACTCGGTTTATATTGGTTCTTTCCACGCACAGCAGAGAAAGAAGTCCGTTGGCTGACCGTGCAGACCAATCCCGGCATGACTACCCAACTGACCTTACCAGACGGTTCTCATGTCTCCTTGAATTCCGAATCTTCCATATCTTATCCGGAAGTATTCACCGACCAGACACGTAACGTAAAGCTTTCCGGTGAAGCCTATTTTGAAGTTACCAAGAATCCGGAACAACGTTTTATCGTATCGACTCCATATCAGGCAGCCATAGAAGTATTGGGTACCTCCTTCAATGTAGAAGCTTTTGCCCAGGATTCTACCATTGCCACCACTTTGGTGGAAGGAGCCGTCCGTTTCAAATATGAGGGAAAGGAAGTCTCCATCCACCCCGGAGAAAAGATTGTATATAATCGCCTCAGGAACCAATATGAGACCTTCAAGACCAACGGAATCTCGGAATCTTCCTGGAAAGATGGTAAACTGATCTTCCACAATACACCTTTCAACGAAGCTCTTCGCATGCTGGAGAAACGTTATTATGTACAATTCAAGGTATCCAATCCCAAATACCAACAAGATGCGTTTACCGGTACATTCACCAACCAGCGTTTAGAGCGTATTTTGGAAATTTTCCAAATTTCGTCTCATATCAAATGGCGTTACATCGCTTCGCAGGATAAATCAGAGAAGAAGCAAACCATCGAAATTTACTAAAATAACCGTATTCGAAAAAAATTATATAAAAAATCGTCTTTTCGTTTAGGAATCTCTTTCTCTCGCTTGTCTTATAAGAAAACGAGAACAAAAGACGTAATAATAATCTTAAATAAACATATCATGGAAAGAGAACCTACATAAAAACACACGGGGAAATAATTGACGTTATTCCCCCGCATGAAATGAATTCATTAACCGGTTTGTTTGGCGACAAACCTAACCATCATTTTTTACACAAAAACACAACAAATTTATGCAAAAAAATTGTATAACGCCCTTATTATGGGCTGCAAAGTCACCGCACGCGACTTTTAAGAAAACACCGATTATTATGAAATCCTTATTTTTCGCTTGCCTGATCGGATCAGCAGGATTAGTACAGGCAACCAACACGTATGCACAAACAACGACAGTCAGTCTGCATGTAGAAAATCAGACCGTGGGAGATGTGCTTCAACAGATAGAAAGCAAGACAGAGTTCTCGTTTTTCTATAATAACCGTCATGTAGATCTAAACCGACGGGTATCTGTTTCTATGAACGAAACGAATATTTTCAAGATTCTGGATGCCGTTTTTGACGGTACGGATATTGTTTACCAGGTGGTAGATAATCGTATTGTCCTGTCGAAGAGAAATGAAACTCTGCCTCTTGTTCAACAATCCGGGAAGAAAATCACCGGTACAGTATTGGATGCAACCGGTATGCCGGTAATCGGAGCCAATGTGATGGTAAAAGGAACAACCAACGGAACCATTACCGATATGGACGGTAAATTTTCATTGGATGTAGAAGAAGGTGCAATTTTAGTTGTTTCTTATATCGGATTTAGTAACCAAGAAATAAAAGTCGGCAACCAAACAAATCTGTCTATAGCCATGAAAGAAGATGCAGAAGCATTGGATGAATTGGTCGTTACAGCCTTGGGTATTAAACGTGAAGAAAAGGCATTGGGTTACTCTGTACAAAAGGTATCGGGTGAAGATTTGTCTGTGGTAAAAGGGGTAAACGTAGCCAGCAGCTTGACAGGTAAGATTTCCGGATTGCAGATTAATAATAGTTCTGAAATTTCTGAATCACCAGAATTAAAGTTACGTGGTGAATCTCCATTGATTGTAATTGATGGTGTCGCTTATGGTAATATGAGTATGAGTGATATCAGTGCGGAAGATATAGAGAGTATAGACGTATTGAAAGGTGCTACAGCATCCGCATTGTACGGAGTTCGTGGTCGTGCCGGTGCGATTATGATAACCACAAAGAAAGCCAATGAAGAAGGTGCACTGACTGTAAATGTATCAAACAATACCATGTTCAGTGCCGGTTATCTGAAAATGCCGGAAGCTCAGCACTCCTACAGTACTGGTAATTATGGTATATTGGAATACAACAGCGGGAATGTCTGGGGTGACTATATGGACGGACATGAAGTTGAGCAATATGATCCGATAACGAAAGAAATGAAAGTAATGCCTTTACTGTCTAAAGGAGGAGATAATATCAAGAATTTCTTGCGTTCCAGCTTAGTGACTAATACGAACGTCAATATTTCCCAGGCAGGGAAATTGGGCGGATATCGTGTGTCTGCAACTCATGTTCATCAAAATGGGCAGTATCCTAATTCGAAATTGGATAAGTTTATTGTAAATAGTAGCGGTAACATTACTTACAATAAGTTTAAACTGGACGCAAGTTTCTCGTATAAAAAGGAACTGGCGCCGAATATGCCGAAAGTCGATTATGGAGGAGGTAACATTCTCTATAATATGCTGATCTGGGGTGGTACCGAATATGATATACGTGATTTTAAGGATTATTGGAAAGTAAAAGATCAAGAACAGAACTGGCCCTTTAAGGCTTGGTATGATAATCCTTATTACATTATGTATGAACGCATCAATAAAGAAGATAATAACTTATTGAATACAAGCTTGACGATGACTTATGATATATTCGATAATTTGTCTGTCATGTTGCGTTCTGGTTTTGATAATTACAATAACGGTGAGGAAAAAAGACAATCCGTAGGTGACAGTGGAGAAAAAAGAGGATATTATGCTTATAATCTCTATAAGGGATCAAGCTTTAACAATGATTTGATCGTGAAAGGTGATTATGCCTGGAAAGATTTTTCATTGAACTTTATTGCCGGTTTGTCATCGTATTGGTATAAAAACGAAAGTCTGTATGCAAATACAAGAGGCGGTTTGTCTATTCCCGGATTCTATTCATTAAATGCTTCGGTAGAAAGAGCAGGAGTAAGTAAGACAGTCAGTGAGAAAGCTTTATATAGTGTTTATGGAAAAGCAGGACTTTCTTGGAAAAATGGTGTCTTTGTGGATGTTACAGGACGTAATGACTGGTCTTCTTCCTTACCGGCAGATTCCAGATCATATTTTTATCCCTCTGTATCGGGAAGTATTTTGCCTACAGCGTTTTTCAATCCGATAGAAGATATTCTGGATTTCTGGAAAATCCGTGCTTCTTGGACTGTTGCAAAGAAAGATTTGGATGTATATGAGATCAACCGGGTTTTCAATGTAAGTACAGATGTCTGGAATGGATTTTCAACAGCCACTTACCCGACTAAGATTCGCGATGCGAATATCAAACCGGAAACAGAAACTTCTTATGAATTTGGTACGAATTTCAGATTCTTTGATAACCGGTTGTCATTTGATTATACCTATTTTACTCGATTAAGATATGACCGCTTGATCGAAGCAAGTATTTCTCAGGCGTCTGGTTTCAGTAGTATGATTACCAATACATCCGAAGAATTAAAACAGAAAGGTATGGAATTTACACTTGGTGGTAAACCGATTGTAAATAAGGATTTCTCATGGGAAAGTGCCTTCAATTTATCTTTTTGGCACTGGTATTATCATAAGATGGACCCGATACACAGTTCAAAGGATCCTAGAATACAAGAGGGAGAACGTTATGATAAATATTTTATCACAGACTGGGAAAGAGATCACGAGGGCAATATTGTTCACCAGGCCGGTTTGCCTGTCAAGAACAAATATCAGACAGTAATGGGATATAGTGATCCCAAATGTATATTGGGTTGGACAAATACATTTAACTATAAGAACTTTGACCTGAGTATCTCAATTGATGGACGTATCGGAGGATTGATGTATTCTTGGACGGAACAGGCCATGTGGAATTCCGGAGCTCATCCTGATAGTGATAACCAGTGGAGATATGATGAAGTCGTTAATGGGTTGCAAAACTATGTAGGACAAGGATCAATGGTAGTAAGCGGATCCGCAACTTATGATCCTTACGGTAATGTGATTGAAGATACAAGAGTCTTTGCTCCGAATAATGTCCCGGTTTCTTATCAGAACTATACGCAGATCTATAATGAGAACCCATGGGACCATAACGCCCGTCAGAATATTTTGGATGGAACATTCATCAAGTTGAGAGAGGTTGCATTGAACTATACATTGCCATCTAATATCGCCCAGAAAATCTTATGTAAGAATATGCGTATTGGTATTGTAGGACAAAACTTGTTGTTATGGACTAAAGAATTCCGTTTCTCTGATCCGGATAGAGGAAAAGAGAACCTGAATACGCCTACTTCTCGTTACGTAGGTTTTAATATTAACTTAACATTGTAATGATAGACTTATGAAAAAGATATATTTATTTGCTTTGTCTCTGTTATCTCTCGTTTCTTGTGGAGATTTTGATGAGATCAATACCAATCCGGATACTCCGACTTCTGTATCGCCATCATTTTTGGCAACCCAGATCATTTTAAATACGACAGAGAGTTCTACGGGAAAATGGTTCTTGTCTGATTCCTGGTTAGTTAAGCAGACAACTTCTACCGAACATATGGAATGGTATCTGTATAATAAATTTGAAAGAACGGATTTTGGAGATTATTCCACCCTGACAGATGCAAACAAAATGAAAGAAATTGCAGATGCCGATGAATCCATGCCGGAAGAAGAGAAGAAAGCTTATGAAGCGCTGAATTTGTTTGTACGTTCGTATGTACTGTATGACATGACGATGGCGTTAGGAGACATTCCTTGTTCTGAAGCAGGAAAAGGAGAATCAGATGCTATCTATGCTCCTAAATATGAT
The DNA here is from genome assembly GCF_022809355.1 of Parabacteroides faecalis. Lineage (GTDB taxonomy): Bacteria > Bacteroidota > Bacteroidia > Bacteroidales > Tannerellaceae > Parabacteroides > Parabacteroides faecalis. The sequence goes on along the minus strand of NZ_JAKZMM010000009.1, from coordinate 14,902 downwards.
ACGCAAGAATCCGTTTTTGAGACCATACTAAATGATCTGAGAAAAGCTTCTGATTTATTTGCAGAAGCCTCAACTTTGGACGGAGATCCGGTATATAATGGTGATCCTTTCTTATGGCAAAAAGCAGTAAACAGTTTTTCTTTACGGGTACTTAATATGTTAAGTAAAAAGGAGAATGTAGGAAGTATCAATGTCCGTCAGATGTTTGAAGAGATGGCTTCCCGTCCTCTGTTTGCTTCCGAGGCCGAAAGTTATCAACGCGTTTATTCTGCGGATAAAAGTGCTCAATGGTATCCATTTTATTGGGAAAAACAGAACTATTGGACTTATCCGTTTATGACTTCATTCATTGTGGATATGATGAAAAACTTAGACGACAGACGCTTATTTTATTATGCAGAACCGGCAGAAGCCTTGGCGTCAAAGGGAGAAGATTCATTTGATGCTTACAGTGGTGTAAATCCGGTATTAGTATATGGTACTGTGCAGGACGAATGTGCGCAGGGACTTCATTCTGCCATAAACAGACGTTATCACCGGGTAGCAGAAGGTGAGCCGGTCAAATTTATTGCATATTCAGAAATTCAGTTTGTACTGGCTGAGGCAGCCTTACGAGGCTGGAAGACTCCGCAGTCTGCTAAAGATCATTATGAAAATGGTGTTCGGGCTGCTATGAAGTTTACGGCAGAATATACGCCTGCAGAATATCGTCATCAGGTAGAAATTGACGATGCGTATATAGATCAATATTTACAGGGAAAAGCAGCTTTTGACGCCAATAAAGGTCTTGAACAAATTATCGAACAGAAATTTATTGGTTCAGTATTCCAGTTGGCTTTCAACTCTTATTATGATTATCGCAGAACAGGTCTTCCTGAAATTCCTATTGATCCGCAGACTAATATGAATGAAGTAAAAGATCAATTACCGTTACGGTGGATGTATCCGGAAGATGAATATTCGCGTAACAGAGAACATATCGAAGAAGCTATTGATCGCCAGTTCGGAGGAAATGATACACCTAATGATGTTATGTGGCTTCTGAAATAAGAGAATTGTTATTGAATGACATACAGTAAATGGAGGCACAGTCTTTTATTTGTGAAAATGAAGATTTGTGCCTCTGTTTGTTTTAGAAGAAAGATGTACATTTGTGGACAATGTATAGAGTTTTAATACTAAAATAGATAAGGTAAATGATGAAAAACTGGATTGTTTGTGTATTGTGTTTGCTATTCCCTTTTTCAATCTATGGGAAAGGAGATAAGGAATTTACGGTTCTGCAATGGAATATATGGCAGGAAGGAACCGTAGTAGAAGGAGGCTATGAGGCTATAGTTAATGAGATAGTCCGCTTGAAACCTGATTTCGTAACGTTTAGTGAGGTGAGAAATTATAACCAAACCCGTTTTTGTGATCGGATTGTACGGTCTTTATCTCAGAAGGGAGAAACATATTATTCTTTTTACAGCAATGATTCTGGACTTTTAAGTAAATATCCGATAACCGATTCAACGACGGTTTTCCCTTTGAAGGATGACCATGGAAGTATTTATCGTTTGGTTTCTTCTATATATGGTCGGGAAATAGCCGTATATACGGCCCATTTGGATTATCTGAGCGACGCTTATTATAATGTAAGAGGGTATGATGGTTCTACCTGGAAGGAAATTCCTATACCGGAAACCGTTCAGGAAGTTTTGGCAGTCAATGATGCATCTTTGCGGGACGATGCGATTCGGAACTTTGTGACTGCTGCGAAAGAAGATATTGCAGCCGGAAGAATTGTTGTTTTAGGTGGGGATTTTAATGAACCATCTCATCTGGACTGGATACGCGAGACCAAGGACTTGTATGATCATCACGGTTTGATTATTCCTTGGACTGTTCCGCTTATTCTGGATAATAACGGATTTATAGATACATACCGTGAAGTTTATCCGGATGTTTTAGCTTATCCGGGTTTCACTTTCCCTGCAGACAATCCCTTGATCCCGGTTAATAAGTTGACTTGGGCTCCTAAAGCGGATGAAAGAGATCGCATTGATTATATATTCTATTATCCTGCAGAAGGACTGTCTGTAAAAGATGCGGTTATTTTTGGCCCGGAAGGAAGTATTTGTAAAAGCCAGCGTATCAAGGAAACTTCCAAAGATCGTTTTATCACCCCATTGGCTGTTTGGCCTACAGATCATAAAGGCTTATTGGTCACTTTCGGGCTTACTGCTAATTCAGGAAGATAACCAGGAGGGTAATATGTTTGCGTAAAAACTTCAACGCTTCAGAGACCTGATGTTCGACTGTCTTTTCCGACAGGTGCATCAGGTCTGCTATTTCTTTATAACTTTTATGTTCCTTTCTGCTGAGATGGAATATTTTCTGTCGTTGCGGAGGCAATTCGGCTATCAGCAGGTCAATGTAAGCACTTAAATCTTTTGCTTCCAATTCTTTTTCGATGTCATAACTGTTTTCTTCTGGCATATTCTCCAACGCCTCCAAAAGTGAAAGCGTATAGAAATCATGGTTAAAGCTTTTGCGGGTTTGGTTAAAAACCAGATTGCGTGAAATGATGAATAACAAACCCTTAAAATTATCATTTTCCCGTAAGAAATCACGGGATTGCCATAAACGGACAAAAACATCCTGTACAACTTCTTCGGCTTCTTCCGTATTCGTCAGATATAGCCGGCAGAAATTGTAAACCTGCTTCCAATATTGTTTATAGAGGATATTGAAAGCCTTTTCGTTTCCTTGTTTCAGGGCAATTATGAGTTCTTTTTCTTGATCCACCAATCTATTGTTGTTGCAACTTTGCAAGTTGTTATCCTTAACTTTTATTGTTTCGTTTTTCAACAAAAATAGATAAAAAGACATTTCTTGCCAATACTATTGAAAAAAAACGCATTTTTTTAATCGGGAATAGGGGGAAGATAGGATATCGCGTGTATTTATTAGTAAAGGCGAAAAAAGTATGAATATACAAGAGAAAAAACATATAGTCCAGAAATTGTTGTCCGGGACATTATCCGAAGAAGAGAAAGCAAGGCTGTCTCAAAGTCCGGAAATGGAACAGATCTGGCTTCAACAATGGGAACAGGCATCAGACAGGAGTCAGGAGGTAAACCCTGATCAACTGTGGGCCGGTATTCGGCAACAGACCGGTCAAAAGAATAAACCTTGGAAGTCTTATTTTTATAAATGGTATAGTGTGGCGGCATCTATCTTGCTTGTCATTGCTTTGAGTGGAATTACCTATTTGTGGAGTCAGAAGACTGCCGCACCGGTTTATGTGGTTACTTCCGGTATTCAGAATCTGGAGAAAATCCAATTACCTGATGGAACCCATGTCTGTTTAGGACCTGGTAGCCGGTTGGAATATCCATCGGAGTTTAGAACCGACAGCCGGAATGTCCGCTTGGAAGGTCAAGCCTTTTTCGATGTAGCGAAAGATCCCTCCAAACCTTTCCGGGTACAGATGAATGATGTACAGGTAGAAGCTTTGGGTACGGCTTTCGAACTGTTTAATTACGAAGACTCGGAGGATATGGAAGCCATCTTGGTGAATGGAAAAATCAAGGTCGGTTTTGAACGGGATAAGAAAGTGGTAAAAGAACAGATCATGAGTCCGGATGAACGACTGATTTGGCATAAGAATACCCATAAAGTAGAAGTTGGGCAGATCGAAGCTGATAAATATACTTCGTGGAGAACTGGAGTCTTGTCATTCGAAAATGAGAATCTGGCTATGATCATTCCACGTTTGGAACGTTGGTATGGACGGAAGATTCAATGTGAAGAAAGCCTGTTGAACAACTATCGTTTCACGTTTAAAGTACGTGATGAATCGTTGGACGTAATCCTGTTTATCATGCGTCAATCGGCACCCTTGCAATACAAAAAGAATACAGATGAAAGCTATATATTAACCAGAATAAAATGAAATGCCTATGAGAAAGGAGTAAGAAGTTAACCTGAAAGAAACGGAAGATACCGGCAAGTACCTCCCGTTCAATCTGAGAGTTTAAGAAACACAAGCTTGCCAAACGGAGTCCAAGCCAGTGGCAAGTCTAATTTATGTATCAAAAACAATACAAAAGTATGAAAAAAAATGACAGGGATCGTCGTGTCCCGCTGTTAACAAAAACAATCCGTATCATGAAAGTTACGTCTTTGTGTAATTTATTGGCTGTTTGTTCCATCTCTGCTTCAACGTATGCACAGAGTTTGAAGTTTTCAATCCACAAGCAGAACAGCAGCATCAGCGAAGTTTTCAAGGAAATTGAAAAGAAAAGCGACTTTACATTCTTCTTCAACGATAACCAGATTAATGTAAAACAAAAGGTGAGTGTCAGTGCCAACAACGCCAGCATAGAAGATGTATTGGCACAAGTCTTGCAAAACACAGGGTACAATTACCAGATTATCGACAAGCAAATCCTGATCAAGGTATCGGATAAAGAGGTAATGGCTGTTCCTGCTGTAGCCCAAAGTGGTAAGAAAATTACCGGTACGGTATTAGATGCTACCGGTATGCCGGTAATCGGTGCCAATGTGATGGTAAAAGGTACCACTAACGGAACCATTACTGATATGGATGGTAAATTCTCATTAGATGTAGAAGAAGGTGCAACTTTAGTTGTTTCTTATATCGGATTTGCCAATCAGGAAATCAAAGTAGGAAAACAGACTAATTTATCGATTGCTTTAAAAGAAGATTCGAAAGCTTTGGATGAATTGGTGGTTGTGGGGTATGGAACACAGAAAAAAGGAAATTTAACAGGATCTATAGCATCAGTGAAAACGGAAGAATTGACTGTAGCTCCGGTGGCAAGTTCCATTAATAGTTTAGGTGGTAGACTTCCTGGATTAGTGTCACAACAATTGAGTGGACAGCCTGGAGCAGATCAGGCATCTATTAAGATTAGAGGATTTGCTGATAATGCTATTTGGATTGTTGATGGAATTGAAGCAGATTTTAATTATATAGATCCTAATCAGATCGAATCAATTAGTATTTTGAAAGATGGGTCTGCTTCTATTTATGGAGCACGAGCTGGAAATGGTGTAATTTTAGTGACTACTAAGCGTGGTACGATACAGAAACCAACTGTGACGGTTAATTCTTCTGTTACTTTCCAAGGTATTACTACTATGCCTAAACCTGTTTCATCAGGAGATTATGCTACACTGAAACGAGAAGAATGGTTGCAAGCTGGAAATCCAGAATCTACGGCTCCTTTTACAGAAGATCAAATAAAAAAATATTATGCAGGAAATGATCCTCAATATCCAAATACAGATTGGTATGATGAACTGATTCGAAATTGGGCTCCACAACAGCAACATAATATATCAGTCCGCGGAGGTAGTGACAAAATCAAATATTATGGATTCTTAGGTTATATGAATCAAGAAACTGTATGGAAACAAAATGGAGGTAATTATAGTCGTTATAATTTGCAATCAAATATTGATGCTAAAATTACTGATAATTTATCTATGCAGTTTGATATTGCTTTAATGAAATCAGATAATATGACTACTGCTCGATCGCAAGCTAATGCAGGGGTTTGGAATGATTTATGGAATACTTTACCTATATATCCTGCACATTTACCTGATCCAGGTAAAGTATCATACGCTAATGGAATGGGTGTTGGAGGTGCACATGTTACTTCTAATACAGAACTTAGTGGTTATGTTAATACTAAAAAAATGAATATTAGAGCGACCATTTCTTTAAAATATGATTTTGGAAAATGGATAAAAGGACTTTCTGCAAAGGCTTTTGTAAATTATTACGATGATGTTAATTATGACAAAAAATTTAATCGTCCTGTAGCGTTTTATCGATATGATGTAGCAAGTGATACTTATATTAGTTCTGGAGCTTTTGGAACTCAAGCTCAAATGAGCCAAAGGCATGATCATAATACAATGTTGACTCGTCAATTTTCTTTGAATTATGATAATGTGTTGGCAGATGATCATGCTTTACAAGTTTTGGCATTGTATGAAGCGATTGATTACAATGGAAATTGGTTATCTGCAAGTCGAGATGAATTTTTGACACCTGCATTAGAAGAAATATTTGTAGGGAGTACAGAAACAATGAAGAACGATGGAGCTTCTTCTGAAATGGGGCGTATGAGTTTTGTTGGAAAAATCAATTACACTTATAAAAATAAATATTTATTGGAAACAACTTTAAGGGCTGATGCTTCTGCTAAATTTGCTCCTGGACATCGTTGGGGAGTTTTTCCGAGTGCTTCATTGGGTTGGAGAATTTCTGAAGAGTCGTTTATGGATAATACCAAATCTGTTCTTGATGATTTAAAACTTAGAGCCAGTTATGGACGTTCCGGTAACGATGCGGTGGGTAATTTTCAATATTTGTCAGGATATAAATTAAATGGTTATTACTTATTAGGAGACAAATCCATGTCTGGTATTATTACTACAGGATTAGCAAATCCAGATTTGACATGGGAAAAGTTCGAAATATGGAACGTCGGTATGGATTATTCTTTTAAGAATCGATTAGTTTATGGAGAAGCTGATGCTTTCTATCGCAAGCGATCTGGTATTCCGGCAACAAGGACAGCTTCAACATCCCCTTCTTTTGGTGCAAGTTTTCCTGCCGAAAATCTGAATAGTATGAATGATCGTGGATTTGAATTATCTATTGGTAGTTCTAAATCTTATGAGGACTTTAGTTTTGATGTCAGTGGTAATATTTCGTGGTCAAGAGCTAAATGGGACCATTATGAGGAACAAACTTATACAGATCCTGACCAAATTCGTATTAATAAGGTCTCAGGTCAATGGACAGATCGTACATTTGGTTACATATCTGATGGATTGTTTACTTCTCAGGAAGAAATTGATAATTTACCATTTGATCAAGATAATCAAGGAAACGCATCTTTACGACCGGGGGATATTCGCTATGTAGATGTCAACGGAGATAAAGTATTGGATTGGAGAGACCAAGTAGAGATTGGTAAAGGTACTGTACCACATTGGATGTATGGATTTAATTTAAATTTTAAATATAAAGATTTTGATTTGTCTGCTTTATTTCAAGGTGCATTTGGTTATAATACAATGGTTTCATTATATCATGAAACATTAAATTATCCTCAAGAAGTATTTGATATGCGTTGGACTGAAGAGAATAACGATGCGAATGCTCTTTATCCTCGCTTAGGTGGTGCTTCCACCAATGGATATACGTCCGACTATTTTTATAAGAAAGCTGGATATTTACGATTGAAATCTTTGGCTTTTGGTTACACATTGCCTAAAGATATTTGCCGGAGGTTATTTATGCAACAATGCCGTATCTATTTTGCAGGTACTAACTTACTTACATTTAACAAACTGGGTAAATATCACATCGATCCGGAAGCTCCATCTGGGCAAGGTGGTTGGTATTATCCTCAACAAAGAACTTTATCAGTCGGTGTTAATGTTTCATTTTAACTTATTAAATCATTATGAAAAAGTTATTTTTATCTATATTTATTTGCGCATCGCTTTTTACTTCTTGTTCCGATGTATTGGATAAAGAACCGCTGGATATGTATCAGACGAAACCGTTTGGAACGATGAAGCCCTGATCGAGGCATATTTAGTGCAGTGTTATTATCATATGTCTTTCTTCGGAAATGAAAGTAATGGTGTCGGTTGGAGTGGTGATAGCTACTTCCCCTGTTTTGTTGTAGATCAAATCACAGATGAATGTATGGCTCTATGGCGAGATTGGGGAGATGCACAAGCTGGTTATAACTTTAAATTTGGCGGATTAAAAATCGGAGGTGGATTATTAGACTGGTGGGGATATGTACCCGTAAGAATCATCAACGAATTTATCGAAAAAGTACCTAATTCCACATTAGATGAAAATTTAAAAAGGACAAGAGTTGCAGAAGCTCGTTTTTTACGTGCATTTTCTTACTTTGCAATGGTGAAACGGTATGGCGGAATCCCTTTAATCTTAAAAGCACAATCGCTGACTGATCCGGAGGAAGAATTATTTCCGCCACGAGATAAAGAGGAAGATGTTTATAATTTCATCATATCAGAATTAGAGGCTATTAAAAATGACTTACCAGAAGTAACTGCAAGTGGAGACTTAGGGCGTGCTACAAAATATGCGGCTCTTGCATTAAAGTCTAGGGCTGCCCTTTATGCAGCCAGCATCGCCCAATTCGGTAAAGTTCAATTAGACGGTGTAGTTGGTATTCCGGCAGATAAAGCAAAAGAATTTTATCAAATCTCTTACGATGCCTCTAAAGAAATTATGGACAGTGGTAAATTCCAACTGTATAATCAAGATGCGGATAAAGTAACCAATTTTAAGAATATATTTCTTGTTGAGAATAATAGCGAAACAATTTTTGCTAAAAGGCATGATAGTTCCAATGGACTAATTTCAGGAGGAAATGGCTGGTGTGTGGATTTCTTTCAATGTCCTCGTCCACAAGGGTGGAATCGAGGAAACTTTAGTGCACCTTATTTGGAATTAGTGGAAGAATTTGAATATGTTGATGGTACTTCAGGTAAATTAGACCGTAATAAAATAGAAAACGGATTATGGACTATAGAAGAACTTTGGGGAAAGAAAGATCCGCGTTTCTTCGCAACTATTTATACCCAGGAAACCCCTTGGCAAGGAAGTTTTGTTGATTATCATAATGGATTACTTTTACCAGATGGTACGATTGAAACAAAAGACTCTTATAATGGAGTATTATGTAAAGGAGACCAAGACATGGAAGGAACTAATTTTGGTGTTATGAAATATTTAAAAGAATCTCATGATAACATGGCTGGTACTGAATCTGCTTGGGCTACATCTGATCAGGATTGGCTGATCTTCCGATATGCCGAAACATTGTTGAATTATGCTGAAGCCGCTTTCGAATTAGGTAAAACCAACGAAGCATTGGAGGCAATCAATCAGATCCGAGATCGTGCAGGTATTGCTCCTTTAAAATCCATCGATCGGGATAAGATCCGCCACGAGCGTAAAGTGGAGTTAGCTTTCGAAGGACATCGTTATTGGGACGTTCGGCGTTGGCGAATTGCAACTACAGAGTTATCGCATAGCTTTTCCGGATTGCAATATATTTTAGATTATGAAAGCTATACAAAAGGTGAAATGAAGTATAAGCTGAAAATTCTAAATAATATAGATGGAAGTTCTTCCGTGCCTTTGTTTAAAGAGGAAAATTACTATTTACCTATTACTCTGGGGAGAACAGCAAGTAATCCGAATATGGTAGAAAATCCGGGATATAAGTAATCAGAAAAATACCGTTAAATATTTACGGAGATAGTAAGCAAAACTATAAACGAAACTTGCGTTTATATTAACTAAGCTTTTGTTTGTAGTTTTGCTTGGTTCTTTTGATGTTTTATTTCAAGAGAAAACTCTTTTTATTAAATGATTTATATTAAATTCAAAATAGATTATCATTATAAAAATTGGAGAAAATTATATGTTAATTGGATATTTGAAGAAATATGTCTTTTTCTTAATATTCCCATTGTTTCTGTTATTTACTATGACACAATGCCAACAGAAAAATGTTCAAGATAACTTAGAGAATGGCTTTCTAAACCCACCTAACTCTGCTAAATCTGGGGTTTATTGGTATTTTATGGACGGGAATCTATCTAAAGAAGGAATTACTAAAGACCTTGAAGCTATGGTTCGAGTTGGAATTTCCCATGTTATCTTTTTAGAGGTAAATACGGGTATTCCTCGTGGAAATGTGAATATGCTAAGTGATGAATGGTTGGATATATTTAAGCATTTGGTTCGTGAATGTGAACGTTTGGGAGTTCGATTATCCTTGGGAACTGGTCCCGGTTGGGCTGGAACGGGCGGTCCGTGGGTAAATGTAGAAGAATCGATGAAGCATTTGGTATCATCAACCGTTACGGTACAAGGAAATAGAACAGTAAAAGTTTTTTTGCCTAAACCTCAAGCCCGAAATCGCTTTTACGGTAAGTTTGCATTTACTGCTGAACAACGAAAGGATTGGGAAAATTATTATGAAGATATTATCGTATTGGCATTTCCTACACCTAAGGGAGATAAACGTATAACGGATGTTGACGAAAAATCGCTTTATGGAAGATATCCTTATAGTTCTATGTACGGGGTGAAACAATATCTGCCAACTTCAGCTACATATACAACAATTCCGTCTGATTGTTTGATTAATCCGGACGAGATAATTGATGTATCTTCAGGATTGCAAGACGATGGAACGTTAGTATGGAACTTTCCGTCGGGAGAATGGACTATTATGCGTTTCGGAGTTCGTAATACTGGAGCCGTTTCAAGTCCTGCTCCTCTTCCGGGTTTAGGTTTTGAAACAGATAAACTGGATACAACTGCTATTGCCCATCATTTAGAGAATTTTGCCGCCAAGTTGTTCAAACATGTTGGGTTCGAAAAGAGAACAGAGCAATCGCCTTATGGAGGACTTGCTGCTCTACACTTTGATAGTTGGGAAATGGGTGCTCAAAACTGGACCGAACATTTGAGAGACGAATTTATCGCACGCCGGAAATACGATCCTCAGCCTTATTATCCCGCTTACGCTGGGTTTATTGTGGAAAGTTTGGAGAAAACAGAGCGTTTCTTATGGGATTTACGTAAGACTATTCAAGAATTAATTTTGGAAAATCACTTGGGCTATATCAGAAAGTTTGCACATAGTCACGGCTTGGAACTTTCTATCGAACCTTATGATATGACGTCTACGGCTGATTTGGAATTAGCTGCTATGGCCGATTATCCTATGTGCGAATTTTGGCGAGCAGGATTCGGTTTTAATACATTATTCAGTGTTGCTGAAGCAACCTCAATGGCTCATTTGAAGGGGCAATCGGTTGTTCCGGCTGAAAGCTTCACGGCTATGAATGATGGTTGGGACGCTTATCCGGGAAGTCTGAAGAATCAAACTGATTGGGCTTTATCTGCTGGAATCAATCGCTTTATGTTTCATACATTTGTACATCAAAGTTTTCCAGACTCCATTAAACCAGGAATGACTATGGGGGGAATTGGAGTACATTGGAATCGTAATCAAACATGGTGGAATATGAGTAAGGCTTATCACGACTATTTAGCTCGTTGTCAATTCTTATTACAACAAGGACGGACAGTTGCTGATATCCTCTACTTTTGTCCAGAAGGTAATCCACATGTTTTCCAAGCACCCCAATCTGCATATGATAAACAAACAGGGAATCAATATGGTCTATTCTATATTCATCCCAATGAAACATTAGAACGGGTTTCAGCAGCAGACAACCCCAATATTAATGTCTTTCCTGACAAAAGAGGGTATTCATTTGATGCTTGTCCTCCAAGTTTTTTATTTCAAGCAGACGTAAAAGAAGGTAATATTGTTTTCCCGAGTGGTGCTACTTATCGTATCTTGGTATTGCCAAATAAGGAAACGATGACTCCGGAAATTCTCAAAAAAATAAAAGAATTAATCATGCACGGAGCAACAGTAGTTGGAATGCCTCCTAAAAAATCTCCGAGTTTACAGGGGTATCCACAATGTGATATCGAAATAGCATCATTGGTAGATGATATTTGGGGGAAAGGGCCCATTCCGTCTACTCTCCTGAAAAAACGAGTAGGAGAGGGTTATATTATTTGGGGGAATGAGCTTGTTGAATCACAGGATAATTTATATCCTCATTATGATTGTACGGCTAAAATTTTATCTGAAATGAACGTTCAGGAGGATTTTATAGCAGATGGAGTTCGTTATACCCATCGTATCGGAACAGGTTACGATATTTACTTTGTTTCGAACCGAACAAATCGAGATCTTGAAACAAATTGTATATTTCGAATAGATGGAAAAGTTCCAGAGCTTTGGGATCCGTTGACTGGTGAAATTCGTAAAATCCAATCATTCTTATCAGATAACGGAAAAACAATTATACCGATGAAGTTTAATATAAACCAAAGCTTCTTCATTGTATTCAGAAAGGATGGTAAACCTACAGAAAGTGGAACAAACTATCCCTCTTTCCGAACTCTTTATGCATTTAATAACTCATGGAGCGTTTCATTCAATTCAATTGGGGGAGAATCCCAAACAATTATGATAGACAAGCTAATTGATTGGAGAGATAGTAAAGATGAGGAGATTAAATATTATTCTGGTACGGCAACTTACCATCAGACATTCGAATTGACAGATGGAATGTCCCGAAAAACATTATTTTTGGATCTTGGCAAAGTCGGAATAATGGCAAAAGTTTGGCTAAACGACAAAGATGTCGGTACGGTTTGGACGAATCCATATCAATTGGATATTAGTAAGTATGTGCAAACTGGAAAGAACAAATTGACTATCGAAGTTGTAAATACATGGGTCAACAGACTTATAGGTGATGCTATCTTGACAGAACAAGGCAAGTCTCAAAAACATACATCAACAACTTATTCACATTATAATAAAAATTCAGCGTTATCTGAATCCGGTTTGATTGGGCCGGTTCGATTATTGGAAGTAATAAATTAAACTATTTACTAACATCATTAAACTAAAAGAAGTATGAAAGTTTATCATCTGTTTGCGTTATTGTTTATGTTTAACGCATCTGCTTTTGCTCAACAAAAGTATGATGTGGCAGCTTATGTTTGGCCGGCTTATCATGATGAACCTCGTTTTAAACAGGAAATGAATATTTTCCATGATGGGAAAGGTGAATGGGAAGCTGTTTATAAGGCTAAACCTAAGTTTGAAGGGCATCGCCAACCTCGTGTTCCTTTGTGGGGCTATTTAGATGAAGCAGATCCGAAAGTACAAGAGAAGGTGATTGATACAGCTTTAAAGTACGGTGTAAATACATTTATTTTTGACTGGTATTGGTATGATGATAAACCTTTTTTAGAAGGAGTTTTGAACAATGGATTTCTAAAGGCGAAGAATAATGAAAAGATGAAATTCTATTTAATGTGGGCAAATCATACTCATACAACTTATATTGACCCCAATGAGCCAGACAAAAGTAAAGTGTATCGGCAGGGAGAAGTAACCGCTGATATATTTGATCGCTTTACTGATCATATTATTAAGGATTATTTCTCTCGCCCTAATTATTATAAAATAGATGGGAAACCGGTCTTTGCCATTTATGAGTTAGGTACGTTTATTAATGGACTAGGTGGCATGAAAGAGGCAAAACTTGCCTTAGATAAATTTAAAGATAAGTGTGTTAAAGCTGGCCTAAAGGGTGTACATCTGCAGGCTATTTTATGGGGAGCTCTTCCGGCTACAATTTCAGCTACACCTGGAGATAAAACGGAAACTCAAGAAAACACCGTTAAATATTTAGGTTTTGAAGGCTTAACGAATTATCAATGGTGTCATTTTATTCCGACCAATCAAGATTATGCCTCTTGGGGAGAACAAGCAGTAGCTAAATACAAGGAGTTTGATGAAAATTTCTCTATTCCTTATTTTCCTCATGTGTCTATAGACTGGGATCCCAATCCGCGTTATCCAGGAGCTGCACAGCCTGCTGTGTCAGGAGTGACACCTGAAAAATTGGAAAGATTTTTGTATAAGGCAAAGCAATATGCAGATGAACATCCTAATCAGAGGCCGTTAATTACAATTAACGCTTGGAATGAATGGGCTGAGGGTAGTAGTTTAGAACCTGATACATTATATAAGTATGGTTATTTAGAAGCTGTTAAGCGAGTTTTTAAAGATCAATAAAGTGGTTTTGCTCATTAATTCGTTCTGATACAAAATTATTGACCAATATATAAATTCTCCACATGAAGTTTTAATCTAATAGTTCTTGTGGAGAATTTATATTTTATTGATTTAGTATGAGATTTCTCTTGATTTGTATTCTCATCCTATTCGATCGTTTTATTCTCCACTTTCATCCATTCCTTCATCCTTGTCGACGGTGAAGCGGTTGAACTTGGCTAGGTTGCGCATGTCGCACAGGCGTTTGCCGGGTGAAAACACGACCTTGGGCCTGCGAATCATGACAGCGTTGAAGTCTTCCGGATTGGACACGCCCGGACTGCCGATGGCGATACGGAAATTACCCAAGTCGGCAAACTGGACGATCTCGCCGTTACGCAGATGTGTCACCATCGCCCAGGTCACACGATCCAGCACTGCCTTGATGTCGGCCGAAGTCAGTGTACAGGTTTCGGCGATCTCGTCGCATAGATCATCAAATACCACCCTGCGTGACATGACGGCTTGCGCATAAAACAATTCTGGTAAGTTCAGGTATATTTTTGTTTTGTATGGGGTGATTTTGAACATTGATGGCACGTGGTGATATCTGATGGCCAGAATCTTATGACCTTTTGTGAAATCAATACTAGGTTACCTTGACTATTTGTAAGCTAAATTACTACAAATAACATTATTGCCAAATTTGAAAGGTTGAAGACATCTTCTTCGGCAGAGATTCGATAAAAAGATTGATTGACTTTTTCTAGGTAGCTTCTTCTTCTTTTATTCATCCAATATTGTTCGCCTAGGTCCAGCAGAATTTTTAGTTGGGCATATAGCTGGGCGTGATCAATGGGTGATGAGTCAATTACTTCATTCACTTAAATGAATATATATAATGTAATCTATTGAAAAATAGCTAAAAAGTTAATGTGGATCTCATATATAACTCTTGAAAAGACAATTATATATTATTTGATTAACAAATGTGATTTAATCAATTCATATTGGTAAATTAATCAAATCATATTAGTGAACAGGGCTGACGCATTACAATCATTTTTTACTGGAATCTATTTTATTACAAGGAGGATTCCAGTCTGCATCAAGTAGTTCTACGAGGAAATCAGAATTCCATCCTGCCATTT
>NZ_JAKZMM010000008.1 GCF_022809355.1 Parabacteroides faecalis | reverse complement strand
CTGAAGTAAAAACCTCAATTATTGTTCCGCATCGAATAAAGAATTTATTGTCTGACAAACATAACTGACTAATATCTCCTATTAATTTATCGTCAGAAAGTGGAATATAAGTGATTGATGCCGCAAAATCTGATAGCTTCGCGTGTGAATCCTTGTACGAAACATCAGATAGATTTATTATCTGCAAAGTATCTCTTTTTATTTCATCTTGTTTAACCGATGACTTTTCATTCTGCCTAGAACTACAACTCAAAATCAGGCTTCCAACCAACAGAAGCATACAAACGAAGAAAAAAACTTTTGTTTTCATAAGCGTGAAATTATAGGTATTTAAAATTCAATCAATTCTTTTTATCCTTTTCTCGTTACATTTCATATTTTTGACAGATGTCGAAAAGCTTTATCACATTTGTCAAAAAGCTTTAGCACATATATGGAAAAGCTTTACGACTACTGTCAAAAAATTAAAAAGCAATGAATATTTTGGATGTATCCAATCTATTAAAAGTCTTTCAGGAAATCGTCTAAGCTGAGGTGTTCATCCGTAATTCCTAACTTTTCGGTTTTCAGCCGGAACTTACGTTTCGAAATAGCGGCTTTACTGACACAGTAAATATCTGACAGGTCTTGCATATTGACATTCAGTTTTACCAGACAACAGAATATGACGTCTTTCGGAGTAAGAGCTGGGAAAGACTCATGCAAACGACGGGTAAAATCGTCGAACACGGCATCGACCGACTCTGTTATTTCCTTCCATTCCTCGTCGGTCAACCGGATCTTCTCGTGTGTTCCGGCAGCACGATCGCCTTGTAACGAAGGTAGTTTGCTGTAAAAAGAAAGACGACGGAAAAGGGCTTCGCGCAAATCGGCAACCTTCGACATCTGCCAGGCTTCTTTCTCTCGCAACAGACTGATTTCTGTTTCTTTCTTCAACAACTCGTTTTGATACCGCAGGATACGGGCTTCTTCTTCCATTTTCTTGTTTTGCAAGCGGACTTCGGCCAACGCCCGTTCCCGCTTGATACGCAAATAAAAGAATATAATCCAGGCAAGCAACAACACCAAACCCAACAACGAAGCCAACAACCAGAGTTGTTGTTGCTGCCGCTTCAGTTTGATCTGATACAATTCATTCTCCAGTTGGGTACGTTTGAATTGGGCAATATCCACTTCTGACTCAATATGTGAAAGCAAGGACTCGTCCAACAACTGCGATTTCTTCATGCTGTCAAATGCTTTCTGCACGTCATGTAAAGAAAGATAATAATGCATCAGGCGGGAAGAAGCCAGGCTGGCAATGGCCGGTGAATAGCCTTGTTCTGCTTTCCGGTAATAATACAAAGCCGAATCTACTTGTCTCAAATCTTCAAACGCCTGGGCCTTGAGATAGAAATTACGGGAAGCCCGCAACTTGGGAGATTCTTTCAACTGGGTATTCAGCTGTAACGCATCGCCCCATCGTTCGTTCTGTTCCAGCCACGACATCTGATGGGTATAAACAATGTTACTAATCACATCGAAGCGTTCGGTATCCGGCATATAATCTGCCAACATCGCATACAGGCTGTCCACTTTCCCGTCTTCGTTCAATGCCTGCAAAGTACGGATACGAAAGACCGTTGCCTGAATATAACAGATCGAATCAGGAGCCAAGACACAAGCTTCTTCCGCTTCCTGCAAAGCAAGCTTCAATTCTCCTTTTTGCAGATAGGCTTGCTGCCGGTAATAACACATATCAAACGCTAAAGAATCAGCCACCTGTGGAAATTTTTCCTGCAATACCTGACTCAGCAGTAACACCGAATCCGGTTTTTCGTAATAACTCTTCCGCTGTATATCTAGCCAAAGCAATTGGCTGATATAAAACGAATCCTTCTCCTGCACTGCCAGCTGGTTTGCTTCCCGCAGAAGAGAATCCGACTGGCTTCCAAGTGTATAAAATTCGATTTTTCCTTTCAGGTAAGCATAGCGCAACTGTTCTTTCGGGGCAAGTTTTTCCGGATGTTCAATCTGGGAAAGGTAAAAGTCCGCACTATCGAGCGAAGCGACAAAAGCCCTTTCCGCCTGATCCAGCAAATAGCGCGGCGAATCCGTACAGCCAGTCAGCAGCCACACCCAACAAATACCCATCACCAACAGCAGTCGCGCCATGTATTGCATAAACACTCGTATTAATTCTTCAGCTTCGCCAGTAAAATTACATTATTTCCATTTTCATCCAAAGAAGAAAGGCAAGCTTTGATGCGGGCTTGTACCGATTCGTCCAAGTTTTCCTCCTTCAAGGCTTCTTCCAACTGTTCCTTCAGGGTCATCGGTTCCATATTGGCGATATAATAACCATTGGAAAAACTCGGCCATGCCGAGATATGTAGAAAATCATTCTTCAGCCGCATGAAGTTTCCTTTCAAGGTCGTTTTATCGACGATATAATAAGCCGGAGCCGAACCTTGAAAAGAGGTTTCACTGACTTGTACCGGGAAAGACACATC
Source organism: Parabacteroides faecalis (assembly GCF_022809355.1). Taxonomy (GTDB): domain Bacteria; phylum Bacteroidota; class Bacteroidia; order Bacteroidales; family Tannerellaceae; genus Parabacteroides; species Parabacteroides faecalis. The sequence continues at coordinate 110,497 of NZ_JAKZMM010000008.1, read as the reverse complement.
GCCCATAAAATGATGCGGCAATTCGGTATATCCGTGCCAAGGCATTTTCTCTCCGGTAAATAGCGTCGTAAACCGAGGCTCTAACCGGTTCTTCTCCCAATTATAATGATATAACGAGTCTTGTTTAGCTTCCGGCACGATTATTAAGAACATCACATCATACGCCGACGTATTGCGTGCATCCATGACTTCGTTGCTGAAATCTCGTGGAGCCATCAAATGGCCCGGAGCAATGCTCTGTTTCCGATTACCGTGCATGTCTTGTACCCAAACCATTTCAGCACTTCCTTCAAACGGAAGTTTGGTAACAATCACTGTCGAATCGGCCGTATTCACCCGAAACTTCCCTTTCGGGACACGTGTATTCAGCGGGATATACGGTTGCGGATTTCCTTTCAGGTCGAATACCAGAATCTTCTCCGCATTCCACGACATAATATAAATACGGTTATGCGCTTCGTCCAATTGTTCGGCATACGTCAGTTGATATTCATTCGGTCCCTGCCCAAACGAGCCTACGGTACAAATAAACTTACCGTCTCGTCCGAATAATTTATAAGGAACCTGCCTGTTATTGCTGACAAGAATATAGTTGTCGGAAACAGTTGTGCGTACCCAACCGCCCACCAGCGCCTCGTCCCGATTATCGAGCGGAACGATCTGCAGTTCTTCCGTCAGCATACTCAAAGGAACATCCAAGGTATCCGTCGCTTTTGCCAAATCACACACAATCAAATCACCTGTAGGCAACGTTACTTTCTCGGCAATAACCGGCATTTCTCCTAAACTGTCTTGCTGCGTACTGCTACACGCCATCAACAAGCTGCATGCGATTCCCATCATCCAAGGAATCATTGTTTTTCCTGATACCATATAACCATCGATTTAATAAGTTTACAGGGCAAAAGTAGAGGTTTATACGAATAAGGGCAAAAAAGCAATTGGACATTTCAGATCATTCAGACAAACATAGACAACTCATTATCAACCGACTAAAGAAATACAAAAGAGAAAATCAATGGACAAGTACAAAAGAAACATCCTGTGATACGGGCATTCACCTCGCATCACAGGATGACAGTAAAAAACAACTGTTTATCTTCGTTGTGAAAGAAGCGTATTTAAAAGACACGCCGGTATTATTCGATATTCTTCCGGATTTTAGTCAGGAAAGTCTTGATACCATCCGTATCTCTATTCTTGATAATATCCAGCAGCGTATTCAATTCCTCCTGAATCCGTTCGATCTGCTTCGGAGTCCGCGGATTAAACAGAATTTCCGTCAACAGATAATCATCTTCCGAAAGCAGGCCACGGGCAATCTTCATGTGCCGTTTGAAAGTCGTACCCGGCGCATCCTGATGTTTCATCGTAGCCGCAAAGACCATGGTCGAAGCGAAAGGAATACCCAATGAATAAGCCACCACTTTATCGTGCTCTTCAAACGTATATTCACGGATATTCAGATGCAGGCGGCTGTATAAGTCCTTGAAGAAGATCTTTCCCAGATGATCGCCTTCCGAGATGATAATGGTATTTTCCTTCTCCAGATTTCCCAGATTGGCAAAAGTTGGCCCAAACATCGGGTGTGTTGACACATAAGGAAAACCACAAGTCTCGTAAAATTCCTTCAAATGTGTCTTGACCGAAGCAATATCGGCAATGATACAATACGGCTGCAAGTAAGGCAATACTTCCCGAAAGGCATCAATCGTATGATTCAATGTCACACAATTGATCACCAGTTCCGGAGCAAAGTCCTTCACTTCCTCCACCTGTTGCATCCGGACTGCATTATAAATAAAACGCATCCGTTTCGGATCTTTTTCCAGAACAGCGACCTCATGGTCAAAGCTAAGCAAATCCGTAAAGAAAGAACCCATTTTCCCGGCTCCTAAAATCAGAATCTTCATCGTGACGTCTTATTTTTGTTCTTGCTCTTGTTCTTCGTTCATAATAATCATTTGCTGGCGGACAGATTCTTCGTGAATCAGACTTAATATCTTCTTGATAAAGTCGGTATTCAAATCCATCTGCTGTCCCATATCGGAACGGTTCTCCAGAATCTCGCTGTAACGCGGAGATTGCAGGATTGGCATATTATGTTCTTTCTTGTAAACCCCAATTTCCTTTGAAATACGCATACGCTTTGCCAATAACTCCAATACCTGTTCGTCGATACCATCAATCTGGCGGCGTAAAGCACTTAAATTCTCGGTTGTCTGGGTTGATTCACGGATCACCAGCAAGTTCAGTACGTAATCCAATACATCCGGTGTAATCTGCTGGGCAGCATCACTCCAGGCAGCATCCGGATTACAATGCGATTCGATCATCAAACCATCCAGACTCAAGTCCATTGCCTGCTGACAAAGCGGAGCTATCAGTTCGCGTTTACCACCGATGTGGCTCGGATCGCAGAAGATTGGCAGATTCGGCATCCGACGACGCAGTTCAATCGGAATATGCCACAAAGGCAAGTTGCGGTAGATCTTCTTATCGTAAGAACTGAATCCGCGATGAATGGCACCCAGACGCTTGATACCGGCACCGTACAGACGCTGGAAAGCTCCGATCCACAATTCGAGATCCGGATTAACCGGGTTCTTTACCAAAACAGGAATATCTACACCACGCAAAGCATCCGCAATTTCCTGTACTGCAAACGGGTTAACCGTTGTACGAGCTCCGATCCACAAGATATCAACACCAGCCTTCAAAGCTTCGAAGACATGATCTTTGTTAGCGACTTCGGTAGCTACATACATACCGGTTTCTTCTTTGACCTTCTTCAACCACGGCAGACCAATCACGCCGATTCCTTCGAATCCTCCGGGTTTGGTACGCGGTTTCCAAATACCGGCACGGAATATCTTAATGCCTTTGGATGCCAAATTCTTGGCTGTTTCCAATACTTGTTCTTCTGATTCTGCACTACAAGGACCAGCAATAACAATCGGACGCTGCGGATCAATTCCCGGTAGTAAAATAGATTCTAATTTCATCTCTTCCATGACTATATTTTTCTTTTTATTATTTAGACTTCATTTAATAACTTTCTGAATACGAGTTAAAGCCTCCTGCAACATCTGGTTATTACAGCAAAGCGAGATCCGGATAAAACGGTTTCCCTGACTGCCGAAGATAAATCCCGGTGTAAGGAAGACATTCGCCTCATATAAAACTTTATCAGCCAATTCTTCACTGCCGCTGTATATATCAGGAATTCTTCCCCACAAGAACATGCCGACCTGGTTCTCATCGTAAGTACAACCCAAGGTATGCATGATTTCTCCGGCCAAAGCCCGACGGCTGCGATACGTTTCGTTCATCTTATCATACCAAGCCTTTGGAGCGGCCAAAGCCTCAACTGCCGCATGTTGCATCGGTTTGAACTGACCTGAATCAATGTTACTCTTCACTTTCAGTATCCACTGAACAAACTGTTTGTTGGATGCCAACATGGCCATACGCCAGCCCGGCATATTATGCGCTTTACTCATGGAGTTCAGTTCAATACAAATATCCTTTGCTCCCGGAATACTCAAAATACTCAACGGATGTTCGTTCAGGATAAAGCTATACGGATTATCGTTACATATAATAATACCATGCTTTCTACCAAAGTCAACCAGCTTTTGATACAGTTCCATACTGGCATTTGCTCCGGTCGGCATATTCGGATAGTTCGTCCACATCAACTTCACGTTCGACAAGTCCATCTTTTCCAACTCATCGAAATCCGGTTGCCAGCCTAACTCTTCCTTCAGTTCATACGGAATCAAATTCGCCTGTACCAATTTGCTGACCGAGCTATACGTCGGATAACCCGGATTCGGAACCAACACACCATCACCCGGATTCAGGAAAGCCAGTGAAATATGCAGAATGCCTTCCTTTGAACCAATCAGCGGCTGGATTTCAGACTTCGGATCCAGCTCTACCTGATACCAGGTTTTATACCAGTCGGCAAATGCCTGGCGCAATTCAGGAATTCCCACATACGGCTGATAACCGTGTTCGTTGGCATTGCGGGCATGCTGGCATAAGGTTTCGATCGTTTGTTCGGAAGGAGGTAAATCCGGACTACCGATGCCTAAGTTGATCACCTTTTTCCCGGCAGCATTCATTTCTGCCACTTCCTTGAGTTTCTTGGAAAAATAGTATTCCTGTACGCTGTTCACCCGTTCGGCAGGAACGATTTTACAAACCTTGTCTTCCTTCTTCATATTCACCTAATATTTTAAAGTCCTTTGTCAATGGCCGGATCGCATCCAACGCCTGTCTGTATCGGGTATAATCCACAAAAGTCAGGTTGATATAGAACATATATTCCCATTCACGGCCAATAATCGGTAATGATTGTATCTTTGTCAGATTCATGTCGTAGAAAGAAAGAACAGACAAAACCTTGGAAAGGCTGCCGGCTGTGTGAGGCAAGGCAAATACAAGAGATGCTTTATTCTTGATAGAATCTTTCATCATCTCGTCGGCCGTCCAACGATCGGCAATCGCCAGAAAACGGGTGAAGTTCCGTTTATTGGTCTCGATTCCTTCAGCCAATACTTCCATTCCATAAATTTCGGCAGCCAGTTTACCGCAAATTGCAGCATGACCTTTCAACTGGTTCTCGGCAATCCAACGAGCACTCGAAGCCGTATCGTCTTTCTCGACAACTTTGGCATAAGGAATCGTATCCAGGAATTCCGTACATTGCATCAAAGCGATCGGATGCGAATTGACTTCCTTTACATCTTCGATCTTTGTTCCCGGCAATGCTACCAGTGAATGAGAGATGCGCAATTTGTATTCTCCGATAATACTAAAGCCACTTTCGCGGATCAACTCATGATTCTGCAACAAACTTCCGGCGATGGTATTTTCAATCGCCATCAAGCCCAAGATAGAAGGATCACGTTTGATAGTCGTAATGACATCCCGAAAGGTATTGCAGGGAATGGTTTCCACTTCATCCTTCTCAAAGTACCTGCGAGCTGCGATATCGTGATACGAACCGGCTATTCCTTGAATTGCTACTTTTCTTTCCATTGTTACGTTTCTTTTGTCTTTTATTGGATTTGAGTTTCAGGCTCGAATTGCCAGATAATAAAAAAGTCCCACCGGATTCCGGCAGGACTTTATATCTGATTATTGATACATACAAACTATCATCAACTCTTTACATACAAACTCCTGCCTTTACCTTGCTATAAAAGTAAAAGTAATAAAAGTAATATGTAAAGCTAAATCGAGTCATCTTTATTTGTTCGTTTTTAATTACGGGGCAAAAATAACGATTTTTCCGTAAAAACAAGAAAAAAGTAATATTTTTCTTCAGAAAATGATATTTTTCCGAATCCATACCGATCAGACAACCTTTTGTCCGGCTCTCAGACGAAGCATATCTTTGGGAACGGCTTCTTGAATATGCTCTATCAAGATCTTGGATAAGGAATGACGGATAAAGTCTTTCCGTGTAACGAAATAGATTTCACGTGTCGGCTTGGGAATAGCAAACGGACGTACCATTTCCTGTTGTTCCTGACTGAGTTGCAAGGTAGCCAGTTCCGGAATGAATGTCATTCCATAACCACTTTCCACCATGTGCATGAATGTTTCCAGGCTACCGAAACGATAAGCCGCCTGATTAACCCGGGCTTTCTCCCGCTGGCAGAAACGCATCAGCTGATCGCGGAAGCAATGTCCTTCGTCAAGTAACCATAAACGTTCGTCATTAATATCCGTTGTCCGGATTTTGTCCTTTTCGAAAATAGGTTCGTTACGCGACACATAGCCGAAGAATTCTTCATAATAAAGAAAATGGCCCTGAAGTTCGCTCTCTATCGGTTGGTTGGCGATAATGGCAGCATCGATTTCACCTTTCAGCAAAGCAGATAAAGTGGGAGCCGTCTGCATTTCCTGGATCCGTATATCCAAATCCTTGTGTTCTTCCGCCAAATGTTGCAGGAAACGCGGCAATAAGTAAGGAGCAATGGTTGGCAAGACAGCCAGCCGGAAAGAACCTCGGACCGATTCTTTCTCTTCCGTTACAATGTCTTTGATCAGCGAAGCCTGATACAAGACGCGCTGGGCCTGTTCCAATACTTTCATACCGGCCGATGTCGGACGAACCGGCTGCGAAGAACGGTCAAACAACTTCACTCCCAACTCGTCTTCCAACTTCTGCACCATCATACTCAGCGTTGGTTGTGTTACCCGGCAGTATTCGGCAGCCTTGGCAAAATGGCGGAATTTATTAATCGCCAAGATATATTCCAGTTGTTGAATCGTCATAAATACATCTTTATTCTGTTTATTTTACAAATGTACATGATTCTGTTTGATTCTAGTAGGTGGATTCTATGAAATATTGTATATTTGTCAAAAGAAAAAAACGTATATGTATGCAGCCATCTATATTGATTGTAGAAGATGATGTTACTTTTTCACTAATGCTAAAGACTTGGCTGGGCAGAAAAGGGTTTCTTGTAGAATCCCAGACGTCTGTTTCTGACGCCCAAAAGTGTTTGGATAGCCGGTCATTTCAGTTGGTCCTGTCAGATTTGAGATTACCTGACCGGGATGGAATCGAATTGCTGAAATGGCTGAAAGAAACACATCCGGATGTGGCCTTAATTATGATGACCAGCTATGCCGATATCCATACGGCCGTACAAGCGATCAAATTGGGAGCATCCGATTATATTTCCAAACCAGTCAACCCGGAAGAATTGCTGACGAAGATCAAAGAAACCATAAAAGTACCTGAATTATCAACCGGCAAAAGCACAAAGACTGCTGCCGGAAATGCTGTTTCGAACCCGTATATAGAAGGAGTAAGCCAAGCGGCCGTCTCGATGTATGAGCATGTCCGGCTGGTTGCACCTACGGATATGTCGGTATTGATCACAGGATCGAGCGGAACCGGCAAAGAATATGTTGCCCGCCGGATTCACGAGCAAAGTAATCGGGCCAACGCTCCTTTTGTGGCTGTCGATTGCGGTGCTATTCCCAAAGATCTGGCTGCTTCTGAATTCTTCGGTCATGTAAAAGGTTCTTTCACCGGAGCCATCGACAATAAAGTCGGCGCTTTTGTTGCAGCACAAGGCGGAACTATCTTCCTCGACGAAATCGGTAACCTGACTTACGAAGTGCAAGTCCAGCTTTTGCGCGCCCTGCAGGAAAGGAAAGTCCGGCCGGTCGGCAGTAATCAGGAGATCACCATCAACGTTCGTCTGGTATCTGCCACGAACGAGAATCTGCGTCAAGCCATTGAAAAAGGAGATTTCCGAGAAGACTTGTACCATCGAATCAATGAATTTACCATCCGGATTCCAGACCTTTGCGAACGTCAGGAAGACTTGATGCTGTTTGCCAATAATTTCCTGGATCTGGCCAATGCCGAGCTGAAGAAAGATATCATCGGTTTTGATGCCGAAACAATCCGTCTCTTCCAGTCATACAGCTGGCCCGGCAATCTGCGCCAGATGAAGAATGTGATCCGCTATGCTACCTTGCTGGCCAAAGGACGCTTCATCACTTGTGCCGAATTGCCTGACGAACTCCGCGAAACGCCGCAAGCCAAACATTCCGTCTCTCAGTTGCGTGACGGAAACCATGAGATTGATCTTATCCGAAAGGCTTTGCAGGAATGCGGTAACAACAAGACGAAAGCAGCGCAAATGTTGGGTATTGACCGAAAGACTCTCTACAACAAACTGAAACTATATCAGATAGAATAAAGCTTTCAGTCCATCATCAACCGCATATAACCGGACGATTCCGGTTCATCCAGTAAGCATGTTGTCTGTTCCCGGACAGACCATGCTTGCCAGGCTTCGTCCGTCAATGGTTTGTCAGGATGCATCTCTTTCCAACGCGATAGGAATCGCTCAGGAGAGAGAATACGTGCCATCCCATATCGTGCTGTCTTTCCCGGCAAACGATAGTCGATTTCCTGCCGTTGAAAGACAGCTGCTGCAGCCTGAAATAAGGTACCGCGTACTGATTCCGTATCGGCTTTCCATTCAGGCAGGAAGAGTTTTTCTCCGGAAGGTACAGCCATTAGTACACCTTGTATCTCTTGTTCCTGCCGATACAGGAAACATTTTCCATCACTGGCTATGATATCTTGGTAAAGGAATTGGAAATCTTCCCAAGAATGTAATATGGAAACCGGTTCTTCCCGCCACTTCCGATCCAGATAACGCCAGCCAGCATACAAATCAGAAACCGTTAACTCTTCCACTCCGGCAAGCGGATACGGAGGAATTGCCGGATAAGTTTGGGTCGCATGCCGGCAACCAAAGGCTTCGGTAAAACCGGATTTCCGGTAGCAGTCGAACAGCCAGTCGTGGGCCGGAATCAGAAAAGCCAATCCACTACCCTGCTCTTTCAAGCGTACAAAAGCTTGTTCCAACAGCTGATGCATATAGCCACGCCGACGATAATCCGGATGTGTACAGACACCATATATATAGGTAGCCGGAATCGACTGGCCATAATAATTAATGGTATAAGGAAGTAACTGCATGGCGCAGACAATTCGCCCGTCTTTCTCCAGCGTCCAAGCATTTTGATCCTGATAAACCTGACTGAAGAAACGGTAGATAAAATCTTCGCTGTCTTCAAAGCAGCACCGCCAAAGCTGGATGATTTGATCTTTCCGCTCCATAGGCCTTATTCCGATTTAATCTTTTTGATAACGGCGGCTTTCGGAAGCAATATCGTCGGATTGTAAGATAACTTCGCCTGCCGCAAACCGGGAATACCCAGATCTTCCTCTCTATTTATATAAAGGTATTGCTCGGGAATGCGGGAAGCAAATTCCTGATTGATGATGCTGTAAGCTCCATCGTAATGGGTATCCGCCTTTTCGACATGCACGCCAAACGTATCCTGATTGATCGGCGAACCAAAGGTAAATGCCACCAACTGATTATCTATCCGGATTGCTCCGCCCATCAGATCCAGTTCCTTAAAATGCTGAAGGGCAAAAATCATCGACTGCCGTTCTTCTCTCAACTCTTCCTGATCCGCATCCGTACGGTTTGCCTTGTACCATTTCGCTTCCAGTTCCAGACATTCGGGTATCAGTTCAGGCGTCAAAGGGACATATTCGTACGCATATTGCTTCTTGAACTTATTGACATGATTCCGCTTTGCCTGGAATTTCTTGCCTTTCAGGGTGGCCAAATCTTCGCGTAAGTAAATATAATCAAAGTAATCCCGCTCGGGAATGTAAGTAAACTCGCCCGGGAAAGCCTCTTCCAGCAAATCTTTCGATACAGGTGTCACACCCAGCATCAGCAACGGATGTCCGTGTTGCCAGGAATCTTCTTCCAACTGCAATAAAGCGTCCTTGAAGTCGCCACTTCCGATAGGCCGCATATAAGCGATCCGGTTTTTATCTTCTATGCGGAAACGAATCAACAGAAAGTTCTTATAGACAGCGAACTCACTTTGATACAGGAAACGCCAGCTACACATATTGGAAAAAGCCAAATCGCAATTGCGCAACGGAGAAGACAACGTAAAAGAAGTGATCGTCTTTTTGTCATCGACGGTAATCGGATTGAAATCTAACTGCATATCCTTTTTAATTCTAATCATTAATCCATCTGGAATCTCTGAAACCAGCTTCATATACAAAACTGACAAAAATCCCCTTTTGTTTATCTTCCTTCAAAAAATATACCACTCTTGCGTATTCTTCCTGTTAAAGGCAAAAATTCTTTTCGTATTCCCGAACAATTCTTTAGTTCACGTCGTGAACTACTTAATCCACGACGTGAACTAAGTAAACCACGGCGTGGATTAAAGAATTGGTCACTGGAATAACATCTTTGATAGACGACTCCGATAGGAATAGAAACCGGATAACAGGTTTTGGCAAAAGGATATTAAATGTGGCATAAAAACTTTATAGGGTAAACAGCCTTGTTGGGACATGTAAAATAAATGACTACTTTTGCGCCATAATAAAGAAAAACGATCGTATCCCGGCATGAACAGCCGGAATCGTTTGGACAGAAAACAAGACTAATATGGATGATTCCAATTCGCGAACGTGTAATTTGATTTATTAACTCCGGAAGAGACATTTCGAAGATGCCTCTTTTCGGGCCTAAAAAGAGAAAGGAGGCAATAAGATGAGAGGTTATCTTTATTGTGGAGAAGCCGGCTTGGTAGAAAAGCAAGAGTGGCTTCCAAACAGCTGGGTGAATGTTGAATGCCCGGATGCTGATGATTTCGATTTTCTGACTAAAACCTTGGGTGTTCCCGAATCATTTCTGGATGACATTGCGGATGTGGACGAACGTTCACGCACGGAAGTAGAAGGAGACTGGTTGCTTACCATCTTACGTATTCCGGTACAGAGCGACGTGGCGGGTATTCCTTTCACGACGGTCCCACTCGGTGTAATTACCAACAACGACATTATTGTGTCGATCTGCTACTATCATTCGGAAATGCTGACAGATTTCATCGAGCATACCCGGAAGAAAAGTGTATTGGTACGAAACAAGCTCGACTTAATATTCCGCCTGATTTATTCATCGGCCGTCTGGTTTCTGAAATACCTGAAACAAATCAATGTAGATGTAACGGCAGCTGAAAAAGAACTGGAGAAAAGCATCAAGAACGAAGATCTTCTGCGATTGATGAAACTACAGAAGACATTGGTTTACTTCAATACCTCCATCCGTGGCAATGAGGTACTGATCGGAAAACTGAAGACGATCTTCAGTGATACGGATTATCTGGATGCAGATCTGGTGGAAGATGTAGTGATCGAGCTGAAACAGGCCTACAACACCGTCAACATCTACAGTGATATTCTGACAGGAACCATGGATGCCTTCGCTTCCATCATCTCCAACAACGTCAACGTCATCATGAAACGTATGACCAGTCTTTCCATCACGCTGATGATTCCGACGTTAATAGCCAGTTTCTATGGTATGAACGTAGATATTCATCTGGAAGAGATGCCTCATGCCTTTGCTTGGATTGTCATTGCTTCCGTCGTTTTGTCAGGTTTATCATTCGTCCTTTTCAAGAAGATCAAATGGTTCTAAGAACCACAGCATACCGGTAGGGAAAATCAGGAACGATTATCCCTGCCGGCTCAATTCATGCTCCACTTCCTGCAAAAGCATCATCCGTTCAACAGAATAGGTCAAGTCGTGAATCTGAAGATAATAGAGAAGTTCCTGCGCCTTATTTAATAAAGGAAAAGGAAGGCTGGATACATAACTGTCTTCGATCAGGAGTTTGGCCGCCAATTCCAGGCGTTGTAACCCGCAGCCGTCGTCTTGGTTCAAGGCCTGTTCGATTTCTTCCGGCGAATGCCCCAGCAAAAAAGCCGAATCCGTCTTCAATGCCGTGAAAGCCTGTTCGATCAGGTCCGGATTCTTATCCAGATCTTTCCCGCTCTTCCGATTGAACACGAGCCGGGCAAGCGCCTTGCCCAACTCTTCAATCTGTACCATGATAAAATCTCTTTTCAGCATACTTATTCATTTTCTACTGTAATACTAACGATGCGGATATCTTTCAGCGGACGGTCATACTTATCTGTCTTCTGGGCAGCAATCTGATCCAATACTTCAAACCCTTCCGTCAGTTCGCCGAAAATCGTATAAATACCATCCAGATGGTGGCAGCCGCCTACTGTCGTATAGGCTTTTCTCTGTTCGTCGGTAAATACCAGATGACCGGGTGTTGCCAGAATCATCGAGTCGATTTTGGCATTGATTGCCGCAACCCGCTTATTATATTCGCGCGGATTATCCATCTTAAGCATCTGCAACTGTACTTTTACCGGACGATAATATAAATCGAGTGCTTTCTTTCGGATTGCATAATTCTTTACTTTTTCCAAGGTATCCAATTCACCGCTTCGGTAAACCTTTCCTTCCACAATAAAGAACTGCGACATATCCGATTTCTTTTCCGGATTCACGTCATCATTCTGTCGCGGAGCCGCCAGTGCACCTTTCTTATGAAAATATTCCGGACGAAGTTCCGGCAAGATCTCGGCATCTTTATCACCGAAACCAACCCGTGCTCCCGGAGAAGCGTTTCGGGAATCAGGCGCACCACCTTGTATCATGAAATCTTTAATCACCCGCGTAAAAAGAGTTCCGTTATATTCTCCTTTTTTGGCCCGTTCGATGAACGTTTTCACATGGTTCGGAACATTGTCGTACAACTTGGCTTTCATCACTCCTACATTGGTTGTAATCGTAACAACCGGTTCATTGGCTTTCAACGGGCAGGCAAAAGCACCCGCCAGACTGAAGATTAATAAAAAGATAAGGTGTTTCATTTTTTTATGTTTTATCGGGTAAAGTTAAGACTTTATGTTGTTGAAACAAAAAAATAGTATTACCTTTGCACACTTATTAGAGGAATTTAAGTTTTTTAATGGTATTAGTATGAATTGGATTAATGATTTGATATGGGGCCAAGGAGTTGGGCATTCCATTCTGTTGTTATCTTTTGTGATTGCAGCGGGTATCCAATTGGGGAAAATAAAGGTTTTCGGAGTATCCCTGGGTATCACGCTCGTGTTGTTTGTTGGGATTATCATGGGACATTTCGGAATAACCATTAATCCGCACGTAATTCATTATTTCAAAGAGTTTGGTCTGATCTTGTTCGTGTATTCAGTCGGAATGCAAGTAGGACCGGGTTTCTTTTCTTCTTTTAAGGAAGGTGGTGTCACCTTAAACATGCTGGCCGGAGGAATCGTCTTATTAGGAGTGGCCACAGCTTTGGTGATACACTTCATCACAGGAATCCCTATTCCGACAATGGTCGGTATCTTATCGGGAGCTGTTACCAATACGCCGGGATTAGGTGCTGCCCAGCAGGCTTATTCTGATATGTATGGCGTGAGTGAGAACTCTATTCCGCTGGGATATGCCGTTGCTTATCCGCTGGGTGTTGTTGGTATCATTCTTTCTATTATCGTTATCCGTTACATCTTCCGGATTTCTTTCCAGAAAGAAAACGAACAGCTCGAACAAGCCGAGACTTCACACGCCAACGGAGCTATTCCGATTTCACTGGTCGTAAAGAATCCGGCCATTTTCAATAAGACAGTAGCTGAAATCTCTTCTTTACTCGAACATACCGACTTCGTTATTTCCCGAATCTGGAGAGACAGCGATAAGCAAATCGACATTGCTTCGGCCAATACGGTATTACACGAAAACGATAAGATCTTCGTGATTACGACAGAACAAGATGCGGAAAAGATCAAGATCTTCATCGGTGAAGCCATCGACATGGAGCGTAAGCAGTGGATCCGTATGGAAAGTCAGTTTGTCAACCGCCGTATCCTGATCACGAAACCGGAATTGAACGGAAAACGTTTAGGAGACCTGAAATTGCGTAAACTATATGGTATCAACATTACCCGAATCAACCGTGCCGGTGTTGACTTGGTTGCGAAACCGAATTTAAGTCTGCAAGTCGGTGACCGCGTTAATGTAGTAGGTACTGAAACAGCCGTATCAAATGTAGAGAAAGTATTGGGTAACTCTATGAAGCGCCTGAATGAGCCGAATCTGATCACTATCTTCGTTGGTATTGCATTAGGTATTATCTTAGGAAGTATCCCATTTACATTCCCGGGTATTCCTCAACCAGTGAAGTTAGGTCTTGCCGGAGGTCCGCTGATTGTAGCGATCCTGATCAGCCGTTTCGGTTATCACTACAAGCTGATTACCTATACAACACAAAGTGCCAACCTGATGCTTCGGGAAGTAGGTATTGCGATGTTCCTGGCCTGCGTTGGTTTAAGTGCCGGTGAAGGCTTCGTCGATACGATTGTTAACGATGGCGGTGTTGCGTGGATTGGCTACGGTTTCATCATAACTGTTGTTCCGTTGCTGATCATTGGTTGTGTTGCCCGTTATTTCTTCAAGATCAATTACTTCACATTAATGGGATTAATTGCCGGAAGTACAACTGACCCGCCAGCATTGGCTTATTCAAATGCAACAGCTGGAAACGATGCTCCGTCAGTAGGTTATGCAACTGTTTATCCGTTAACCATGTTCTTACGTGTATTGACGGCTCAATTAATGATTCTATTCTTCGCCTAATTTCTCATTATTTTAATTTATATGGCGGACATTTCGAAGGGAAACCGAACGGAATGTCCGCTTTTTTATAACCATATTGTATCTGAGTTATTGATAACACTAACCAATAAATACGGAGTATTTAATGGGTTACTTCGTTTAAAGCCAGAATAAAAAGAATTAGTTGCCGCGAATGTGTAACTAGATGTTTAATCAAATATACAACTACATATAAAAAATAAAGCCTCAACTGCAGAAACGCACTTGAGGCTTTACATATCAATTTTAAATCTATACCTTTTTATAAAAGGCTATCTGTTTATTCCCATTCGATTGTCGCATTAGGTTTCGGCGACATATCGTAGCAAACACGGTTCACATGCGGCACTTCTTTCAGAATACGATCTGTGATCTTCATCAAGATAGGCCAATCAACCGGTTCGATTGTAGCCGTCATAGCATCTACTGTATTGACAGCACGGATGATAACCGGCCATTCAAATGAACGGGCATTATCTCTGACTCCTACTGACTTGAAGTCTGGAACTACCGTAAAGTATTGCCAAACCTTCTTGTCTAATCCAGCCAACTGGAATTCTTCACGCAAAATAGCGTCTGCTTCCCGAACAGCTTCCAGTCTGTCGCGAGTAATCGCTCCCAAACAACGGACACCTAATCCAGGACCAGGGAACGGCTGACGATATACCATTTCGTAAGGCAAACCTAATTCTAAGCCACAAGCACGAACTTCGTCCTTGAACAACTGGCGCAAAGGTTCAACCAATTCGAACTTCAGGTCATCAGGCAGACCGCCTACATTATGATGAGACTTCACCATCTTGGCTGTTTTTGTACCACTCTCAACAATATCCGGATAAATAGTACCTTGACCCAAGAAATCGATACCATCCAACTTGCGGGCTTCTTCTTCAAATACGCGGATAAACTCACCACCGATGATCTTCCGTTTCTGTTCCGGATCAGCCACACCTGCCAGCTTATTCAGGAAACGATCAGTTGCATCTACATAGATCAGGTTCGCTTTCATCTGATGCTTGAATACTTCCACAACAGCTTCCGATTCTCCTTTACGCATTAAACCGTGATTTACATGTACGCAAACCAAATTGTTACCAATAGCCTTCAGCAATAAAGCAGCCACTACAGAACTGTCAACACCACCCGACAAAGCCAACAACACCTTCCGGTCGCCAACCTGACGTCTGATCAGTTCAATCTGATCGTTGATGAAGTTCGGCATATTCCAATTGGCTTCTGCATGACATACATCGAATACAAATGACTTAACGGCCGACTGAATAGCCTCCATATCATTATTGAATTCCGGTAATTTTGTCTCACACAAAGCCTTGTCGTGTCCGGCTGACATGACAGGAATACCTAATGTATAAATCTCTGGACGCACATCAATAGCCACACCATCAATAATATGATTGGGACCACCATTGATAATGATACCCTTTACATTCGGCAATTTCTTGATTTCTTCGGCAGTAATATCGTGCGGATAGATTTCACTATAAACTCCCAACGCACGAATGGCTCTTGCCAAAACCGTGTTTTCATGACTACCCAAGTCTAAGATGATAATCATATCTTGTTTCATAGATATATCTCCTATATTGTTGTAAGTTAATAATCAGATAAAAGTTAATGCCTTAGCTTATTCCCACTCGATTGTTGCAGGTGGTTTTGAGCTGATGTCATACACTACGCGGTTGACACCTTTTACTTTATTGATGATCTCGTTAGAAACCTTGGCCAGGAATTCGTATGGCAAATGAGCCCAGTCTGCCGTCATGGCATCCGACGAAGTAACTGCTCGCAAGGCAACTGTATTTTCATACGTACGTTCGTCACCCATCACACCAACCGACTGGATAGGCAACAAGATTGCTCCTGCCTGCCAGATCTTGTCATACAAGCCCCATTCACGCATCAATGACATATAAATATCATCTGCCTCTTGCAGGATGCGTACTTTCTCAGGTGTAATATCACCCAAAATACGAATACCTAAACCAGGACCTGGGAACGGATGACGCTTGATCAGATGTTCCTGCATACCCAATTCGATACCAACCCGGCGAACCTCATCCTTAAACAACAGGCGCAAAGGTTCTACCAGCTTCAGGTTCATCTTTGCTGGCAGACCACCTACATTATGATGACTCTTGATTGTTGTTCCGGTAATTGATAAAGATTCGATCACATCCGGATAGATGGTTCCTTGTCCCAACCATTTAATATCTTTCAGCTTGTGTGCTTCTTCATCAAACACATCGATGAAACCTTTACCGATTATCTTACGTTTCTTTTCCGGCTCAGTTACACCAGCCAGCTCACGATAGAATTTGTCCTTTGCATTGACACCGATCACGTTCAATCCCAGATGTTCATAATCGCGCAATACGTTTTCGAATTCATTCTTTCGCAGCAAACCATGATCGACAAAGATACAAGTCAGGTTTTTACCGATCGCTTTATTCAGCAGAACAGCAGTCACCGACGAATCAACACCTCCGGATAAAGCCAGAATCACTTTGTCGTCACCCAGCTTTTCTTTCAGTTCGACAACTGTCGACTCGATGAAAGAAGCAGGAGTCCAATCCTTGGCGCAACCACAGATATTCAAGAAATTGTCGAGTAACTTGGTTCCGTCAGTCGAATGGAATACTTCCGGATGGAATTGTACGCCCCATGTATTTTCACCTTCAATATGATAAGCCGCATTCTGCACATCATTTGTGCTAGCTATGATCTTGAAGTTGTCTGGCAACTGTGTGATCGTATCACCATGCGACATCCAAATTTGTGAACCCGACTGAATACCTTTAAATAAAGGATCATTTTCATCAATAGAAGTCAAGTTGGCCCGGCCATACTCGCGCGAGTTGGCTGGTTCTACTTTTCCGCCGGATGAATAGGCAATAAATTGTGCACCATAGCAAATACCCAGCACCGGATATTTACCACGAATCTGACTCAGATCAATTTTAAAGGCACTTTCATCATAAACAGAATAAGGACTTCCAGAGAGGATCACACCTTTTACATCTGTTGCATCATGCGGAAACTTGTTGTAGGGAACGATTTCGCAGTACATATTCAACTCTCTGACGCGCCGGCCTATGAGCTGCGTAGTCTGCGAACCGAAATCAAGAATGATAAGTCTTTCGTGCATGCGATTATCTTTATTAGAATATTTGTGCAAAGGTAATAAAATATTGCCTGATTCTACAGGACCCCGGCCGATTTCTTCCGTCAGCCAACGGAAAAAGAATATAGTATAATTAATTCGGAAGAAATTATCGTTCCGGTTCTGGCTTTTCCAACTACTTTTGCAACCAGGATATTAACTAAACAATCGAAGGATCATGATACAGATTAAACCTTTTTTACTAGCTGGAATTTCCGGTTTGTTTTCGGTGTTCTCACTGACGGCACAATCGTCGCCCGAAGAAGTTCATGTACTGCAGAAACAAATTCTGAACGAAGGCTTAATGACGCAAGTGGACCAGATGGCTCGCCAAGTTGCTTCCGGCGGATTTAATGCCGGCGACGGATATGGCGAAGTCTGGATACGCGACTATAATACTTTTATCGAACTGGCCATGGAAGTCATGCCCGACGAAGCCATCCGTTCCAATCTGAATACATTCTTTCATTTCCAGGGGAAAACCGGGGATATTGTAGATGGTTTCCTGGATATCAAGAAAGCGGAAATAGGAAAAGAAGGTGGATATAAATATCGCCTGTCGGAAACGGAACCTCGCTTTGCGGCACACAAGAACACCGTGGAAACGGATCAGGAGGCTTCGTTGATCCAGGCTATTTATAAATATGTAAAGCGGAGCGGCAACACGGCCTATCTACAGACGAAGATTGAAGGCAAAACGGTCCTCGAACGGATGGAATGGGCGTTGGAATATCTCCTCAACGAGAAGTATAACAAGCAATACGGATTGTTGATCGGTGCGACAACAGCCGACTGGGGCGATGTGCAACCGGAACATCCGTGGGGCGTCGAGATCGACAAGGATACTCATTTTTCCATCGATATTTACGACAACGCCATGATGGTCTTGGCGCTGAACAATTACCTGGAACTGGAAAGCAATACAGCCAAACAACAGAAGTGGACACAGGTGCGCGACGAGTTGAAGAAGAATATCCGTACACACTTGTGGGACGAAAAGAACCGCAAGTTCATTCCGCATATCTATCTTGACGGCTCTCCTTTCCCGGCCAGTTTCGATGAGAATCAGATCTATTATCATGGTGGAACCACTATTGCCATCCTGGCTGGCCTGCTCTCGAAAGAGGAAATCAAAGAAGCCAACCAGAAGATGCTGGAGAATATGAAAGCTGCGCATGCACAGACCATCGGTCTGACGATGTATCCGACTTATCCGGCCGGCTCATTCAAAAATGTGGGCATGTATCCGTATGGCTATCAGAACGGAGGCGACTGGACTTGGTTTGGCGGACGAATGATCCAGGCACTGATAGAGAATGGTTTTATCCGGGAAGCTTATACCGAAATCTTACCAATGTTACGGCGCATTGTCAGCAACCAAGGTTTCTATGAATGGTACACGCCGGGTGGCGAACCTAAAGGTTCCGGCACATTCCGGGGCGAGGCTGGTGTCTTGTTTACTGCCATGAACATGTTGAAAGAGTGGGCTGAGAACCAACAGGTGCAGTCTTTAGACCAGGCGAAAGGCAGCATGGTTCTATTCACGTTCGGGCAATCGAATTCGGCTAATCACGGACAGGGTTTGTATCAGCCTGCCAAGACGGTCTATAATTACTACGACGGCAAATTATACCAGGCTGCCGATCCACTGATCGGTGCAACAGGTGAAGGCGGCAGTGTCTGGACCCGACTGGGAGACAAGCTGATCGAAGCCGGAATGACAGAAAAGGTGACAATCGTCCCGATTGGTGTGGGCGGTGTCCGCATCGGGGCGTGGGCTAAAGGTGGCGAATTGCACGAACTGCTGATCCGCACCGTTGAACAAATGAAGAAAGACCGGATCGAACCGGATTATATCTTGTGGCACCAAGGCGAGACCGACAATATCCTGAATACGCCAAAAGCTGATTATATCCGCATGTTCGAGACAATCCGCGAAGTGTTCCGCTCACGAGGTATCAAGGCGCCGATCGTCATCGCACAGGCCAGCTATCATCCGAATTGCCTGGAAGAAGACAACGGCAACAGCGCCGAAATCCGGGCGGCACAAAAGGCATTGGCCGATCAGTATCCGGATATTTACTTAGGACCAGACACCGACCAGTTGAACCAGCTTTGGCAACGGGCCGATGGCATCCATTTCTCTACCAAAGGGCAGGATCTGCATGCAGCCATGTGGCTGGAAAGCCTGAAGCAAGTGAAATAAGGAGGATTTGATTTCCCCGACTGAAAAGGAGATATCTTCGAAGAGAAAGGTATCTCCTTTTTCATTTTAAGTCCCGACGCTGACGATTGAATCAGCATTTATGGTAAATTTGCCGGAAAAAGAAAAGACGATGATGGAACTATCAAATAAATGGGTGGATACACTGCATGCCTGGGGCATTCATGGCATCATGCTGCAAATAGTAACAGTAGCAGCGATCCTGGTGATTGCGTTTATACTCGATTATGTCTGTCGCCGGGGAATTATCCCGATGATCCGGAAAGTGGTCCGCAAGACCAAGATTGAATGGGATGATTATCTACTGAACGACAAGGTGCTCGACAATACCTGTCACCTGATTCCGCCGATCGTCATTTACCTGTTGCTTCCCCTCGCCTTTCCGCCGCAGTCGCCATTATTATCTTATCTGCTGATGTTCTCGCAGATCTATATTGTGGTGGTCACAGTGCGGCTGATCAATGCGGTCATTTCTTCGCTTTACGAATTGTCGAACCGGAGCGACAAACTGAAAGACCGTCCGCTGAAAGGAGTTTATCAGATGATGAAAATGGTTGTGATCGGAGTCGGCGCTATCATCATCTTCAGCTTGTTGCTGGATAAAGATCCTAGCCGCCTGCTCACCGGCCTGGGTGCTTCGGCGGCTATTCTGATGTTGGTGTTTAAAGACACGATCATGGGTCTGGTGGCCGGTGTGCAACTAAGTGCCTACGATATGCTTCGTCCGGGCGACTGGATTTCCATGCCGAAGTATGGAGCTGACGGCATCGTGCAGGAAGTCACCTTGAATACGGTCAAGGTGCAAAACTGGGATAATACGATAACAACGATTCCGCCATACGCCTTGGTCAGCGATTCCTTCCAGAACTGGCGGGGCATGCGCGAAAGCGGTGGCCGACGCATCAAACGGTCGCTTCACATTGACATGAACTCGATCCGCTTTTGTACTGCCGACGAAATGGACTATTTCGCCGCACAGGGTTGGATCAGCGAAGCGGAAAAAGCCGGTGGTCAAATCGTCAATCTCCATGTTTTCTGCCATTACATCGAGCGCTACTTGCGGAGCTTGCAGGAAGTGAATACCGGAATGACACTGATGGTCCGTCAGTTGCAGCCCCTGCCTGAAGGACTGCCGGTCGAACTGTACTTCTTCACGACACACAAGGATTGGATTCCCTACGAACGTCTGCAGGCCAAGGTATTCGAACACCTGTTTGCCGTCATCGGCACCTTCGGATTACGGGTTTATCAAAAGCCTTCCAGCCTGGATTTGGAACGCATGAACCGGAGTATCTGAGGTTTTCATCTTAAAAATATATAAATACGGAGAGGGCTTTCCTTCATAACTAAATTAATACTACTTTTGCGTGTTTATTTTTAGGAACTTTAAGAGTATGGATTCAGAAAAGAAAGAGACGAAAGAGATAAATAAAATGTCAATGCTGATTTTGGCAGTTATTATTCTGATTTTGGTGATAGCAGGAGCTGCTTATTATATATTCCATCAGCAACAGCAAATGGAAGAAATGACTCAGTCGTTCGACTTGGAAAAGGAAATGATGGCCGACGACCTGAATGAGCTTTCCCTGCAATACGAAGGATATAAATTCAGTGTCAGCAATGACTCTCTGGTTGCTTTATTGACAACCGAACAAGCCAAGGTACAACGCCTGATGGAAGAGTTGCGTACCGTCAAATCAACCAATGCCAAAGAAATTGCCCGCCTGAAGAAAGAGTTGGCTACTTTGCGGAAGATCATGCGCAATTATGTGATCCAGATCGACTCACTGAACCGGGCGAACGAACAGCTGAAGGTGGAAAAGAACGAAGCAGTCAAGAAATATCGCCAGGCTTCTACAACGGCAGCCAGCCTGAAACGGGAAAAAGAGAAGTTGACCGAACGGGTAACGTTGGCCAGCAAACTCGATGCAACGAGTATTTCGGTCACACCGGTCAATTCGCGCGGCAAACTGGCCAAGCGGATCAAGAAGATGGAACAGTTTGTCATCAACTTCAAGATCGCCAAGAATGTGATGGCTCCGGTCGGCGAAAAAGTCGTTTATGTCCGCATCATGAAACCCGACGATGATATCCTGGTGAAAAGCCGGGGCGATGTCTTCACGTTCGAAGGCAAAGACATCAATTATTCAATCAAGAAAATGATCGAATACGAAGGCGAAGAAGTTCCGGTAACGATGTACTGGAACATCGAAGAGTTCCTCTCTCCGGGTACTTATCGGGTAGATATCTTTGCCGATGGCAATCTGATTGGTCAACGTTCTTTCACGCTCGAAGAATAACGGATGAATCCGGAGAAGCCTTTTACGCGTTTGCTGGCGGATTTACCTGAGGCCCTGGCTCAAGACGATGTTTTTGTGAATGAGTTGAAGAGTCATGCCCGTGTCATCACGCTCAAGAAGGGCGATTTATTGCTCCGCACCGGCGAAGTCTGCCAGAACGCCTATTTCATCAACAAAGGGCTTTTCGTCAATATCTTCATGACAGACAAGGGGAAGGAATGTGTCACCGGTTTCTCTTCCGACGATCAGTATCCTTTCCTTTCCGAAATCAGCTACATCACTCAGACACCTTCCAGCTTCGAGATCAAGGCGCTCGAAGACAGTGAGCTGCTGTGTTTCTCGCGCGTCTCGATCGAAGACCTGTCTCTTCGCTATCCGCTTTTCGCGTCTTATTATCAGCGTGCGATGTTGGTCATCATCTCCAAACTCTATATGATGTTCGCCATCCTGCAATCTTATACAGCCGAAGAGTTTATCAAATATTTGTACGAGCACTACAAATGGATCA
Organism: Parabacteroides faecalis; assembly: GCF_022809355.1. GTDB lineage: Bacteria > Bacteroidota > Bacteroidia > Bacteroidales > Tannerellaceae > Parabacteroides > Parabacteroides faecalis. Next base: position 88,146 of record NZ_JAKZMM010000008.1, on the reverse strand, counting down.
TCAACCGTGTTCCAGATAAATACATCGCGCTCTACATGGGCATCAGCACATCTTGGTATTGCAAGCTGAAACGCCGCATCTTCAGTCTTTAGAGAAAGAGAATCTATATTATACAATAAGCGCCGGCTTGTTGTGCTCGTGCACTGACAGCCGGCGCTTATTGGCATTTCTATCAGGGATTCCAACCTTTCGGCAGTTATTCAAAGCTGGATTTCTTCCAGGTGAATACTTTCGGTGTATCTTTCAGGAAGGGCTTCAGCTTCTTCTGGGTTTCCTTATCCAAATACTCCGGCGTCGTATAGGTTTGTGTCAGGGTATAATCGTCCGGACTCAGTTGGAAACGGAACAGATCCATGTCCAAGCGGGATGTCGATTCGATATAAGTGACCGACGACTTGTCGGCATCTTCCCGGATAAACCAGTCAGCTGCAACGGGAGTCAGCATATCAGTCGCATCCAGCGGTTTCCAGTCGGGTGAAAAGAACGACACGCGGCTATCGGCCACCGGCCCTTTCACCGTCACTACCTGGCAGATCACAAACGTATTATTGACCAGCGGCAAGAGTTTCATCTCGATCGTGGTCCGTTCCGTCGATTGCAACAACAAGTAGTTATCGGTCAGCTTTTCCAATGTCGAATATCCGTTCATGTTGTTCTTCAACCGCGCTTTCTCGTTAGAGCGATACAAATCCACCAGATCTTTCCGCCAGGCATCTTCCAGTTGCGGAACATATTCGTCGGGCATCGCGATAAACACCGCTGCCATATCCTGCGCTTTCAACGGCAACACACTCATCACCAGCAGGCATAATAATACGATTCGTTTCATACGTTCTTCTATCTTTATCATCTTGTTCCCAAATATAAGAATATCATACCTATCAAAACCAACAGCAGGTCGATTGCCTTGTTCTTCAGATTCTTTTCATGGAAGAACAAAGCTCCGGCCGCAAAGGTAACCAAAACATTACTTCTACGGATCATCGAGACGATCGAAATCATCGAATCCGGATCACTCAGGGCATAAAAATACACCCAGTCAGCAATACAAAGGAAGACGGATATGAAGATAATATTCCACCGCCAGGTAAAAGGCGTGGTGTGTTTCCGTCGCGGATACCACAGGAAAAGCAGGATCGCCAGCATGATGGCACACTGATAGACGTTAAACCACACCTGCACGGTCATCACGTCCAGACTGCCCATCAGGTATTTGTCGTACAAACCGCTCAATGAGCCCAGCATCACCGACAGGACGGTAAAATAAATCCACTTGTTGTGGGTGAAGCGGATGCCTTCTTTCTTTCCCGAGACCGAGAGCAGATAAAACGAGGCGACCGCAAAGGCCACACCGATCCACTGATACAGATTCAGCCGCTCACCGAAGATCACCAGCGCGCCCACCAGTGTCAGTACCGGCTGCGTCGCCTTGATTGGTCCGGACAAAGTCAACGGCAGATGCTTCAGGGCAAAATAGCCGAAGATCCACGAGGAAAGGACTATCACGGCCTTGATGAATACAGCGACATGGGTTTCAAACGACACGCGGGGTACATAGAGCAGCGAGCCGTCCAACACATCTGTCGTATAGGAAAGCACAATAAAGGGCAAGAATATCAGACTGCTGAACAGCGTATTGAAAAACAATACCGGAATCACTGCATTCCTGTTGAGCGACATCTTCTTATTCACCTCGTAACAGCCCAGCAGAAAAGCAGACAGAAAAGCATAAAGAACCCACATATTTCTTGAGTTTTTGTTTGGTTATACTTCGAATAATCGGTCGGGATAAGTCACATTCACCAGATACAGGGCATGGCCCGGAGCCGATGTGCCGGCTTTGCCCCGGTCTTTGGCTTCGATCACCTGGCGGAAACCGTCGACCGACATCTTGCCGCGCCCCACTTCCAGCAGCGTTCCCACAATGGCACGCACCATATTCCGCAAGAAACGGTCGGCCCGGATCGTGAAGACCCACAAATCGCCTTCCTGCTTCCAGCCTGCCTCATAAATACGGCAATTGTTGGTCTTGACATCGGTGTGCAACTTGCTGAAGCTGGTAAAATCCACATAGTCGAACAGCACCCGGCAAGCCTCGTTCATACGGTCGAAGTCCAGTTTCCCCAGATAACGGTACACCAAATCATAGCGGAAAGGATCTTTCTGCATCGTCAGGTAATACTGATACGTTCGGGAAGTGGCATCAAAACGGGCGTGTGCCTCAGGAATCACCGGCACAATCCGATAAATCACAATGTCTTTCGGCAACAGGCGGTTCAGCTTGTCTGCCAGAAAAGCCGGGTCAGGCAAAGTTTCTGTCCAGTCAAAATGGGCCACCATCAGGCGGGCATGCACGCCGGCATCCGTCCGTCCGGCACCCACAATCGAAACCGGCTGTCTGAGGATGGTCGAAAGTGCTTCTTCAATACATTGCTGTACGGTCATGCCGTTCGGCTGTATCTGCCATCCACAAAAGGATTTGCCGTTATATCCTAAATAAATAAAGTATCTTTTCACAGGCATAAGTTTAGTACGAAATACGTTCCTAAGAATGCTATTTTCAAGGCAAAGGTACAAAGAAATCCGGCTATGACCTTGTACATCCCACTGAAATACCTATTTTTGCAAAAAATAAACCTTCATAACATCTTAACAAATTGCACAATTATGTTTGAATCTTTATTGCAGACTTCCTATTTCGCCTTGTTCCTGATCATCTCGCTCGGATTTATCCTGGGACGGATCAAGATCAAAGGCCTTTCGCTCGATGTATCAGCCGTTATCTTCATCGCTTTGCTGTTCGGGCACTTCGGAGTAACCATTCCCAAAGCCTTAGGCGACATCGGTCTGGTGCTTTTCATCTTCACCATCGGAATCCAGGCAGGTCCGGGTTTCTTCGATTCTTTCCGTTCGAAAGGGAAAACACTCATCATCCTGGCGCTGCTCATTGTCGGTTCGGCCAGCATCACCGGGATCATCTTCAAATATGCCCTGGGCATTGATACGCCCAGCATCGTGGGCCTGATAGCCGGAGCCCTGACCAGTACGCCGGGTCTGGCTGTTGCCATCGATACTACCCAGTCGTCATCGGCTTCCATCGCCTATGGTATCGCCTATCCTTTCGGTGTGATCGGCGTGATCCTGTTCGTCAAGCTGCTGCCCAAGCTGCTGCGGATTGATGTCGAGGCCGAAGCCCGGAAGCTGGAAATAGAACGCCGGGGCCAGTTCCCAGAACTGAACCGGGCCACGTTTCGGGTAGAGAACCAGAAGGTCATCGGCAAGAGTATCGCCCAGCTTCAGTTCCGCAACATGACGGGCGCCGTGGTTTCGCGCATCAAGCACGGAGCAGAGATTATCATCCCTACGGCTCATTCGGTACTGAAGAAAGACGACTTGATCCGCGTAGTGGGCAACGACCGCTCGTTCGAACAGGTCAAGCTGCTGATCGGCGAGCAAGTGGACGAGGATATTCCTTTCACACAGACGCAGGAGCTGCAATCGTTATTGCTAACCAATAAAAACATCATCGGCCATACGCTGGGTGAACTGAACCTGCAAAGCTCGTTCGGCTGTACCGTGACGCGCGTGCGCCGAAGCGGCATCGACCTGATTGCCGAGCCGAACCTGGCACTCAAGTTTGGCGACAAACTGATGGTGGCTGGTGAGAAACAAAGCCTGGATGAATTGAGTCAATATGTGGGCAACGACGAAAAGAAACTCTCGGATACCGACTTCTTCCCCATCGCGATGGGTATCGTGCTGGGTGTATTGTTCGGAAAACTGAGCCTCTCTTTCTCCGACAGCTTCTCCTTCTCGCCCGGACTGACCGGAGGCATCCTGATGGTGGCTCTTATTTTAAGCGCCGTCGGAAAGACCGGCCCTATTATCTGGAGTATGTCCGGACCGGCCAACCAGCTCTTGCGCCAGCTCGGTCTGCTGTTCTTCTTAAGTGAAGTCGGCACATCGGCCGGAAGTAACCTGGTTGCTACATTCCAGGAAAGCGGCTGGACACTGTTTGGTGTCGGGATGGCCATCACCCTCGTTCCGATGATCGTCGCCCTGGTGTTCGGATACTGGGTATTCAAAATAAATATCCTCGACCTGCTCGGAACCATTGCCGGAGGAATGACCAGCACACCCGGACTGGCAGCAGCCGATTCGATGGCCGACAGCTCGGCACCCAGCATTGCCTACGCTACGGTCTATCCCATTGCCATGGTCTTCCTGATCTTGTTCATCCAGTTCATTGCAGGGGTTATCTAAACAAGCCTTTTTACAAATAGTACATTAAACAGGCTTTTTGCAGACAAAAAGTCTGTTTAATTCTTTTTATACTAACTCTCATTTTGGCTTTTCGAACAAAAAAACGAGAAAATTAGTATATTTTCATCCATTTTTGATCAAAAACATCCGTTTTTCCTATTCATTTTCCACTTTTTCATGCCTAGATTTTCGCTAATTCATAACCATCTTTGAACAAAAAGCCGGCGTATTTTAACTCATTCCTGCCTAGAAACGTAAACAAAACTCCCAAATTTCCTAAAAAAAGGGCTGTTCAAATACATTTTACCTCTTTTTCTGAACGATTTTACTTCAATTTTCTCTCATCCAAAGCCCTCAAACAAAATATCATTTTGGCAGCATTTATATCCACTAACTAACACGGGACACGTTTTTATCCCTTATTCCGGCGAATACAAAAATCAGAATAACACGATCTCCCCTCTTTCCATATCAGCATGTAAATGCTCAACTCCCTGAAAATCGAACCGAAGCAAGTTACTTACAGGCAACTCCGAAATCATGGAATTCTGAAAGGGGCATTTTGACAAAATGACAAAGCGGAAAAAGCGGTCGGAATTCTGATTTTGGACTATATTGTTGCATATATGCAATAATTTTACGAATATTGTATGACATTTCAGTTACAATTAATGTTACACTTAGCGATTACTATAAAAAACACATGAAAATACTTGTAATTACGGGAAGCCCTCATAAAAAAGGGACTTCAGCATTATTAGCAGATAATTTTATTGCCGGGGCTTTGGAAGCCGGGCACGAAGTTTTTCGGTTTGATACCATCTTTCAGGTAACGCAACCTTGCCTGGCATGTTATTATTGCCGGAAAAACAACCATAAGTGTATTCAAGAAGATGACATGGAGCTGGTTTGGGACAAACTGATTGCTGCCGATATGGTGGTATTCGTGACTCCCGTTTATTATTTTGGTATGTCGGCCCAATTGAAAAAGGTTATCGACCGCTTCTTTGCCATCAACGACCTGCTGAGGAGCAAACCGAAAAAAGCCGTCCTACTGGCAACCTGCGGCGACGCGGAAGAGTGGGTTATGGAACCGTTGGTAGCACACTACAAAGCCATCTGCCAGTATTTGCACTGGGAAGATGCCGGACAGATTCTGGCCACCGGCGTGTACGACCGGGCAGCCATTGAAGATACGCCTTACCCCGAACAGGCACGTATCTTGGGTAAACATATTTAGCGGAAATGTATTATTTGTGGGAACAATACTCTCGGATTTTCTGTTATTTTTTATAGCTTTGTGTGCGTATTTTACACATTCAGATAAACCTTGCCTGTCTGCTACGGGCAGCGGATCTGAATCTAAACAACTTAATATTAAACGAATCAGTCTATGGCATTACAAGTGGGAGATAAAGTTCCTGAAGTATTGGGAACAGACCAGAATGGTAACGAAATAAAGATAAGTGACTTTGCCGGCAAGAAACTGGCATTGTATTTCTATCCGAAAGACAATACATCGGGTTGTACGGCCGAAGCCTGCAGCCTGCGCGACGGTTATGACGCATTGAAGGCAGCCGGCTATGAAGTGGTGGGCGTGAGCAAAGACAGCGCCAAGTCGCACCAGGGATTCATCAGCAAGCAGAACCTGCCTTTCAACCTCATCGCTGATACAGAAACAACCCTGCAACAGACATTCGGCGTATGGGCAGAAAAGAAGATGTGCGGAAGAACGTATATGGGTACGCTGCGCACGACCTTCATCATCGACGAAAACGGCGTGATCGAGCGGATCATCGGTCCGAAAGAAGTAAAGACCAAGGATCATGCGAACCAGATTCTGGCCCTATAACGTCAAATCCAAGAACCAGTACAACATAAACAATATATTTTATGGCAAAAGAAGATAACTTATTCGAAGAAAAAGCAGAAGGAACAAAACCTGCCGTGAACGCCGACAAGCTGAAAGCGTTGCGTGCCGCTATGGAAAAGATAGAGAAGAATTATGGGAAAGGCTCTATCATGAAACTGGGAGATGAAAACATCGAAAATATAGAGGTGATCCCGACGGGTTCCATCGCGCTCGACGCTGCACTGGGTGTAGGCGGTTATCCGAAAGGACGCATCATTGAAATTTATGGTCCGGAATCATCCGGTAAGACAACATTGGCCATCCATGCCATTGCCGAAGCCCAGAAAGCCGGCGGTATCGCTGCCTTTATCGACGCAGAACATGCTTTCGACCGTTTCTATGCCGAGAAACTGGGTGTGGATGTAGAAAACCTCTGGATCTCACAGCCCGACAGCGGCGAGCAGGCATTGGAAATTGCCGAACAGCTGATCCGCTCGTCGGCAGTAGATATCATCGTGATCGACTCTGTGGCGGCTCTGACTCCGAAAGCGGAACTGGAAGGCGACATGGGCGACAGCAAAATGGGCTTGCAGGCCCGTCTGATGTCGCAGGCTCTGCGCAAGCTGACGGCAGCCATCAACAAGACGAACACGACCTGTATCTTCATCAACCAGCTACGCGACAAGATCGGTGTCATGTTCGGCAATCCCGAAACGACCACCGGTGGTAATGCCCTGAAGTTCTATGCTTCTGTCCGCCTGGATATCCGCCGCATCGGACAATTAAAAGACGGAGATGAAGTGAAAGGAAACCAGGTCCGCGTGAAGGTAGTGAAGAACAAGGTGGCACCTCCATTCCGGAAAGCCGAGTTCGACATCATGTTCGGCGAAGGTATTTCGCGTTCGGGTGAAATCATCGACCTGGGCAGCGAACTGAACATCATCAAGAAGAGCGGTTCGTGGTACAGCTACAACGATGCCAAACTGGGACAAGGACGCGATGCTGCCAAACAATGCATTGCCGACAATCCGGAACTGGCCGACGAGCTGGCTCAGCTGATCTTCCAGGCATTGAAAGGCTAAGAAAGAATCCATCGATATATTCATAACAAGTTGGCAAGTGGGTAACGCAGTTACATTCATTTGCCAACTTACTTGTTAAAAAGAAGACAAACTCTACATTACCCAGCCATGACGTCGAAAGAAATCTACCGGCAGCTGTGCCAGCAGGAAAAGTCCATTCCCATCTTCTCACGGGACTGGTGGCTGGATATTGTATGCGGCCAGGAACAATGGGACGTGTTGCTCCTTCACGACAAGCTGGGCACCATCGAGGCTGCCATGCCCCTGTATATGCCGCGCCCGGGCTATGTCGTCATGCCTGCCTATACCCAAACCATGGGACCATGGATCGCAGCGGCCTCGGCCGACAGCAAATACACCAGCCTGCTGGGAAAAAGACAAGTCATCCTCGGAGAACTGGCCTCGCAATTAGCCCATCTGCACGTGTTCCAGCAAAACTTTGCCTGGACAATAACCGACTGGCTGCCCTTCTACTGGCAAGGTTTCCGGCAGACAACCCGCTACACCTATCTGCTGAGTGGCTTGCGGCAACCGTCACGCATCTGGGAAAACATGAGCCAGCAAACCCGGAGAAACATCATCAAGGCAGAAAAGAAATATCAGATACAGGTTCGGCGGAACATCCCGGCAGACGAGTTTATCGGGATCCAGCGTCAGACCTTCCAGCGCCAACGGCTGGCAGCACCCAAAGGAGAAGCCGTATTGCGTCAGCTCATCGAAGTGTGCCGCCAACGAAACCAGGGAGACATCTGGGGCGGTTATGACGCCAACGGCCAGCTGCACGCAGCCGTCTTCATCGTCTGGCAGGAAAACTCAGCCTATTACCTGGCCGGCGGAGGCAATCCGGCACTCCGGCAATCGGGCGCACACAGCCTCGTGATGTGGAAAGCCATGCAGGAAATAGCAGCCTTTACCGATCACTTCGACTTCGAAGGTTCCATGATTCCCGGTGTAGAACGTTTCTTCCGCGAATTCGGAGCCCGGCAAACTCCTTATTTTGCCATCAGCAAAGGAAAACTGAATCTTTGGAAACGATTTTTAATCCATCTTAGCAAAAGAAGGCAATAAAAAAGGAAAAGTAGAGTTATTACACTAGAAGACGAACGATACGGGAAGAGAACAGGAACTAGGTATGAAGCAAACGATCAATTATATCATCCGATTCTTATTAGGAGTAGATCGGGCCGGTGCCTATAGCTCGCTGGTGGGCTATACATCGAATGTCCGTCATTTCCATAAATATAAAGTAGTGATTATTCCTTCCGGGTTCTTCAGTTCATCCGTCTATGGAACGCAGGCCTCCATGCCCCAACTTCCACTCAAGGAGATAGAAGGCGTTCCGTTGCTCTTCGGGTCGCCCAAGGAAGAAAGCTTCGACGAGACCCGGATCATCCATGCCGATATCATTGCCAGCAGCTACTTCCTGCTAAGCCGCTACGAGGAAATCCAGAAAAGGAATATCCGGGACGCGCATGGCCGCTTCCCCGGAAAAGAATCGTTGCCCTTCAGGGCCGGTTTCATCCAGCGCCCCATCGTGGAAGAATACGGGAAGCTGCTGCGGAGCTGGCTAAGAAAAGCCTGCGTACATATTCCCGAGCCGCAGCCCGAGCTTCAGGACATCTGGCTCACGCACGATGTGGATGCCCCGTTCTTCTGCCGCAGCCTAAGGAACATCTGCCGCGAAACCTGGAAAGGCGCCGGACTGCTGAAGGCATTAAAGCTGTATGGAGGACCGCTGGAGAAAGATCCTTATTATACATTCCCGTGGATATTGGAACAAGACGGCAAAGTACAAAACAAATACGGCGACCGGTGTCACCAGCTGTATTTCCTGAAAGCCGGAGGCAGACATGCCAACGATAAACCCCGGTATCCGTTCTGTTCGCACGACGTGCAGAAGCTACTCCAGCTGTTCCGGCAGAACCAAGTCATGCTGGGACTTCACAGCAGCTACGAAGCAAGCCTCTGTCCGGATCTGATCCCGGAAGAGAAGATGAAGCTGGAACACGACTGGAAACTGGAGAATATCCATCAGAACCGGCATCATTACCTGGCTTCCCGCGAACCGGAAGACCAGACAAAACTGATCAAGGCCGGAATCACCGACGACTTCACCATGGGATATGCAGATGTGAGCGGATTCCGGTTAGGAACATGCCGGCCTGTCAAATGGATCAATCCGATGACACGCCAGCTCACGTCACTGACGTTGCATCCGCTTTCCGTCATGGACTGCACCCTGAGTGAATCTCAATACATGGGACTTCCGCTAAACGAGGCTTTCCGGTACTGTCTGCAACTGCTCAAGCAGACCAAACAGTATGGAGGAGAGATCGTGTGGCTATGGCACAACACTTCATTTGCTGAAACAGAAAAGAACAGCTATCACAAGACATTATATGTACGCCTATTAAATGCGTTGATCCAATGAAAAAGATAATTACAATTGTAGGTGCACGCCCTCAGTTCATTAAAGCAGCCATGCTGAGCCGGGCCATCCAGCTGCATAATCAGGCAGGACAGGAAACAATCCGGGAACAGCTGATCCATACCGGGCAACATTACGACGAGAACATGAGCCGTATTTTCTTCTCCGAAATGGATATGGCACGTCCGACCTGGCAACTGCATTGCGGACATACCACGCATGGAGCGATGACCGGACAGATGCTTATCGAAATCGAAAAGATTCTGACGGAACACCGGCCGGATTATGTAGTCGTATATGGAGATACCAATTCGACACTGGCCGGAGCGCTGGCTGCCAGTAAACTGCATATTCCGGTAGTGCACATCGAAGCCGGCCTGCGCAGCTTCAACAAAGCCATGCCGGAAGAGATCAACCGGATTCTGACGGATCATGTCTCGACCCTGTTATGCTGTCCGACCCGTTCGGCCGTACAACATCTGGCCGAAGAGAACATCCACGAAGGCGTCTATCACGTGGGCGACATCATGTATGACGCCGCCCTCTTCTTTGGCCGGAAAGCCGAAGAAGCCTCGGATATCATGCAACGCCTGCAACTCGAGAGCAAAGGATTCCGGCTCTGTACCGTACATCGGGCCGAAAACACCGATCAGGAAGAGCGCCTTTCGTCGATCGCCGAAGCCCTGATGCAAATCGCCTCTTCCCATTGTCCACTGGTTTTTCCGTTGCATCCCAGAACCCGACAATATCTGGAGAAATATCACTTGCTGGAAAGATTCGTGTCACATCCCCATATACGACTGACCGAACCACTGGGCTTTCTGGATATGGTGATGCTGGAAAAGCAGGCAAGCACAATCCTGACCGACTCAGGCGGCGTACAAAAGGAAGCCTATTTCCACCAGACACCCTGCATCACACTGCGGGAAGAAACCGAATGGACAGAAACCGTTACGGCTGGCTGGAACCAGACAGCCGGTTACCGGACCGACCAAATCCTGGCTTGCCTGGAGAACAATCCGGTACGGCATGAGATAGACGAATATGGACAGGGAAACACCGCCCAAAAGATATTGGAGTTATTATGAAACGGGTACTCATTCTATGCGATTTGTTTCCGCCGGCATTCGGACCGCGGATGGGATATTTATGCAAGTACCTGAAACAGGCCGGATGGCAGGTTGAAGTGATTGCTGAGGCGATGGACGACCAGACTTTCGCCTTTCTGGCCGATTCTTGTCCGGTCACATTCGTGCCTTATTATACAGCGAAGAACAAATTCCTGCGCAAGCTCCAGTGGATCTTCACGCTTCTGGCCGATTTCCTGTTCTCCTACAAAGACCGGAAAATGGCGAAAGTCGCTCACCGGATTTGCCAGCATCAGGCATTCGACCTCATCTTGTGCAGTTCCTTCCGAACCTTTCCGCTGGTGGCAGCCCGTCTGACTGCCCAAAGGCATCATTTGCCGCTGGTGGTGGATTTGCGGGATATCATCGAGCAATACGCCGGGAATGAATTCCTCTCCCACTCTTTTCATGTCTGTCCCTGGCTGGACAAACAGCTGACAGTTCTGCTGAAGCGGAAGCTGCTGAACGACCGGAACCGCACACTCCGGATGGCGAGTCAAGTCACCACCGTTTCTCCGTGGCATGTCGAACAGCTGAAGCAGTATAATCCGAACGTATCTTTGATCTACAACGGATATGACCCGGACTTATTCTATCCGGATCATCGTCCGAACCGCCGGTTTACCATTACTTACACCGGACGAATCCTCAGTCTGGCCATGCGTAATCCGGAATTGCTGTTCAAAGGCGTGCTGTTGTCCGGTCTGTCGGCCGAACAGATCACCCTCGAATGGTATGTAGATCCAGCCTCCGAAGCCCTGCTGAAAGAAGCCGCCACTCAGTATCAGGTCAGCGAATACATGTCTTATCAGTCGTATGTACCAGCCTCCGAAATTCCTTCGGTACTCAACAGTAGCAGTATGCTGCTGCTGCTCACGGAAAAGAGCGGAGAGCACGCGCCCAAAGGAATCATGACCACCAAGTTCTTCGAAGCCCTGGCTGTCGATAAGCCCATTCTCTGTGTTCCTTCTGATGAAAGCTATTTGGAAGAGAATATCCGGCGCACCCGTTCCGGACTGGCTGCCCGAAGCGCCGAAGAAGTGGCCCAATTCATCCTTCAGTATTACCGGCAATGGGAGACACAAGGATACACAGCCACCACGCCCGATCACGAAGAAATCAAGCGTTTCTCCCGGAAAGGACAGGCGGAACAGTTTATGCAATTATTCGAAACCCTATCATCTGCTGGCTTATGATCTCCATCCTGATTCCTACCTATAATAAAGTATGTGTCCCGCTGGTGGAAACCATGCACTATCAGGCACAACAACTCCAGATTCCTTTCGAGATTCTGGTAGTCGATGATGGCTCGTCAGCAGAGATTCAGGCCGAGAACCGCCGTATCGAAGCCTGGGAAAACTGCCACTACCGGATTCTGCCCAAAAATGTAGGTCCGGCCCGTATCCGAAATGTATTGGCCGATCAGGCTCATTATCCGTATCTCTTATTCATGGATGCCGATACGATGCCGGCTTCCTCCATCTTTCTCCGGTCGTACTGGGAACAACGCATGAAAGGAGGCATTGTGTGCGGTGGATTTATCTATGAAAGGACGAACACGCCGGCCATGTGTCCGCTACGCTATCAATACGGCATACAAGTAGAGGAAAGATCGGCCGAAGAAAGGAACAGGCAGCCTTACAGCCAGTTTATCAGCATGTGTTTCTTAGCCGACAAGGAAGTCTTTCAGACAGTCCGCTTTGACGACACGATGCACTTCGGATACGAAGATGCCTGGTTTGGCATCTTACTCCAGCAAGCGGCTGTTCCCCTCAAGTACATAGACAATCCGGTTTTCCACCAGACCACCGACAAGGCAGACGATTATCTTCGGAAAATCCGGTTCTCCATCCAGAACCTGGCAGCACACCGCCATCGGCTGCAACCTTATATCCGCCTGTTGCAATGGCACCACAAGGCCGAAAGTCTGCATCTCACCCGATGGATCAGACTTGTCTTCACATGGACAGAGCCCTGGCTGGTCAGGAATCTGACTGGAACACATCCGTCCATGCATCTGTTTGCCTTCTACAAACTAGGCTATCTCTGCCAGTGGCTGAATCAGACACGCTGCTCTGACAACTGAGAAATTCCCGCCTTTATATAACTCCGTTGCAAATCGTCGGGCTTCAGCAGATCATCATTCCATTGAAGCAGATCAATATCCATGGGAATAATGCCCAGATGCTTGCTTTCGGAGACACGCCCCAAGGCCCGTTCTATCTGCTTGAAATGACGGATCAGTTCGGTAGCGGAAAGAGAAGTATAAGCGATTCCTACCCGATTGAGGAAAAACGAAGGATTGACACAGGCTTCCGGAGCCGTATAAACAGCATCCGACCAGCGGATGCCGGGCAAGAGGAGTTCCACGGCTCCACAAGCCGCCTCCATATTCTGCTTCGGATTCGTATTCGAACCTAATGCGATAATAATTCGATTGCCTAACATAATCTTATCCATCCTCTGTTATCGCTTACGAAAGTACAATGAATTATCCGGAATAAAAACAAATAGGCCCAAGTTTCATGGATATTTCTTTCCATGCAAAGGATTTGAATCCGTTTATTAGGTTTTTTGGTAACAATTTATTACCTTTGTCGCCGAAAACAACAGGTATATGATGACAGGCAATGTACATATTGTTCATTTAGCGAGCGCTCGAATCGGTTCGTGGTGCAGCCATTGTATTGTCCATGTACACTGGTTCAGCGGATTTATTTAAGCCAAATTTCCCTCCTTTTTATTTCGTATCACGTACAGATTTCTTCCTGCCTGCTTGCAGGAAGCAGTATCATTATTCTTTTATTCTAAATTTTATCCGTTATGCTGAGCATTATTTGTGTTATGTTTGCAGGGATGGGTATTGGCTTCCTGTTCCGTAAAATAGAATGGTTACAAAAGACGGAGAAGACAATCTCCTACACCATATTTGCCATGTTGTTTATTCTGGGTATATCAGTCGGTTCCAATCCGCTGATCATCCAAAACATCGGCCAGTTCGGCTGGCAGGCAGCCATTTTGGCTGTGTCCAGTTTATTCGGCAGCATCCTGGCTGCGTGGGCTGTATATAACTTATTCTTCAAGAAAGGAGGTAAAAGATGAAAAACAGTATCATTGTCTTCTTGTTCTTCTGCGTCGGCTGTCTTCTCGGTTTCTCCGGAGAGATCAAACTGGATGCGCACCATATTTCCCTGTATATTTTGTATGCCCTGATGCTTCAGGTGGGCATCAGCATCGGTTCCAACAAGAACCTGAAACAGATCGTCCGTCAGATCCGACTGAAGATGCTGGTGATTCCGTTGGCAACCATTATCGGAACGCTTCTGTTCTCGGCATTGGCCAGTCTGCTTTTGAGTCGATGGAGCGTATTCGAGTGCATGGCTGTGGGAAGCGGTTTTGCCTATTATTCACTTTCGTCCATCTTGATCACCCAGTTCAAAGAACCGTCTATCGGTTTGCAGCTGGCAACCGAATTAGGAACCATTGCTTTGCTATCCAATATCATCCGCGAAATGATGGCCTTGCTGGGCAGTCCGCTGATCGAAAAGTATTTCGGCAAACTGGCTCCGATATCGGCTGCCGGTGTCAATTCGATGGATGTGGTTTTGCCCGCCATTACCCGTTATTCCGGGAAGGAAATGATTCCGGTGGCCATCCTGCATGGTATTCTGATTGATTTCAGCGTGCCTTTGTTCGTTTCTTTCTTCTGTAGTCTATAAGGAAGAAATGTAATTTTAACACATTACATCAGTCCTATATCAAATATTATTCTAAATTTGTGGCTATTAAGATCTTTCTGACAGGATCATTACCTTTTATCTAATTAGCAGGAAACAATATAAAAGCGTATGACAATGAAAACATCCAAAAGCATCTTCGTAGCTACATGGCTGGCTGCCGCTTTGATCGGTTGCCAGCAACCCGTAAAAACAGACCAAGAGAAAAGCATGTCATCGGAAGCAGAAGAAATTCCCATGGCCATGTTAGTCGACACACCGGCCATCACAGCTCCGCCTGCCGAACTGAAGCTGGACGCTTTCTACAAGAAATATATGAATGTAAACGGCATCCATGTAGTCAGCTCATGGCGTGTTCCCGACAGCTGTTTCTATGCGGCTTATATCAGTATCAAGGCAATGACCGACGCACTGCCGGCAGAAGTCATGAAGTCGCTCACCGACCGCAATACCCGCATCGGCATTATGGCGCGTTATGAAGGGACGACTGATATTCCCGAACATGCTTTTCTGGCAAACGATACGACACTCAACTGGGACGTCCGTGCCCGCGGCTTGGGTGGTGACGCCGAAAATCCGTTCTCGACTTGCGCGGAAGAGAATATCCTGGCTTATCAGATCGACAAGTATCATGCCGAAGATATCCTGATCCACGAGTTTGCCCATACAATTCATGGAGCAGGCATCCTGCCGATTCATCCGGAATTCAACGACGAACTGCAGGCCTCGTTGGATGCTGCCGTAACCAAAGGACGGTGGAAGAATGTATATGCTTCGACCAACGTATGGGAATATTGGGCCGAAGGTGTACAGAACTGGTTCAATGTCAATGCGGAAGTAGATAAAGATGATGGCGACGGAAAACACAACAAGATCAACACCCGCGAGGAAATGAAGGCTTATGATCCGGGTTTATATGCCATCCTTGCCAAATACTTCAAGGAAGTAAATGAACAGGTCAGCCGCCACAAGAAAGTGGATTTGTACCACTGGCAGGAAAGCTGATCAACGGAAGTGCAGGATGAAGGTAGTCATCCGCTTGTCGCTGCGGCCCAAGGTAAGTGTGCCGTTGTGCAGACGCATGATCTGCCGGGAAAGACTTAATCCGATGCCGGTGCCTTCCGGCTTGGTGGTATAGAAAGGTACAAAGATTTCTTCCTGGCTTTCCGCACTGATCGGGCGACCATTATTCGATACAGTGATCACGACGGTTTCGGCATAGTCGATTTCCGCTGTGATTTCTATTTTTGTCGCATCGGCTTGCAGGGCATTCTTCACCAGGTTGACAAGCACCTGCGACAACTGGTCGGCATCGGCATACAACAGGATATCTTCCGACTTCTCCACGTACGAGCAGACCGCTCCGGCCTGATGCAAGGATTCACGGGTGAGTTGTTGTACCTTTTCGATCAGTTCACGCACGAAAAAGGCTTTCTTGACGGGCGCCGATACACGAGTCAGGCTGCGGTAGGTATTAACAAACTTGATCAGTCCGTCGGAAGAGCTGGCAATCGTATCTAATCCTAACTTCAACTCCTTCCAGTCGAGCGAACGGGCCAACGTTTCCGAATCGAGTTCTTGGGATAAGGTATGACTCAGCGAGGCAATCGGCGTGACCGTATTCATGATCTCATGCGTCAGCACGCGGATCAGTTTATTCCAGGAAAGCTCTTCGTTGTGGACCATTTCGCCGGTGATGTCGTTGAGAGCGACGATCTTGACCTGCTTTGCCTGCAACATCGCTTCCGAAGCCGTCAGGGAAAGAGTGATCTTTCCCCGTTCGTTATAGTAACTGTTCCGCTGTTCGTGCGCCGACGAAACTTCCCAAAAGGCATTCTCCAGTTCCTGATGGATATTTCCCAGCTGACGGATATGGCTGAAGGTGGCCAATCCCAGCAGATTCCGAGCCGAGGCATTGCTGTAAATGACTTGTCCTTCCCGTTTCCGGGATAAATCGATGACGACAATTCCGGTACGGACCTGGTCGAGCATCTGTCCATAATATTGCTCCTGTTCGGCAATCTCCTGCCGCTCACGGTCATAAAGGATGTGAATCCGGTTGAGCGTCCGGTTAAAACGCCGGTACCAGAATTTCTCTTCGCTGAAATGGAAGTTCGTTTCCTTATCTTCCAGCGCATCCAGCATATAGTTCAGTTTCCGGTGAATTTTCCCCAGGGAATAAACACGGGAAATCAGCGCTGCCACCAGGGCCGAGGCCAAAGCGATGAGTATGACTGTCGGCGTATCCATATCAGATGTTGTATTTCTTCAGTTTCGCATATAAGGTGGGCCGACTGATGTTCAGTGATTTCGCCACGTGTGTCAAATTACCTCCGAAGCGATCCATGGCAGCGCGGATGGTCCGTTCCTCTACTTCTTCGAGGGTTTCGGCTTCCGCTGCCGGCTTTACTCCGCCAGATACAGGCAAAGGCAGATGGAAATCTTCGGCATCCAGCTTATCGCCGTCGGCCAGAATGACGGCCTTTTCTATGCCGTTCTGCAACTCCCGGATATTTCCGCTCCAATGATTGGCAAGCAGAACTTGCCGGGCGGCATCTGTCAGCCCAGTAACCGGACGATGATACTTCTCGGCATAACGGGAGATAAAGAGGTTGGCCAAAGGAACAATCTCATCCGGCCGCTCACGCAAGGGCGGCAGTTCCAAATGGATGGTATTGATGCGGTAATAAAGGTCCTCGCGAAAGGTTCCCTGCTTCACCATCTCTTCCAGATTCTTGTTGGTTGCGCAGATCAGCCGGATGTCAATCGGAATTGAACGCGTATCACCCACCTTCGTCACCGAACGGTTCTGCAACACCCGCAGCAGCTTTGCCTGGAGATGCAGAGGAATATTACCGATCTCGTCGAGAAACAGCGTACTGCCGTTGGCCTGTTCCATCTTCCCGGTGTGATCGGTATGCGCATCGGTAAACGCCCCTTTCACATGTCCGAACAATTCACTCTCGAACAAGGTCTCGGTAATGGCGCCGGCATCCACGCAGACCATTGATTTCAGTCCACGGTCGGACAAGCGGTGAATCTCGGCAGCCAACACGTCTTTTCCCGTTCCGTTCTCACCGGTAATCAGAACACTCGCGTCGGTCGGAGCAATCTTCTCGACCGTGCGACGGACAGCCGTCATGGCCGCTCCCGTTCCCCATAACATCGAAGGTCCGGCTTCTCCGATTTTCTTCTGCCCTTTTCCACCGACTTTTCCACCTTTTCCGTTATTGGCTTCCGCCTTGTCAATGGCTGCCTGCAAAGTAGCGATGAGTTTCTCATTCTCCCAAGGCTTCACAATGAAGTCGAATGCCCCACGTTTCATGCCTTCCACCGCCAAAGCGATGTCGGCATACGCCGTAAACAGTACCACTTCCGTCTGCGGACGGCGCTGTTTGATTTCGGAGAGCCAGAACAGACCCTCATTTCCCGTATTGGTATCTGCCTCGAAATTCATATCCAGCAAGATGACATCCGGCGCAAACTCCCGCAACGAGGCATGGATTTCCTTGGGCGAAGCCAGCAACTCCACCGCCGCGAAATACTTGGGCAATAAAATCTTCAATGCCGCCCGGATGCCCGGATTATCATCCACCACCAATATCTTTCCTTTATTCACCATGATCTGTTTCTCTTTTCTCCTTTTATTTAGCATTCAAAAATAAGGATTTTCCGAGAATCCACCTCGTTCTTTTTCCGATTCCCAAGAATCCTATTTCCTTTTCATTAGACCTTTTTACCGTTTCACCCGGGTGAAACGATCATTCCACGACTGTGATTCGATCGTTCCACTTAGGTGAGACGATCGTTCCACCTGGGTGGAACGATTAAAATGTAATATAAAACAACCTTATCCTCATCAGGTAATACACTAAAACACACCGTAAAAGGGTTGCCGAACAGACGACAACCCCGCATCAGTGGCGTATTACTCAACAGAAAGGCTATCTCGAGGTACCTCACGGGCAAGCGTGGCATACATGATAAACACCAAGGTTGCCGTTAGGATTTGCATCAGGATGAAGATCAAAATAAAGACAAGCGGTGTGAGCGGTACGCGGAAAGCAAAGTCTTCCAACCAGCCGGAAACCACCCACCAAGAGAAAGGAAGCGCCAGCACAAAGCCAATGCCAACAAACCAACAGTAGGGTTTGAGACCTAATCCTACAATATCGGTCAATTCGGCCCCGAACACTTTCCGCAAGGCTATTTCCTTCCGCTTGTAATACATATCGAAAATCACCAAGGCAAAAACACCGATCAGCGACAAGACGACGGCCAGCAAAGAGAAACACAAGAGTGTCTTCCCGAAGCGCACTTCCTTTTGGTAAAGAGTATTCAGCACCTGGTCGTAGAATTCAACTTCCACCGGATAGGCCGCATCCATTTTGGCAATCGCTTGCCGGATATGCGACACGGCAGTTACGGCATCAAAGCCTTTTTTCAACCGGATATAGACAACAGGCAAATAGCCGGAAGCAGGCGATGCCACCGAAAAGACAATCGGAGCCTTCTCCTTTCGGGCCGAAGTGAAAGATACTTCCTCACAAATGCCCACAATCTCGTTACTGAGTCCGCTAATCGGACCAAGACCAACGCCGTAATGGTCGCGTACAAACGAGTTGATGATATATCCCGAATCTGTATCACCGGTAAAATTGCGTCCTTCGACAATCTTGATTCCCATCACATCGAAGAAATTCGAAGAACACCAGAGCCGATAGGTATTTGTCTTTTCTCCTTTCCATTCCATGCTCCACTTCGAATAAGAATCCTGCCCACCCACACATTCGGTCGCAAAGGCCACATCTTCTACTTCCGCATATTGCCGCAGTGTCTCCTGCAACCACGTTCCTTGCTTCTCGACCATTTCACTGGTCAACTGGACTATCGCCAGCTGGTCCTGGTCAAAGTTCGTATTCGAACGCATCATCATCCGGTTCTGCAAGAAAACAAAGGCGATGAAAACCAACAACGAACACGCAATGGCATATTGAAGTACCAGCAGTCCGCTTTTGATTTTCCGTCCGGAAGGAGTCAGCCCATAATTTCCCTTGAGCAATAAGGCAGTCGGGAAAGAAGTCACAAAGTAGGCCGGATAAAGACCAGCAGCCATGCCAACCAGCCAAGCACCAACAACTGTAGCGATATACAACGTCCGGCAAGAAGCAAACGTCACCGGCTCCTGAATAATGCCCGAGGCGGCAAACCATTCCGAAACAGGCAGACTGAGACCTACAGCCAACAGACTTGACAGTCCGACGAAGCAACCCACTTCCAACACCTGTTCCAACCGAAGCATCCAAACCTCGGCTCCCAAGATCTTACGTGTATTGATTCCGCGCAGCCGCGAAGGCATGAGCGAGATATAAAAGTTCGTAAAGTTGAACATGCCGACAAAGACAATCAGGACCGCGATCAGTATCAATAAATAAGTCTGCATCCGGCTGCCCAACTTGAATACATGTCCTTCCGTCTCGGCATCACTAAAATAAATTTCCGGAAGCGGTGTCAGATGAATCGGACTCAAATACGGATAACGGGAGAAATCAAATGCCCGGTTAAACTCATCCGCCACCGACGAAGCATGACCCGGATCATCCAAGCGCAGGTAACAAATAAAATTGGAGTTTCCGAAGGTCTCCAAGAACGATGCCGGCATCGGAGCCAGGATATTATTCCCCAATTGCGTATTTCCAGGCAGATCCTTATAGACAGCTCCGACTTGCCAGTCCGTTAATGGCAGGAAATAAGCCGATTTGGATTCCATCCGTATTGGTTTGCCGACAGGCGATTCCTCGCCGAACATCTTTTTAGCCAGACTTTCCGGAATCGCCAGCTGATTGGGTTTCAACAAAGCCTCTCGTTCTCCTTCTGTTACTTCCAGGCCAAAGACATCGAAAAAGCCGGGACTTACCAAATTGGCTTCCTGCTTGTAACCAGTCCGTTTTCCATCGGTTTCAGTTATCGTCAGATAAACCTCGCCCACAAACGGACAAAACACAGAGCCCGCTTCCACATGAGCCGAAGCATGGATAATCGATTCGGCAAAGCCCGGTGGAAGAATGGAACGGAAGAAAGGTGTTTCCGGCATATCCACCTTGAAAACGCAATCCGGTTTCGGATAACATCTGTCAAAGTTCCATTCAAAGCGGACATGGACCATGATCATGATGAAGGCCGTAAAAGCCATCACCAAGCCCACGATGTTGAGCGAAACCGGAACGGGATATTTCCGGAATAACGCTTTGATGTTGCTGTATATTTCCATAGGGCTATTTATTTATCAAGGATTAATTGTTCGTATTATTCACTCTTCAGCGAAAGAACCGGATTGGCATGAGTGATCTGCAAACTGTTGATCACTACGGTGACGGCTACAATCAGCGCAACAATCACATCGGCCGAGAAGAGATAAAGCCATGAAACGGTAACTTTCTCGGAGAATTGCTCCAGCCACAAACCGGAAACGTAATAGGCAGCCAGGTTGCCGACAATGGCGGCTATCAACACCCATTTCATCATCTCGCCTACGAAAAGGGATAAAATCTCGGAAGTTGTAGCACCACTGATCTTACGAATAGCGATTTCCTTACTCCTTCGCTGCGATTCGTCACGGATATATCCGATAAGACCAAGGAAAGCGATCACAATGGAAAAGAGACTTCCGATCAGGATCGTGTCCTTCATCTTCCGGTTTTCATCATACATGCTTTGCATCACCTGCTTATACGAGAGTACTTCAACATCTTTTCCTTCTATTTCCTGCTGAACCTCCTGTTGGACACGGGCGATCGTTTCCGGATTCAGTTCTTTTACTTTCACCAGAATAATCGGCATATACCCGGAATCCGGCTCTGCCGTGAAGCGAATACTGGGGCGCTCGTCGTTACGTGTCAATAATCCGATCCGATAATCTTCATAAACACCGCTGATCGTCAGGATACCTTGATTCATGGCACTTGTATCGGAATGTTCGGAAATCTGGATTTCTTTGCCAACAGCTCCGTCTTTCCAATCGGTAAACTCCTGCATCTTCTCTACAAACTGCCGGCTCACGGCTACTTCCTGTCGGGTTTCAGGAACACGTCCTTCCAGCATCGGAATCTCAAAGAAGTCGAAGAAGCCTTTCGTCCCATCATATTGATCGGCTATATTAAACAAATCCCGATCATCACCCGGCAGATAAATATTGTTTCCCGAACTGTAATCAAAAGGAAGCGTATAACAACGTTCGACATCAACTACTTCGGGATTCGATGAAAGAGCAGCTATGCTTCGGTTCGCCTGCAATTTATCCACGCCCCGGACATTATAATAGAGAACATTCTCATACGTATAGCCCGGCTGGTCGTTCAACGCCTTGTCGTATTGGGCAGCAATGACAAACATAAAACAGACCAGAAAGACATTGATCGTAAACTGAACCCACAGCAAAGCCAGTTTCCATTTCCGCTTGTTCTCCTTATAATTCCGGAATGCCACACCAACCGGAATCTTATCATATAAATAACTGGGAACAACCGTAGAAACCAAAAACAACAGGAAGATGACTCCGACCAACACAGCAATGGTTTCGGGAATAAAGAGTGCCAGCAAACTTGCTCCCAACAAATCCTCCACCAAAGGTTTGGCTGCCCAAATCAGAATCGCCGCCAATACCAATGACATCAGTAAGACCATGGCTGTCTCTTTACTCAGCATCTTATAGATGTCCCAACTGCCCGCGCCATAACACTTATGCACGCCAATCTCTTTCGACCGCCTAACCATCTCCGATATCGTGATGAGAATATAGTTCATCAGTGAGATCAGAAGCAAGACCAATGAAATAATCGAGAGTATGACAATCATATTCCGTACCTGAGGTTCGGATGTATGCAACTTATCGAAAGCCGAAAGATAATACCAGATTTTTGTCCCGTTCTTTTCCAATTCTTCCAGAGGCTGGTTCTTCTCCTGCATCGAACGGATCGCCGCTGTCAGGGAAGACGGATCTATGCCTTCTTCCAGCTTCACATAACCCTGATAACGATCGTTTCCCAGCCAATTCTCCCGACTCCTTTTATTAAATGATTCCATGGAAAGCAAGACATCATAGTCCAGACTGCCGTTTTCCGGGAAATCTTCATAAACACCGCCCACTGTAAATTTCCAGCCGGATGCATCTTCGTTGTAGATGACTTGTCCGACAGCTTTATCAATGCCACCTATTTTCTCGGCAAAAGACCGGCAAACCATAACCATTTGTGGCTGCGACAAGACCTGAATCGGATTTCCGGACAAGATCTTCCAATCAAATACATGGAAAAAGGATGTATCCGCCAACACCAACTTACCGGAAACCGGCCGCTTGTCTTCCGTATAGAACTTCTCACTCTCAAATAGGAAGGTAGTACGGGTTGCATATTCTACACCAGGTACATACTGCTTGAATCCGGGAGCAACAGCTCCGCTCACTTGCTGATAGTCTCTTACATTTCCTTGAGATGAATACCCCGTCATAATCTTATAAATCCGGTCGATATCCTGATAGAAGTTATCATAGGCAGATTCAAAGCAAACTTTGGCAATCAAGATGCAGCCGATCGCCAAGCCGACACCCAGCGAGAAGACTTTCAATATCCAATTTCTTTTCTTCATATCCCAAGTCTTTTACAATTCATTCCTGACATCACTGACAATCCGCCCATCAAACAAGTTGATGGTTCGCTGAGCCACGGAAGCATCCTTCTGCGAGTGCGTTACCATTACAATCGTTGTTCCTTCCGAATTCAGTTCCGTCAGCAAGTCCATTACTTCTTTTCCGTTTTTGGAATCCAGGTTTCCGGTCGGCTCGTCGGCCAATACCAGATTCGGATTGGAAATAACCGCCCGCGCAATAGCAACACGCTGTTGCTGTCCGCCGGATAACTGTTGCGGGAAATGCTGGGCACGATGACTGATATTCATCCGTTTGAGCATGGCCGTCACACGCTGTTTCCGTTCCGAAGCACTCATGTTCAGATACTTCAAGGGCAATTCCACATTCTCGAAGACATTCAACTCATCAATCAGATTGAAGCTCTGGAATACAAAACCGATATTGCCTTTGCGGAACTTGGTGCGATCACGTTCCTTCAACTGAGCCACTTCCTGTCCCATCAGTTCATAACTGCCGCCCGAAGGATTATCCAATAAACCCAAGATATTCAACAAAGTTGACTTACCACAGCCCGAAGGTCCCATAATCGCTACAAATTCGCCTTTCTTGATTTCAAAAGACACACCATTCAACGCCGTTGTTTCTATTTCTTCCGTACGGAAAATCTTGCTAAGTTCTGTTACTTTAATCATAATCGTTCTTTTTTATTTTGTTATTTCTTTCTTGTTTTATTATTCGTTTTTCAATGTCTTTACCGGATTTGTATGTATCAACCGTAACATCTGCCAGCTAACAGATACCAATGCGACACATAACATAAATAGCAAAGACAAGACATATACTTGGATCGGATTGTCAATCCGATAACTATAGTTCTCCAACCAAATACCGGAAACGTACCAGGATAATGGAATACTAACCAATACCGCGATAAGAACCGCCTTCAAAAACCGGGAAGATGTCTCAACAAAAAGCTGGAAACCTTCGCAACCCATCACTTTGCGCAATGCGACTTCCTTGGCATGTTGACGAGCATAATAAGTACTCATGGCAAACATGGCCATCGACGTAAGCAGTAATATCAAAGCAGTGAAAATCATCAAGAGCTTCAAACTCTTGTTTTCGGCATCATACAAACTATAATTGATCTCGTTATACGTCTTAACCTTTATATCATCTTCTGTGAGACCTTTATTCCGGTAAAACGTCTTGATCTCATTTAAAGCTTCATGCTCATCTCCATGAACCTTTACAGCCAACTTTCTAAGTACGCGGAAATCTTCATCTTTCTCCATATCCATGACCTGAAGAATTTTAAGGAACTCTGTTTTCATCGGGGTAACGGCACTCCCTTTATGGAAATCCTCAATAATACCACAAACAGAAAAACGGGTATTATCAAATTCCAATTCTGTACAATCATAATCCACACCCAAGGCTTTCAAGGCCGATTCCGTCAGCCAAATACGATAAGGTAAAGGCTCGGCATTCTGGCGAATTACTTTAAAGCCCAGTATTTCAAAGGCAGATTGCGTACCATTGATTACATCAAATTTTAATTCTCCTCCGTTCTTAAATACACTGACAACAGAAGATCCCAACGTCATTGGATCAAACTGAAGCCAACCTACATTTTCAACACACGACAATGAACGAAGTTCATCAACATGATAGTCCGACGGTTTAGCAGCATTTTGCACGCTGATGATACCATTCTTCTCATACCCCATCGGTTTATGAATCATATAATTAATCTGCAAATAGATTACACCTGCGACAGACAAAGAGATAAAAGCGATGAAACTCTGAAAACCAATCAGTATTTTCCCCAAAGTCATCTTGCTGGTCCGGGTAAAGTTTCCTCTTACCACATCTATGGGCTTGTATCTCGAAACGATCAAGGCAGGAATAATTCCGGAACACAAAGACAAAAGAATAAGTACGGATAAGAAAAACACCGACTCGCGCCAACCAAACGAGCTGAATGGAGACACTTCTTTTCCGACCAACATCGACAAATAAGGCGAAATAAAACCAACAATCAACAAAGCAAAGGCAAACGAGACCAAGGTAAGAATGAAAGATTCACCTATATACCGGAATATGATATTCTCTATTTGTGTTCCCAACAAACGGCGCGAAGCCATTTCCTTGGCTCTGAATCCGGTTTGAGCCACCGTGAGAGAAATATAGTTGAATACGGCAAACAATAGCAGGAACAAGCCGGCACTGGCAAACAGGTTGGTGAAATCGGCCCGGACAATGCCTTCAAAAGGAATCGTTGCTTCAAGGTCCAACTTACTTATGTCCGCAAACGAAGTCAAATGATATTCCTTAAACAGTTGATGGACATACAGCATATCTTCTTTCTTTAAGACGGATTCAATCTTGTCTTCCAAGGCTTTGACATCTGTTCCTTCCGCCAACCGATAAAATAACACCGCGATTCCGCTGCCATTAACGGTCATGGACTGATCCAATTCAGACAATAAGTCAACACGATAGATGATGTCTGGTACAAAGAAGATCGTCTGGGAAAAATCTTTATAAATCCCTGTCACATGCAAATCCGCACGACTTCCATTGACAACAATTTCTATGTTCTTACCCAAGGCTTCTTCGTCTCCAAACAATCGGTTGGCACAACTTTGTGAAATTACAACTGCATATTTTTCCTTCAACACAGCTTCCGGGTTTCCTTCGACCAATTCAAAAGGGAAAAATTCAAAGAAGTTTTCGTCTGTAATAAGAGAATTTTGTCTTTCCTTTTGACCATCTACAATCATATCCATTTCAATTCCGCCAAATATATGTGTACCGATAACGCGACACATAGCTTCCACTTCAGGGAATTTCCCTTCCAACTGCTCTTTTACGGTTGCACATCCGATAAACATTCTCTCTGAATGCCCTACGTATATATTCCCTTGTCTTTTAATGGCCGAGTCCGTCTTTATCTCCTGTATGGCAAAAGAACCTATAAAAAGGACAAATGCGATGGCAATTGCCATTCCTGTCACTTCTATGGTCGTATATAATTTATTCTTACTGAGAAATCTAAAATAACTCTTCATGGTAAAATCGCTTTTATTTTATTTCAACACCAGACAATCATTATCGCCAAAGTTATCGTATCCGGAAGTAATGACTTTCTCGCCCGGGTTCAAGCCATCCAGTACTTCGTAATACTGCGGGTTTTGACGGCCGATATGTATTTCCCGCTTGAAAGCCTTGTCGCCTTCAGGCGTAAGGACATAAATCCATTTGCCACCGGTTTTCTGATAGAAGGTTCCACGAGGAATCATCACGGCTTCTTCGGGTTGTCCTAACTGTAAATTCAGGTTATATGTTTGTCCGGTACGGATGTTTTCCGGATGAGCGCCGTTGAACTTGAAGTCGGCCTTGAACTTCCCGTCCCTCACTTCGGGATAGACTTTCCGAATCATGGCCGAATACGATTCGTCTTGCCGCTCAAACTGTGCTTCCAGTCCGGGCATCACCCGATCGATATAATGTTCATCTATCTGTGCTTCGATCTTATAACTGCCCAAGTTGTTAATCTGTCCGATCTTCGCTCCCGAAGAAACCGATTGCCCCAGCACCGCATCCAGTAAGCCCAGCTCTCCGTCGATCGGTGCCACAATCATCAGATGTTCTTTTCGCCGGCGGATCATCTGCATGTTCACCCGCATGTTATTCAGGCTTTCCTGCATCTGCTTGACTTGTACGCTACGATAAAGACTGTCTTGGATAGCCCGGTTCTTGACCAGATCCAGACGACTTTCTGCCAGTTCATAATCTTCTTCCGCCTGCAAATAGACTTCTTTCGCAATCAGGTCTTCCTGATAAAGCTCTTTCTGTGCTTCATACGCCCGACGATACCGTTTGACTTCCATTTGCAACTGAAGCATTTCCTGATGCACGTTCAGCTTTTCCTGCTCCATCGAGATCAAAGTATTACGCAAGAGGTTTTCTTTCTCTGCCAGGTCGGCTTCCGAATTAAGGATCTGCATATCCAGATTCTCGTTCTTCAGTTCGAGGATCTTATCGCCCGCCTTCACCTTCGCACCTTCTTCGATGAAGATATCATGCACCACGCCCGACTCCAGCGGACTGATCTGAATGGTTGTCATCGGCTGTACTTGTCCGCTCACCCGAATATAATCGTTAAACTCGCCGGATATCACTTCACTGACAGACACCGTATCCGCATTGACACGAAACGTACGCACGTCATCCCGCAGCAACAAGTAAATCACAAACACCACGACCAGCGCACCCAGCCAGTACGGCATTGCCTTTTTGCTCAGTACAAGCAAAAAACCTTTCTTCGGTTCTATTTTTCTATCCATGATTCTATTTCTATTTATATTGATCCAAATAACTAATTCCTTTGTAATAACTAACGACACTGCTCTTCAGCAAATACTGAAAGCGGGCATTCAGCTGTTCGGCCTTCGCATTCAGGTAATCGTTGGAGACTGTCTGAAACTCGATCGGAGAAATCAGCCCTTGCAACATCTTCCGTTCGCCCAACCGATAGGCTTCTTCTTGTACAACCGAACGTTTCTCGGCTTGAAAGAACGCCGCTAAAGCACCTTTGCTGTCTTGTATCGCCCGGGAAATCTCGGATTCCACATCATGCAATGTCTGTTCATATTCCGCCCGAGCACGCCGCCAGTCGTTTTTCTTCTTCGATAAATTGGAATGACGGGAAAGGCGATCGTAAATCGGTATCGACAGACTCAACTGGATGTATTCACCTCCATTGTTCCGGAACTGCGTACCAAAAGGAATCGCCTGATAATCTTTCCGGCCGGGATAGGTATAATAACTGGTTGACCATCCGCCATTCAACGACAAGGAAGGAAGAAACTGCCACTTGGCCGTCTTCAATTCGTACCGGGCCTGATCCATTTTCCCTTTGGCAATCCGGACAGCCGGATTATTCTCGTGCGCAAAGCTGGTAATCTCGGCCGCCGATTCCATACAAATTTCCGGCAACTCGAAAGAATCTCTTACAGCCGACATATCTACCGGAAGTACTTCTTCTACGGGCCAAAGCATCAGAGCCTTTAATGTCAGAACAGCTTCGTCCTTCTGATTCCGGGAATTGATCAGCTGGTATTCGCGATCCGCCAGGTCGGCTTCCATCTGTACCACATCAGCTCGTCCTTTCTGTCCCAGTTCCAGTTGTCTCTTTACCAAAATCAGATTAGAACGGGCAGCCTCGATCTGCGATTCCATCACCTCTACCATCTGTGTATGGAACAAGACATTATAATAAGCCTCCATCACGGAAAGACAAATCTCATCCCGCAACTTCTGTTCCTGAGAGATTCCCATCTTCACCGCAATATTCGAGATCTTGATATTATTGAGAGCCGAGAAACCATCAAACAACGTAATACTTCCATCTACCGAATACCCATTATTAAAGGAAGTACTGCTGATGTAGGTATTGGTTTCGGGGTCGACCGCACGCCCGAAGTTACTATAAGCATACGTTCCGGCCGACACTTTCGGTGTAAAAGCTTTCAGAATCGCATCCCGCCGGCTCACCAGCGCATCGGCATTGTCGGCATCCTGTATCTTCTTCTTCGAGGAATTTTCCACCGCATACGCCATACAGGCATACAACGACATCGCTTCCTGAGCCAGACAAGCCGCATGGATGGAGCATCCTAAAACCAAAGTCATTATTATCTTTCTTTCCATAAAGCAAACATCTTACACCAAGAAAAATACAACGACCATGCCAGAATTATAACAAGCTTGTTTCTAACAGATTATAATTTTATCATTTCCAAGAACTGTAAAGTTTCTTTACAAAAGGTGTAAAATAGATTGACGGTGTAAAGTTATTTTTAGCCGGTTTTCGGCAATAAGGAGGATAAAACAAAAGGTGGTATTTCCATCAATCCCGTGAACAAGTGGTCCAAACTTCGTATCCTTTTATATTTTTGACAGATGTGATAAAGCTTTTCCATATATGTAATAAAGATTTTTGACAAATATAGTAAAGCTTTTCGACAGCTGTCAAAAAATTAAAAAGTCATAGGATTTATGCAAGAATATACTTACCCATTTATCCGTTTCCGATATTTCTTAATGTCAAAAGAGCGCGATAAATTCAATAAAATCTATCGGATTACGTTATCTTTGTGATAAGCATGGCGTTATCATAATACCAGGAAATATGTCGATATGGAGTAAACTTTTAGGATTTAAGCAAACAGATGAGACGAATCATAAGGTCGATAAAGATACTGCATCTCTATCAACCGATACATCGCGCTATACCTTTGTAGATGTTGAAATCGGTTTGCAGGATCATAAGATCCATGACATCGGAGCACTCCGCTTTGACGGCGCCATCTTTCATAAAGCATCCAAAGAAGAACTATTTGACTTTCTGCGCGACAGCGATTATCTCTGCGGACACAACATCATCCATCATGATGCCCAATATTTGTTTGCCGGCCGCACTTGCCGCTGGCCATTGGTCGATACGCTATATGTATCTCCTTTATTATTCCCCGAACGCCCGTATCACAGACTGGTGAAAGACGACAAACTGGTTAGTGAGCAACTGAATAATCCGGTAAACGACTGCGAGAAAGCCAAGGACTTGTTGCTCGACGAAATAGCCCGCTGGAACGCCTTACCCGAAAAGAAACAGCAGATTTGGGCTTATTTGCTCAAAGATCAGGAAGAATTTACAGGATTTTTACAGCTGGTGCAAGCTATTTCCCCGGTATATATGGATCCGGTTGAACTGATCAGGGATTTTTATGAAGGGAGAATCTGTCAACAGGCAGACCTGCATATGCTCATTGAAAAATATCCTGTCGAACTGGCGTATGCTTTGGCTCTGGTCGATACAACCGATCATCGTTCCATCACTCCAGGCTGGGTACTTCGGAACTATCCGGAAGTAGAATATGTGATGAAGCTTTTGCGGCACACGCGTTGTCAGGAAGGTTGTCCGTATTGCAACATCCAGCTGGATGTACACTATAACCTGAAACGTTTCTTCGGATACGATGAGTTCCGTACCTACGAAGGAGAACCACTTCAGGAGAAAGCAGCCCTGGCGGCCGTGCAGGGAAAATCGTTACTTGCCATTTTTCCTACTGGCGGAGGCAAGTCGCTTACCTTTCAATTGCCAGCACTTATGGAAGGTTCTTCCGTACATGGACTGACCGTGGTTATTTCTCCTCTTCAATCGCTGATGAAAGATCAGGTAGACAACCTGGCAGACCGGGGAATTACAGATGCAGTTACTATTAATGGTTTGCTGGATCCGATTACGAGATCGTTATCCATCCAAAGAGTTCTGGAAGGAGAAGCCTCACTTTTATACATAGCTCCCGAAATGCTCCGTTCCAAAACCATCGAGAGAATTCTGATGGCGCGCCATGTCGTAAGGTTTGTCATCGACGAAGCCCATTGTTTTTCTTCATGGGGACAAGATTTCAGGGTAGATTATCTCTATATCGGTAAATTCATCCGCGAGTATCAGCAGAAAAAAGGATGCAAAACACCGATTCCGGTATCCTGTTTTACGGCAACAGCCAAGCAGAAAGTCATACAGGATATCTGCGACTACTTCAAACAGACGCTGAATCTGGAATTGGAACTGTTCGCATCAACAGCATCCAGAACAAATCTTCACTATTCCGTCATTCATACGGAGACGGATGATGATAAATACTCAAAACTAAGGGAACTGGTGGTGGTATCTGATTGCCCGACGATTGTCTATGTATCGAGGACCAGACGGACCAAAGAGCTAGCTTCCAAATTAACTCGCGATGGTTACAAGGCATTGCCCTACAACGGACAGATGGAAGCAGACGAAAAGATTGCCAATCAAGAGGCATTCATGAACGATCAGGTACGCATCATCGTAGCAACATCAGCCTTTGGGATGGGAGTAGACAAGAAAGATGTCGGGTTGGTGATCCATTATGACATTTCGGATTCGTTGGAAAACTATGTACAGGAAGCCGGAAGAGCGGGAAGAGATCCACATCTGAACGCACGTTGCTACGTTCTTTACAGTGATAACGACCTCGACAAGCATTTTATATTACTCAACCAGACCAAACTAAGCATCAGTGAAATACAACAGGTTTGGAAAGCCGTAAAAGATCTTACCAGACAACGGATGCGGGTTTGCTGTTCGGCGTTGGAAATTGCCCGGCAAGCCGGCTGGGATGATTCTGTATCCGACATAGAAACCCGTGTGCGAACCGCTTTATCGACGTTGGAACAAAGCGGATATCTCGTCAGAGGAAACAATGTGCCTCATGTATATGCCACCGGCATCACCGTAAAAAACATGGAAGAAGCCCGAAAACGGATATCAGCTTCCATCTTATTCGGTAACGATGAAATCGAGAAGGCTGTCAGAATCATCAAGTCACTGATTTCGCAGAAGCATATCGCCAAGGCACAGGATTCGGAAGCAGAATCGAGAATCGATTATCTGGCAGATATTTTAGGAATGAGTAAAAGTGAAGTCGTATCGGCTGTAGAACGGATGCGGCAGGAAGGCATATTGGCCGACAGCAAGGATATTTCTGCACATCTGCTGGATTCAGGTGAATCCGAACGGAAATCAAAAACCTTGCTCGAGCGTTTTGCCAAACTGGAACAATATATCCTCAGCCATATTCCGGACGAGTCTTTGCAAATCTCTTGCAAACAGCTCAATGATAATGCCGTAAACGACGGAATCACTACCTCTAAAGAAAAAGACATTCGAACACTGCTTTACTTCCTCACAATCAAAGGTTATACCCGGAAGAAAGAAGATGCCGTTCATAACATGGAGATTATGCGCCGTTTGGACATGGATACAACCATCAGACGTTTTGAGAAACGATTGGAGATAAGTCGTTTTGCTGTAGAGTGGCTGTATAAATTAGCGACAGAAACCAGGAGAGAGAACGAAGAAAGCAAGTCGATACAGTTTTCCGTTGTCGAATTGTTGAACCAGATTAAGGCAAGTCAGCAATCTCTTTTCGGCGAACTGAAGGATATTCAGCTGGAAGATGTGGAAGAAGCTCTTCTGTACTTATCGAAGATCGGCGCACTCAAGCTGGAAGGCGGATTCCTGGTTCTCTACAATGCCATGGACATCAAACGAATCAAAGACAACAAGGCCCGATACAAGCAAGAAGACTACCGGATGCTAAATGAATTCTACAAACAAAAGATTCAGCAGGTACATATCGTTGGGGAATATGCCAATCTGATGGTCCGCGATTATAACGCGGCTTTGCAATATGTACAAGATTATTTCCAGATGGATTATCGGAAATTCATCTCCAAATATTTTAAAGGAGAACGAGGAAACGAAATACAAAGGAATCTGACACCCGGAAAATACAAGCAGTTGTTTGGCCAGTTATCCAAACGGCAAATGGAGATCATCACGGATAAAGAATCCTGCTGCATTGTTGTCGCAGCCGGTCCGGGCAGTGGAAAAACCCGTGTATTGGTCCACAAGCTCGCTTCGCTCCTGCTGTTGGAAGATGTCAAACACGAACAACTGCTGATGCTGACATTCTCACGCGCAGCCGCCACCGAATTCAAGCAACGACTGATGGAACTGATTGGAAATGCGGCCCATTTTGTGGATATCAAAACCTTCCACTCTTATTGTTTCGATCTGCTTGGACGGATCGGCAATCTGGAAGATGCCAAAAACATCGTAGCCAAAGCGGCCGATATGATTAATCAGGGAGAAGTTGAGCCCAACAGAATCAGCAAAACGGTGTTAGTCATCGATGAAGCTCAGGATATGGGCACAGAAGAGTATGCACTCGTGAAAGCATTGATGACTCAAAACGAAGAAATGCGCGTGATTGCCGTGGGCGACGATGATCAGAATATCTACGAATTCAGAGGTTCTGATTCCGGATGTCTGTTCCAACTCGCCCAAGAACCCGGAAGCCGCTTTATCGAAATGACCGAAAATTACCGCAGTGCCCGGCATTTGGTGGATTTCGCCAACGAATTCACTCAAAACATCCATAAAAGGATGAAAACCGCTCCGATTATCTCCATGAGAGAAGAGGAAGGATGGGTAGAAGTGACTTATCATTTGTCTAAGTATATGTACCAGCCTCTCGTAGAAAATCTGATGAAACACAGGAAGAATGGCACGTCGTGTATTCTTACCCAGACAAATGAAGAGGCAGCAATCCTAGTAGCTCTCTTGAGGAAGCAGGGAATCAACAGCAAACTCATACAGTCAATGGATGGCTTTCATTTCCGGAACTTAGCAGAGATGAGGTACTTCCTCAAATATATCGACCAACGGGTAAACACGCCTCTAATTCCGGACGAAGTATGGGAAGCAGCCAAACAGGCAACTTGCTCAGCCTATGCCAATAGCCGAAATCTGCCGTACGTAAAACATTGCGTGACATTGTTTGAGCAAACCAACAAAGCCAAATATGTGGGCGACTTCAACGAATTTGTATTCGAGTCGTCAATAGAAGATTTCTGTGATATCGCCGATGCCGAAGTGGTAGTATCAACCATTCACAAAGCCAAAGGAAAAGAATTCGACGACGTCTATATGCTTATTGCCGACAATTATTCGAAAACCGACCAGCTGATGCGCCGGTATTATGTGGGAATCACCCGGGCCAAGAACCGATTGTTCATCCATACAAACGGAAACAGCTTTAAGCAGCAGAGTACAGATCAATACCTGATTGATCAGCGACAATATGCCTTACCCGAAGAAATCGTTCTGCAACTTTCCCTCAAAGATGTTTATCTTGATTTCTTCAAAGGACTCAAGCGGGAAATCTTATCATTGCGGAGTGGAGAACCATTGAAGTATAAAGACTGTGTTTTATTCAATAGCCAAAACAAAGCCGTTGCCAAGCTGTCGGCCAATATGCAGAAAACAATATCCGACTGGAAAGAAAAAGGCTATGAAGTGAAAACAGCGTCCGTTCATTTTATCGTAGCCTGGAAACCCAAAGAAGCAACAAAGGACGAACCTGAGACAGCTGTTCTCTTGGCAGATTTAGTACTCAACAGGATGCAAAATACATAAAGGGAAATATCAATAACATCACGGATGCTTGCTTTATATCCTCATATCTAAGAATCTGTTGCATAGCTAAACATAAGCTGATTTACAAGCTATTTCTGGTTTATTTCGGACAGCTCCCATAAAATATAGGTATTTCTCAATTATCCATTTTTCCCAGGTTGTAAAGGTCCATAGAAATAAGAAGCTGTTGCCCCACCATCAATCAGAAAATCAGAACCGGTAATAAAGGCTGCCTTATCATCCAGCAAAAGTTCTGCTACATGTGCCACCTCATCTGCCGTTCCCGGACGTCCGGCCGGACATTTGGCAAACATATTCTTGTAGAAATCTCCACGTGGACCATTAAACTCATCGATGGCCAGCGGAGTAACAATGATACCTGGAGAAATAGAATTGATACGGGCACCTCGTTCTCCCCATTTCACGGCCTCAGACATTACTCGCTTCACATTACATCGCTTGGCCATTTGATAGGCATGCAATGTATCCCGGATATTTTCCGGACGAAGCATTTCCAAAGAGAGAAGTTCTTCTGTTGGTGTAGTGGCAAGCAGTCTGTCTTCTTCAGGCGTAAGAGCCGGCATACGATGCCCAGACTGACTGGAAATTGTTACGCCTGCTCCACCTTGAGCAATCACTTTGCCCACTTCTTCCAACAAAACAGCAGTGCCATACAAATCCACCTTCAAGATAGTTTCAATTGAAGCCTGGCTTGGTGATACTCCAGCTGAATTTACCAGATGACGGATGTTACCATACTTATGAGCCTCTGATATAAGTGAAAGGATAGAATCTCGTGATGAAAGATCGGCTTCCATCGCTACCGCATCAAATCCCGTATTGTTCAATACCTCGGCTGCAGCCTGCGCATTCACGATATTTTTATCTCCAATAATTATTTTCTTACCGGAAGCAATCCGGCGTACGATAGCAAGCCCGATTTGTCCGGCTCCTATCCAAATAACACTATCTTTTTTCATGACGAAAGTTATTAGTCGCTAATGCATCATTTTCACAAACTGTTTTTACGGGGTAAAAATAAAAAACTCTATTTACAGGCAACTTAAACGAATTACGGATTGATTTACCCGAATTGTGGTTTTACACTTATCCTTATTCAGAACTATGAAAACCACAATACAAAAAAAATAGGGTGTAACTCCGTAATTAAGTTACACCCTATTTTATATTATCGGTTATGAATGTTTACTTACTTGACCTCCTCAAATATAAAGTATATTGATAATCAGTTAGTTACTGTTATCAAGATACAAATGATATGCAAATGTAAGTATAAAACCATATAGAAAAAGTACAAATGGACATTACTTTGTATGATAACATCCTTTTCTACAGATTAAGGGTTAACACAATGTTATACTACTGATATTCAGCATATTGAAGCTGTTCTTCCTTGCATTCAACAAAGAGTGTTAAATTATATTAAATCCTACAGGGCAATTATGATTCGTGCAAAGATAATATTTTGCAGTCAAAGGAAGAAAGACTTCTTGAACCACTTCTATGGTTCTATACTTCTGTTTCTGACGTAAGCTGACCCGTACGGTTTTCGGGTTTTAGACGGACATATATACAGTTTACTTTAGGTTAGCATATATATAAGAGCTAACCAAGGTAAACTAAAGTGTTTTTGTCCTGTAGATACTGCACTTTGTGGACTCTTTTCTCCTTTGACTGCAAAAACCTCTTATAGCCTTATCTCCACCTATAACGTCACTTCACACTGCTGTACCATGCAGTCTGCCATGTACCACCCCATCGGGCTTTGATAAGAATTGTGTTGCAAAGGTACCTGTCATGGCGTTCATCCTGCAAGGTCGGTGCCTGTGGTTTGTCCGTGAAATCTCCACGCTCTGATTGTGGCAGAGGTAGTATTTGACGGCAAAACCTTGCATTGATGAGCCATAACACCTTTTGGGGCAACATAATTCTTTAATCAATCCCGATGGTAGTTGGTTCTACATAAGGGAAGAAAATAAAAATTTTATCTTATGGCTAACATTTGCGACACTCAGTACAAGGTGACAGGCTCACGCAAAGCCGTGGCAGACCTTTGGAACACACTCCAAGAGTTGGAGGTGAACAGTAATAATGTGTATCTGTATCTCTTGGCAGAACACTATGGCATTGACTACGAGAAGAAAGGCATCTCGGTGAGAGGACACATCTATTGGGCAGAGTATGAGGAGAACGTGGAAGACGATTATGCCCTCTTGTCCTTTGACACCGAAAGTGCTTGGTCTTCATGCGACTTGTTCTTTGAGGAGGTGAACAAGGCACTTGGCGATGAACTTTCAATCAGTTGGCGAGAGGTTGAGCCAGGTTGCGACATCTTCTATACGCACGATGAGAACGACTTCTTCCCCGAAGAGTGCTACGTCACTGCATACGGAGAACTCTTTGAGGATTGTGAGGGTGCTTACTCCACCTTTGGTGATGCTATCAAGTTGTGGTGTGAGAAGACTGGTGTCTCACAGGACGGAAGAAGCGAACAGAAGATGATTGACTTCATCAATGAATACGAGTATGAGGCAGAGGACACGAATTTCTGCATCAATCCAATCACATTCGGCTAACAAGGAGGAACGGATATGGCAACGATAGACATGGAGCAGTTGGACGGCGTTGTAGGGTGTTTCTGCACCTTGCTTTATCCCCGAAGAGGTCAGACAGAGGGAACGATTGTCGAGGACTTGGGTTGTGAGGTCATTGTCCAGCTCATCAACGGCAAGGAAGTGACGGAGTACAAGGATGATGTTGTCATCTGTGAATAATCAGGAGAGAGTCTGTTGGCTATGTGGCTTGCAGACTCTTTCTTCCTTTGACTGCAAAAACTCTTTTAGGACAATCCTCCAATGAGGTTATGGCTGTTGTAACTGAAATACCTTGGGAGCAAGTTGTGCGGTTTGCTCACTTGCTCCAGTCCTGTTATAGAAGCGATGCTTCGACACCTGTATAGCGATACGTCGCCAAAGTCCCTTCGCCGTTTTAAGCGTCTCTGTACCTTGTTATAGGAATGGTCATTTCGCCTTTTGGTTTTACTCGTCTGTCTTTTGCGACTCTTCCTTGTCGGACACAGAACTTGGTCTTAGCATGATGACAGTGCTATCGCCAATCCTCTGATGTCTGTCCTCTTTTGGCTTGATGCCTCTATTGCTAAGCTGACCCTTAGGCTTGTCGTTCATCGTGCATCAGTGTTCATGCTCCTCACTCTTCTGATGATACAGCTGTAAGGTCGGATTTCCCGCTTCGTTTCTCCAGGCATACAGCCATAGCAGTGCCCCTGTCTGTTGCATACGGATTGCCTCCTTGCTTACAACCTTTGTTCCATTGTTTGGCCCCGTCTTTTTCTGAATTGAGCTATTTGAAAGCCACTTATTTTTACCATGCAAAGGTAGCGTGATGCTGCGAAGGACTTCCTCCTTCTTGTGTGGCCGCTATCGCTGTGACCAATAAAATAGTGCGTAATCTTCCTTTTTCTCCCTTACCGCCAACGACAAAAAGAGTATTGCGAACGATTTTCATGGTGCTTCCCACATGGTGCCACATCCCTGCTTTTGAATGCATGTAAAAATTAAGTTTCACTTTTAAATTCAATTCAAAATGAAAAAGATCGAGAACAACTTCACAGTTTCAGGTTTCGTAGGTAAGGATGCAGAAATCCGTCAGTTCGCAAACGCCAGCGTAGCACGCTTCTCATTGGCAGTAGGCCGTCAGGAGAAGAACGGCGAGGAAACCAACCGCGTATCGGCTTTCATGAATATGGAGGCATGGCGCAAGAACGAGCACACCGAATCATTCGACAAGCTCACCAAGGGCACGTTGCTCACCGTCGAGGGTTTCTTCAAGCCAGAGGAGTGGACAGACAAGGATGGCGTGAAGCACTCCAGAATCATCATGGTTGCAACCAAGTTCTACGAGTGTCCCGACAAGGAGGAGACTCCTGCGGAAGAGCCGGCCAAGCCAGCAACCAAGAAAGGCAAGAAATAGCCTTTCCTCTCCATAACAAGGCGACCTTCGGGTCGCTTTTGTTTTGCTCAGGGACATCAATCTGCTGTTATAGCGTGTGATAATCTTCTCTAATAACAACCATGTGCATTTATTAACCATAACGGCAACGCCGTCTTCCTTTATTCTAACCACTTCGTCCCTCACCATTTGCGAAACGTCACCAAGATGGTTGGCATACAGATATTCCCGGCTGATGGCGACAAAGTCGCTATTAGCCAAGAAAGACAGTATGCCAAGGTCTGAACGCGAGAGGACTGCCATCTATGCCACAAGATGCCGAAGCCGAGGCTTCTGATAATTGTGTCCTTTACTGGCTATCCACTCGCCTTGATATTCAGACCGTCAATCTTGCGACAGCTTCACTACCCACCCACACCTGCTTTACTATTCTTCTTCTCTTTGACTGCAAAATATTTTCTGTTATAAGCGGTGGTTTCGTCCAAGTGCGTTGTATCGCTTCGCCCCACACCTTCAGAACGGCATTACTGTACGGACACCGCACGAATCCCATGTGACAGGCAGCCAACAATGTCACTATCAGAAACTGACACTTCTGATAACTGCCTTTATTGCTGTCTGGCTGTCCCATTATCGGGCTTCGGCAATGTCCGTGTAATGCCATTCTGCCCACCCATACCACCTTTACCACTAATCAACTGTTTTACAATTTCTCTTCTGCTATACAAGAGGCAGTTCTTGTCCACTCAGGCATATTGAATGTGGCAGACATGTCTGCTACGTCCAATCTGCCTCAGTGTCCTGCGGCAAGGACAAGGCACATTTGTCATGCTGACAGGAGTGCCCGATTTGTCCGTTGCGCAACTGTCTCTTCTTGCCTGATATACGTTACTATCTACTTCTAAATTATACTGCTTTGCCCCACGCCTTTGCGAAGCGTTACATGGTCTGTCGTCATACAGACATCCTTGGCTGATGGCAACACGTTGCTATTAGCCAAAGCTGACAGTATGCCGAAGTACCGACGCGAGAGAATTGTCTGTCCGTGCTACAAGCTATCAAGGCTGAAGCTTTGATGACTTGCATCCCGGTCAGCCAACACACTCGCTTTATGTCGGTACAGCAGACCTGCAAACACTTCACTGCCCACCCTTACTGTTTCAATCTTTCTTCTTACCTCTTTATATATAACACATCATTCCTCTTGCAGCCAATATCAATAATCTTCTTCCAATCAGCGCAGTGGTAGGCATATTTCCTGCAAAGTTAGCCGCGTCTGAGACAATCGTCAAATTCTGCTTGAGGTCTTGTGACTGTGAACAATCTTCCTTTTCCTCGGAAAAGAGTATTCTTCACACATAATTTGTCTTTATGTCTTTTCTTGCGGCTTGTGGGAGCAGAAAATATCCCTCCACAGGCTGAAAGGTCTCGAAAGGAGGGAAGAGAAAGAAACGGTTAAGCGAACGCAGAGGGAATTTATTCACTATGCTGAGCGTAAGTTTCTTCAACGTAGTTAAACAAGTCCAGCGACATGGGCGACAAACTTATTTGTATCACTAAAAATAGAAAGGCAATGAAGATTATCATCCTGCATGATGCTGACGCACGCATCGAGTATCTTGACGTAGCCGACCACCTTCTCGGCTCAGACATCGAGGAGTTCCTCACCAGACAGGGCTTCTCAGTGAACAACATCACATGGCTTGTCACATCGGCAGACCATATCCCAGTGGTTTACCACAAGTATGACATCGACTGCAAGACCGGCGAGGCAACCCACACCAAACGAGAGGCAGAACTGCAAGACCTCACTATCCACGGACAACTCCAGGCATTGCAGCACCGGGAGCAGGACGAGCTGAAAGCGGCTCTTCGCAAGTACGGCACGGAGGTGGACGGAGGCTTTGAGGTGCATTTCGAGGGAGAGCAGCCCATCGTGGCAGGTTATCTCTTTGACGAGCCTCGTGACATCGTCATAGACGCAGCACGTTTGGATGCCGACGGAAACTTGTCGCTTCTTGGAGAGGACAAGGAAGTGAGGGATGGACAATACGACATAGAGCCAAGCGACATATTTGGCGGTCAGTTGGACTATGTCACGTCGAGTATAGGTGCATGGATGAAGTAGGAGCATGTATGACCCAGTGCATCGTATATGACGAGACGACCAAGGAGAGCGAGACCTTTTGCTCATTGACCGCAGCCAAGAAGTGGATGCGAGAGCGCATCAAACAGAAGCATGAGGTAAGCGGACAGAAGTACAGAGTCTATTCCGACGGAGAGTTTGTTAATTGCGGCTCTATCAGTCTCACAGGCAGCAACAAGTCTTTTGTCGCCAATACAAGGCAGACGAAGAAAGGATATTAATAACAAGGTAACGGCAAGCCTAACCAACTTGCCACACATATATTGATATGGAAAAGCAAATATTGAGTTTTAATGACTTGCCATCAGCATTGTCATTAGTAATAAACAAGCTGGAGATTTTAGAAGAAAAGTTTTCCACACTAATGACTCAAATTCAGCCCGATAAGGGATTGGAATGGCTTAGTGTTTCCGAATTGAGTGAGTATCTCCCTACCCATCCAGTTGAACACACAATCTATTGTTGGACAAGCAATAAACAAATACCATTCCATAAGAAGGGGAAACGTATCATGTTCCTCAAATCTGAAATTGATGAGTGGATGCAAGATAACAAGAGTAGGTCACGAGCAGAAATTATGAATGAAGCAATAGCTTATGTTCAATCAACAAGAAAAGTCATTTAAATAACAAGGTAACGGCAAGTCTAACCAACTTGCCACTATAACATTTTCACATTATGATTTACACTCACACTATCGGACGCATCGGAGCAAAGGATTGCCGCGTCATCACAGGTACACACGGAACATTCATGGCTGTTGACATCGCAGTGGACGACTACAGTAAGGGCAAGCAAATCACCACTTGGGTAAGGGTGAAGAGCAGCAAGGAGAACCATATCCGTTTGGCTGAATACCTCACCAAGGGTCGTATGGTGCTTGTGGAAGGCACACTGACTTCTTCCATTTGGACAGACCGCAACGGAGAGAACCACATACAGCATAGCATCATAGCTGACTCCATCGCCTTTGTCAATGCAGGGAAGAAGGATGCAACCGACACACCTGCAACAAAGGCACGCAAGGCAGCCAAGGCAGAGGGCGAGGCTCCCGTACCGCCAGCCGATGCACCGCAGGACAAGAGCGAAGACCTTCCCTTCTGAGGGTAGTATCAACTGAGAGTAGTACGTACTAATCGTAGTAAATCCGCTTTTACTATGGTTAGTATGTACTATCAGTAGTAGAATAGTAAAGTAGTATTCACTAATAGTAGTATCATGTTATGACACAGATAATTGCAGTATTAAATCACAAGGGTGGTGTAGGGAAAAGTACGACCGCAGTAAGCCTTGCGGCAGCTCTGCAACTGAGTAAGAAGAACGTCTTGGCTATTGACATGGATGGACAAGCCAACCTCACGGAAGCCTTGGGATTGTCCATCGAGGAAGAACAGACAGTCTATGGCGCAATGTGTGGACAGTACACCTTGCCGTTGGTCAAGTTGCACAACGGCATCACCGTCTCACCCTCATGCCTTGACCTGTCTGCGGCTGAGTTAGAGCTTATCAGCGAGCCGGGACGGGAGCTTATCTTGAAGGGACTTATCACCAAAGCCATCGCCAAAGAGCATTTCGACTACATCATCATCGACTGTCCACCGTCATTGGGCTTGCTGACCTTGA
The DNA here is from genome assembly GCF_022809355.1 of Parabacteroides faecalis. Classification (GTDB taxonomy): domain Bacteria; phylum Bacteroidota; class Bacteroidia; order Bacteroidales; family Tannerellaceae; genus Parabacteroides; species Parabacteroides faecalis. Next base: position 46,168 of record NZ_JAKZMM010000008.1, on the reverse strand, counting down.
ATGCCCTCACCGCAGCCGACTACATCATCATCCCTGTTCAAGCGCAATACCTTGCCATGAGAGGTATGGCAAAGTTGATGGACATCATCCGCATCGTTCAGGAGCGGCTCAACTCCAACCTTAAAGTGGGCGGCATCGTCATCACCCAGTTCGATCGCCGCAAGACGTTGAACCGAAGCGTGAGGGAAATCGTCAATGACAGTTTTCACGAGAAGGTTTTCAAGACCGTCATCCGTGATAATGTGGCTTTGGCAGAAGCACCCATCAACGGCAAGACTATCTTTGAGTATAATCCCAAATCCAATGGTGCCAGTGATTATATGTCTTTGGCAAAAGAAGTGTTAAACTTAAAATAGCATAGCCATGAGCAAGAGCAGTATGTTGAAAGAGGGAATGAAAGGCGGTCTCAACGGACTCCTTTCTTCCACAAAGAAGCCGAGTAAGGAGCAGATAGTCACAGAAACTACACCAGCACCACCTGTGTCTGTTTCTGAGACTACCGAAGTGCCGGTGCATTGCAATTTCCTTATCAACAAGAGCATCCACACGAGGATGAAGTACCTCGCCATCAAGAAAGGGATGTCCTTGCGTGATATTGTCAATGAGGCAATGACAGAATACCTAAAGCGGCATGACACATGAGTGCCGCGCGGTATCATCGCCGAACAGACGATGATACCGCTATCTCTTCTATAAACAGACTTTACTATCCGTAGTATGGTAGTAAAAACTATTCGACTATTATACTATTCGTAGTCGATACTACTTTTAGAAAATACTATCCAACTCATTTTTAGGGCAATAGTTTTCTCTGCTTGTAGGACTGTCTCCATGCTGATAAAAGGCAATGTCGTTCCCTATTACAAGATTTTCTCTTTTTCCCTCATATCAACTATCGTCCTTCCCCATATACAGCTTCGCCCCACGCCATCCCGCCCGTTTCCTCTTTTACATAACAGATTTCTTTTCGCCTGCCTTGCCGCTGCGGATATTGTTTTGCAAAGGTAATGCTGGCGATTGTTCAAACACCAAATCGTCCATTGCATTTGACCGAAAAATCTTCCTCTGCGTGCAGAGCGTATTTTTCGCTCCCGATTTGGCTTTTTGATCGCCATCACTCTTGGAAAGCAAAAAATATCCCTTGGGCAGGCAGGAAAAGCCTCCGAAATAAGGGAAGAAAAAACATAAGAGCAATGGCACACAAGAATGACTATCAAATCCAAAAGCAGTTAGACAAGCCTCAGACTTGGTTCTGCAAATACTATCCCGCACGCATCCGCAATGTGGGTGAGAAGGAGATTGCCGACAGACAATTAGTGTTTGACTTCAAGGACGGAAGAGCCTACGAGGAAGTGGCGCAGCGCACCGCAGAGAATATGCTGACACTCTACGGCAAGGGTTGCGTGAACATCGTCTTCGCCCCCGTTCCAGCATCCACAAGCGAGAGCAACGAACTCCGCTACAAGGCTTTCTGCCACAGGGTGTGTGAATTGACAGGAGCGGAAAACGGCTACGAGCACGTGAGGGTATGCGGAGAGCGTAAGACCATCCACGATAACCGCAAGAACGAGGATGAAGTCCGCAAGGCGAATGTCGTTGAGTTTGATGAGCCGTTCTTCGACAACAAAATGGTGTTGGTCTTTGACGATGTGATAACCAAGGGTCTCAGCTATGCCAAGTATGCCAACCAACTCGAAAGGCTCGGGGCATGTGTTATTGGCGGTATGTTCCTCGCACGCACACATTATAAAGTAAGGTAAAGTATGACAAAGTACGACAAGGCAGTGTCCGTATGCTTCAGCGGACACCGCAGCGTACCTTTCGCCAAGCGGAGGGAGTTGAAGCAATGTCTCAAATCGGAGATAGCCAAGGCGTATGCCGACGGCTACCGGTATTTCTATTGTGGCATGGCAATGGGATTTGACCTGCTGGCGGCAGAAGCCGCCCTTTCGTTGCAATGCGAGTTGAAGGACTTGCAGGTGATAGCCGTTGTGCCGTTCCGTGGTCAGTCTGACCGGTGGAGCAAGGAAGAGCAAGCCAAGTATGATGCCATCCTGCGCATCGTGGATGACGTGGTCGTATTGAGCGAGCAATACTACAATGGCTGCCTTCTGAGGCGCAACGACTATATGGTCAACCGCAGTTCACGTCTCATAGCCTACTTCGATGGCAATCCCAAGGGCGGCACGTTCTACACCGTCAGAGAAGCCAAGAGGCAGGGATTGGACATAGTGAATCTTCATAATAGTGTATAACCCATAAAACAGAAAATGCTTATGGACGATATTGTTGCAATCATCGTTTGCTACTTCGTGTTCGGAGCTTTGGGCAATGTGCTCAGAGCTTTGTTCGGCGGAGAGAGACGAAACGACTTCCGCCGTGACCGCTAAGCGTCTTTAAACCAAGATACGCTGACAGCCATACGTCTGCACCTTACCCCAAAAAGATGCAGCGGATAATTGTGTCCGTAGGCAAGGATATTCAGATTCCTCACCTTAACATTTTGATAAAAATAAAGATACTGCTGCCTATATTTCAAGACAGCAGTATAAACCTTACTCTGCAGGTGCCCATTTGCAACGCACAGGAGAGACGATTGCACCCTCTGCTTTCAGCTGCTTCATGGCTGCATCTACCTCTTTGCGGTCGAGACCGCTGAGTTCTGCGATTTTACCTGCGTTGAGAGGCTGACCAGCCTCTTTCATTGTTGCCAATACTTTTTCTTTTGCGTCCATTGTTTTGATGATTTGATGTTTTGTTTATAATCTTGTTATTAACTCTTGTATTTTGTCTTCCCTTATAATCTTCGGTTGTGCCTTACCTGCCAGAACGAGAATTTTCTTCCCGTTTCTGTAGATGTGCAGCTGTCTGCTTCGTACCACTGCTGTCAAGGTCTCATCATCCTGCATGGCTTGCCATATAGGATAATACACACCTTCTGGTTCAAACAACTTCTTCTGAAGGTGTGAGCACATGTTGGTTGTATCTATTGTCATATCGTTACGTCATATCATTAACATGATTCTGCCAGCTTCTTTTGTGAACATTTCAGGGAAACGGCAGATTGTTGCATACACCTGCTTGCTTGTCACAGGCTGACCGTCCTTTCTCAGGTGCAGCCTATGACGATTGATGGCATCGGCAATCTGGTCGGTTGTCATGCCGCCATTTCGCTTTACCATCACATATACTATGGCTTCTTCTATCTTCATCCTTTATTCATCTGTTTTTCAATCCATGCCATCAATACGGCAACAGCATATTCCTGTTCTTCCTTGGTCAGTGCCCTGCCTGCTGAGATGTGATGCCACTTGAAGAAGCATCCCCGGCAACAACAGCCAGTGGCATGTTGAGCCAGGAAAACAGGATGCCCACGCATGGGAGTCTGCTTGCCGTCGTTCGGTATGACAGCCGGAGCAAGTCTTTTTGCCACAAAGTCCTCTGCGTGTTTTCGTATCGTCGGCAATCCCTTTTCCATTACATACTCCCTGTCTTGCTTGGACAGATGGAACCGGCTGCGAAAATCAGACTTTGCCAATCTCTCAAAGAGATTCGTCAGGTCATACTCTTTCTTATCACCAGGAACGCTTTCTTGCGGCTCTTCCTCTTGGAACAACGATGGATATATGTATTTCTGTGACATCATTATCTGTTGCTTCTGATTTCTAATGTTATATCCATATATGACCGCTTGCCGTCTATATAGTCTGCATAGAGTATTTCTTCGCTTCTGCCTTTCAGAATATGGCACTTACCGCACAGCTCACAGTTGTGCAGACATCTCCATTCATTCAGAACGTAATCCAAACGTTCCTCTCGTGTAGATGATTCAATAGAGGGTGTGCTCATAATCAGTGTCTCCCACAGCGTGGTCAATCAGTGCCTGAAACTCTTCTTCCGTATAGTCTTCTTCCCAACCATACGTTACGTCCTTTATGCCCAAAGTAAACCCAAATGCCTCAGAATAGGATATGCCAATTTCAGCTGCAAGGTCTCTTGCCGCTTGAAAAATCTGCTCTTCTTTGCTTAAGGGCAGTTGTTTCGCTTTCTTATGTTTTTTCTTTGGTTTCCCCATTTGAGTATATTCGTTTAATAATCAGCGTTGATGGGCATCTTGAAATTCCTGTATTTCTTTCGGAGTTCCTCATTTTGCGCCTTCATTTCCTCATACATATCATTCAGTGCGTCAGGAAATCCCCATCCACAAGGGCTTGCCCAACGAAGGCATTGCTTGATTCGGGAATCATACTTGTCCCAAAGGTCATAAAGCACGATGTGGCGCAATGTCTTGTCGAAATTACTCTCAACAGAATCATAGAATTGCTCCCACATGTCTCCATAGTCATAAGTGAACTGACAGGCATTCTCCATATAGAACACCATCAATTCTGCGACTGAATCTTCCGAAGGCTTCAGTTTCTTGAAGTCGGACAATGCCTTGCGGCACACTGAGAAGCGTGTCTTTGGCTCTCTGTTTCTGCTCGGATAGAACTCTTCCCGTATGATGTGCTTATACTCTTCCAGCTTCTGGCCCTCATTCGGCTCTGCATAGAAGTCAAGATATTCCTTTGCCTCTTTCCGTGCAGAATAAAGTTCCAATACCATTTTTATTATTTCACTCTTGTCCATGGACATGAGGACAGACTTTAATTTAGATTTTGACATTTCTGCTCTTTTATCTTAAAAACGGGTCAATCGTTGCCAGCAACTCTGATTTCTGCATCACACCGCTCGTCCTCCACAACACTTCGCCGCGTCTGAACAGCATCAATGTGGGCACAGACTGTATGCCATACTGACTTGCAGTCACCCCATACTTGTCCACATCTACCTTGATGATGCGGATTCTGTCACCCAACACTTCCTTCACCTGCTCAAGGATGGGGTGCATCATCTTGCATGGCTGGCACCAGGTGGCGAAGAAATCGACCAAGACAAGTTGGTCACTTGATATAACGTCTTTGAATGTTTCCATTACGATTTTCTGTAAAATTATGCTATTTTCTTTCCTGTTATCTTACAATACTGCCCTGCAAATGTTAAAATCGAGAAGAATTCAATGAAAAACCTTCGTTATTTCAAAGAATATTCGTACCTTTGCAGCGCTCATCTATAGATAGAAGGAGTTTCGAGACCCGGTTGCCTTTGATGCAATTCGGGTCTTGCGTTTTATAGTGGTGTCTGCAATCTCTTTTTCATCTTCTTTTCCAAAGCCTTTAGTCCATACTCTTTGTTAAGATGGTATGCTGTCAACAGATAGAATCCGTTGCTACGTTGTTGTTCCAAGACAATAACATACTTTTCCACTTTATCATAGATGTATGTTTTCTTGACCTTACGCTTTTTGCCGTCCCTCTCTTCTATGGTAAATACATCCAGATTGTCTGGTGTCAATTCTCTCACATGGTGATTTATCCAATGAAGCCTTTGTGAACGAGCCATCTCGAATACTCGCTTTGGATAAGTCGTACCGTCTTCGTTCTCAACCATGATTTCTTCACAGGTAAGATGCTTGAACAATCTTGCCATGTCAATCTCGCCATCTGTCTTTATAGGATAGATGCGCCACCCTCTGAATGAGAATTGACAGTTATCTTCTATATCACGCTTGAATATTGCATGAAGATCATGCTCTCTTTCTCGTTCACTGAGATATGCCAGTTCCAGCAGCTCAGGGTATTTCTTGATAATATTCAAACTGCTCATTGGCTATTTCAGTGCGATAAAAAACAAATTAAACTTCTTTCTAAATTTGGGAGTTGTGGTGTTGAGACTGATATTACTGTGTTTTTTTATCTTTTCAATCAGCTTCATTTTGGCTCTCACCCTTCCTTCAACTTCTCCCTTTTCATATCTAAGGTTGTAGTTGATGGCTCCCATTAGAACATCTGCCAATTGGATGAAGACACTTTCGTGTGAACGTATAAACTGAAACCTGCCAATGGAAGAGTTGTATTCCATTATTTTTCTGAGCCTCTCCAGCTTATCGCTACTGCATGTGTCCTTGATATCCATATATATGTTATATGTATAATCCATGTCCATCTTGTGATGCAGCAATTGGTAGTACATGCGAAAGTAGAAATCATTAAACGTATAGTCTTCTCGTTTCTCGTCAATCTGACTCTTGTCAACAACCACAGCCCTAAATTCCATGTCATTCATAAAGAACCAGTCTATAAGCTCTGCATAGACTTTATACGTGGCCTCGTGGACATTTGTCCATTTCAGCTCATCACTATAGCCGTGCTTCTTCTTAATATCTTTTATGGCATCTTTTGCCATGCGGATTTGTGTGTATGCTATACTTGTACATCCCAAAAGCATGTAGGGATGACCGTCATGCACCATGTGGGTGCTTTCATCACAGTAGATGTTGAATGTCTTATTCATTGTATCTGTTTTTTGTTTATTCTTTATTCCTTTTCTTCAGCGGTCCACTATGAGGTCCACGGTTCAGCGTCACACCATGCTTGTTGAGTATGCGGAACACGGAACTTCGGCTTGTGAAGCCGCTGATGGCAAAGATGTCATCTATGCTGTGCCCCTCGTTGTACATGTTCACGATATTCTTCTCACGCTCCAGTTTCGACAGTGCCCTTTCCGACTTCTTGGGCGGCCGGATATTCTGTTGCAGATGGATGATGTGTGCCGATGCCTTGCGCAGCACGGCACACTCCTCAGAGAGTGACCCGAACATACGGATGACCTGTGAGGGCTTGGTGTCGGGGAAAAGTTCGTCAAACGTATCGATGCGGTCTTGGATGGAGATGATGCGAACCACCTTCACACGGCAGTATTCTATGAATGTAGCCAGTTCACGGGTGCCACGCAGTGCGTTACTGAACCTCGACACCACCAGCTCGTCGCCGCGCTCCAGACTCGATATGAGCTGCTTCCACATCGGGCGCAGCCTCTCGTGTTCGGACAGTTCCTCTATCACCTGAACACAGCCGTATTGCTGCATCCAAGCCTTGTCTTCTGCATACTCTTCGCCATTGGTGGCGATAAAGATGTAACCTACTTTTGCCATACTGTTGTACGCTATTAAATGAAATCAAGTGCAAAGGTACACTATTTTTCCGAGAAACAATCATACTTGAACGAAAAATCATACTTAAACACGATAATTTGCCATTTTCTTTTCACTTGATTTCATTGAAAATCATACTCGCAAGTATGATACACAAATAAGATTAAACTTACTGTCATTCTTGCAAATATATCGCTGAAACGCATTAACTTTGCACCGTCAATTTCAAAATCAGACTCAAAATAATGACAACAATGAAATATGAAACCCAACTTTTCGGAGGACAAACCAACCTCCATTGCATGAAGCAAATATTGCATAATGCAAAATCAAACTCGCATGGCTGTATCAGACTTGCCATTTGTATTGCCACTGCGTTTGCCGTAGTCATGCTGACAGCATGTTCAGACGGAAACGGCACGAAGTCGTTCCATTCGAGCGATGAAGCCATCAGAGAGTATCATGGCTTTCTGACCACTCTTCGACAGAACGGCAAGGTCTCAATTCAGACATTAGTTAAGATTGTCAACGAATGGCGCGTGTTGGACGATTCCGTGACATCGTGCATCTCACGTGACACTGTCAGGAAAGCCCACTCATACCCGTTCACGGTATATCATGAGTTGAACGACTCCATCCACATCGAGCTGTGCCGTATGGCGATGTCTAAGCAACGCACCTTTCACGACCTGCTCTATCTCAGAGAACAGACCTCTTCCCATGTTGGTGATGAGGAACTACAGCAAGCCGTGAAGGAAGCACAGCCATTCTTCGCTTCCTTGGATAGCCTGCCTATATATAATAAAGGTGGTAAACAGGCGGTACTGAAGCGTTACCTGCTGTTCCTGCAAAAATCCGCCAAGCAAGGCATTCACGGCAAGGAAGACCTGCTCGCTTTCATCAAGGAAGAGCATTTGTATTTCAAATCCTTCCTGCAATACCTGCCGGATTTTGCTGACGATGACATCGGTGACATCATACGAAACACCGAACACTGCTGTCGGGAGATACTCCGTGCCGCCGACCGCAAGGATTTGTCCCACAAGGATGCAATGATATACCTCTCCATGCGCACCAACCACCGTCTGCTGCGCAACGCACAAGCGGCTATCGAGGATCTGAATAGTGGCAGGGTAAAGGACGAGCACACCATGCACGCCTACCTCCTGATGATGATGCAGCCGTTCATGACGATGGATGACCTTTCCGTGAGCGTGCTCTCCGACAAGGACAAGGCAGACCTCTACAAAATAGCCGATGCGCTCCCCAAGGAGATGGACGGTCTGGCCAAGAAACTGCACCTCGACAAGCAACGCCTGTCGGATATGCCCATGCTCATGATGAAGATTTATGTCACAAGATTATAAACACCCCAAACAGAGAATACGATTATGTTAGAACAGTTTTGCGATGATTTCCTTGCCGTCGTGCCTTTGCAGTTGCCAGAACTGCTGGACAAGCGCAAGATGGAGAAGCCTGTCAAGTATGACGATTACGTGCTTCTTACTTTCCAGTTGAACACCCCTTTCACGATAGAGGAGGTGATGGATATGCTCGAAGACGAGATGGAAATGATAATCCTCTATCACCACATTCCAAGCCGTCATACGGAGTTCGGACACAGCTGCTGTGCCTATTCCAACCCTTCTTTCGGACGGATGTTCAAGGTCAACGGCTCCACAGATGAGCGTGGCATGGTCAGCCAGATAAAAGTGACCATCTATGACTCGCTGGAGCACATGTCGGCAGATGTATGCCTCGACCTCAGTCTGCATTGCAAGAACGGGTTCTTCAAATACATGAAGCCCAAGGAGGAAGTCCTGCTCGACTTCATTTGAAAGTTACATTTGCCAGATGACAGTCCTGTTCTACCGCAACAACGCTCCATTCTGTTGTCCACAACAAAGGCCAAAGTCATGCCACAAGCTCCCGACCATCTGATGAAGGAAACGCTTTACATGAAGATTATCCATCTTCTCGACCGTCACCGCACATGGCTGGAGATTGAGAGCATCGCCACTGTCCGCAACCACACGATAGTCAGGAACGGCAGAATGACCGACATCCTCAGCCGTGTGCTTGTGGTCAAGGCCATCCACCATCATTTCCCCTACACGAGAGGGCAAGTGTGGCAGATAGCCGAGTACGACTTGGAACAGGCTATCAAGAGCCTTCGGACAACCGACGGAGCTTTCCGTCAGAGAATAATCAAGGGAGAACTGACACTGGAGGATGTGGAGCGTATCATATCCACTGCCACACACGGTGTCGTCCAGCCCGACCTGAGTCCACTTCCATTATTCACATGCTATACATATTATGACAAGTAAGATACTGTTTCTCATCCTGATGTCAGCGTTCTTCTTTGTGACGATGATTCTGCACAGAAGCCGCAGACAGTTTATGACACGGTTCTATCTGCGCATGACCGCGCTTGTGACAGCAAGGAAGCTCTACCGGTTGATGCTGCTCATCCTGCTGTACGTGTTCCACTTCCTCTACCTCTGTGTACACTATAACGACATAGGCGTAGTGGCTTCCACCATAGCGTTTGCCATATTCTTTGTCTTTATGGATGTGGAGAGGTGGCTACAGCGTCTGCACGAGGAGCGGACACCCTTCTGCATCGCCGCGTTGGCGGCAGTGGTGTTTGTCTTCACTCCTCATCTGTTCACGCTTGCTGTCACCATCTCCTTTGTCCTTCTGGCATCACTGTTCTATCCCTCGCGCATAGTCATATCGCTGTGGAAGAACAAGGCTGACCGCAAGATGCTCCTCGAAGACACAGAAATGCTCATCATATACTACTATTAAGTATCACCTGTATCATGCCGTTCCTTTTGTATAATGGAGCTGGCGACAAACAACAGTATTCACCAAACAGATTATTGAAATGAAGAAACAGAAACATAGAACGAGTTCCGGCAAGATGTCTGAACGGATGTCCCTGTTGGAGTTCTTGAAAGAGAGGTCCGGGATAAGGCTGTCGAAGCTCGAAGCCTACCTTGACCTTGTAGACAAGGCTTCTGTACAGTACATCCCCAAGGATCTGTGCAAGCAGGAGTTCAGCCTGTCCAACGGGCAGTTTGTAATCACCATTACCGAACTGGCAGGATGCTGGCATTGGCACCGCGCCACTGTCCGCACCTTCATCGAGCAGTTGGAGAAGATGAACCAGATTTCCGTCACCCGTCTCACGAAGAGCCAAATCATCACCATCCCGATGTTGGCTGAGACACCTGCCGTTTCTCCGATTGACGCAGCCTTGGATGTGTTCCGCCAGAAGATGTGTACCGCATTGGACGAATGGCGAAGCGGCAAGATGTCCGCATCGGCTTGCGCCTCGGAATGTGAACAACTCTACGAAGATGCAACAGAGGAAGTAGCCATTATCTTGCAGAAAGCCGACAATGGCAATTCAATTGGCAAGGTGCCATGCGTAAGAAACATTCCCGAATCTGTAGGACACGCCTTTTGTATGACTGCACTCACAGCTGTCTGCGAAGCCACCTTCCATCAGGTGCTTTCGCAGGAAACAGATAACGCCCTCGTTACCTCCCTTCTTCCCTTCTTTTACAAAGACCTGGGAGGAGACTGGCTCTCATTCATCGAGGCGGCAAAGGCAATATCAGAATTGGCATTGGATGGCAGCTCACCAGCCTTGCATCAGGAAAGCGCAGCCATCAAGTCACAGTTTCAGTCACTCTGCCGACCGTTCCTTGCCATTGTAGCCAACCAAGAGGGCTCCTGTCCATCAAAAGGCTGTATTAACCTCTAATAATCACCGTACAACGCTTCTTCTTTTCTACTGGCACAGTGTTTACACGTCTGCCATTGCTGTAAAATAATCGGGCTTGCCCGTTGGTCGGAAATGAGGGAATTTGGGTAGCCTAATACCCCTCTTGGTCTCCGACCATCGGGAGGCTGTCCTTACAAGCAGCAAGCTGGAGACAGGAGAGTTGTACACACATAAAAGGAAATAGGTTATGGCAACACCAAAACAGGTTATGGATTTCCGACCATCTAAGGGAATCACCACAGCACAGAGCAACGAGCACCAACGCCGTTGGACGGAAAAGGGTTGGGGATCCGCTGAATCAACAGGCAACTACGACCGCAGCCGTGAGCGGCTCAACTTCGAGGTTCGGGGCGGCAAGGTTTGTCCTATAGACAAGAGCCGAAGCATCCCGGAGCGCATGGCAGACATCCTGCGGAGCCGTGGAATCAAAGACCCCAACGAGGGACTGGCAGAGCCACGCTTCCGCACAGTGGTCAATTTCATCTTCGGAGGCTCACGAGAACGTATGACAGAATTGGCATTCGGTGACCAGAAGGTGAATCTCACTCACGGAGCGGACAATTCGCATCTAACCCGATGCAAGGACATTGAGGAATGGGCAAAGGATGTTTACCGCTTTGTTGCGGACAAATACGGTGAGGAGAACATCGTCGCTTTCATCTTACACTTGGACGAAACCAATCCGCACGTTCACTGCACCCTCTTGCCAATCAAGGACGGCAAGTTTGCATACAAACAGATATTCGCCGGAAAGGACAAGTACGAGTTTTCTGCCAGGATGAAAGCCCTGCACAGCGAATTTGCCGATGTCAACAAGCGTTGGGGCATGGAGCGCGGAACTTCCGTCTCAGAGACGGGAGCACGCCACCGCACCACCGAAGAATACCGCCGCCAGCTGTCAGAACAGTGCACCACCATTGAGCAGTCCGTCGCCACCCATCAGCGGACACTCGCCTCGCTCCAATCGGACATCCGTCTGGCAGAGCGGAGAGTAAAAGGACTCACCTCAATGGTCAACAACCTCTTGCAGGAGAAGGCTGAGAAGGAGGCGGCACTTGCTGAATTGCATCGGCAGATTCTTGCAGGTCACGACAATCCTGATGCTCTCCGTCAGCAAGTCCAAGAGCTGGAGCAGGAACTGTCCGCTATCCAGTCGAAACTGGACGACAAGCAGGAGAAGCTCTCAGAGGCTGACCGCAAGCTCGATGCCCTGCGTGAGGAGATGACCGCCATGAAGGAGCGCACGGAGGAGTTGCGGCAGGAGGCACACAGATATTCCGATACTATCCGACAAGGTGCGGACACCGTTCTCAGAAATGCCCTTCTCGAAAACATGGTCAGCGAGTTCTCCGAACGTGTGGCACGGCTTTCCAATGAGGGCAAGGACGTGTTTGACGGTTCCCTGCTTCAGGCCTTTGCGGAGAATGGAACGGAGGTGATGTACTGTGCCACGCTTCTATTCCTCGGCTACGTCGATGATGCCACCACCTTTGCCGAAGGTCATGGCGGTGGCGGCAGTTCGTCCGACCTCAAATGGGGACGTGACGATGACGAGGATGAACGCGCTTGGGCACGCCGTTGCATGATGAAAGCTGCACGCATGATGCGCCCCTCTTCCGGCAAAAGGAAGAAACGATAAGCGGCACTGTCACGTATCACCTGTTATAGTATTCACCAGATTAAATTGAACAACATGAGAAAAATACTTATTCTATCCCTTGGCTTCGCCCTTTCATTGGGTGCGCAAGCCAAAGACTATCACCGCACGGCGGACACCACCACCGTTGTATGCAGACTTTCGGCAGACGGTATGCTTCGTCCGCTTAAACCTTCCTACATGAAAGGGGCATTGGTAGCTTCGCCATGGACGGACAACTGGTTTGTCCAAGCGGCAGGAGGAACTACGGTCTTCCTCGGCAAACCGCTCGGATGCAACGACCTATTCGGTCGCATGAAACCGGCATTCTCCGTGTCGATCGGCAAATGGTTCACACCTTCCGTCGGCGGTCGTCTGAACTATGGCGGTATGCAGTTCAACGACTGCAACAACTCCTCGCAGGACTACCAGTACCTGCGTGCTGATTTCATGTGGAATGTCCTCGGCAACCTCTACAAGGACGATGTACACACTCTTGCCAGATGGAGTGTCATTCCATACGTGGGCGTGGGTATGCTGCACAACAAGGTGAATGCCCACAAGCCCTTTGCCATTTCCTACGGCATACAGGGGCAGTATCATCTCTCCCCACGCATTGCTGTTACGGCAGAGATAGGCAACATGACCACCATGCAGGATTTTGACGGCTATGGCAAGGCACACCGCCTTGGCGACCATCTGCTGTCCGCATCCCTCGGCCTCTCTGTCCGCATCGGCAAGACTGGCTGGAAGCGAGTGATAGACGCTCGCCCGTACATCGCACAGAACGAATGGCTTTCGGCATACGCCTCATCCCTTTCTGACAGCAACAGCCGCTATCACGCCCAGCACGATCGAGATTGTCAGACTCTGGAGCAGCTGCGCAAGATTCTTGCCATCGAGGGACTTCTGGACAAGTACGGCCACCTCTTTTCTGACGATGCCGCTTCTTCCGTCACAAATGGCTATCCTCGAAACGACTACAGCGGTCTCAACTCGCTGCGTGCAAGAATGAGAGACAAGTATGGTAATGGTCAAAAGACAAAGGTCATGGAGTCCGCCTCTTGTACAGAAGAATATGGCAATGCTGAAGGTGAGCCGGAAGACGATTACCTATCGCTCATCCACTCAGGAAAGGCTTGCATAGGTGCGCCCATCTATTTCTTCTTTGAACTTGGCACTGACAGGTTGCTCAACAGGTCACAGCTCGTCAATCTCGACGAAGTAGCACGCATCGCCAAGAAATATGGCTTGAAAGTTAAGGTCATCGGCGCTGCCGACAGTGCCACAGGCAGTGAAGCCATCAATGATAACCTCAGCCGTTCCCGTGCCAGATTCATTGCAGAGGAACTGATGAAACGTGGTATGGAAAATGGCACCATCTCTCAGATTTTCGATGGCGGCATTGACGATTACTCGCCCAATGAGGCGAACCGCCATACCAGAATCCTGCTGTATCTATAGCCAGACATACAGCTCCGAACAAGAGCACTAAAACTTTTTTTTCATTGATAAATTTTAGAAAGGGAGGGCTTGTCCGTGATGGATAGGCCCTCCCTTAATCATATATGTATTAACGCATATTCTATGCGCATATCTTTTTTTTATCCGTGTTTCTCAGTACTTGACCAGTCAAGCAGGAAGTCATATATACTCATTATCTGTATGCCGTTTTCGTCGCTCCACTGCTTGGTATGTTCTCCCACGATCAGCAGTTTGCGGAAAGAGTCATCTACAAGACGCAACGACCGTTTCTCCTGTTCCATCTTTTCTGCATCGGGCATACGCCACGCCGACTGGATGTAGATCCGCTCGCTCCCTTTGTTGCAGACAAAATCCACTTCCAATGTCACCCTCTGCTGCTTTCCTTCCGTATTCCTCACTCGATGATAGACGTTACCCACATCCACGAGCCATCCTCGCATACGCATCTCATTGTAGATGACGTTCTCCATGATATGTGTCGGCTCGCTCTGACGGAACGACAGAATAGCATTCCTCAGACCTACGTCCTGATAATAATACTTGGACAACGAACCTATGTATTTCCGTCCTTTGATGTCGAACCTTTCGGATTTTTCGATAAGGAAAGCATCCTGCATATATTCCAGATAAGCCGACACTGTCTTGTCGGTTATGCTCTGCACATTGCTTACGGACTTGAACGTATTGGCTATATTCAGTGCATTGACAGGTGCTCCTATACTGGATGCTACGGTCTTCGACAATTCTTCAAATTCAGGTCTCAGTTCTATGTTGTTCCGCTCGTAGATGTCACGTAGATATACCGTGCGATAAAGGCGACGCAGGAAATCAGCCTTCTTCTCATCCCCAACCTGTGTAAGTAGTTGCGGCAAACCTCCGTACAGTCTGTATTCAGCCCAACCGTCTTCTTTCGAACCATCATACACCGTCATGAACTCCTTGAAGGATAGTGGCCACACATGTATCTCGTCACCTCTGCCTCGGAATTCCGTCACCAGGTCAGAGGACAGGAAACGCGAGTTGGAGCCTGTGACATACACATCCGCCCCTTCGGTAACTGACAAGGAAGAGAGCACCTCTACAAAGTCTTCCACCTCCTGCACCTCGTCGATGATGATATAATAAGTCTCATAGTCAATCATCATCTTTTCCACCCAGTCCAACAGGTAGTCCGGGTTCTTGAACTCTCTGTTCTTCCTACTCTCCATGTCGATGACGAGAATATGGTCTTCTCTCACGCCCTCATCCAATAGATGCTGATGAAAGAGTTTCTTCAGAAGGAACGACTTGCCTGAACGTCGCAATCCTGTGATTATCTTTATGAGCCCGTTGTTCTTTGAACGGCTCAACTGTTCTATGTATCTATATCTGTTTACTATCATATTTTACGAAAAACTGTCACTTGTGACACTTTTTCGGAGGCAAAGTTATATATTTTATCCTAAATCAAAGAAAGAAATAAAGAAAAATGCACTAAAAATCAATGATTTTCCTGTTTTGTAGTGTCTATTCCACTTGCCGATGCCCATTTTTCTTTGCAAAGTTACTGCCCGGGCGAATGGTCAAGTACCGCCATGCTAACAGGCAGAGGACTGAACGACAGCTTTCCGCAAATCAAAGATTTGGGTATTTCATTAACTCCTCCGTCTGTTTTCTTGCCTTATCGCCCTCATTCCGCAGTCTTTTGATGCACGAAAAATCAGTTCCCGACAAGAGGAGCCGAAAGGCTTCAAAAGGAGGGAAGAAAAACAAGTTGAACAAATAATTTCTTTGCGTATGGAATTACACAGATTATCAGAAAACGAGCAGGCATTTGTCGAGTGCTTCTCACGGTTCGTAAACGGTCAGATGGGGTCAGCCGCCAAGGTAGGCAATGCCCTTGCAGATGACCATCGCTATCTTATCAACGAAAAGGGCAAGGTGGTGTTTGCCTTCTTGGAACGCCTTGCCAACGACTATCAAAAAGGTCGTTATGACCAGCGTGACGAGTGGGTGTGCCGATTGGCAGCAGAGGCCATCGAACACCTTGTAGAGAACAGAATGTATTACAGAACACTTAACAACGATTGACTATGGCAAGCAGATTGATTACACCCGTATTGGAGGAGATACTGAAATCCTATCCTCTGTATTCACAGGACGGCAAAGGCAAGGATGCCGTTTGTGTGGCAATATTCTTCATCGGACACGTCCGTTGGTTCGTACTTGAAGGACAGCCGGAAGGTAACGACACCACGTTGTTCACCATCGTATGCGGTCTGCATGAAACGGAGTATGGCTATACCTCCGTCAATGAAATGGAGAGCGTAAAGGTGGATGGCTCCAAATATGGAGTGGACGAGATATTTCAAGTGGAGCAGTTGGACGGCTTCAAGCCGGTGAAACTGAAGAGCATTCCAGACGAGGATTTACAAGCATTCCTTCATAATATGGAATGACCCCAAATTAAATCAGCCGCAGGGACATTACTCCTTGCGGCTGACTATTGTTAGTACCTACTATGAGTAGTAAAGCCTACGATTAGTATATACTACGATACTACTCTCATCTTCGGAAAGCGGACTTGGCAACGTGCTCCTCTTGTACCTCTTCCTTCTGGTACTCCTCCATGTCAAGCAGTTGCTCATACGCAGAGCTGATGTTTGCGTCCATAGAATGGTTGTGGCTGAAAGGGAAGGTATGCTTCACAGAGAGTCCTGCATTGGTCACAGTCCCCACATCCAGGCTATCCTTATCCTTGTTATATTGCAGGTTCAGCAAACCACCATTCGGCATTTGGAATATCGGCATTTTTCGCTGCGCCAATTCCGAAAACTCTTCGGCGGTCATCTCCCTCGCCACAGCCTTCACGTCCTCACTGGCACGTCCTATGCCATAGCGAGTGATATGGTCACGCACTTCTTGCTCCGTATGCTTCAGGAACACCTCATACGTACCGCCGACACTCCCGTTATAGACCACTGCAAAGTCCTTGTCCTCTATTAGCAGGTCATCGCCTCTGTTCTGGCACGGCTTCCTGTAGGTCTGCTCCTCGTCCATGCCGTTCCCGTCATAGTATTCCTTGGCAAGCGTCAGCAGTCCTTGATAGTCACCTTTCTCCTTTAGCTTATCCAGTTCCGATGTGTCATCCGTTGATTGGAGATAGGCGATGGAGGCATAATAGACGTTTTCTTTCGATTGTGAAGGCTCTGTCAGGCTTTTGTACTGGGCAAAAGCCTCCTGATAATTGGTGTCAAGGTCTTTGCCGTGGTCGTAAGGAACAGAGAGTTTCACTTCCAGACCGTTACTCGTCGGCACAGCAATCTTTACAGAGTCCTCCTTCTCATGATGCTGGATATATACAGCAGAACCATTATATGCCAAGACTGCATGGTCGCCGTCATCTATGGATAGATAACTTTTCCCTTGCCCGTTTTCCTGCTCAGCCTTTTTCTCCTGGTCTATCTCCATAGCAATCTTGTCGATATGCTGCGTGAGCATTGAGGTAGCTTTTTTCACATCGAGTAGCGTGGTCTTGATGAACTGCGGCGACTCCTTCAGCGAATCCAGCCAAGACTTCAAATAGGCAGCCGAATCTCCTTTCAGATGCTTTGTCATGCCATACCGCTGAGCGGTCAGCGCAGCCGTCAGTTCTGCCACCAGTTCCTCGCGTGCATACTCTGCCGAGCCGAAGGTAGCGGGCTTGATGCGGTCTAACTGTCCCTCCGCACCCGTGGAGTGTCCCATCTCGTGGAAAAGGTTCGAGTAGAAAGACTCCCCATCCTTGAACTGCCTTTTCTCAGGCATCACAATCTCATTCTTGCTGATGGAGAAATAGGCGGAATCACCGAACATCGGTTTGATGGGACATATCCAACGGTTGTCCGCTATCATCCTATCCACGGGTTCAAAGGCAAACTGCTCGTCCTTCTCTACCTTGGGCATCGAGTATTCCTGTTCCAGTTTCTCCCAAAACTCTGGTCTGACCTCCTTCAGGTTGGTCTGCGCCACATTGAAGACATGGTAAGTCTGAAGCTTTGGATATACATTGTACTTTTCGCGCTCTTCCTGAGAGAGCAGTTTGTAGTCCTCCCACTTGATGTGTTCCTTTGTTTCCTTATTGACCACCGTAAACGTGGTGAGCATCACGGGGAAAGAATGCTCACCTTTCAGTACTGACACACGGGGCTTCTGTTCCTCGTCTTTCTTGCCAGTTTTGTTAAACTGCTGTATGCGGTCGAAGGTACAGAAGCGAGGAATCTTGTAACCCTCCTTCTCGCAATGCAGGAGCAACATCATAGCGTTCATGCCATTATATTCTCGTCCGTTCAGGTTTTTCGGCCATTGCAACGCACCTTCAGTAAACCAGGGCTTTTTCCATCCGTCTTTGCCCGACAGCGACTGAATACGCTCAATCATCATATCGGCAAACAGGTCGAGTGCCTTGTCTTCGGCACTCGGACCTTCCTTAGCATAAGGCTTTCCCATAGTCAATTAACCATTATAGGGCTGCGGAACATATTCGCTCATTTCAGACACTCGGCAGGAGAAGTCCAGTTTGTCATTGAAGACACTGACAGACAATGCCCCTTTGATGTTCGCTTTCACGCCTGGTTGCAGCCATGCCTCGCATTTGCCATCGAATAGGAAGAAACTTACCCAGATGTATTCAAATCCGTCCTGTACTTTCTCTGCGCTGAAAGCGGAGAACTGGCAGTACGGCACACCATTCTTGTCCGTCTTGTCCTCAATGCTCTTGCCCACCTTGCCGCGGAACTCCATCACGCCCTTGATGCAGTCCTCTGCCTCGTCAGGCTGGTGGCTGATGCTGCTTGCCGACAGGTTGAAATAAAGGACATCGCCCCATTTTCTTGGTACCAATACACCGGCTACCTCAATGCGTTCGCCGATGTTGCAGCTGCCCACCTCCGTCAGTGTCCCATCTTTGATGACCGACACCTCGATGGTCTTGTTAATCCCGCTCTTCGCTGGAATGACTACGTTCATGGCAAAGCTCACGAATGCCTTGCCCTCCTTGTTCGTGCGGCAGGTCGCAGCCTTGCTGACCGTTCCGCACACTGTTACATTACATTTGATCATTGCTCGATACTATTTGAATTATACATATCCATCGTCCAAGTGAAATGTCTTAGCAATGACAATAATCTCTTTTCAATCATCATATACTAGCGCACGTATCAGTTCATAGACTATCCACGCTGCTATGATAAGTTGGAAGCCGAGATAGATGATGGCCACGGTCTGACCGAAAAGCCATTGGGTAAGCATGAAGTGTCCTGCCACAGCTACCATACCCACCAGCAATGTACACAGATGACTTGCTATCCTTTTCATTTCCTTTGCAGATTTTGTTGTTGACTCTCAGCCTCCATCCCTTGCTCGAAGTTCTGCGAAGCCTGCTGTGTCGCCACGATGCCTGTCACCATTCCCGCAATCTTCGTCCGTTTGCTTTCTTCCGACAGATTGGCATTGCCCAAAATGAGCGACAGGCGGTTCATCTCCGAGGAGGTCAGTTCACGGTCAATCTTCACCGTACCGCTCTCTGCATGAAGCACAGTCTTGCCGTTCTCACCCACAGTAATGGTGCATTGCCTCATGCCTGGAACAAGCGAGGTCAAATCTACGAGCCGGTTGGCTGCCATGGCAGAGATAAGTCCTTTTTGTCGTTCCTCATCATTGCTGTCAATCTGCGCTGCCAACATCATCAGCGACATGAAGGTGGTCATCGCCATGTCGAGTATAGGGTCATTCGTTCCCGAAATGCCCACGCCGCTGTCCTCCGAGGAAAGGATTTTCTTCATCCAGTCCTCCGACGAAACCTTCTGCTCCTGTGGCGCATTGCTCTTGTATTTTGCCAACAGGTCATTGCCGTTATGCAGGGCCTGTAGCTTGATGTTGCCTTTCTGTCCGATTTCTGCCAGATAAGCGGCTGGATCCATATCCCTTTTTGAGCCGTCAGCCGATACACTCTTCACTCCGAAATGCAGATGCTCGCCAGTGGTTCTGGTGCCGGTATTTCCCGACACCCCCAACTTCTGACTGGCATTAACCACGTCACCTACCTTTACTGCTATGTCAGACAGATGCAGGTAGGAGCATTGCACCTTGCTGCCATCCTCACGGCTGTATTCCACGGTGACGGATTTCCCTCCTGCCGTGTTCGCATTATGGTTCACCGCCACCACCTTGCCGCCGTTCTCCGTGGCCAACACCGCCTCATGGTTCGTCTTGATGTCAATGCCCTTGTGCATCTGCTGCTTGGTGGCATCCATCGGATCCTGGCGATTGCCGAAAGGCGAGGTGATGAAGAGAAACTCCTCTCGCTCCACAGGAAAGGAATACCCGGCAGACTGCGGTACATGGGCAGCAGGCATTTCTCTACGAGGATTATTCTCCACCCCGAACGACCGACCTTCTGCCCGCATCTCAGCCATCACCTCACTGTCATACTTGTCCAGTCCGTTGGCTTCAATGATGCGCTGCAGACTTGCAGCATAACCGCCGCCCGTGGCATAGCCGGCACGCTCAATGCCCTTCGTCCATCCCTTGTAGTCGTCAGGCGACAGCGTGAAGCACTGCGCATAACGCTTGTTCTGCTTCAGGAACTGCGAGTGATGCTCATAACTGTCACCCACGCTTTTGTACTTACAGAATTTCTCGTTGGGCCTATCATCCGTATAGACTCCATACTCTCCGCCATTCTTCAACCACGATGCCGTAGCCTTGATGCCAAAGTGGTTGTTGCATTCGCGCGACAGTTGGCTCTGTCCGTTGCTGCTCTCCAGTATGGCTTGCGCCAAGATGACGGAGGCAGGAATCCCATACATCCGCATCTGTTCTTTGGCTTCCTCCGCATATTGTGCGGCATACGCTGCGTTCTTTCCCATAAGCCTATCTCCTTAGACTGGTGTGTTGTTCTGTTTCTTGACTTTCCTGTGCCATCTGCTTTCCTGTCTCTTTTCCAGGTGACACCATCTCCGTAATTCCACGCTTCGATGATGTTGTCTGCTTCGGCATTTCCAACTGGTCACAGATGGCCACCCGTTCACCAGCACGAATGAGCTTCGGCAGATAGGTGTCGAGGGCATGATATGGGAATCCTGCCATTGCCAACGGCTTGCCTTCATCATCCTTGCGCCCATTGCTCTTTGTCAGCGTAATACCCAATATTTTGGATGCCTTCACCGCATCATCCTTGTAGGTCTCATAGAAGTCACCGCAGCGAAACAAAAGAATGGCATCAGGATGCTTCTTCTTCAAGTCAAGATATTGTTGGACAAGGGGAGAGACAGCAGCCTTGACAGCCTTTTCATCCTTCTTTTCTTCTTTCTTTTCCTCTTGTTTCTTCTCTTCCCTTTGTTCAGAGCTTTTATCTTCCTTAAGTACCACTTCCTTCTGTTCATCATGCTTATCGACAATTGCCGTCTCCGCTTGCTTCACCTCCGTCGCTTCTTCCTGCTTCTCTTGTGTACTTTGCTCGACATTGTTGTCTTTCTGCAATACATCAGCAAACAGCGAGGCGGCAAGGTTCTGCTTGTAGGAATCCCTGTCAGGAGCCACCCACAATCGTTGCCATTGTGACGGACTGACACTTCTCGGCTGCAACTTCTTGCCGTCAATAGTGGCTGCACACAGGCATTCGCCCGATTTGGCACGGAATACTGCCACACGCTGGATGCGGTTCAAATCAACCTCCTGCTCATTACCTCCGAAGATGTCCACCTTCAGGTCGGGTTTCGCCTCTGCCATAGCATAATACTTCTGTGCCAGTTCCTCACGCACACGCTCGATGTTGTCCATCGACTGCTTCAAGGTGGTGAAGAAATGATTGAGGTCTCCTTTGTCGGGATAGACGGCAAAGCCCTCCTTACCTTCGGGCTTGATGTACAATGCCCACCGCTCCTTGTCATCCTTTACCAACTGCACATTGTCGAAACCGATGTCACGGCTGTGGGTTACGGCCTCAGAAGCATCCAACGAGGATAGGTCTTCGATAGACCAGTTGCGCAGTCTTGATACCGTGATTTTCTTGTCGGCGAAATAACTGTCGTCGGGACGGAAGCCCAAGGCTCCGTCGGGATTGTAGAAACGCACGTTGTCATAACCCTCTTTCTGCAAGGCATTGGTGAAGCGTTGCTTGTTCATGCCCTTGATCTCGTTGTTCACCTCCAACGATGCACCCTGTGGCAGCACCACATCGGCGGTCTTGCTGGCATCATCACGCACGATGACCACAGTACGCTGCTCCTCGTTGGGATGCTGCTTGATTTCGTCTGCTACGAAGTAGTGGTTGGGCAACTGCACCTGTATCTGCGCCGTCTCTCGCTGATGCTGGTCGGTGGCATACTCCACCTTTTCACCCAGTTCGGCTTTCTTCAACACCTTCAGCGCACCGTTCACCTCACTCTCGATGGCATCAATCAGACAAGGGTCTTCCTTCAGTTCCCTCGTCCAATAGTCCACCATGCTAAGGCTGTCCTTTGACAGACGGGCAGGCAGTCCCAGTTCGAGCATCTTCACGCCCGAAGCTATCTCAGTGATGAGTCGTTCCTTCTTCACGGCATCCTCCGACGGGGCTTTGCCGTTCTTCATGACCATGCCCTCACGTGCCAACCGCTGCTGATGACCGGTGGCAGACACCAACTGACGCATCATCTCCTGTACATAGTCATTGTAGTGCTCGAAGTCACGCTGCCGTGGCAGGTAGATGACATCCTTCTCGGTGTCGTAGTGCGCCACACCCGTGCCGTCCTGACGTACATTCACGAGGTTGTCCTTCATCTTCTGAAGGAATCCGTTGACGCACCCATGCAGCTGCTTGTCCTCCTTGTCGCCATAACCTCTATCCTCCACCGTGCCATCCTTCTTCAATGCCGTAGTGTAGGCTGTTTCGTTAGCCATAGGCAGTAGCGTCTGGTCGATATTGAACAGCACACGGATCTCACGGTTTTTCACTCCCTTGTACTGCTGTTTGTCCTGTTCCGACAGTTCTGCGTATGCCTCCTTGGTGATGACATCGTCGGGATTGTTGCGGTTGACGTACTTATTCCAATTGTAATACAGGAACGGCACACCTTTCTCATGCTCCCTCACGCTCTCACCCCGTGCCTTCGCTTCGGAGAACTGCGTAAACAGATTGCTCTTGCAACCCTTGGCATCGGAGTCAAGGGCAAGGACAAGGGCATTGAACGGACTGACCGAAAAGCCCTTGGGATAGAGCTTCGGATAGAGTTTGCCGCTTGCATTCAACCAATGTCCCTTGGCATCCACCGCACTCGTCAGTGCCTCAGTGAGCAGCGACACCTGCTTCTCCGCCGTCCGCTTCTCAAATTCTGATTTCTCTTTCATGCTTTTATCTTTTTGTTTATCTCAATCACATTCTATAATTGGCTTACCAAGCCACCGTTCCCGACAATTTTGTTGTCGGGCTTCACTGTATTCCCCTCGGTCGCACCACGCTCTCCCGTGCCTGCTCTTCGTACTGCATTGCTGCCATCTGTCGCATCTGGTCGTTCTTGGCAAGTATGGCGTTAGCCAATGTATTCAGCGGCAATGCCCCCGACTGATGCGCCCCAATCACACTGTCAGGCAGTTGAATGGTACAAGGCACATGGTCAATGTTGGCAACGAGACACCGCCCTTGCAGCATCGGGTTGCTGATACGAGGATTGAGTGGTTCATCAGGATATTGGCGGTACTGAATGCGAGATGCAGCAGGACTAACTGTAGGTGCAATGCCTTCCTGCTGTTTCCTGCCCAGCACCTCATGTCCCGCTTTGTTGAGCAGATTGGCACCTCCCATACCCATCAACAGCATCTTCAGTATAGGATTCTTCACGAACATTCCAGCCACGATAGAGGCCAAAGGAAGGAGGCTATTGTCCATATTCAGCGATTTTGTCTTGCCAGTGAACAGTCCCACCAGTACATCGGGCAGCATCGCCAACACATAACCAAGGTTCTTGCCGATGTCTGAAAAGCCGTTCAGTCCAAAACTCTGCAACAGCCCGTCCCATCCATTTTCGTTTGTTTGTAAGGCTGTTTCCTCCTGCTGGACTACAGATGGTGTTGCCTCTTCAGTCGATGAATCAGGAGTTTCTTTCGGTTCTGCCTTCTTCTCCTTCTCAGCCTCTGCATCCAGTCTCGCCTTAACCTCCAGATACTCGTCTTCCTGTCCAGGCGCAACTATCAAGGGCACATCCTTGTACTTGCCTGTACGTTTGGTTGCTTCGTTTCTCTGAGGGTCAAGGAACGTACCTTTGTTCCAAGGAAAAGAGGTCTGCTCGGTTTGTTTCGTCCAATCCATAAAAGTGATATTGCTCGTGGGAATCTTGTTCTTGAAATGGCTGTTGGTAGCCTTGATATAGCTGTTCTCGTGGTTCTTGATGACTTTTGCCTGTTTGCGGAATGAGGCGAAGACGTTGGTGCCCGTACCGAAAACTCCCTTGCTGATACACTCCTCGACACAGACCTCTTGGCTGCTACCTTTCTTGCTTAGGTGCTCCATGCCGACATTCATCACCATATCGATACCGACAAACTTGGCGAAGGTTGCCCATGAGCCAATCCCTCCCATGGCCACGACATCGGCACCCGCTCCGGCTGCCCATCCCGCTGCCTTCTCTGTTCGAGAGGGCTTATAGGCTGCCTCTCCTTTGGCTTCTATCTCTGCGGCAAGGGGTGACTTGTTCAGTTCGTAGGGCAGACCGAACAGACTGCTTTGTGCCGCCTTGCGGATGATATAGTCGGCAGAAGATGTTGGCATACGGTCTTTCACCATTTTTTCTATCATCAGCTGCTCCATGCGGTGATCGATATAGGCGTATGCCAAATCACAACCGAGTTGTTTAGAGAGTGCATCGTACCGCTCTCGTCCTATCTCCGTCACCACCGCCTTGCGCCATTCCTCAGCCATCACGGCAAGGTCACGCTGCATATCCTTGTTGCCGACAATAGCCTCCTTGCACATCGCCAGATAGTCTTCGGTGGTCTTGCTGTTCCACTTGCCTGTAATCTTCAGCGTGGCGTATGGGTCATCACCAGGCATATTGGCAGTGGCCAATGAGCGTAGGATGCCAGCCGTACTGTTGGAGTAGGCTCGCATCTCGTCTGCCTGTCTGTTGGACAAGTCCCGTTGCACCCTGCCCATCACGGGGGCAAGGTGACACCCGAAGTAGTCGCCCATCAGACGCTCTATCTCTGCGAATCGCTGACTGTTCTTAACTGCCATATACCTTGTTTATATATTATACTGCTGTAATATCTGTTCCTTTGTCTGCTCGATGGCATTGTGATATATCTCCATCTGCTTAGGATAGTGTTCCTCCAACCATGCGTCCTTGTCCACTTGGCAGTGGATGAACTGCACGGCCATACGTTCCTCAATCTCCACGGAGGGTTCCCCCTCTTCCTTACCATTGAACCATGCCTTTGTCCACCATCTCACGCCAGCCCGGTCGGGATAGACGCTCACTATCCTCGGAATGTCGAAGCTCTGGATATCCACGTCCAAGTCGGCAAGAGGGTCGATGATGCCGTCATGCGTCAGGGCTTGCTCTTGGAGTTTTTTTTTAACACCTCGTCCATCGTGGAGAGATATACCTGATGTCGCATGGCAAGATAGTTGAGAAAGTCGGCAATGAGCAGGTTCTGCACCTTAGTCGCCAAAGGCATACAGCGGTTGCCGATGCCCAAGGGATTAGCCATGCTCGGCATGGTCTCGTAGAAATAATGCTTGCTCGCTCCCAACGAGAAGATGTTTCTCAACGACTGCTCCGTATGTTCGGGCAGAGAGTATGCTCCTTGTTGAAGGTCCTCGAAGTAGGAGGGAAGGAAGCGGAGCATCAATGCCTCTATCTCCTGACGGTCGGTGTCGTAGGGTGAAGGGATGTTCATGTCCAGTTCATTGATGCCCATTTGGGAATTGTGCTCCAATGCCTTGATATTGCCGTAGAGCATGGTGAGGAACTCCAACGGATTGATTTCCTCTCCGTCAAACCTCACCTCCATGTGCAGCAGGTCGCCACTGATGGCGATGGTCTGACCGGCCTTGACGCTTTGGGAGAAGTTGGCGAAGACATTGGAGAGATGCCTGTAAGTCACTTCGTATTTGCCGTAGCGGATGGTCTGGTAGATGCCATGCTCCGCGTCCGACCCAATGGCAGAGACGGTTCCCGTTGCCACCGCCGACAGCAGGTAATGGTTCACTGAGAAGTCTATGCCGTGATGGAAGAATGTTTCTCCCGTCACGGGATTTTTCTGCTCTCCGTAACCCAAGGACATCTGCACGTCCTGCTTTATAGGCTCCTCAAACGGCATACAGTAGCCGCTCGATGAGCGCAGTATCATTTCTTCTGTATATCTCATATCACTGTATATTGGTTATCGTTTCATCCCTCTGCTTTGGGTCTCTGCTTCTTTCATGTTCTGCCCATGTGAAGACGTACCGCCTCTGTTAGGCAGAGTTTGCGCCACCTTAGAATTGTTCCCGATGATCATCGCTCCAAGCAGGGCACCCGCAATCTTGCTCATCCAACCAAAGCGTCCGAATACCATGAAGGCGGCAGCCACCAGTCCGACGATGCTCATACCCGACACGTTGCCCTTGCCGATATTGCCAAAGAGATTGCCTATCATGTCGCATCCTACGCCTCCGAACATATTCCTAAAGAAATCACTGATGCCGCTGAACTGGGTGTCCATCTTTCCGGCTACAGTGTTCACCGCATCAACGGCTTCACCAGCCTTGCCCGTCAGACGTTGCACATCGTTGGCGGTTTGTGCCACCGCTTCCGTGGCATTCTCGCCGATGACAGCATCACCTACGATGCGTGCCACGCTCTTGTCTGTGGTCAGCTTCTCCCATGTCACATAGCCTGCGGCACTACCCACTGCGGCCGTCTGCATAGCCTTGCCGGCTCCCATAAGGGTGCGTTGCGGGTGGAGTGCCGCACTGCCTAAGGTCTTTCCAGTTACTCCGATGACATGGCCAGTACCTCGTGCCGCCTTGCCACCATATTTCAATAATGAACTCCAAAATCCCATATCTTATCGTTTTTTAATCACGGTTTGACTTCGTCTTCTTCTGTCACGACTCGGCATAGCTCGAACAAGTTCGGCTCTGCTCTCGCTGCTCCATCAGTTTACGTTCTTGCCCACCTGCTTCCACCGCCTCTTGGCAGCCGCTGCTATCTCGGCTTTGTTCGCTTTGGTGGGTCTTGCCCCTTCGTCTATCTCCATCCAAACATCGCCCATGGTGGTGTATTTCACCGCCCTCGTCAGTCGCTTCAACTGCTTGTTCATCTTCTTCAGTTTGGGTCGGATGCCGAAGACTATCTCCACACGCTCCTTCTCGGTCATCTTGTTGCCCGACAGGCATACCGTGCGTATGTCATTAACTATCTCGATGCTGTTCATAATCAGCTCGCGGTATATCTTGTTGCGCTTGGCTGACAGGGCTACGGCAAGTCCGTTGGCAGGATGGGCATCCAACTGCGCCACCAATCCACCCATATTGTCCACCAACTGACCTATCTCGTGATAGAAACCATATATCTGTGCGGCATAGCTGACGATGGAACGGAAGGAGTCCAGATAGTTGTTGAACTCCCGCTGCAGGTCGGTAGTGGCTTCCACTTCCTCCTTGGTCCAGATATGGCCGGTGGATTGTAGCAGCATCACTTTCTCCTGATTCTTCAGTTCTTTCTCCGCCTTGTTGGTGTACATCAGAATCATCCCCGCAAGAGTCGGGTCGTTCTGCGCCCGCACTCCTGCAAAAGATGATATAAACATAAAAATGGCAATTGATATGAAATACTTCATGACTGATTCCTTTATCGTTAATCACTGATGGTCATACGTCCTGCTCTGCGCCATCTGCTAAGGGCTTGGGTGGCTATCTCTCCATTGCTTCGGTCTATC
Source organism: Parabacteroides faecalis (assembly GCF_022809355.1). Lineage (GTDB taxonomy): Bacteria > Bacteroidota > Bacteroidia > Bacteroidales > Tannerellaceae > Parabacteroides > Parabacteroides faecalis. Next base: position 18,295 of record NZ_JAKZMM010000008.1, on the reverse strand, counting down.
ATCCCTGCCGTCACGCCGTTCCACACATCGGTCATGGTGTAATATCGTATAGACAGATAAAGACGATGCAGCTTCTTGCTGAAGGCACTCAGCTTGTCGTTCAGTGCCCACAGCGTCTTGCTCCTTTCCGCACCAGTCAGCATGTTCTCTTTGCCTCCTTTGGCGACTGCATCTTTCAGCAGTGTGAAGACGGACACCAATTCCGTGGCGGTCTCCATATACAGGTTGTTCATCGAGAGGGTGGCAACGATGCCTTGCGGATTATTGTTGATGGCCTTGCGCATCTTACACAAGGTGATGAATATCTTCACTCCATCGTCGTACAGATAGGTACAGGCTTTGAGGGAAGAGGCATAACCACTGGCGGTTTTCAGATAACTGTTGTACTTCTTCTCCCATTCGTGTATCTTGGTGAACTCTGCGGCGATGGTATTCTGCAACAGGGCAGTCTTGGTCTGACCTTTGATTTCCTTCTCTATCTCACCGTTGATGGCTTCGTTGCCCTCTGCTAATGCCATCCATTCCAAAGGGTTGGCAGTCACAATCTGTGCATGGGCTGACGGCACGCTCAGTACCAATGCCACGACAATGAACCAAATCTTATCTATTCGTAATCTCATATACGCCCTTTCTTCGTTTGTTCGTTTCTACTCTTGTTCGTATCACACTCACCACGTCATAGCTGTTGCTGATGCCGGTCATTTCCAGTTTCGGTGTCGTTCTATCCATCGACAACACGGTCACGCTTTTCAGTCCGCATAACTGTTGTATCAATGTCTGATGCTCGGCAAAGTCCACCACTCGGTACAACTCCATGTAGTTCACGCTCCGCTGAAACACTCCGTGCTCACAGATGAGTTGCTCGCTCCCGATATGGTAGCGGATACTCCTCAGATAGATGAATCGGTAGAGTAAACAGAGGGAGAACAGGAGGCTGAAGACAAGCAACAGGGTACTATATGCACAACCGGGCAATCCTCCGATTAGGAGCATTGCCACGCACAACAGCAACAGAGGCAGTTCGTTGATGAAAAACTGTCCGATGCTGGGGCACAAGGTGATGATGCTATTATCTTCTTGTCTCATACGCTTCTATGATATGTGTTCTTTTCTTCTTTTTCCCTTTGTTTCTCTGCCTTGCCGGCTGCGATAAACTCGGCATAGTCGAAGGTATCTGGTTCGCCCTTGGCAATCAGTTCTGCTGATTTCTTGTTGAGCAGCGCATCGTTCCAGTCCTTGTAGCAACCCAATGGATGATAGGCTTGCACATGCTCGTGACGGAAGCCCATCTCTGCTGCCACCTTCCTGAAGTTTGCAACAAACTGCCGCCCTGCATCGTCCTTGTCAAAACCCAAATAGTGCCGTGCGTTGGGAGTAACGGACAGAAGTCCTCGCATCTGTCCCTCGGTGGGTGTGCCGCCCGTAGATACATACACCATCTTTACAGGATTTATCTGATACTCTGCCATGGCATCGTAGGCACTCTCAAACCATACAATTTCGCTTGCTTTATCCAACGGCTCGCCCGTGAGGTTGGCAATCCACAGTCCTTCACTGCTGTTGCTTCCTTCTGCCTTGCCCTTGTAACCGCCGCTACCGTCCATCTTCGGTCGTCCTCGTTCCTCAAAGCCCACAGTCTTGTCGGGTGTCTTGGGCAGTACAAGCGGAAAGGCAAGGTTGGCAAAGGTAAGTCCATCCGTCCGATGCTTAGTAGCCAGACAGAAATGCCGATGAAAAGCATACTGCGTATAGAGGTCGATGCCTCGGAACTTAAAATAGGGATAAAACCTTTTCTGCGTTTCCCTGTCCTGCGGATTGAACTTGTGGATGTCGTAGTCATTCAGGTTGAATGGCTTTCCGTCCTTTCTTGGTTCTGTAATCTTCGATGGTCTGTCCTCTATGGGTTGGTTGAGCAGTCGGTTGCAGACGAGGTTGACGAGTCGGTCAGGAGACATTCCCACCTTGTTCTCTGAAAACATTTCTGGATGCTCCTTGATGAACGAAATGACATTATACACCTTCTGCTGCGGTGGTTGGAAGCAACATTTCCCATTCTGCGTGACAATGAACTTATCACCACGCACCCGTCTGCCCTCACTGTCAGTACGCACATACGACGGATAACGCAAGCCATCTCTCTTGTTCAGATGATACCCTGCGTCCACCAGTACTTCCTGTATGCTCAACCTGTCCAGAAAGTCATCGTATGTCAGTTCACTACTCATTATAAATTATAAATTGTAAATTATACATTGTTAATATCCTCTCCTTATCTCCGTGGCAACATGATTTGCTTCTGCCTCAAAGTACCTTGCCGCAATCTCCTGTGGCGAATCCACTCCCGGTTTGAAGTAAGGACGTGGACCGCCATGATGCTCTGCATAGAACTCCGGGGCTGGATGGTGATGATGGTGGCTTATGTCATGCGCCACCTCTGCTGTAACGACTGCTCCTGCCGTCAGAGCCGCCAATATCTTCGTGCCCAGTCCGGCGTTGGTTTCGGGGCGTGTCTTCATATCCACTTCACTGAAAACCTTGGAGAAGAGTTTCATGCGATGGTAGTCATCCACCGCCAAGAACTTGTCGTAGTCCTTCTGCTTGATTTCGTGCGTGATGGCTTCTCCATTGATAATGGCGGTCATGCGATACTTATCTTCGCCTTTCTTATCTCCCTCCATCGGAGGCACTTTCTCCACCATGATGTCACCGACTTTCACTTCACGCCCATGCGCTCCCTCACGATACCAACCCTTGTTCTCATTAATCAAGGCAAGGTCTTCACCTCTCACCATGGCATCGCCTTGCAACACGTCACGTCTGACAGTCTCGTCCTCTTCCAACGGAAGCAACCGTTCCTCGTCTTGTTGCTGACGCTGCTGCAACTCCTGTTCAAGTTCGGGATGCAGATGCAGGTCGATGCGCTCCTTGCTATTCAGTGTGTCCATCAGGATTTTGTCAGCAAAGTCGTCCTTGATGATGCCATTCAGCAGTTCCAAGCGTTGAACGACGGGCACTTCCTTGATGGAGTTGGAGGTGAGTTTCTTCAGTTCCTCATCTGTCAGGTCATACACCATGTCGGCATTGACGCTGTTCGACTGAATGGTCAGCGTCTTCGCATTCTCATCAATGATGATGCCATGCGATGCCAGACACTCCTGCCACTTCTCATTGGTGAAATAGACAGGCGAGGTAATCAGTTCCTTATAAGGCTTGGCTGGCTCCGTGCTTCTCGTGCGGCTGATGGAAGGCATTATGATTCCCTCCAAATCTTTCAGCACATCCTGTTGCTGAGGGCTATAACTCTGTTGCTGTCCCTTATAATAGAACCCATAACCGCCGCTCTGCAATTCGCCAGGCTTCATTCTGCCGTCCCAACGTTCAGGCACAATCGGGGCTTCGGGGAAGAACAATCGTCCTCCAACTCTGCGAAGATGGAATCCCTCCTGACTGCGTGGTGTCCAACCTAAAAAGGGTGGTGGCATATCGATGCGCCCCATCCGTCCATACTCGCCGATACCAACACGATAGCCGTGCAGCCCCATAGCTACACGACCGTTGGCATTGCGTGCATGAACGAAGTTCTTGGGCATATAGAAGTCGTTGCCCACAATGCCCGTAAAGGTATTGTAGGCTAACTTGTTGGCATGATTCGTACCCCAGTCGGTCAGAGCCAACATCTGCTTCTCGGTGATGTTATAGGTAAGCAGCGGACTGTCATGCCCTTGCACCACAAGCTGATAGCCGCTGCCATTACTCACCACATGAGCCTGCATACCATTGCGCATGAGCAAGTCACGCATCTCTGGTTGCAGGTCCATCTGTTGGGGATTCGTATTCTTTCTTATCGCCATACTTATTCTTCACTCTTCATTCTTCACTCTTCATTTATCATGCTTCACCGTTCTCTATTGCCTTCTCCAGTTCCTCATCTTTGTGATGGACAAACTGCTCCGCACTCTCTTCACAAATGCAGAGTCCGTTGTTCAGACAATAGCTCTCATATTCTTCCTGCCATTCAGCAGAATGATGGTTGACATACTCCAACCAACCGTACTCGCCGCTCTGTATCTTCTCGACGAGCACATCCTCTGGATAATATTTATTTGATGCCATATACTTATTATATTATGTGTAGATTATTTGTGCATGGAAAAAGAGGCGCGGTTGCGCTCTCCATTCTTCTTCTGCTCATTCCAAAGTTCTTCCGTGTATTCCTCTTCAGGCACATAGTCAAGATTACCGTCATCGCCCATTACCCAACAGCCATAGCACCCGAAGGTGTATTTGTCCCACTCTCGCTTGGTGTTCTCCTTCCACTTCTGACTGTCGCCTTGATTAATCCTTATGCCGGTCTTATCGTTCAGGTCAATACCCACCGTCACCTGTTCGTCCTCCATGATGAGCGTGAGCGGCTCACCCTTCTGCATCACGGTCAGTTCTGCCGAACTCAGTTTCAGTTCATCCTTCAGCACCTCCAAGTTGCGCCCGATGACAGGCGTAGGTACCGACATCACCTGATTGGTCTCCGTGTCAATCTGCACGAAAGCCTTGCTGCTCCTGCCATCAGCATCCTTAACATCGGCAAGGATAGCCTTTCCAGCCAGCAAGTCCTCCTGCTGTTCCTGAGTAAAAGCCTCCAATGGTGATTTCTCCAACTGCGGATAGAAGACCACATCCACCTTGCCGTCCTCCATACGGACCAACGCAAATCGGGTGCGGCTCTTCAATGTCTCGCCCTCATCATTATTCACCTGAATGGGCAGCAACGGTGAACGTCGTCCCTGACCAATATCTTCCAACGCCCACATGGGCAGGTCTTCAATCTTCTCTTGTGTGAGACCAAAACGAGCCAGTGTCTGATAAGGCACCTCGCTCTCTTCAAATCGTACTTGCTTCATACTTTAACTTTGAATTTGAAATTAAACTCATGCAAAGTTATATACCTATTCAGAGACAAGCAGAATTGCATAAGATAATGCGTGTTATTTTTGACGATTATTATTATTTGAGTTTGATTTCTGCTCAAAAATCAAACTCGATTGCTATATTATGTTACAATCTTCTTGTCTTCCCTTTGTTCTTTATGCCAGTCAAAGAATTGCTTGTTACTTTTGCACCATGAAACGATTTCTACTCATCACAATAGCAGCAATATTCTGTTCATCAGCAACAGTATGCGCTCAGTTCAATACCGTCACACAGACTAAGGTACACCGCAAGGCTGTGCCAAAAACGACGCAGTCCGCAACATCCGAACAACTGCCTCCGTGCTCGCCGCATCAGCGGCGAGACTCTCTTGCCTTTGCCCCATTACAAACCCAAACGGAGCAGACCGACCGCCACACGGCACTTGTCAGTCCACTCCGTCATATCTCTGTCACCAGCCCTTTCGGCTACCGCAGAGACCCATTTACAAAAAGAAAAGCCCTACACAACGGGCTTGATTTGAAGGCAAATTACGAACCCACATACGCCATGATGCACGGCGAGGTCATCAAGGTAGGCAAGGACAAACGTTCAGGCCTCTATGTCACCCTCCGTCACGGCGACTTCACCGTCAGCTATTGCCACCTCTCCCAAACTCTCGTCACCAAAGGCACCCACGTCCGTCCCGGCATCATCATCGCGCTGACAGGCAACAGTGGTCGCAGTACTGGTCCCCACCTGCACCTCACACTCAAAGACACAAAAAAAGGACGAGCCATCGACCCGTCCATTCTTCTCAATCTTATCAAGCATCCACTCTAATAGAACGCCTTGTCTTTTGTCGTTCACATCACCCCTTCCGCATTGCAATAATGTCTTAAATATCTAATCCTCAACAATTTCTATTCTTGAAAAACAAGTGTTTTATTCACGAATATAATATGATTTCGTGAAAGGTAACCATTCTATTTTCCGCCACGACGATTTTATCGGCTGTTTTTCAGCCGATAAAATAAAAATGTCCGCAAGAAAATATTTTTGTTTTAACATTCCGGTTTATAAAAACATGGCAGAAGGGCCTTCTTGTCGCAGTCCTTACCATGAAGAATACATTCAAACAAGTGCTTCAGGTAATCCTGAGGATATATATCGTTCAACTTACAGCTTTCTATCAGGGAGAAGATGAATGCCGAGTTTTCTGCGGCTGCCTCACTTCCTATATTCATACAGTTCTTGAGCAGCAGCTTTACAGGTTTCATTCTTTGCTCACAGAGATTGTTGGATATTTCCGCCGCACCGTCCTTAAGGATATTTTTCAGGGATTTCCACTGGTTTAACGTATAGTTCACAGCCTTTCTCATCAGTTCGTTTGCCATGAGTTTGGTATCCTGCATCATCATGACCACCTTATGATGTATACGTTCAAGAACAGGTCCCGTAAGTTTAAGTCTTTTTTCCTTTATCTTCTCACTGCTGAGTTTCATTGTGCGGAACAGGTCTTCATTCCTGAATAAATCACCGATAGAATCTATTATGTCCATCGCCGTCCTGTCTGATGGCAAAGCATCAACCCACAACCTCCTGCAGTGCGTCCAGCATCCTATATGAAGCACCTTTGAGCCTTCTCCGTCGAACATCCTGTAAACCGTATATCCGTCTGTAGATATAGATCCCATAAAATGATCAAGGAAGGTCTTTGCCACATCAGATGCTCTGCTGCCGTTGTTGTAATGATAATAAACCAACTTGACATGCTTTGCAAAGAAAGCCCATAAGTACTTTCTCCTGTAAGCCTTACCTTCCGGTGTTTCAACTCCAACGAGTTCGGTAGTCTCATCAACCATAAGGTATTTTGCCTGTTGTACAAACTTCTTGAAGACATCTTCCATAAACTCCCTAAGCCTGGAGATTCCGTTGTGGATATAGCTGTTCAGCGTGGTATTGCTTATATGGATGCCTTCTCTTGCAAGCAGTCTTATCTGTCTGTTTTCAGGCATACTGAAGTCATATTTCAGACAAAGCAGACGGGCAAGCAGTTCAGGAGAGAAGATTCCTCCAAGGTTTTTCAAGGGATGCTCCATCGTGTTAGTGAAAGTGCCGTCTGCAAGCTTTACCCTTGCCACCTTGTACACATGTTCCACGTTATGGGCACGCACATGTTCTATAAACCTGTATTCCCACACATCAGCCATTCCGTTGCGGTTCATAAGCCTTGCGCCATCCGGGAGTTGGTAATAGTCTTCTATTTCATGTACCACTACCTTGTCCACCTTCAGCCTGGTCTTTTCCGCACGTGGTGCGGTTTCCTTTTTCCTTGAAGCTCTGCAGTTCTGTGCAGGTACACTACCGGAAGAGGTATTGCTGCCGGTAACGTTACCATTGGCCTTATTATCATTACCATCATTATCCGTCTTGTCAGAACCGTCATACTCAGACTTCTCCATTGCAGCCTTGTCAATGTTACGGTTGTTCAGCAGCCTTCTTTGTTCTGAGGTACGGCCGAAACGGTGTTTCCTGCCGTCCTCAAGCTGAAGCCTGAGATTGGATATCTCATTTGCCAGCATCATGTTCACCTCGTCTTTTGCTTCAAGCTGCTTCCTCATAAGTTCCATTTCTTTCCTGTAATATTCAACCGTACTCGATTGCTTTTTGAGGGATTCTTTGAGGTCATTGATTGTATCAATCAGAGCTTTTGAGTTCTCCCTGTTGGATTTTTCAATAGACTCAAGCCTCGCAATCAGTTCTTTATTCTGTTTGCGAAGCCCTGCTTTTTCCTCATTCGCCAGACCAAGCTGGCAGCAAAGTAACTCGTATGCTCTTTCATCAATCATGATATAAAGGTACGAAAAATCAGGCAGTTACGCAAACTTTTTATCGATTATTTTTGTATTATTCCTTTGTAAATCAACGCCTTATTATTCATTCTTTAGGAGTTACATACATCCTGTCGACTACGATGCTTTCCGTCAGGTAAGCCATGTCAGACCACTGTATCCGGTAGCATTTTGACAACTCGTCAAACACAGGTTTCTTGAATCTACCCATGACAGGACGTTTCTCGTAAAGCACATAAAAACCGCGTTCGTAATGAAGTATCTTGACGACCTTCCGGTTACGGGACATGAACATATATACATTGGATGCATCGCTCGGGTCAAGTGACATCTCTTCCCTTATACTCTCACACAGGCGGAAAATTCCTTTCCGCAAATCAACATTACCGTTAAACAGGTAATAGTTCAGGTTAGCACTCAGTCCAAGCATATCATCCTATCATTTTATTAAGCAACAAGCTCAAATCAAGAACTGTGGTATTTTTCAGAAACAGTGTCGCGCCGGATGTCAATTGCAGTTTCACCCACTTAATAGGAGCTTCGACTTCCGGTTGTTTCACTTCCATCTTCACGGTTGGACTGTTGCAAGGTTTACCGGTTATCTGGACTTTGGCAACCTTGGGCTGCTCAACCTGAACTGTCTTGCCTAACTTCTCGCTCCACAGCTGGTGACGCTGCCAGTTCATGAACTTGTCGTAATTTACTCCATAATCCGCACAGAACTCCCGAAGATCCTTGGTCTCGCTGCATAACTGGTAGAGGTCATATACCTCCTGGTAGTTTACTTTCTCTTTTGCCATAATCATTTTTGTTATTTGGTTATGACGCAAAGATATGTCGGCTAACAACTTATGTCAAGGCGGAAAATAGAATGGTTACTCGTGAAAGATGTCATAAGATGATACTAATATCTATGCTATTTGTCAATAAAGAACCCGTTTCTATGCAGATATTCTGAAACGGTTAGTGTTCCAATCCCTATCTGCTCACACAACAAAGGAAGTTTCTTGAACAACTTACCGTCATTCTGCTGCCTTGTTTCCTCCGTCATTACTTGCATCTCTTCCAGATGGATAGCGTCCGAGTGTCGTACATTCAGTGCATAAATGATAATCTTAGCATCACCTGTTTTAAGGTATTCTTCCTTTTGCTCTATGTATTCTTCTTCAGTCAGTTCCTGCTTCTTCAGTCTTACACAGAAATTGTTGTCTATCATGTTGCTGAATCTCTCTGGGGCACATGGAAATAGATCCTTTGTCGGAATGACCAATTTCTTGTCTTTGAGGAAAGGCATCTTTTCAACTGCAATTCCTTTGGAGGTGCGTTTTGATTCATCCAGAATCACATCAAGTAGCATCAAATCCTTGCGGGAGAACGCCTCTTCCAGGAATGAGTACAACTGTCCGTCCTTATCCAAGGGAAGATAATTCTTGGCAATCATCACCAATGAGCATGTATCAACAACTATCGCCATAACTCCCTCTCAAAATTTGCTGGTTTGACATTGAGTCTCGAACAGAAAGTGGTCTCGTTGACCACTCCATTGAAATAGGCATATTGCATGGTTTTCAAGAATAGCGGAGAAATGATGGGCTTTGGTGTTCGCCCGCCTCTCTTCTCAGAGTTTTTCAACTTTTCCTGTTCCTCTCTTCTTCTGTATTCCTCTGCCAATTCACTCTTGACATTGCTGTAGCTCGAATAGCTGATTTTCCTGTCGATATACATCCTTGTATATAAGGCAAGACGGCTAATGTGCGTCCGTGCACTGATAGCCTTGAAGAGGTCAATGCAGTAGTCGTTACGGGAATCTACACATGCTATGTTAGCAAGTGTTTCTGCTTCTTGTCCCATAATGAACTGATATGCAAAATCATTGCACCATCTTTCGACATCACTGTATGAAGTCTGTGCCGAGATGTCCATCATGTCCACCGACTCCACTTCTTCAATCCCCAATAGACAATGCCCCAATTCATGCGCCAGAGTGAATATTTCTCGCTTGTAATGCTTATGATGCTTAAGCACTATCACATTGGGCTTAAGGTAAAAACCGTCAATGTTGGTTTTCTCTTTCTTGTTCCATGTCTCTATGTATTCAAAGACAAAAATGCCATGATCGGCGATTTTTTCTATCATCTTCACAAGAAACTGCCTATGATTGACAGTTTCCCCGGGATAAAAAAAATCTCTTGCACGTACGGCTACTGTCTTAGGGTCATCTTGTAGGGTGTAGTGTTCTATGTCAAACTTCACATCCAGTTGCGACAGTTTGTTGTATGCATCCAAAGCGTTTTTCAGACTCTCGAATCGGTTTACAGTACGGATCGACTCCAAGTTCAGCTCTGTTCCGAATGAGGTCTTGCGGAAGAAGATACTGCTGCTTGCATTGGTTGACAACTTAGAATAGTCTTGAAAGAAACTGACTTCTTTGTCGAATATCTCACCTATACGCTTCAACACCCCCAAATCAATAGAATCTCCACTGATGTCTGCGGCTCCTGTTATCCGTTTCCTGCCTTTGTTCAGAAGAGACAACAAGTCATCCACCGACATCTTGTATAATGCCAGCAGGTATTCTAAACGTTTCTTGTTAATCTCTACTTTCATATCAGCCTCGATTGAACTATTGTTGTTTTGATGCAAATGCTTAGGCACAATTTTGCGTTGCAAAATTACACATTTTCACTTAAATGGGCGAATTTTCATGCTGAATATCACTGGAATTTATGTTTATTTTGCTAAATCGCTACATTTTGCCACCAAAAAGACACAAAAATAGGACGAATCATCGACCCGTCCTTTTGTTTTTAGCCTTTTTCGTTCTAACCACAGCCTGCAATGTTATTCATCAACTGGTTCATCACTCGCATGTCTCATTTCGTAAACTGTCCATAAGGCTAACACACATTCAATGGCTATCACGGTAATGGCCGCAGTCATGCCCCACCAGTGGGCAATAAGCATAAAGATGCCAGCCTCAATGCACAACGCAAAGAGGATGGTAACAATAAGTGATAATATTCTATTCATTCTACGGTAACTGATTTAGCAAGGTTTCTTGGCTGGTCAACATTCCTATCCTTGTTGATGGCGATGTAATAGGCCAGCAACTGCAATGGGACGGAAACAACGAGAGGTGTAAGGCATTCGGGTACGTCGGGCACTTCAAGGCAATGGTCGGCGATGTCCTTCATTGCGTCATTGCCCTTGGTAATGATGGCGACAACCGTACCGCCACGCGCCTTCACCTGCCTTACATTACTGATTATCTTGTCATACAGCGAGTCCGTTGGAGCAATGACCACCGTGGGCATCTCGCTATCTACAAGTGCAATCGGTCCATGCTTCATTTCCGCAGCAGGATAACCCTCCGCATGGATATAGGATATTTCTTTCAGCTTCAACGCACCTTCAAGGGCGGTGGGGTAGTTGTACCCACGACCGAGATAAAGGAAGTTGCGGGCATAGGTGTATATCTTCGACAAGTTCTTGATTTTGTCAGCAAGTCCCAACACATCTTTTATATATAGGGGCATGTTCTTCAACTCCCGGACAATCCTCTCTACGGTTGCATCATCCACAGTACCACGCATCTGTCCCACGCAGAGGGCAAGCAGCATCAGCACCGTTACCTGTCCTGTAAAAGCCTTGGTAGAAGCCACACCTATCTCAGGTCCTACATGGATGTATGTCCCGGAATCCGTATTTCTTGGGATAGAGGCACCCACGACGTTGCAGATGCCATACACAAAAGCCCCCTTGCTCCGTGCCAACTGTATGGCGGCAACGGTTCCGAGCGGTCATACTTCCTTTGTAACTCCATACACTTCTCAAAGGAGAAGTCGGATGCCTCAAAAAGAGGCTGGATAAGGTGGGCGCATTCGTTCAGCAGTCCCTTGACGATGTGGATGTTCATCTCGTGGCAGTTTCGGCAAATTGCACTGTTGCAGTTGATATACCGATGACTGTTGATGAAGTCATCCACATAGCGGTCATACCGCTTGCCATTCAAAATCACATCCTGAAGATAGAGTTCTCTCGCTTCTAAGAGTAACTCAAACAATTCTTCTGCTACATCCTGTTCGGTAGCGAAGTGGGTCAGGTGTTGCTTCTCTTCAAAAAAAGAGAAGACTTTTTAATTTGTTTTTGCATACTAAATTACTTATTTATAAGTTTATGACGACTGAAATATAAAAATTACACAACATGGTTCAGTATTAGGTTATAATTCTTGTAAAGTTACATTCCTCCTCCCAACGCATGGTAAAGTTTAATTATACTTTGTATGCGTTCAAAACGAGTTTGTAACTGTTGCACTTCCGCTTCGAGAAGAGACTGTTTGGCGGTCAGCACTTCCAGATAGGTGGTATTGGAATGACGCATCAGCGATTCTGTCTTTCGCACAGCGTCGCATAATGTTTCAACCTGCCGAGCATTGATTTCAATTTGCGATTTTGCCGTCTGCCATGCGGTCAGAGCATCGTTCACTTCCTTTCCTGCGTTCAGTAATGATTGCCGGAACAACAGTTTGGCTTCTTCCTGACGGCTTTTGGCTATCTTCAAGTTGGCGATGTTTACGCCCCGGTTGAATAACGGCTGTGTCAGGGAACCGATGGCATTAAGTAACCATTGTCCGGGATTTACGATTACGCCACCGCCGTTATTAGTCCATCCAAGAATTCCCGAGAGGGTAATATTGGGATAGAAGGCGGCACGGGCCGCATTGGTGGCGTAGAATGCTTGCGCCAGTTCCATTTCAGCCTGACGCACGTCGGGACGGTTGGAAAGCAGTTGCAAAGGGACTCCGATCGAGACAGTATCGGGGAAAGCAGCCTCGGCCAGATCACTTCGTCCAATCGAGTGTGACGGCATGGCAAGTATCGCAGACAGGGCGTTTTCTGTTTCGGAAATACTCTTGCGTATGGATAACAGGGATGCTTCGAGTCGCATCACGTTCGCCTTTGCCTGCAATACGCCAGCCTCGTTTGATTTCCCCACTTTTTTCAACGCTTCAAGAGTGCGTACGGTAGTCCGCCAGTTCTCCAAAGTCCGGTTACTTATTGTCATTTGTGCGTCAAGCATGGCAAGGGTGTAGTAACTGTCTGCAATAGTGGCGACAAGCTGTGTCTGTACGGCCTGCCGGTAGGCACGGCTTCCTTGTAATGCGGCGGCTGCGCCACGCTTTGCCGCCGTAAGTTTGCCGAAGATGTCCAGTTCCCAGCTTGCCGACGCTCCCACATTATATGTCTTTGCCGTTGCTCCGTCATGTTTATTGGCATTACCTTCGGCAGTCAGTCCCAGTGATGGAAGATATGATAGTCTGGCAGTCATCAGGACGGCTTCTGCCGCTTCCACGCGTAACCGTGCCACATTGAGGTCTGCGTTCCGTTCAAGTCCGGTTTCAATCAAGGACTGGAGTTTCGGGTCGGTAAACATTTCCCGCCACGACAGGGACGCGATGGTCATTGTATCAATGTCCGCCGGCATGTCCCGATACAGATTCTCCGTTGAGAGGTCAGGGCGATGATACCGGCTGTATGTGCCACAGCCGGCAAGCATCCATCCCGACAATATGATATATATTACTGTCTTCTTCATTTAATTATGCTTAACACGTTCTTGGATATATTGGAATACAATAAACAATGACGGCACAAGGAACAACAGAGCCAAAGTACCTACAATCATTCCACCGATTACACCTGTGGCAAGCGAACGGCTGCCGTTGGCACCCACTCCGTGCGCCATCATCAGCGGGACAAGACCGAACACCATGGACAACACAGTCATCAATATGGGGCGCAGGCGGACTTTTGCCGCACTGTATGCCGCCTGTGCCAGCGTCATGCCTTCCGACCGCCGTTTACCGGCGTATTCGGTAAGCAGGATCGCTGTCTTGGCAAGCAGGCCTATAATCATGATAAGTCCGGTCTGCATGTAGATGTTGTTCTCCAGACCGAAGAGCCACGCAAACAGGAAACTGCCCATCAGTCCGCAAGGCACCGACAACAGAACCGCGAAGGGTATGAACACGCTCTCATACAAGGCGCACAGAATCAGATAGACCAGAACCATGCAGAGCAGGAATATAAGCGTGGCATTGTTGGTCGTCTTGCTTTCCTCACGCGAAATGCCGCCAAACTCGTATGTGTAATTTGACGGAAGCACTTCACGTGCCGTCTCGCCGATGGCTTCGAGCACCTGCCCCGAACTGTAGCCCTGAGCCGGAGACCCGCTAATCGAGATGGCGTTGAACAGGTTGAAACGGGTGAGGTCTGACGGGCCGTTGGTCTTGGTCAGGCGCACGAACCGGCTCAAAGGCGACATGCCGCCATCGGTGGCACGCACATACATGTGGTGCAGGGATTCCGCATTCACACGATATTCCGCCGGAGCCTGCATGGTCACATGGTAGAGCTTGGAGAACCGGTTGAAGTCGGAAACATATTGTCCGGTATAATAGCCCGACAATGTGGAAAGCACATCTGCGGGCGACACACCCGACTGTTCGCATTTGGCGGCATCGATATCCACCCAGTATTGCGGATAATCCGTGGCAAAGGAGGAATAGACTTCGCCGATTTCGGGTCGCTGCGACAAGGCTTCGACAAACTTGTCTGCCTCTTCCTTGAAGGCGGCGATGTTTCCGCCCGCCTTGTCCTGCAAATAAAGCTCGAAACCGTTTCCCATGCCGTACCCGGCAATCATCGGAGGCGACATGGCGAACACCGTGGCATCGGGAATATCCGAAGTGGCGGCATAAATCTTTCCGATGACATCATTGACCGACTGCCCCTCTCCCTTACGCTGCTCCCAGTCTTTGAGTGTCACGAAATACATCGCCTGCGAGGGACCGGAACCGCTGAAAGAGAAACCGGCGACCGCACCGCTGTATTCAATCTCGCCGATGCTGTCGAGACGGCTGTTGATACGCTCCATCACCTTACTTGTCTGAGCCATGGATGTGCCGGGCTTCGTGTTCATGCTCACCATGACCGTCCCGGTGTCCTCTTCGGGAATAAGTCCCGTCTTTGTGACATTGACCAGCAGCACCAGCAACCCGAAAGAAATGCCTATGATGCTCCACAACAGCCATCGGCGATGGATAATGAACATCACTCCACGTACATAGCGTCGGCTCAGACGGTCGAAGACGGCATTGAACGCTTTACGGAAACGGGCTGCAAAATTGTTCTTGGTGTTGCCCTGCTCATCGATATAGGGTTTCAGCAGCAGCGCGCAAAGTGCCGGTGAGAGTGTGAAGGCATTGACTGCCGAGATTCCCACGGCAACAGCCATCGTGATACCGAACTGCGTGTAGAACGCTCCCGAAGTCCCGCCCATCATGGCAACGGGGAAAAACACTGCCATAAAGATGATGGTAGAGGTCAGGATAGCCGACGAAACGCCTTTCATGGCATCATCAGCCGCGAGAACCGCAGACTGATAGCCCTCGTCGAACTTCGCCTGCACCGCTTCCACCACCACAATGGCATCATCGACCACAGTTCCGATGGCAAGCACAAGCGCGAACAGGGTGAGCAGGTTGACGGAGAAGCCGATCATGGACATCACGGCGAACGTACCGATAATGGAGACGAAAATGGATATCGTAGGAATAAGCGTGGACTTAATATCTTGCAAAAATACATATACCACCACGATAACCAGAAGTATCGCTTCAATAAGTGTCCGGATAACAGAATTGATGGAAGCATACAGGAACTTGTTGGTATCGGTAAGCACCACGAATTCCGTCCCTTCGGGCAAGTCCCGGCTGAGGTCGTCAAGCACTTCGTGAATCTCCTTGATGGTGCTTGAAGCATTGGACCCGGCTTTCTGGTTGATGAGCATCATGGCTGCCGGATGCCCGTTCACTTCGGAGGAATAGTTGTAGTATTCATCGCCCAGTTCCACATCGGCAACCTCCTTCAGCCGAAGCACATTGCCGCCCGGCAGTGACTTGATGACCAACTCACCGAACTCTTCCGCGCCGGACAAGCGTCCGCGGTATTTCATCGTGTATTCATTGGCGGTAGGATGATTGGCACCGAAGGAGCCGGTGGCGGCCTCGATGTTCTGTCGTGCGAGTACGGTGGATATGTCATCGGGGATAAGCCCGTATTGCGCCATCTTGTCGGGACGCAGCCAAAGTCGCATGCTGTAGTTGGAACCGAACATCTGTGCCTTTCCCACGCCGCTGATACGTTTCAGCCTCGGCTCGACATTGATTTTCACGTAATTGTTCAGGAAGGTCTGGTCGAAGCGGTCATCGGGCGAATAGAGCGCGAAAGTCATCAGTTCGGCATTCTGCTGCTTTTCAGTGGTGACACCGGTCTTGGTGGCTTCCGCCGGAAGCTGGCTCAGCGCGCCGTTCACGCGGTTCTGCACGTTTACCGCCGCCATGTCCGCGTTGGTTCCCTGCTTGAAATAGATGTCGATGGAAGCATCGCCCGTATTCGATGCCGTGGAAGTCATATAGGTCATGTCTTCCACGCCGTTGATGGCTTCTTCCAGAGGGGTTATCACTGCCTTCTGCACAGTTTCAGCGTTTGCTCCAGGATAAGTTGCGAATACGTTGATGGTCGGAGGTGCGATGTCGGGGTATTGTTCCACCGGCAAGGAAAACATGGAAATCATGCCCAACAGTACAATCACCACCGAGATAACGCCCGAAAACACCGGGCGGTCTATAAAAAATCGCAGGTTCATTTCGTTTCGTTTTTAGGGGTTATGCTCATGCCTTCTCTCACCAGTCCCACGCCTTCGGCGACAATGGTGTCACCGACCGAAAGACCTTCTTTTACGATAAACCGGTTGCCGTCGTTCAGGCGGTCCACCGTGAGATAGGCGGCTTCCGCCTGTCCGTTTTTCAGACGGTAAGCGATAATCTTGTCCTGCAGTTCCACGGTGGCGGTCATGGGAATGGTTACGGCCTCCGTTTTCGGGTTTTGAAGGATGACATTGCCGATGCTGCCACTCAACAGTTCGCGGTCGGGATTGGGGAACAGGGCTTTGATTTGTACCGTTCCGGTAACAGGATCCACCACGCCGCTTACGGTTTCAATACGTCCTTTCGCCTTGTACAGGCTGCCGTCGTTGAGTTGCAGGCCCACTTCCGGCATCCCGGCTATCATGCTGTCAATCGAGCCATAGCGAGCCAAATATCGCCGTAGCATATTCTCCGAAATGGAGAAATAGGCATACATCTCCGCATTGTCGGACACGACCGTGAAAGGCTGTGCCATATTGGGACCGACAAGCGCACCGATGCGATAGGGCAATGTGCCTACTACTCCGTTGCTCGGGCTTTTGATTTCCGTATAGGAGAGATTGTTGCGTGCATCCGATTCTTGTGCCTTTGCCTGTTCGAGTTCAGCACACGCCACTGCCAGTTGGTTCCGGGCGAGAGAAAGCTCGTAGTCGGATATGACCTTCTCGTCAAACAATGCCTGCTTGCCCCGCAGCTCGATTCTTGCCGTTTCCACTTTTGCCTGTGCCGCGCTGACATTGGCCTGCGCCGTGCGTAATGCCGCCCGATAGGGCACTTGGTCAATTACAGCCAATACTTGACCGGTCTTCACCCGTTCACCCTCTTTCACTTTCAGACGGATAATGCGCCCGGATATTTGCGGCAGGATGTCCACATCCTGCCGTCCGCGTATGGCGGCGGAATAGGACTCGGAGATTTCCACCGGACTTGCCGCGACCTTTATGACCCGATAACTCTGCACCGCATCCTGCTTGCCGTCCGCCTGCCTGCATCCGGTCGGCAGGAACAGCATGAGAGCAAATGCTGCGAAATTCGTGATAATGAATTGCTTGTTCATATTTTCTTCTTGTTTTGTATTAATTCATAATAGGTTTGGTGTGTCACCACTGACGGATGGTATTCCACTCTTTTTCGAGAATGGCATAAACACAGGTATCTTCATATTTTGGGGAGCCGTCAGGATTGTTTACGAATGTCACAAACTCTTTGAAACATCCTTCGCGGCGCATACCAAGACGTTCGCATAAGCGTTTGGAGCGGATATTGTCATCTTCCACAAATCCATAGATACGCCGTGCGCCCGCCTCTCGGAAAAGATAATCCAACAATCCGGCTGCCGCTTCACAAGCGAATCCTTTGCCTTCAAAACGTTTGTTGAAATGCCACCCCACATTATAAGTGTCTTCATTCTCACGCAAAGCGAACACGTCACCGATAATAAAGTCATCTTTTTTCAGACTCACCGCATAGCGCAGCATGTCTTTCGGGGAATACTGCATATATGCCCATGCCGCCTCTCTGGAACAAAGGCGGTCTCCGGCAAAGCAATTCACACGCGGATGGGAAAGATACTCCAACAACCCTTCGGCATCCTTCTGTTTGAAATTTCGAATGATAATTCGTTCGGTTTCGATATATATTTCCTTGTAATCCTTGAAACGGCAGAGCATACTGTCCATTGCCATACGCCGTGCATGGTAATGCTCGATATCTTTATCGTTCCATTCCAGTATTGTTTCACCCAATAGAGAAAATTTTATCA
>NZ_JAKZMM010000007.1 GCF_022809355.1 Parabacteroides faecalis | reverse complement strand
TTTTTGCAACACTAAGATAAGTGAAAATTCTGACATGGCAAAATCCTGGGCAACTTTTTGTTGCTCAGGAACTTATAAATAAAGTTAAATTATAGTGTTGCGGAATTAAGGTTGATTAAATTTTCCCGACTTACCCATGACTGCTTATACTCTTTTTCTAAAGGAAAATGTTGCCAAAAAGAAGCATTAGCCAACGCACCATATCCTATTGCATCAGCATCCTTAAAAGCATTATAGGCACTTATAATTTTTGAAAATTCCCATTCAGTAGGAACATCATCATGCATACCTTCTGCATGTTTTGTATATTTAAATGCCCATGATGGAAATCCTCCAATATAACAAAAATCTATTCCTTTATTCTGTTTATATGCAATCAATAACATCTGTTTTAATGTTTCAAGATCTGTACCCACTTTTTGATTTAAATCATCAGTTGCTGGTTCATCGCCCCAAGGTGATAAATCAAAAAAGAATGCTCTCTTACTAACAAAAAAATCATGATTTGTCAATGTGTGATGATTCGGAACTGAACACAATGGCTTTTTTCTCCAATATTGATCTATGTAATATGCTCCGTATTTTGTATTACTTCGTCCTAATTTCATATATTTCTCAATAAACCAAAGATAAGGATCATTTTTTACAGATCCAGAAGACCTTATGTTTAACCCTGGCAAAAAACCTTTTCCAGTAAACATAGAAGTACCATCATTATTTATTAATCTGACAACTTCTTTTAAATTCAAATCAGATTTCTTAATATTTTGATATAAACTATTAGGCGTTGAATCATAACGAACTGCTATAACATCTTCAATTCCAGCAATTTAAGATGCAACATTACTTGTCGATGGAACATCTGAATCATACACAACTAGCCCTTTTATATCTTTTTTGAAATAAGCAAGAACATCCATTAAAGAAGTTAGTTGGATTGTATCTCTTTGGCTTAACCATTCCCCTTCTTTTCTGTATTTATTCCACCAATACTCATCTACACATATCTCCTCCTCCTTCACATATTTAATAAATAATGAAGGTTTATTTCTATTAACTATACCTTGTAATGTTGAAACTAAATGTAATTGATCCCATACCATTTCCACATTATTGATATCAGTCAAATCCTTCTCTAAAAGATATCTCATATCAAATACAACAATAGGAGAAACATTCTTTGTACAAAGAATATTTCCAGCCAAAGCATATTGCGAGATAAAAAAACAAGAAAATAAAATTCTAAAACAATATTTGAAAAGCATATAGATATAACATGTTTAAATATAGAGCAATACCTCAGCAAACTTTATCAGAAGTATTGCTCTTAATATCCTTGATTAAAGCTCAAAGCCCGCTTTTAGTTCTACCTTATCAGAAGAAGGACCAATAAAGATTTCATATTTTCCTTTTGGAGTTATGAACTTGGCCGCATCTACATCCCATAAACGAACATCTTTCAGATTCAATGTCAGATGTATTGTCTTTTTTTGATTTCTCTTGAGAAAGACCCTATCGAAACCTTTCAATTGTTTTATAGGCTTCTCTTTTACAGAATCAGGAAATTTTATATATAGTTGAGCAACTTCCTCCCCATCATAATTTCCTATATTTTCCAAATCAAAAGAAAAATCAATAACACCACCTTGGATATCTTCATTCATTCCCAAATTCGTATAATTAAATTGGGTATAACTTAATCCATAACCAAAAGGATACAAAACGTCTTTCTTAAAATACTGGTAAGTACGTCCTTTTGTTATGTCATAATCATCAAAAGGTGGTAGATCACCTATTGATTTATAATAAGTTAAAGGCAAACGCCCAGCGGGATTATAATCGCCAAATAATACTTCTGCAACGGCACGTCCACCTTGTTCACCTGGATACCATGCATTAATAATACCATGTATATTTTCATCGATCCAGTTAATAGCTAATGAACTCCCAGCAACTAATACTACTATCGTATTTGGATTTAATTTGTACACTGCCTTTATAAAATCTTCCTGATCTTTTGGCAATGAAATATCTTTACGATCCTGACCTTCACGCTCAATGCTTTTATTAATACCTAAAACAGCTATAGTCAAATCACTTGATTCAACAACTTGCTCTGCATTACCATAATATGTTAATATATCTTTATTTTCTTTATCAGGTATTTTCCAATATAATTTAGCTAAGGCTTCACCCCCTGAATCAAAATACTCTGCTACAATCTTATATTTTTGACCTGCCTTAAGTTCTAATTCAACCTGATCAGTCTCGGCTGACCGAGTTCTCCATGAGTCAATTAGTAATTTATCATCTATATATAAACGACAACCATCATCCGTTTTAAAACCTATCGTATACTTTCCTGAAATATTAGGACATAAATCTCCCTGCCATTGTATAGATACAGGAGATTTAGGTAAAAAAGGATCTGGTGCTTGATTCGCAGGCTCAAAATTAACCCAATCATCTATCCGCTCTTTATATGTCCCTTTCAAATCATTTGAAGTAAAATATTTGGCTGTAAGTCCATTAGGAAAATATGACTTATCAATTAGTTCATAACCATCTTGGGAAGAAACCCACGGAGCATAATTTACTTTAACCTTATCACCAACTCTATCTTTGATTCCTTGCAAAATAGAAATTGGTTCTCCTACAGGCGTTCCACTATAATCACCAAACTCACAACTTCCAGCATTAATACCTACAACAGCTATAGATTTCAGTTTCTTTAAATTGATAGGAAGAATATTATTTTCATTTTTCAAAAGAACGATGCTTTGCCTTGCAGCTTCCAATGCCAATGCCTTATGAGATTCAGAACCTATTATTGATGGAGAAATTTTATTATATGGATTATGATTTGGATCATCAAATAAACCTAACCTCATTCTTGCTCGTAATACATGATAAGCAGCTGAGTCTATATCAGCATCAGAAACCATACCTAATTTATAAGCGTTCAATAAAGGTTCTATATAAACGTCATCGCCACATTCCAAATCTAACCCAGCCTTAATAGACAAAGTCGCTGCTGCTTCCTTCGTCTTAACATAATGATGGCCATTCACCAAAAGCCCTGGACCACCACAATCTGATACAACATAGCCATCAAAATTCCAATCTCCACGTAGAACTTTTTGAATTAACCAAGTATTTAATGTACAGGGTACATCATTAATTGCATTATAAGCCGTCATTATAGATTCTGAATTTCCGTCAACTACACATGATTCAAAAGCCGGCAAATAATATTCACGAAGTTGTTTTTCTGATATTTGAGGATTACATTCAAACCGGTTATGTTCTTCGTTATTGGCTGCAAAATGTTTAGGAGTTGAAACAACTTTCAAATAACGTGGATGATTTCCTTGAAGTCCTTTAACAAATTGTTTACCCAAAACTCCCGATAGATAAGGATCTTCACCATAAGTTTCCGGTGTACGTCCCCAACGCGGATCTCTTGCCATATTTACTGTTGGGGACCAAAATGTCAACAAATCACTAAACTGACCTAATTGCTCTTTTCCTAAACATAATTCATTCCAACGAGCTCTCGCTTCGTCCGATATAACAGTAGCAATCTCATAATGTAATTTAGGATTCCACATTGATGCCAAACCAATAGCTTGAGGGAAAACTGTAAAATTACCAGGACGAACTACACCATGTAAGGCCTCATTTCCGTGATAATATTTTTCAATATTCAATCGAGGAATACCAGGTGATGTTGCCCGCAATAAACTTATTTTTTCCTCAACAGTCAGTATAGAAAGTAAATTAACAATTCTATCATGCATGGGAGCATTTTCATTTCTATATAATAAATCCTGAGCACAAACATTTGAATTAAATATAGAAATAATGCATAATACACCTATAAATAGTTTAAGATTCATCATATTTACCTAAATAAGAGGACGTATTGGAGCAATACGCCCTCTAGTTAATAATATCAAATAAGTTAGTTCAATATAATTAAAGTATCTATTTAAATATCAATCATATAGCTATAACTATTTAACTTATAATAACAATTAAACGATTATCTCTATGTTCACAGAGAGTAAAATTACAGAAATATATTGTATAACAGATGAATTTTATTAGGAATTTTTCCATTAACATGAAAGATATATTCTAGAAGATAAAAACGTAAACATTAGAACAAACCATACTCCTAAATGTTGTGTGTATTATAACTATTTTATAGGACGAAGGAGATCTTACGACCTTTAACCTTATTCATTAAGATCTTAACATTGTCTCTACTAACTTTTTTCTCCTTTAACGGCTGATAAAGCATATAATAAAGTTTACGAGTTCCTATACAACTCCAAACGGATACTCTGTATCATTTCTACAACTTTCGTCGCTTTTTATCGACTTCAATTTATATTCCACTTTTAACGGTAATATCTCAGCCTACTTATCTCGAGTAGTAGGCAGATTCCTCTGATACTTATGTGTTTTTCTTCCTTATATTAGATGAGTGCTCGGGATAGAAGTTTTTCGTATGTTAATATTATATTCCTTCTTTGCCATATTTATCATCATATCTAAAAAAACTATTTTTCAGATTTTTCCGCCTTAGTTTCTTTTTTCAACGGGCATTTTTACGTTCCAGCAACCTTATTTATACTCTAGCTCAAGTAGTTCTGATCCTTACTATTTCCCATAGGCGTGTGGAATTTGTTTGATATATCAAAGTTACATATTTTTAGATCCAACTCTTAACTGTATAGCATCCTTGTATCCCATATTTATGCCAAAAGGAACCTAAACTTACTTTTCTTGCTTCGCTCTCTTACACTACTGATAATTTAAAGGACATGCTGTAACTCTTTAGGTACATTTAACGTACTTTGTTTCTGTCTTTTCCATACTGTTACTTTTTTTACATGTAACGCTATTTTAGGACTAGACAAGACTAATAGACAAAAAGAGGGTGTACTTTTTAACAAACCCTCTTTTTAAATCATTCCTAGGCAGGAAATCAGTTGTTATTTATCCCAATAAGGCAAGGTATAAGGATTCCGATATTTATAGTAATAAAGCCGATGATTGGCTGCTTCTACATCATCGCCAAAGCTTAATGTGGCCGGATCCCACTTCACCGGGCGACCCAGCTCATGAGCGATATTATTCAGACAACACATAATATTGGTACTGCAACCTACTTCTACCGGAGCGATTGGATTCCGGCGCGAACGGATACAATTAACAAAATTCTGCATATGAGACACTTCTGCTCCCATCGGCGTATCTTTCACCAGAGAAGGATCTGAACATTCTATGTAACCGCGAGCTACTTTCAGCCAACCCTTTGTTCCTATAAATTTAATACCAAGTTCGTTGGGATTATCTTTCCGGAAGTTTTCTATCACCTGTTCGGTTACGACTATTCCATCCGCATATTTCATCGTACAATATTTCGTTCCGTTATATCCGGCCGGAATATATTCAACAGGACCAGACCCATCCATACCTAATGCGGCTTGTGTGATATCATAATGATGAGCACCCCAATCGCCTGTATAACCATTTCCTGTCTCCCGATAATTACGCCAAACTGCCCACGGACCTTTTTCTTCCATTTCCGGATTATCAATTGGCGGACACATATCCGGATGATAATGCACGTTCGGACTCGTAAGCGGTCCCATCCAGGCATTGAAATTCAAATAAGGAGGAACCGGTACTTCTGGCAAATCAAACGGTTTAGGAGGTTCTCCAATATGAACCTGAACACTTTCTATATGACCAATCGCACCGGCACGCACCAATTCTATTGCCCGTTGGAATTCGCGGTCTGAGCGTTGCTGACTTCCCACTTGTAATACCCGGTCGTTGGCCCGGACAGCACGCACCAAAGCTATACTTTCAGAAATCGTATAAGTCAGCGGTTTCTGCAGATAGACATCTTTAGATGCCTGGCAAGCATGGATGGCAGCCAAAGCATGCCAATGGTCAGGAGTAGCAATAGATACAACATCTATATCTTTCCGATCCAGCATTTCCTCATAAAATTCGTAAGTATCACAACGGGGATTCCAGCCGGTTTTCTTTTGCCACTCGGTAACTCGCTTCATAAAACGCTCTCTTTTCAAGGCATCTACATCACATCCGGCCACCACTTGAACTCCCGGACAATTGGAAGCTGCATAGAAATCACTCATTCCCTGACGGCCCAAACCAATAAAGCCAAAGACGATCCGATCACTCGGTGCATATTTTTGTCCATTAACCGACCAGCTGGGCAGAATCGTAAAGCTAGCCAATCCTAAAGCTGATAAACCTAAAAATTCACGACGGTTCATCTTTTTCGTTTGTTTTTCCATGACATTTTATAATAAAGTTCTACAATAAAGATCTTACTCCAATCTGATTTATTCTTCAGCCAAGACCAAAAATACGGTATTCCTTCCTTATTTCCTAGTCTTTAAAGTCGATTTGCCAGAAAAATCAGAAAACAAGCCAAAAACACATCCGAAGATAATTTCTCACGTAAGAACTGAAGTGAACGGTAAATTTGAGTCTCTACCGTTTTTTCTGATATAGAGAGCCGAGTGGCTATTTCTTTATTTGAAAGATGTTCAAAACGACTCAGACTAAAAATCATTTTCCGGGCTGGAGGCAACTCCTCAATCAATTGTAAGATATAATCACGTAAAGAATTGGCTTCCATCTGTTTTTCCAATGCAGAATCATCATCAACCGAAGAGGAAGAAATAACATCCGATGCCTGTTCAAAAATCAATTTTTTCTCTGTTTCCTTATAAACCAAATGTCGAGCAATCGTAAAAAGGTAAGCATTGATGCCTTGTTCAGGATCTATCCGCTCATGAGTTTCCCATATTTTCAAAAAAACAGTCTGTGTAATATCTTCTGCCAATGATTTATCGTATAAGATAGAAAGGACAAAATTGTATATATGGGAGTTGTATTGCCAGAATAAGGATTCAAAAGCACTTTCGTCTCCTTTTTTCAAACGTTCCAGTATTTTCTTATCAACTTCCATAGTTCTAATTACTTAAAGTCCTTAATAAGCAACAAAGTTCTTTTGGGACTTAATTGTATTTTTCATTTTTAAATCGGTTATTTTTTTAGAAAATGTTCAATATTTGGTAAAGATATACAGAATTTTCTATTTATCATTAAATTCCCAATATTATTTCAACTCCATATATTTCCTTTCATTCGGGCGTAAATGGCTTTTCAATAGTTCCAAAAGGACTAATATAGAAAACAAAATAAACGAGAATCGTTTTCAAAATTTATTAGATTCAAAAACGATTCTCGTTTATTTTGAGAAGAGACAATTCCCTCTCTTCTTTTTTATATCGTAAAGATTATCAACAAGCTTTAAAGCTCATATCCAAACCTTTTACAGAATGAGTCAAAGCTCCTACCGAAATAAAATCAACTCCACACTCAGCGTACTGACGCAAAGTATCAAAAGTGATTCCTCCGGATGATTCGATTTCAAAACGTCCACCGATCATTTCTACAGCTTTCTTCGTATTTTCAGGTGTAAAGTTATCCAGCATGATACGATCAACACCTCCAATTTTCAATACTTGCTGAATTTCATCAAAATTACGGACTTCAATTTCAATCTTCAAATCCTTATGTTTTTCTTTCAGATACTCATGGCAACGAGTGATAGCAGCTTCAATGCCACCGGCAAAGTCAACATGATTATCCTTCAACAAGATCATATCAAACAAACCAATCCGATGGTTTACACCACCACCGATACGAACGGCTTCTTTCTCAATCATACGAAGTCCCGGCGTTGTCTTACGCGTATCCAACACACGTGTTTTTGTTCCTTCCAATGCTTTCACATATTTGCGAGTTGTTGTTGCAATACCACTCATACGTTGCATAACATTTAGCATCAGACGCTCGGTTTGCAGTAATGATTGTACCTTACCTTCTACTACAAAGGCAATGTCACCTTTCTTCACTTCCGTACCATCCTGAATGAAAGTCGTCATTTTCAGTTCCGGATCAAATGTATGGAAAATCAGACGGGCCATTTCTACTCCTGCCAAAACACCATCTTCTTTCACGATTAACTGGCTTTTTCCCATTTCCGTAGCCGGAATACAACACAAGGTTGTATGATCGCCGTCACCGATATCTTCGGCAAATGCCAAACGGATCAATTCGGCAATAAGCTGTTCTTTTGTTTCTTTTACGTTCATCTTCTGAAATTATTCTATTCTGATTGATTGTATTACTACCTTATCTCCTTCTACTTTATACGTCACATTAACCCGATAAGATTTATTACCAGCCGTCAGTTTAGCCACCAAAAAACCACTGTCTTTTTTATCCGCATGGTGTAACAAAGAAAAAGCAGAAGGCTTGTTTGAACTAAAAAAGCCATTCAACATCGAAACAGCTTCTTGCGCATTGCAAATCTTTGATTTATCGGCAAGAGCCATATCGACAGATTTATCCATACATGTCTGTAAATTCGTAGCATTTCCCGTTTTTAACGCTGTTGTAATAACTGTAATGTCTGCTGCTTGTACACTAATTGCCGCTACGACCAAGGCAATCAATAGTAAGAATCGTTTCATCACTGATCTTTTTTGTGAATACTGGTGACAAAGATAAGAATTTTCCCTAACTTCGTCTTTGCAAATATAGAAATATAAAATCAAATGAAAATTAGTTTAGTTGTCATTGGGAAAACGGACGCTAATTACTTTTCCGAAGCTATCCGGGAATACCAAAACAGGCTGGTCCATTATATTCCTTTTGAAATGCAGGTTATCCCTGACATCAAGAATGCCAAGAACTTGTCGGAAAGCCAGCAAAAGGAAAAAGAAGGCGAACTGATTCTGAAATCCCTGCAAGCCGGAGATTACGTGGTATTGCTTGATGAAAAAGGGAAAGAATTTACATCGATGCAGTTTGCTTCCTACCTAGAAAAGAAAATGCACACGGTTTCCCGCAGGCTGGTATTCGTTATCGGCGGTCCGTATGGATTCAGCGAAGCTGTTTATCAGGCAGCATCTGAAAAAGTCTCACTCAGCAAGATGACTTTCTCGCATCAGATGATTCGCCTTATCTTCGTCGAACAAATCTATCGGGCCATGACTATATTGAATAATGAGCCTTATCATCATGAATAATTTTGTATAAATAGATCAGATATGAAAATAGTAGTTTTAGATGGCAGAACACTCAACAAAGGAGATTTATCCTGGGATGGCTTGCAGGCATTAGGTGAGTGTCATATCTACGAAAACACGCAAGAAGATGAAGTAACCGAACGTTGTCAAGGTGCAGAAATTGTACTGACCAATAAAGTTCGTATCCTGAAAAAGGAAATGGACGCACTTCCTGCATTGAAATATATTGGTGTTTTGGCAACAGGTTACAATGTAGTTGATATTGAAGAAGCGAAAAAACGTGGAATCATTGTTACGAACATTCCGGCGTACAGTACAGATTCGGTCGTTCAAATGGTATTTGCCCACATCCTCAATATTGCGAATCAAGTAGAACATTATACGCAAGAAATCAGAAAGGGGAAATGGACTCAGAATCCGGATTTCTGCTATTGGAATACCAAACTGTTTGAACTAGCCGGTAAAAAGTTGGGGATTGTCGGACTCGGACATATCGGTATGTCGGTAGCTCACGTAGCTCATGCGTTTGGAATGCAAGTACTGGCACTTACTTCCAAGTCTAAAGATCAGTTGGAAGATTATATCACTCCAGTTGATAAAGAAACCTTGTTCCGCGAAAGTGATATATTAACGCTCCATTGCCCGCTCACAGCCGATACTCATCATTTCGTCAACAAAGAAATGCTTTCGCTCATGAAACCTTCAGCTATCTTGATCAATACAGGCAGAGGACCTTTGATTGACGAACAAGCCGTAGTAGAAGCGCTCAACAACCGGACCTTATTTGCAGCCGGTATTGATGTAATGTCATCTGAACCGCCACTAGCCGACAATCCGCTTCTGACGGCAACCCAATGTTATATCACTCCCCATATTGCCTGGGCTACTTATGAAGCACGCGTACGTCTGATGCAGATCGCTATTCAAAACATACGCTCTTTCCAAGAAGGACACATTATTAATAATGTAGCTATCTGAAAAGGATAAAAATATGACAAGGCCTGGCAGAAAACTGCCAAAGCCTTGTCCCTTACAATTCACACACTCTCTTTTACGGATATTTTCCTCTTGTCATAATAGCATATTGTCATTTCTCCTTTAGCCGGCAGGTCGTTATCCTGTGTCTCTGAAACAACCATTCGGCGAAGAGTCAAAACATAATCTCCTTTTGGTACATTCGAAAACGTAACTTCTCTTCCGTCATCAGATATACTACCATAATAAATGGCATAACCATCCTTATCTGTTTCCAATGTAACCTCAAGCTTTTCACCCGCTTTCAAATCTTCCCCATTCCACTTCCAGGCAACATCATTTTGAATAAAGGCCAAATCTGCAGGTATAGAAACCGGAAGAACAGCCGATCTTAACGCCGTATTCTTATATTGTTTATTCTTAGCCCGCTGGAAAGTAAAATCTACCTGATCCACTTTGCCCAACTTCAATGAATAACTATAATCCACCGGAGCCTGATCATTGACATAATGATAGTTCATAGACTTATCATTCACTGTAATCTGTTGTTCACCTGTCAGCTTCAGTTCATTAAAAGCCTTATCCTCATCTTTTACAAAACGAGCATAAACCCATGTGTCTTGCGTATTAGAAAAATCAACTCTGTACTTCTGGAAGATAACATCAGTAGCCTTTAAATTTTCTGACATTTCTTCTGTACAAGAAAATAAACAACAGCACATAACTAATACGAATACACAACTCACTATATATCCACTTCTCTTCATCCAATAATTTACACGTTTCATAAATCAACTTATTAAATTCCATATAAGTTCCGCTACCAGTAATTACCCGTCGAGATTTCCAAGGAAACGTCAGGCACGAGTACATACTTTTCATTTTATTTATTGTAGGCAAGGCAGCCGGCATTCGCCTGACCTAACAATTAACGGAACAACAAAACTAAACTAAACAATCTTATTCACCTTAAAAACTGAACCAAACACATAAAATAAGAGGGAAATACAGTAAGATATCATCCCACAACCTAGTACCGGAATCTAACCATTCACAGTAAACTTGATATCTCACTGTTTTTCGAATGCAAAGATAGCTGCCTTAACTCAGTAAAGCACAAAATTCCAATGTACATGACGAAATCAATAAACACATATAATTCAGTACATTACAATAAAACCTCAGATAGACATGATGTACAACACTACTTTTATCTCGTATTTAAACAACTCTTTTACCTTGTTTATCACAGATTTTATATATTTGCATTATGAGAAAAGGACTTCATAAAACTTATCGAAAAGGACAACAATATCCTAATATTTGTCAGGTCATATTAGCATTCCTGCTACTTCTATTACCTGCTTGCCATCGTGATAAAACAAATTCTATGTTATCCGATCTGGAAAAAATGCAGAATCAACCGGATTCTGTCCTTTCGTCCTTACAACAAATTGATACTACTCAATTAAATGTTGGAGATAAAGCATTATACTTCTATCTCTATTATACCAGCTTAGCCCTTCAGAACAAACTGCCGGAAAGTAACACTTCCCTAGAAAAGGCTCGAGTTTACTTTGAAGCCCAAAATGACTCCAGTAAACTATGCCGGATTTATTACCTGAAAGGAAAAATCAATCATCAGCATTACTATTTAATCAAAGCACAAGATGATTATGAAACAGCTATTCAATATATAACACCCGAAACAGATTACCGATTACTTATTGATTTAAAGATAAGCATGAGTAATCTGTACCATTTTTATCGTATTTATGATAGAGAAGAACAATTATTAGAACAAGCCTGCCAATTAGCTATTCAACACAAAGACTCCAAGCTAATTACAAGATTATGCCTATTGAAAAGCAATCTGATGAAAGAACAAAAGCTCTACCAAGAAGCGTTAAGTTACTTACATGATGCCCAGAACTATGCAGAAACATCAGATACTACTCAAATAGCTCAAATATATAGCGAATCCGGTATCGTTCACTTACTTTTATTACAGACTGATTCGGCCTATCATTACTTGAATCTGGCAGCACAAACAGATAAGCAGAATCCTTTATACCGCCTTCAAAGTGCAGGTCTGGATGCTTATATTCACCAAAAAGAGCATGCCATCGATTATTTTTGGAAAGTGATCGAAATGCTTCCTTTGGATAAAAGAATTCTTGCTTATCGCTATGCGGCTGAAGAAATGAAAAAACAAGGGAAAATGAATGAATCCCGGAAATTTCTGGAAGAACATATCCGACTGCGCGATTCTACTTACTACGGAAGAAAAGAAGAGCTACTGGAAAGAATGCAAAACCTGCGAGAATACAAAAAGCAACAAGAACGGATTCTTCAAGTTGAAAAGAACTTATCAGACAAAGAAGTTCTTTTACACCGGGTTGTTGCCTTTTTTGCCATCATCATCTTAGCATCCTTTTTGTTTTATTATCGTATCAAACAAAACAAAAACAAGCTGAAGATCCAACTACTTCGTACCGAACAAGAAAGAAACCAAAGTGATCTCAAAAGGAAAGAAGCCGAAATTCAATACTTGAAAGAGAAAGAAGAAAAGGAAACCATAGCTCTTGCCCGATTGAATCAGCGATTGGAATATTTCAAGCAACTGAACGAGATTACTATTCCTATTTTAATGCAAAACAGGAACAAAGCTGGAGCCTTGCATTTACAGGAAAACGACTGGACAATTATCCGCAACAATACCAACGCTTGCTTTGATCATTTTACAGAAAGATTGAAAAAGCTCTATCCGCAACTCACGGAAGAAGAAATAAATTTCTGCTGCCTCGTAAAGATGGAACTGCCCTTGTCTGTTTTGGCAGAAATTTACCATATAGCCAAAGGCAGCATCTCGCGCAAGAAAATGAGATTGAAAGAAAAGATCGGAATAGAGAATATGAGTTTCGATGAGTTCATAGCCTCTTTATAAGAGAAAAAGGAGAGTCTGTTAGGATTATTACATACAGACTCTCCTCTTATTAAGATTGATAAAACGATTATCTTTCCATCACTCTGGCTTGTTGCATCAACCAATAATCCAACAGGGTCATAGCCGCCATCGCTTCCACGATAGGAACAGCACGAGGCAATACACACGGATCATGTCTTCCTCGAGCTTTCAGAATTGTATCGTTGCCTTCCATATCGACTGTTTCTTGTTCCATCAATAAGGTTGCTACCGATTTAAAAGCGACCCGGAAATAAATAGGCTGACCATTGGAAATACCGCCTTGAATACCTCCCGAATGATTCGTTCGGACATTGATTTTTCCATGGTCATTAAAGAAACGGTCATTCCGTTCTGAACCTTGGAATCCCGCAGCAGCAAAACCATCACCATACTCAAAACCTTTGACGGCATTGATTGAAAGCATCGCATTACCTAATGCAGCGTGCAACTTACCAAAAACAGGTTCCCCCAATCCAACTGGCACTCCTGTGATGACTCCGGAAATAATACCTCCGATTGTATCTCCCTGACTTTTTACTTTAGCTATCAGTTCTTCCATTTCGATAGCTTTATCAGGATCAGGACAACGGACCGGATTCTCTTCTATCCGATTCAAATCATAAGCTTCCCAAGGTTTATCCAAACAGATATTTCCTACTTGAGAAGTATAAGCTTTGATATCGATCCCTTGCTTTGCCAAGATTTGACGGGCAATCGCACCAGCCACACAGCGTGAAATCGTCTCTCGAGCCGACGAACGGCCTCCGCCTCTTGGATCACGGATGCCATACTTCATTTGATATGTATAATCGGCATGCGACGGACGATACACCTGTTTCATATTATCGTAATCAGCCGAATGCTGATTCTTGTTCCAAACAATAAATCCAATTGGTGTTCCGGTTGTCTTTCCCTCGTAAATACCCGAAAGGAACTGAACTTCGTCATCTTCCTTTCTTGGAGTTGTAATCCGGGACTGTCCGGGTTTTCTTCGGTTCAGTTCTTTCTGGATTGCTTCCATATCCAGTTCGAAACCCGACGGACAACCATCAATCACGCCACCGATTCCAGGGCCATGCGACTCACCAAAAGAAGTAAGTCTGAATATATTCCCAAATGTATTCATAAAACCCGAACCTGGATGATACGATTTATTTAATGACAACCGCTGCAACCACAGCCATCGCCGTGTTCATGATCACCACAACCGCCTCCGCAGCTGTCGCAACCGCAGCCACAACCTCCTGCCGGAGCTGTCATTGCTGCTATTTCTTCAGCTGTAGGTTCATGTACGTCGATTACTTCACCTTTGAAATGCAAAGTCTCTCCTGCCAACGGATGATTGAAATCCATGACAACTACATCATCGCGGACTTCCAATACCGACCCATTCATCCGGTTACCGTTTGAATCCATCATCGGGACTGTATTTCCTTCCTGAATCATCTCTGAGTCAAACTTACCATCTACTTCAAAGATATTCTTCGGCAAATCCAACACATAGTCTTCGTTGTATTCGCCATAAGCGTTTTCCGGAGTAATCGTAAAGTCGAAAGCGGCTCCCGATTCCAATCCCATCAAAGCATCTTCAAATGCCTGGATCATGGATCCTGTTCCATAAATAAACTTCAATGGAACTTCGCGTGTCGCTTTTTCCATCAATTCACGTTCTTCTCCTTCACCAACATACAGGTCGTAGGTTACTGCAACGAATTTGTTTGCTGAAATTTTCATCTGTCTATTTTATTTTGATTGATATACAGTGGACAAATATACAACTTATTTTTCATGTGCGCCTTCGGCTTTCCTTGAAAATACTAACCGATCGCTTTCTTCAACGACTCAAGTGCCTGATTCAATATCGAACGCGGACAACCGATGTTCAAGCGCATAAAGCCTTCGCCTTCTTTTCCAAACATGGTTCCATCGTTCAGGGCCAATCCGGCTTTGTCTTCAAACAATTGAACCAGTTCCGATTGAGTTAACTTCAGTTCCCGACAGTCAAGCCAAACCAAGAAAGAAGCTTGCGGACGATACACCTTGATCTGCGGAATGTTTTTCTTCAGATATTCATCCACAAAGTTTACATTCTCAATAACGTATGAACGCATCTGCTGCAACCATTCGGCTCCATACGTATAAGCTGCTTTTGTGGCGGTAAAAGCAAAGATAGTACCTGCATTCAATTCTCCTGCTTCCAAGAAAGAATAGAATTTCTCTCTTATCCGACTATCCGGAACAAGGGCATACGAACTAACAATTCCAGCAATATTGAAAGTCTTACTTGGTGCCATAAACGTCACACTGCAAGCAGCTGCTTCTTCCGAAACCGTAGCAAACGGATGATGTCTGAACTGCGGATAGGTCATCTCTGCATGGATTTCATCCGAAATAACCAGAATTCCATGAGCCGAACATATCTGAGCCAACTTCACCAATGCTTCTTTTTCCCATACAACTCCACCCGGATTATGCGGGTTAGAAAGGATAAGCATTTTGCAGTCCTTATCAATCAGGCTTTCCAACTGCTCGAAATCCATCTTATATACACCATCTTCAAGCTTCAATGGATTATAAACCACTTCGCGTCCCATACGGGTCGGGACCAAACGAAACGGATGATATACTGGAGGTTGTATGATTACTTTATCTCCCGGTTGGGTAAAACACTGAACGGCTAATCCGATGCCTTTCACAATGCCGGGAATATAAGAAATCCACTCCCGTTCTGTCTTCCAATGATACTTATAGTCCAGCCAAGTCTGGATACTTTCATAGTATTCATCGTCATCGAATGTATATCCGAAAACAGGATGTTCACAACGTTTCTTCAAGGCTTCTACAATAAAATCCGGAGTTGCGAAATCCATATCCGCTACCCATAAAGGTATCAGATTTTCTTTTCCCTGATAAGCATTCTTCAGTCCATCGTATTTTACACAACTGGTTCCCTTACGGTCTATTATCTCATCAAAATTATAATGTTTCATTTCCTTTATAATATCTATATCTTTTTAGGGGACAAAAATAATATAAATCACGAATCTATATTCATATTCACCTGATTCTTTTCTGGCTTTCTCAGACAGACCAATCTATTGGAGTCATGCCGTGTTGCACCAGAAAAGCATTCGCCTTACTGAAATGACGGCATCCGAAGAAACCATGATCAGCCGAACGCGGAGAAGGATGAGCCGCGGTTAATATCAAATGTTTATGCTGATCGATCAATGGTATCTTCTCTTTAGCATAAGCGCCCCACAGCATAAAGACCAAATGTTCCCGTTCTTCGCTCAACAAGCGGATAACGGCATCGGTGAAAGTTTCCCATCCTTTCCCTTTATGCGAACCGGTTTGATAGGCCCGGACGGTCAAAACCGTATTCATCGAGAAGACTCCCTGTTCAACCCACTTATCCAGACAACCGGAAACAGGCATAGGAAGTCCCAGATCAGTATGGATTTCCTGATAGATATTGAACAACGAACCTGGAATCGGCGTATGTTCCGGTACGGAAAAGCAAACGCCGTAATATTGTCCCGGAGTCGGATACGGATCTTGTCCTAAAATAACGACTTTGACTTGTTCAAACGGACAGGCATTAAAGATATGGAATATCTGTGATCCTTTGGGAAGTACATGATAATGCGCATATTCATCTTTCACAAAGGCCGCCAACCGGGCAAAATAGGGTTGGTCAAATTCCTTCTGAAGTCTTTTCTGCCAACTGTCTGCTATTTTGACTTGCATATACAATCTCCTTGCTAAAAAGGTTCTTATTCATTGACCGTACCTCGTACCAGATCGTAGACTTCCCCGGCTTCGGTCATCAGATCATATTCATAAACTTTCAGCAACAACGGGTATTGCGGTTGAATTTCATCAGAGACTAAGGGCTCTTTTATCTGGGCCGTTTTATAAAATGGATTCGGATTTTCTCCTTTTGCCTCAGTAAGTCCCTTTCCTTGTAACGGCACATACGAACGAATCCGTAAAAGTCCGCCCAGACGAGCATGAATCCTACCAGACATAAACTGCCCATTCTTCCATTTCATATCAACAACAAATCCACCACGAGCTACCAGACCTTTTACTTCGCCTTCCTGCCAGGCATCAGGTAAAGCAGGTAAGACATGCAATGCTCCGTCGTGACTTTGTAACAACATTTCGGCAACACCGGCCGTATAACCAAAGTTTCCATCAATCTGGAAAGGCGGATGTGCATCCAACATGTTCGGATAGATACGGCCCTGCGGATACTTATCTTTTACCTCATCACTTGGCAACAATTCCAACAGGTTATTGATCATCTTAAATGCATGATTCCCATCCAGCAGACGTGCCCAAAGATTAATTTTCCAACCCATCGACCAGCCCGTTGCTTCGTCACCTCGTTGAATCAACGTATTCTTTGCTGCCTGAAACAAAAGCGGATGGGAATAAGGCGAAACCTGATTACTGGGATAAAGGCCATACACATGCGAAATATGTCGATGCTGATCTTTGGGATCGTCGGCATCTTCCAGCCATTCCTGCAACTGATTGTATCTTCCGATCTGCATCGGAGGCAACTGTTCCAACATTCGCTGCAATGAGTCCTGATAAGCAACCGGTTTTCCCAATATTTCCGCTGCTTCTTTCGCCTGATTCAATACATCAAAGACGATTTGATTATCCATGGTACATCCAGCTGTAATGGTTGATGCCTGGTTGACATCTTCTCCGCCCGGACCATGTTCGGGAGACATGGACGGAGCACTGACCATCCAGCCATATTGCGGGTGTTTTACCAGGAAGGACAAGAAGAAATCGGCGGCACCTTTTAGAACCGGATAAGCTTCTTTCAGGAAGGCTTTATCTCCCGTATATAAATAATGTTGCCACAAATGAGTTGAAAGCCAGGCACCTCCATTGGGCCATGTCCCGTAAAAAGCATTATCCACCGGACCGGTTATCCGCCATAAATCCGTATTATGATGAGCCACCCAACCTTTGGCTCCATACATAACCCGAGCCGTTTCCTGTCCGGTTACCGACAGCTCTTTCAACATCGCAAACAGCGGTTCATGCGTTTCCGATAAGTTGGTTACCTCGGCCGGCCAGTAATTCATTTCCGTATTGATATTGATCGTATATTTCGAATCCCACGGGGGCAACAGCATATTATTCCAAATACCCTGTAAGTTGGCGGGCTGTCCACCGGGTTGCGACGAAGAAATCAGCAGATAACGGCCATATTGAAACATCAACGCCACTAAAGGTAAGTCATTTCCTTCCTGAAACCGGGCTATGCGTTCGGTTGTTTCCAACTGTTCGGCTTCACTTTTTCCCAAATCCAACGACACTCGATTGAACTGTTGCTGATACCGACTTATATGATCACGACGGGCTTTCGTATAGTTTTTCTGCATGGCCGACGACAACTGTTGGGAAGCCTTTTTCCCTTCATTCGCGTTGACGGTCTTATAATCGACAAAGTTTGTGGCAGCCGTCACATACAACGTTACCGTATCTGCATCTTCTATATAAATGTGCTGGTTATCCAGTTTCATTTTTCCTCCAGACACATCAGCTTGCGTTTGCGTTTCCACTTCAATAACACCCCGGATTCCTTCATGATCCGTTCCCCTACTCTGCATAATCAGTTTCTGCCCTTTTCGCAAAATCTTGCTTTTCAACGGAGAATCATATCCGATTGTCAGATCCAGTTGTCCCGACTTATCAGCCATATACCGGATGATCACAACAGGATCAACCTGCGAAGCAAATACTTCCCGCTTATAATGCACGCCATCCGCCTGATATTGCGTTGTCGCTATGGCGGTTTCCAGATTCAAATCCCGATAATAATCCGACACTTGTTCAGGCGAAGTCCCTTCAATTACCAAGCTGCCCAACGTCAGATAAGGCATTCCATGCGAAGTACTGTAAAAAGTCTTGTCGATCAACTTTTGGGCATCTGCATTCTTTCCGGCAAAAATCAGGTGTCTGACCGAATCCAGATGGGCAAGAGCTGCCGGATTATCGTTCCGATGCGGACCACCAGCCCAAAAGGTTTCTTCATTCAACTGGATCTCTTCTCGTTCGATTCCACCATAAACCATGGCTCCCAAACGGGAATTTCCCAAAGGCAATGCTTCCGACCAGCGTTCGGCTGGCTGCTTATACCATAATTTCCATCTGCCCGTATCCGACACAGAGGTTTCTTTTTGGGCCTGACCATAATAAGGCAACAAACTTATACAAGCCCAAAGGACATACATGAGGTTGTTTTTCATACGTTTTTCTTTATCCGGCTTTCATTAATACATACATTGGCAAATGTAGTCATTTCAGTAAGTAAAAAATACAGATCCCGTCTATTATTTTTATTTACTTCCTGAATCATTCTTTAGTTCACGATGCGGATTACTTAGTTCACGTCGTGGATTAAGTAGTTCACGTCGTGGTTTACTTAGTTCACGCCGTGAACTAAAGAATTGACTACATGAAATCACATTTTCACTGCCTGTTTCCTCATCTTTATCCGATTGTAATCCCGGATTTAATCGCCTCCGAAAATTTATTACCGGACGTATGCTCCGTTTAATCCGGGAATTCATGTATCTTTACCCTACGAATCAAACAGGATTTATATGGAGAAGTATATACAAGGCGATCTTTTTTCTTCCGACAAGGTAGACAAGACGACCGACAAGACGATAGTAGTTCAGACCGGAAAGAACGCTTCATTGGACGAACTGTTTGTCCGACTTTCCCAATCGAACTTCCGAAGCCGCTTTGCCCTGAAGGCGAAAGACAAGGCCTATATTCAGGAAAAAGGATGGGACACAATCCGTCAACATGCCGCAGACTTCATCCGGAAACGCCTGGCTCCTGCCTTCATTCCCAACGACGGACAACAAACTCCCATGCGGGGACATCCTGTATTCATTGCCCAACATGCCACGGGTTGTTGCTGTCGTGGTTGTTTTTCCAAATGGCATCACATACCTGCCGGCAGAAAACTGACCAGTGAAGAACAACAGTATGCCGTCGCCGTGATCATGGAATGGATACGAAGGCAATTCGATCCGAAACCTATTGCAAAAACACCTATACATATTCACATGAAAACAATTCTTGAAACCGAACGGCTCATCTTGCGCGAACTTGTACAAGAAGACTATAACGACCTCTGCCGGTTACTGCAAGACGACGAAACAATGTATGCCTATGAAGGCGCTTTCAGTGACCAGGAAGCACAAGCCTGGTTGGACAAACAGCTAAACCGTTACCAAACTTATCACTTCGGATTATGGGCAATGATCCGAAAAGATACGCAGGAATGGATCGGGCAATGCGGCATCACCATGCAAGCATACAAGGATCAGGAAGTTCCCGAAATAGGTTACCTGTTACAACGCCGGTACTGGCACCAAGGATATGCCACCGAGGCAGCCATCGCCTGCCGGGAATACGGCTTTAATACATTACAATTCCCGGCATTGTATTCCATCATCCGAGATACCAATCAGGCTTCCCAGCGCGTAGCCCTCCGCAACGGGATGCAACCGATTGACACAATCATAAAACATTACCGGGGAATCTACATGCCTCATTATGTATTTTGTGTCAGGAAAGAAGAAACATCACCGACAGTCATTCCATAAATGCAGTCAAAATCCCAAGTAATCCCGGAAGAATGTTATATAATATAAGGTATATAGACAAGGAGGTAAAGAAAAACACTTGTTCTCAAAGGGCAAAAATCCTATCTTTGCCGATAAAGAGAGAAGGAAAAGATAACCGTTTATTCTAGCCAAATATCAAGGCCAGAAATCGGTTCCGTTTTTAATCACCTTAATACAAACATTGTATGCAAACCATTTTGATTGTTGAAGATGAGAAAAGAGTAGCCGACTTACTGAAAATCGGCTTGGAAGAGAACGGATATCAAACCATGGTTGCCTACGACGGAGCCATGGGTTTACGCCTTTTCCAATCCAACTCGTTCCAACTGGTCATCTCAGATATTATTCTTCCGAAACTGGATGGTTTCGAACTATGTAAGGAAATTCGGAAATTAAACGAACGAATTCCTATCCTGATGTTGACAGCCTTGGGTTCGGCCGACGATAAGCTGGAAGGATTCGATGCCGGAGCCGACGATTATATGGTCAAACCCTTCGATTTCCGTGAATTGAATGCGCGTGTCAAAGTATTATTGAAAAGAAATGCAGAAACAGTGGTCAGACCTCCCGAACAGATAACCTATGCTGATTTATCTGTCAACTTGAATCTGCGCGAAGTAACACGAAACAATATCGCTATCAAACTATCTCCGAAAGAATACAATCTGCTTTTATACATGCTGGAGAATGCAGAGAAAGTTATTACCCGCGTCGAGATAGCCGAAAAGGTTTGGAATACTCACTTCGATACAGGGACTAATTTCATCGATGTATATATCAACTATCTCCGTAAAAAGATAGATAAAGACTTCGGCAAAAAGCTGATTCACACAAAACCCGGAGTAGGATTCATTTTATCCGATAAGCTATGAAAATACGCACGGCTCTCACACTCAAGAATACCGGAGCAACAGCGACGGTCTTTCTACTCTGTATGCTGATGATTTACTTCGTCAGTGAACATACCCGCAGTACTACATTCTTCCATGACCTGAGAAGTGAAGCCATTACCAAAGCCCACTTGTTTCTTCAGAGCCAGGTGGATGCACAAACCATGCAATCCATTTACCTCAACAACAAGCAATTCATCAACGAAGTAGAAGTAGCTGTCTATACAACCGATTTTCGGATGCTTTATCATGATGCCATACAGAATGACATCATAAAAGAAGATAGGGCGATGATAAACCGTATCTTGCAAGAAAAGGAAATAGAATTCTATATCGGCAAATACCAAGGACTCGGTATGCTTTACTCGTTTCAGGGAAAAGACTATATCGTTACAGCCGCCGCTTACGACGGTTACGGCTACAACAACCTGTACGAACTGCAAAAGACATTGTCTGTCCTTTTCATCGTAGGACTGACCTTACTCTTTATCGTTGGCTACTTACTGGCCCGGTTTTCCCTGAAACCTATCAGAGATATCGTGCAGGAAGCAGAAACGATTACCAGTTCACAAATGGACCGACGTTTACCGGTCAAGAACGAAAAAGACGAATTGGGCGAACTGAGCATTACATTCAATGCTTTGCTGAATCGGCTGGAAGCTTCTTTCAACTCCCAAAAGATGTTCGTCAGTAATGTTTCCCATGAAATGCGGACACCATTAGCAGCCCTGATTGCCGAACTGGATTTGTCTTTACAAAAGGAAAGAAGCGAACAACAATACAAAGAAGCCATTCAGCATGCATTACAAGATGCCCGAAGAATGACCAAGCTCATTGACGGTCTTCTTAATCTGGCCAAAGCCGACTATCAGAAAGAACAGATCAAGATGCAGGAAATCCGTTTGGATGAACTTCTGCTCGACGTTCGGGAATATATTCTGAAAGCACATCCGGAATACAATATCCATCTCTTGTTCGTAGAAGAAGATGCAGACGACGACCGCCTGATTACAGTCAAGGGGAATTTATATCTGCTCAACATTGCCTTTTCCAATTTAATAGAAAACAATTGCAAATACTCGGCCGATAAATCGTCGTTCGTTCAAATCTCTTATTGGGATAAATGGAGCATTATCCGTCTTTCCGACGATGGTATTGGCATGACGGATACCGAAAAAGAAAAACTCTTCACCTTATTCTACCGCGGAGAACAGGAAAAGCAAGTAGAAGGACACGGCATTGGGATGACTTTATCCCAAAAGATCATCCATCTTCACCAGGGAAGCATTGCCGTACATTCCCAACAAGGCGAAGGAACAACTTTTATCATCGAACTACCGCACATCTAACAAGCCTTGTTTCAGGTACGAACCATGTTTCTAATAGTTTTCTAATAGCACTCTAATAGTTTTCTAACAGGTACCAGAAAGAGCCTTGCCTACTTTTGTGTCGTCAAAACGAAACATAGTAGTAACGCTTAATAAATTAAAGGTACAATGTGGAAGAAAAAGAAACAAAAAGAGCAATTCTCTTTTAATACGGAAAAGGTATTTTTAGCTGCTACTCAACCACTGGGTTCTGTCTTCAGTTATTTCCAGACAAGCCGGATCGGATTAACGTCGGAAGAGGTAGAAAAAAGGTTATCCCACTACGGAAAGAACGAAGTAGAACATGAACAGAAAAAGAATCCGTTCTCAACCTTCATCAAAGCTTTCATTAATCCTTTTATCGGTGTTCTGACCGGTCTGGTTGTTATTTCCTTTTTCCTTGACATTCTATTAGCCGATCCGGGAGAACAAGACTGGACTGCCATTATTATCATTTCAACCATGGTGATCTCCAGTGCCATTCTCCGATTTTATCAGGAATGGAAAGCCAACATGTCAAGCGAAGCTCTGTTGAAGATGGTAACAAACACTTGCTATGTCAAACGAAGTGGTACAAGTGATGAAGAAATAAATATAGCCAACCTGGTTCCGGGCGATATCATTCACATAGCAGCAGGCGATATGATTCCGGCAGATATCCGTATCATCGAAGCCAAAGACTTGTTTGTCAGCCAATCTTCTCTTACTGGAGAATCAGATCCTATCGAGAAACATGCCGAGGTAAAAGAAGGGAAATATCATAAAGGAAGCGTCATTGAGTTAGACAACATCTGTTTCATGGGTTCGAATGTCGTCAGCGGATCCGCAACGGGTATTGTGTTCGAGACTGGAAACAATACATACTTGGGAACCATTGCTAAAAGTATTGCCGGTCATCGTGCAGCTACTGCCTTCGATAAAGGAATCAGTAAGGTTAGTTTTCTGTTGATCCGCTTTATGCTGGTTATGATTCCTTTTGTTTTCCTCGTGAATGGATTAACCAAAGGAGACTGGCTGGAAGCCTTCATCTTTGCGATTTCGGTAGCAGTTGGATTAACGCCTGAAATGTTACCCATGATTGTTACGGCGAATCTTGCCAAAGGAGCCGTGGCGATGTCGAAGAAGAAGACCATCGTAAAAGATTTGAATGCCATTCAAAACTTCGGAGCCATGAATATCCTTTGTACGGATAAGACCGGCACACTTACTTGCGACCAGATTGTATTGGAGAAATATATCAACGCCGATGGCAGCAGTGATCACGACAAACGTATATTACGACACGCTTATTTCAATAGTTTCTTCCAGACAGGATTAAAGAACCTGATGGATAAAGCCATTCTTTCACACATCAAAGAACTTGGTTTGGAGTATCTGAAA
Organism: Parabacteroides faecalis; assembly: GCF_022809355.1. GTDB lineage: Bacteria > Bacteroidota > Bacteroidia > Bacteroidales > Tannerellaceae > Parabacteroides > Parabacteroides faecalis. Next base: position 103,765 of record NZ_JAKZMM010000007.1, on the reverse strand, counting down.
GAAGATTATAAGAAGGTGGATGAAATACCATTCGACTTCACCCGTCGAAGAATGTCGGTCGTCGTTGAAGACAAACAAGGGAAAAGACAAATTATTACCAAAGGAGCCGTAGAAGAAATGCTGGAAATCTGTTCACATGCCGAATTCGACGGTTCGGTTCATCCTTTTACTTCCGCCCTGAAAAAGAAGGCGCAGGAAATCAGTTTGCAAATGAATAAACAAGGTATGCGCGTTCTTGCCATTGCCCACAAAAGTTATTTGAGCAAGGCTTCCGATTTCTGTATTGAGGACGAACAAGACATGGTATTAATAGGTTTCCTGGCATTCTTGGATCCACCTAAACAATCAGCGGCAAGAGCCATCAAACAACTACATGAATATGGAATAGAGGTTAAAATATTATCCGGTGACAACGATGCAGTCGTACAAACCATTGCCCGGCAAGTAGGAATCGACACCAGCAATGCGCTTACAGGTATTGAGCTGGAAGCCATGAACGAAGAAGAACAGCATAAAGCGGTCTGTGAGACAACTGTCTTTTCCAAGCTCACACCTATGCAGAAGACACAAATCATCACGTTGCTTCAAGACCAACAAAACACAGTTGGCTTCTTAGGCGATGGCATTAATGACGCAGCGGCTCTCCGCCAGTCGGATATTGGTATTTCGGTCGATTCGGCAGTTGATATAGCTAAAGAAAGTGCCGACATCATTTTGCTGGAAAAAGATCTGATGGTATTGGAAGATGGAGTCTTGGAAGGCAGAAAGACATTTGGAAATATCACCAAATACATTAAGATGACGGCCAGTTCCAATTTCGGAAACATGTTCAGTGTGATGGCAGCCAGTGCTTTCCTTCCGTTCCTGCCCATGCTCCCGATACACTTGCTCATACAGAATTTACTATATGATATTTCACAAACAACCATCCCTTTTGACCGGATGGATGCGGATTATCTAAAGAGTCCTCGCAAATGGGAAGCTTCTGATTTGAGCAGATTCATGATATTTATCGGTCCGATCAGTTCCATCTTTGACATCTTGACTTACCTCGTCATGTGGTATGTATTCAGTTGTAACAGCATCGGACAGCAGACTTTATTCCAATCCGGCTGGTTCATCGAAGGGCTTCTTTCGCAAACATTAATTGTACATATGATCCGTACCCGAAAGATTCCTTTCTTCCAAAGCTGTGCTTCCTGGCAAGTAACGGGAATGACTTTTCTGGTCATGGCAATCGGCATCCTGATACCATTCTCTCCAATCGGACATTCTATTGGATTAGAGCCGTTACCTCTCAGTTATTTCCCTTGGTTAATAGGAATCCTGTTATCCTACTGCATACTGACTCAAATTATCAAGAACTGGTATATCAAACGATTTGTAAAATGGCTATAATGAACCATGATGAGAAAAATAATTGTATGTTTAACGATGACGGTAGCTGCGATTGGCAGCCACCGCCTCGTTGCCCAGAGCTTGGATCTGAATTATATAACAGAATTAGAGACTAACTTCCACAAAGGATTTAAATGGATCAATCTGCTTCGGACAGATCTGTGTTTTCCAGTCAACAATCAGATAGGATTTGAATTAGCATCCTTCAGCGTATCAAAGACCAGTGATACATACATCGCAAATGACTTACAGACTTTTTCTAACATCGATACAGAAAACATTCCATGGACACTGGCTGTTCTAGGCATCAATTGGCAGATGAAAAACTCTTCTCTCTTCATCGGCATACGTAATGTCAACGAAGACTATTTTACTTCGCCATGTACGGCCTTGTTTACAAATAGTTCCTGTGGTATTTTTCCTACTATTTCGGCTAACTATCCAATAGCCAATTATCCGGTAGCTTCGGTTGGAATAGATTATAAACTAAACTTGAAGAAATGGTTTCTCGAAACCTCTATTTACAACGGAACCGGATACCGGAACTTATCAGGTAAAGAAAACATTTTCCGCTTTTGTCCACAAACAGACGGAATATTCAGTATCACATCCTTAAATTATCAAAACTATGGCAACAGTTATTTTATGGGTATTGCTTTATATAACGGGATGTTTCCTAGTAATGAAGTGGGAAACCAAGAAGAAACAATCAAGACACAAAAGAAAGGAATGAACGCTACACTATGGACTTATGCAGAACAAACATTAGTTCCCCAAGTGAAAGTATTGGCTCAATATTCAATCAATACCCCAAGAAACAAAGGATGCCGATATTACCTCGGTACAGGTTTGATCTTATCTACAACCCGATCAGAAGGAGGTTTCTTTATTGACTACGCAGACTTTTCTTCCATGGGAGAATGCGCTTGCGAAATTACCTGGAAATTTCCTTGCCTGAAAAACGGATATTTACAACCGGCCTTGCACTTCATTAAAAACACATACGGACAAAAACTGGTCGGCATGATCCGATTCGGTTACAACTTGAATTGGAATGCACATAAATCCCAATCAACTTTCTGATCCATTCTACTATTCGAAGCAGAAACACTTTAGCTTTTTTCAGTAACGAGTTAATAACTTGCAATTTTATTGAAACAGATGTTCGATAAATTACGGCAAAGTTTACGAAGACCAACAGAAAAACCAAGGAAAAGCAGAGGATTGAAGTTTTGGTAGTTGCTTTTATCTTATCAGATGGAAAAGTTATATTTTTGTTGCTACATTTATTTAAAGTCATGAATAATAACATTTCAATCTATATAAATCTACGCTCCAAACAGATTGTGCGTATACTTGTAGGCATCGGACCGTTCCGGTGTCTGTTTCTTCTTAGTATGGCGACCATGCTGTTTTATGTAAGCACTAAAGTAACAAATGTGTGGATATTGCCAGTGTGTTATCTGCTTATACTTTGGTTGTATCATAACGGGAGAAAGGACAAGGAGTTTCTGTATTTACAGGAGCATGGAGTCAAAAGATTATTTATAGCAGAGTATTTATTGCTCAGTTTACCGTTTGTTATTTCTGGGATTATTGCTACTAATTACATTTCTGTACCGATTATCATACTGACTGCGGTTATTATGCCGTGGATACATTCTATCAGGTATCATACCATCGTTCTGCCTTTGCCTTTATTATACAGCGGAGACTTGTTGTATAGAAGGATGTTTCGAAAGCAAGTACCAATGTATGCGGTATTGCTCATTCTGTCTTTCATGGGAGTACTGCATAACAATATCAATCTCTGTAAAGTATGCCTGATATTCTGGGGAATTATTCAGGGAACAGCATATATGGTGACACCACCGAAGCATGAACTTTCTGTTTATAACGGCCTCAGCATGTATCAGCTGATGTTAGTTAAATCAGGTCTGAGGAATATGTCTATAACCATGTTTCCTTTTATCCTACTTATGCTTGTGCTTATACATGATACAGATACTATGTATTTCTGCCTTGTATTGTTTTCTTCAGCCATGCTTTATCTTTGGAATATGGGAATGGCAAGATTCTCCTTTGAGACACAAGCTGTAATGGGGATATACTGGTTACTTTTACCATTACCTTTGTTTTTAGTTTCAATTATGATCCCTATTGTACTGATTCCCTATTTGGTTTTGAATATTGGTCTGACTCTTTCGGTCAAGAAAAAATATAAGCATATATGGAACTGATATATATAAAAGATTTGAGCAAGGCATACGGTAAAACGAAAGTCCTTGACAACCTTTCCGTTTCTTTCGAATCCGGAAAGATCTACGGATTGGTGGGAGAAAACGGAGCCGGAAAGACAACACTTTTCAACTGTATTATGGGAGCAACTGATTATGACGGTGAGATAAGGAAATCATCCCAAATAGAAGTTGGCTATATGCCGGCTGAAAGTTTTTTCTATTCCCTCATTACCGGAAAAGAATATATTGAATTCTGTATTAAAGCCAAAGGAAAGAAGATGGATGCTAAAGCCATAGATTCCTTGAATAAAATCTTTCAACTGCCACTGGAAAGATTCGCTTCAGACTATTCTACCGGGATGAAGAAAAAGCTCGCGCTTATGTCCTTGCTCCTTCAAGATAATGACCTGTACATTCTTGACGAACCTTTCAACGGAGTTGATCTTTACGGATGTATTCAACTAAAAAGAATTATTCGGGATTTGAAAAACAAAGGGAAGACTATCATAATATCATCTCATCTTATCAATACATTACATGAACTATGTGATGAGATTGATTTTCTACATAGTCATTGTATTCGAAAAAGATATATTCATGCATCAATTGATGAGATAGAGAAGGAAATACTTAATATGGTAGAATTTAAAACAACATAGAGAATATGTATTTTATCCTATCTAAATAATCATCAAATTCACGCATTATTTTTTACAAGTCCAATATTATATTATAAAACCATACTTAATACAGAAATAAGAATAGCTAATACAAATAAAGTATATCTCAATTTCTTATTTTTTATCATACAAGCGATAGATATTAAGCAAAGTGAAATTATAACCAATAACATAATTTATTAATGATTTCAAGTTGAATTTTCCGTTGCAAAACGAAGCCAATTATATTGGCTTCACTACTTTAGTAGATAATAAAAAAGGGAATAAATCTCGTAATTACTTGATTTACACCCTTTCAGCGGAGAGAGAGGGTTTTGAACCTATGACTCTAACCGCTTATATTTCAGCTACTTTGCTTTCAAAATTTCAAATAGGTAACGAAACAGTAACGATTTTCAACCGTTAAGCCTGTCCAACTTTGACCGCTGTTTGTCTGCCTAACTTTCGGGTTCAAAGATACGGCATTCTTTTGAAACTCGCAAATATCTGATAATAAATATTTTTGGGTTAGTGCAAGGTGCAAGCTATATATATAAATATATACTTGCACCTTGCACTAAAAAAAAGCACTGGGGTACAAATGGTTAAAACAAAATCCGTATCTTCGTAACCGATTAAAAACAAACGTGTATGATAATAACTAACCGTGAAGAAGTAATAGATAAAGCGTTCGGAGTATTTGTCAGGATGAACTACGAGAAAGCAAGCATCATCACGCTTGCCAAAGCCTGCGGAGTGACAAAAACGGGCATCGTTTATTATTTTCCGCACAAGCTGGATTTATTCATGGCTGTGGCAGACAAATACGTGCTAAAAATGCACGAACCGGGAAACAAGTTTGCCGCTCCTGCCGATACGTTGGAGAAGTTCATCGGGCAATACGTGGCGGGGGTAGCCGCTTCCATGAAAAGGATTGTTGAACTGATTGACGATAATAGCAGCCCGCATGATTGTAGCCCTAACTTCTACTACTTTCATTTCCTGTCACAAGTGCGTATGTACTATCCGGGCATCAGGCAGAAAATTGAGAAAATCTACCGACAAGACTATGACCTATGGGAGAAAGTCATACAAAAAGCAAAAAACAGCGGGGAAATCAGAAACGACACGGACGTGAAGAAAACGGCTACCATGTTCCGGCAAATGTTTTTAGGACTGTCATACGAACAAGCATTTCTGAACGGTCTAAACGTGGACGAACTGGCAGAAAACTTTCGCTATATCTATTCGCTGCTTAAAGCCTGATACAGTTTTGTTTTTTTAACTTCTATTATTTTTGAACGTATGTTCAAAATGTGGCGTTTTTGTTTTATCTTTGGAGCATGAAGCAAAATTCAGCGACATGGATAAGGTTCAGAAACAAAGAGGAAGCATCGTGCTACACAAAGAAACAAGGGACGGTGCAGACTACATACGGATAGAATATGCGAACAGTCAGGCTGTAACCCAACTGCTCGCCCAAGACACGGGTATGGAAATGGCTGGCAACGGCTCTGCATACATGGCATCAGCCGCTTTCAGCCTGCCGGATTTCTACGACCGCTATTCGCCCCACGCCTATATTGATTACAGCCGGGTTTACGTGCGGCATCCCAAACCTAAAAGGGAATACACACTGCCGAAAGGCTACCTCGAACTGCTGGAACAGAAGCGTTACAGCCCCTCGACCGTCAAAACATACCGTGCCTATTTCAGCGACTTCATGGAATATCACAAGGGACGGAACATCGACCGCCTGAAAGTGCCGGACATCAACAAGTACATACTCTATCTTGTGAACGAGAAGAAAATCTCGGTGTCGCAACAGAATATGCGCATCAATGCTATCAAGTTCTATTACGAACAGGTGAAAGGCGGCAAACGGCAATACTACGGCGGTATCACCCGTGCCAAAGAGTACAAGAGCCTGCCCGAAGTGTTGAGCAAGAATGAAATTAAGCGCATCCTTGCACAAATTTCCAACATCAAGCATCACTGCATGATTTCGTTGGTTTACTCTGCCGGACTTAGAAGAAGCGAATTGCTTAACCTGACCCCGCAGGACATCAACAGTGAAACAATGTCGGTTCGTATCATGGGCAAGGGGAAGAAATGCCGTTATTCACTCCTTTCGCCCAAGTTGCTGGAAGAACTACGGCACTACTTTCGGGAATATCGTCCACAAAAATGGTTGTTTGAGGGCGAAACACCCGGAGAGCAATATTCGGCAAGTGCATTGGTGAAAGTGCTGAAAGAAGCCGCACATCGTGCAGGCATCAAACACCGTGTACACGTACACATGCTGCGCCACTCCTTTGCCACACACTTGCTGGAACAGGGAACAGACCTGCACACGATACAGGAATTGCTGGGACACAACGACATCAAGACCACAACCATTTATCTTCATGTGTCAAGTGCCCATAAAGCAAAAATCCCTAATCCTCTTGATACACTGGATAATTCGTGAGGTGCAGTTATAGAAGTGTAGGAACGACACCATAAGGTGCGGTTATAAATAACATTACTGATAATATATATGAACAAAGATATATTAAAAAAAGAATTAGACAAGCTGGGTGTTAATCCAAATGAATATTCGCTTAATGGGAACATTGAGTCGGACAAAATAGTCCTATATCAAAATTATAGCAAATGGGAAGTTTTTTATTTTGATGAACGTGGAGGACGGAATTGCGAAAAAGTTTTTTGTAATGAAGAGGATGCTTGTTCATATATTTATGAATTATTTAAGTCTAACAAATAATATCAGTAACACGCACCTAAATCGCCTAAACAGCGATTAGCTGCCAGCCATTAACATCAAGACGGTGTACCATATATGGAAACAAGAATTAAGTACAAAGAATGTTCTTCATCCCTTATTAGCATATGAATATAAAAAATAGGAATGACTATATTAGTCTAAAAAAAGAACTTAGATTCAATAGCTCTGATTATCAAGATACGCAGGTTGTTGATATGACACAAAAAGCGGTAGATTATGCTTATGACAATTTGAAAGAGCCTGAAAACATCTATGAAGGATATGACATAGAGTTTGAAGCTGAAATTACAGATATTGCATTAAGCATAGATGCCCATTTACAAAAAAACAAGAAGAATAAAAAATCACACGTTATCCGAAAGTTTATATTAGATGTTATTAACACCGAAAAATACAAAAAAGGGAGAAGCGGATTTATTTACTTGCTTTATATCCTAAAAATGGATGATAGCTTAAAACAAATTGCCATTGAAAAAAAGGATTTTTGGAATTCATCACGCATGGCGTTTCAATTGCTGTATGCTTTATATCGACGGAAAATAAGAGGATTTTCACAAGAGGCAGAAACGTTAATAATGAATTTTCCCAAAGATACAGAATTGAAACAATATGCCTATAAATATATTGAACAACAGACAAATGAAATATATAAAATCTTGTGATTATGGTGTATGGTACACTGATGTGAAAATAAAATATGATGTTAACGAAGCAGGATAACGGACAAGCCATTCCCTGCTGAACCATTAATATTAAATCTGTTATGAGTTGGTATAAGTATTGGTATTACACAATTTTCTTTATTTATGATTCCTTTGGTAAAGACAGAGAACAGAATAAGGCATTTTCTGTGGTGTGTTTTAGTTTTATCATATATATGATATATAGCTTATTGGGAGCTTATACAAATATGATGCTTGAATACTCAATTCTAAAGTATATTGCGCATCCTTGTTCACATTTCATTTTTATAATAATGATTTATTGCTTTAATGGATTCTTGTTTTGGTCGGAAAAGAAAGCAAGGATAGGAAGAAGCATTTATCGGGAAAAGAATGAGAAAAAGAAGAATGTGATTTGTATCATGCTAACATTAGTGATTTTTGTAATATACTTTATTTGTGCGTTTTCTTACAAAGGAAAATTTATGTATATACCAAATTGAAATACCCAACAAAACAATATTAACAAGGAAAGATAACCCCTAAACGGTGTTCCTTTCCAACCCATTAGTAATAACTTGATAAACATAAACGAAGTATGAATGTAAATGAGATTATTTCTAAAATCAACAATATGAATCTTCAATCCGAAGAAGATTTGCAAGAGGTAGAATCTGTTTTAACTGAAATGGATAATGCTTTAATTGAGCCTTTATTTAGATTGCTTGAAAGGCATCCACATTTCAACTTTGGCAATCCCGGTCGTGTAGTCCATTATTTGGAAAAATTTGATGATGGCACTTACGCTCCGTTTTTATATGCTTCTATTCATAGAGTGCCTACTGAATATAATATATGGATGCTTAACAGATTCTTAAACTCTCTTGACACTTCCGAAAAATCAGAAGGCATAGATATTTTAGAAGAAACATTGCAGAAAGATATTGATGAAGGACTTAGAGAATGGGTAAATGAATGTTTGGATGAACAGAAAGAGGAATGAATTATTACTAACAAGCCAAGTTAGCTGCTGAACGCAGCTCCTTGTCAAGCCATTATAAACAATATGTATCGCATTGCAAACATAGTACTATTTGTTCTTGCCATTTTCGTGGTAATGGGTTGCTCTTGTAGTAAAACTCTGTGTGAACGTAACATACAAGATGATATACTCAATATTGATAAATTCCGTAAACAAAGTAAAAAAGAGTACCGCTATATAGAAGAAGATGCGGAAAGATTGTTTGCAAATTCGGCAGCGGTTTATCCCGATACATTATACCGCCAACAATATACTTCATTGCAAGGTTATTTCTATGGAGAAACTGGATTTGACTTATATTGTATATGGTATGCACAGTTTAATGCCAATAATAGGAAACACTATCGTTGTGAACGTAAGACATTAAACAAAATATTCTATTGTGTAAATGATATGTTGAGATGTATTGCCGGGGGCGGAACTGGCTTTGCACATGAAACATACCGCATACCAGCATACACAGAATATTACATCTATAAATATCAGAATATGGAAGCCAATAAACAGTACCAAGATAATGACATAAGCCAAACGATTTCAAATTTATGGCAGATAATGGCTACATATAATAACGAAGATATGCCCTTTGAAATATTAGCTTATAAAATGAAATACATATATGAAAATGTGGAATATATAAAATCATTACTTACTGCTGAAATATATAATTATTGCCTGCAAGAATATATGTGCAGACTAATAAACGAAAATGTAAGTGAGCAAGAACAATTAAGTTTATAACAACGAAAGATAGCATCTGACGATGCTCCTTTCTAACCATTAATGGTAATAAGGTATATGATAGACTATTTATATTATAGGTTTTATAGATTATGGCTTCATTCTTCTGTATCGGAAGGAGCCACATTTTTGGCAATGCTTTTGTTTTCGGTCATGTTAAGTACAAATGTATTAACCGCATGGGGTATATTAACCCAATACGGAATCATTGATTATCCGTCCGATACTCAATACTATATCATTGAAGGCAGTTTAATAGCATTGCTGTGTGGCAGATTTTTCTTCAAGAAAAGGTACAGAAGAATTATAACCAAGTATGAGGATGAAAACTCTGTGCAACGTAAAGTTGGAGTGTGGGCACTTACTGTATATATAGTGGCAACCTTTATTTGCTTTTTCATAGAGGCATTGCACAGACAAGGAAAAATATAATTTACCATTAACGAAGCAGGATAACGGACAAGCCGTTCCCTGCTGAACCATTATCAACCATAAAGCGCACAAATATGTACGAGAAATTTTTAGAAAAGAACCTCAATAGTATCAGACAATCAGTAGATGATACCTTTATTGCTAAATATGCCGATTTGTCTTATACCGAACTGACTACTTTATGGCAAGAAGTCGGGCTGGGCAGTTATTGTGACGGGATGCTTAAAATCATAAATCCGTCTGATTACCAATATGTGCTAAACTCTTGTTATGTCATGGAGTATTATAAATCGTTTCTGCCGTTCATGTGTACGGCTTTCGGTGATGTCTTTGCCTACGTAAAGAACCCGAAACTGAATAACTACATCGTTTATCTGAATGTCAGATACGGAACGTATTTAATACTCCCTGATAATCTTACAGTACTTCTTAATAAGATAATTTTCAATCAAAGTTTCTTGAAAGGTTGGTTTGATTTAGAAAATTATCCTGTAATACAAGAGAAACTCGGAACGCCTAACATTGATGAATGTTTCGGGTATTCCCCTCTATTGGCAATGGGTGGAAGTGAGAACTTTGAAAATATTGAGATAGTCAAGACACTTCCATACATTGATATTAGCACGCAAACAATCGGCAGATTTAAGCGGTCTGATAAACTTTGAGGTTAGAACAGGTTGATAACAACGCAGGATAACGGACAAGCCGTTCCCTGCTAACCATTAGCATTAACATGCGACTTAGAAAAGTTAATATGAAAATAATAAATTGGACATTACTTTTTCTTGCAACGCTTTTTTGTAGTTTGGATAGCGTGAAAGCAAGCCCATTGCTGCAAGATACTATACGGGATGCAACCTACCAGCTTTATCCGTTAGGGGTTGCTTGCCGCAACAATGATGTGGAAACCATAAAACAGTTGCTGGCAGCAAAAGATGAACCTATGGCAATGGGTAACGATTGTTACGAGTTTGATATACTCTATACGGCAATCTACTTTGACAAAGAAGATGTACTAAAATATGCCCTTACCAGATACAAGGACATAAACGATAGAGTATATAGCGATGAGTATGGACTTACGCTCCTGACATACGCCTGCAAATTGTCTAACGTAAAGTTAGCCCATATCTTGCTGGAGCATGGCATTAACGTAAATGGTTACCAAAGTCCATGCGACACCTATAAAATATATCCGATTATGGAAGCCATTGCCAATAATAACATAGAACTGGTGAAGTTGCTTTTAGAATATCATGCAGACCTTGATATAAAAGATAGTAACGGCAGCACCCCTCTTGCTTTGGCTAAGGAAACAGGTGTAAAAGAGATTGAAAATTTACTTTTGCAATGGATGAAACAAAAAAAATAATGCTAACAACGCAGGATAACGGACAAGCCGTTCCCTGCTAACCATTAATAATAAATGAGTTCGTAAAAAAAAGATTCACATAAGATGGAAAGAATAAAAACAATAGCATTTAGAGGTGGCAACGATTTAATTGCCAGTTTACAGCTATGTATTGACCGGATTAGTTATACGATTCCTGATGTCATGAATCGTATATCAGGTCAATATAATGTTAGATGTGTGTTTGAAAAGGTTGAAAACCAATTAACCTTTAGTGATTCCATTTTAGGCGAACTAATAAATCAAACTTATTTGGGGAAAGTCTATATCAATGACAAGTCAGATATACGATTGCTTTCTCCGAATAGTGGTTTGTCTGAACATAAAATAGATTTTAGCTTACAAGGAGAATTTAATATAGATGTTAAGATTTTTAAGGACAAGCCTGTTCACACCTTGCCCGCTATTGATGTTCTTCCAATACCTGTTGAAATTATCACTATTTACTTCTATTTTTCAGAAATGAAACTAAATGAAAATTTGGTTTACTCTATATCTGACAAATACTTTGATTCTTATGATTATCTCGGCTTCATTCTTGTGGACTTAGCAAAAATGGAAGAAATAATAACTCGAAAATATGGCAATCGGAAGTTGGACTTAATAGACGAATTTTCCAATACAGAGCTAATCGATGAACTGTTCAGCCAAGAAATAATCATGATAACTTGGGGTATTCATCCCTATTCTTATCCGATTTACAGTTCTGAAAATGTTGATTCTATCCGTCCTTTATTGGGGCGAGAGTATAAGCAAGAGGGTCGCTTTTACATCAAGGAAGACATAAGAGAGTTGAGTTTAATTCCGGGCTACGAATTAAGGAAGTGGCCGGAATTTACACAAAAAGAATGGACTAAAATATCATTGAATGGCAAAGGAAAAATAGCACACTTAACTCCTTATATCCTTGAAGATTATGAATTTGAAACAGTATTAGTTTCATTTCTAATTCATAGAAGCGAGGGGTGCTTAAAAGAAAGTATTCCTCTGCTAAATGTGAATCTTTTATACGAATAACATTGTAATTATTATTAACGAGCCAAGATAGCTGCTGAACGCAGCTCCTTGTCAAGCCATTAAAGGCATGAGGAAATTATTAGAGAAATATTACAACATCAATTATTACTGCACTTATAAGCTGCTGTTTTTCATTTTTTGGAGGATGCTAAACCCTTTGTATTGGCTAAGCCTCTTGAAATGGGACAACCGCTACATAAAATGGTTAGTTTCGACTGGTAAGAAAATAGAAGAAGGCGGAATGGATAAAGGCATCTATCTTCCTTACAGCACTATGGCACTTAGCACCCCATGTTTCATCAGCCTTTGGATATGTTGTCTTGTCTGCCTTGCTTACATCAAGATTTTCAGGATAAGCCTATTAAGCATTTTGGGAAACGGTGTCTTTATTTTGCTTTTGATACTCATCGGGATATGCGGATATTACGTCAATGAGATATTCTTATTAAAGGGGGACAAATACAAGAAGTATTTCGCCGAGTTTGACAAAAAGAAAAAGTATTTGCTCTATTACAGTATCTATGTCGTTTCTCTGATTATCCAGTTTGCAACCTTTTATTTGTTGTTTAGTAGTGTATGAGGAAATTCTAATTGAAAAGTAAAAATAATTATGAGCTATATTGAAGCAGAACGATTGGGAAGAGTTCTTATATGGGCATGGAACAAGTATGTGAAGAAAACTGCCATTCCTTACAAGGAGATTGATTTCCATTATTCGGATTGGGTCTTTCTCCTGACAGGGCTTGTCTTTTTTGGAATTGCGCTGGGTATTATCCTGCTTTATTTTGCTTTTATAAGATAATAAACCATTTACAATGAAAGTGAAGTTAAAATACCCGATATTCAGTTTTGCCCCCAAAGGCAACATGATATACGTGTTTCGCAAGGAAAAACTATACACAACGACCAATACCGAGTTGTTGAAGAAGCGGAAGAACTACATTGTTGTGGATGCAACCGGGACGAAATATGTTGAAAAGGGGGCGCACAAAGTGAAGTGGCAAGGGATATTCGGATATTGCATCAGGATGCAGGGACGTGTGATTTCCATTGAATACGAGTACGGGGACAACCCCGAACCGTTCCCACTACGAAAACTGCAAGAACTGGTAGCGGAACGATACCCCAAGACACGGTGGTTCAAGGAAGAATGCTGGAACAGCGCAGACGAGTTCCGGCAAGCGATTTTCGCCTGCAAGACCTTTGAGGAAGTGGCGGACATACTGATGCCCGAACAAAAAACGAGCGTTTGGCAGCGCATTGAAGAATATTTCCTGCGGGCAGGTTTTCTTATGCTTGCCGCCATGTTCCTTTATCACGTGGTTTGGCGGCTAATCCAAAAGTTTTGGCTATGGGCTACCGGGTAACGTACAGAAAACAAATCAATTTATTCAGATATGGAACAACGGATTACATCATTATTGCTGCCCGCTCCCGAAGCGGAACTGGAAGCGTCCTGCAAGGAACTGGACGAAAAGGTAACATGGCTGCTGCACAACAGCCGGAAAATGGACAACTACTTGGAACTTGAACCGTTCAGCAAGGACGGGCGGCTGTGCGCCCACGTGTGCGACACGCTCAAGAGCCTGCCGGAAACGCCGACACTGGCGACATACAAGGACTACAAGGCAATCATTATCCTGCTGGGTATGTCCACCACCCATTACGCCATACTGGACGAACTGGCGGAACAGCACCGCAAGCGGGACGAGATACCCGAACTGACCGCCTACTGCGATGCGCTCCACTGGATGCGACCGGGACGGCAGTACCTCTGCAACGTGTACAACACGGTATGCCACGCTTTCCACCTGCTACGGAGAAACCCGGTAAGGGACAACCGCCTGCTGGTGACGGAAAAGGAACTGCGCCACGCCGAACGGATGCTGCCGGAGCTGGGCAGGCAGACATTCACCGAAATGGTGCGTCTGAAAGGCTACATGGTCTATGATGCCGAGCAACTGGCGGACAAATGCGGCATGGAATACGGCTCGTTCCGACGGAAGGTAAAGAAAATGACCGGGTACACGGCTAAGGAATGGGTGATAAAGGAGCGTGCAAAGGACGTGGAACACTACCTGAAGAACACCAACCTCACACTTACCGAAGTGGCGTTCACCACCGGGTTCGCATCGACATCGAACCTGAACGACTTTTGCAAGGCTTACTTGCTGGACACACCGGGCGAGATACGCAGAAAAGCGCAGGAAACAAGAAAATGCACAGTTACAAGAACGTAATGTGAAAAATCAAGAATAAAACAGATTTTTTATGCCCGTAACTTTGTGCTTCATAAAAGATAAGCACAAGGTTATGGAACATAAGATACCGTTGGAAACATACTTCGCCGGACTGCTTCAAAAAGTGGAATGGCAGATACAGGAATACGAGGACACCGCAGCGGACACGCTGACGCTCTGCCGCCTGTGCGTGGACTACCTGCAAGAGATACTGGGCGAACTCAAAAACTTTATAATCTCCTACCCGTTCGCCAGCACGGAAGAGGAAATACACTTCTTCAAGGAACTGAAACCGCTTTTAGCGAGCAAAATCATCTATTACAACACCGTTTACAAGATAGAGGTGCGCTTCCCCAGCGGCAGCGAGGAAGTGCAAAGGGACTACCTGCTGTCGGAAACCGACCGGATTTCAAAGTCGTTCCAGCGGAACTTGGCGTTCTACCAGTACCACCGAACGAAAGCCACCTACTTGGACAGGCAGTATTTCATGCGTGGGAAGCCTGACATACAAATCATCGTGGACAGTTTCTATTACGAAACAGACCCACAGTTCAGCACCAGTCACGATTTCAAGGTAGCCAAGATTTTAGCCAACGAACTGCTGGAAATATACCTCACCAACCGTCTGCACGAGCTGGAACGCCGGGAACAACGCAAGCGGGTGAAGAACGGCTTCATGGGAAAGGTGTTGCGCTGGACGGGGACGAAAAGGGCGTTGGTGGAACTTATCTACGCACTGGACGCCTGCGGCTGTCTGAACAAGGGGACGGTTGATATTAAGGAGATTGTAGCCTACTTTGAATACGTGTTCGACATCGACCTCGGCGACTTCTACCACACCTACATGGAACTAAAAGCCAAGACCAAAGACCGAACGGGCTTCCTCTCCACCCTGAAAGACAGGTTGCTGATGCGCATGAGGGAGCAGGATTAGGCAACCGTGCTTTAACAAAATTTATTTCGCCACAGGTGGGTACATCTGTGGCGTTTTATTTTTCAGGACACCCGAACTTTGCGGCAAATCAATTAGTTACCGTTATGGAAATAATAACATTCGAGTCCAAAGCCTACAAGGAACTGGACAACAAGATTACCGCCATTGCCGACTACATCTTCAACCACATGGAAACGGCAAGGCAAAGCGAGGAAGACATGTGGGTGGACAGCTACGAGGTCTGCACGTTCCTGAAAATAAGCGAAAAGACCCTGCAACGCCTGCGGGTGTCGGGGACTATCGCCTATTCCAACATCAGGGGACGTTACTTCTACAAGGTCAGCGAGATACGCCGGATGCTGGAAGAACGCCTGATAAGGAGCAACAAGGAGAACATCGACAACCTGATAACCAACCACCAGTTGTATGCTAAGGAAAGAGGAAATCTTAGAAAGAACAAGTAACGGGCTGGCGGTGTTCAAACACTACCTGCCCGGCAACTGGCGCATAGGTCGCAACTTCCTTAACCCGTTGTACGAGGACAGCAAGGCTTCCTGCAACATCTATTTCGACCGCCGGGGCGGTATCTACAAGATGAAAGACTTCGGCAACGACAGTTACAGCGGCGACTGTTTCTTCCTCGTGGGGCAGTTAAAGGGGCTGGACTGCAACCGGGCGGCTGACTTCGTGGAGATACTGGAAATCATCGACCGGGATTTGGGCTTGGGGCTGGCTTCCGGCACTCTGGTTTCCGTTCCCCCGGCAACCGTCTGCCGGGCAGTGCCGGACAAACCCGAAGAAACGCCCGAAAAGCCCGTCAAGCCCTACCAGTTCCGGGAACAGAAGTTCCCGCTTGCCGAACTGGTGTACTGGCAACAGTACGGCATCACGCCCGAACTGCTGGAACGTTACAAGGTCTGCTCGCTCCGGGAATACAACAGCGAAACGGCAGAGGGCAAACCGTACACCTACACTTCATCGGTGGCAGAACCCATGTACGGCTACAAGGGCAAACAGCACATCAAGCTGTACCGCCCGTTCTCCACGCCCCGCTTCCTCTACGGCGGCAGCTTCGGTGAGAACTACTGTTTCGGGCTGGAACAACTGCCAGCCAAAGGCGACACGCTATTCATCACGGGCGGCGAGAAAGACGTGCTTTCGCTGGCGGCGCACGGTTTTCACGCTATCTGCTTCAACAGCGAAACGGTGACGATACCGCCCACGCTGGTCTATCGGCTGACGTTCCGCTTCAAACACATCGTCCTGCTCTTTGACATGGACAAGACGGGCAGGGAAAGTTCATGCAAGCAGGAAAAACTGTTGGAAGAATTTGGCGTGAAACGCCTGCTGCTGCCGCTTCCGGGAACGAAAGAGGAAAAGGACATATCCGACTACTTCAAAGCCGGGAACACCCGTGAAGATTTCCTGAAACTGTTTATCGAATTTTTAGACAACCTGTATAGCGATACATTGATTATGCTTAAATCGTGCGAGATAGATTTCAACAACCCGCCCGCCAAAGCGCAAGAGATTATTTCGGCGGGTGACGTTCCGTTAGGAACGCAAGGCAACCTGTTCGGCATCACCGGGGGCGAGGGAACGGGAAAGAGCAATTACGTAGCCGCAATCGTGGCGGGCTGCATCTGCCCGGCTGGTGCGGAAGTAGATACGCTGGGCATACAGATAACCGCCAACGGCAAACACAAGGCGGTCTTGCTCTACGACACCGAACAGTCGGAAGTGCAACTGTTCAAGAACGTAAGCAACCTGCTGGCACGTGCCAAACAGCCGGACAAACCCGATGAACTGAAAGCGTTTTGTCTTACCGGTATGTCACGCAAAGAACGCCTGAACGCCATTGTACAAAGCATGGACAAGTTCTACTACCAGTACGGCGGCATCCAGTTGGTCGTCATTGACGGCATCGCAGACCTTGTTAAGAGTGCCAACGATGAAGCGGAAAGCGTGGCGGTGATAGATGAACTTTATCGGCTGGCGGGCATCTACAACACGTGTATTCTGTGCGTGCTGCACTTCGTCCCCAACGGATTGAAACTGCGGGGACATTTGGGCAGCGAGTTGCAGCGCAAGGCGGCTACTATCCTGTCCATTGAGAAAGACGAAGAACCTACCCAGTCGGTGGTAAAAGCCCTGAAAGTAAGGGACGGAAGCCCGCTGGACGTGCCGCTGATGCTCTTTGCTTGGGACAAGGAAGCCGGGATGCACGTGTACAAGGGCGAGAAACCACGTGAGGAAAAGGAGAAGCGCAAGGAAAGGGAACTGGTGAATGTCGCACGTGACATCTTCGGGCGGCAGACACGCATCACCTACATAGACCTTTGCGAGCAGTTGCAGCAGGTATTGGACATCAAGGAGCGCACCGCAAAGAGCTATATCCGCTTCATGCGGGAAAGGGACATCATCACCAAAGACACGGCGAACCAAAGCTGTTTTGTCATCGGTTCATATAATCTTCAAAGGAACGCAAGCTGCCCGTAGGCGTATGGGCTGAACTTGTGTATTTTTAGGTGCTTGTGTCCTGCCCTGTTGTGATAACACGGCAGGATTTTTTCTGTTTGCACGTGATTTTTCAGGGTATTTGCTTAACTTTGCAGAAGTTACACGGAAAAGTAACGGCAGTTGGACGGCGGTTGCCGGAATATTGCCTTTATATATAACATATACGTTCGCCGAACGTCCCAAAGTAGAAAACTGGCACTTTTCAAAAAGAGGGGATATTCAGCGCAGGATATGCTATGCGTTTGTCATAGCGTGGCTGCACTGTTTCCTCTTTTGGGTATGCCAGTACCTCTACTTTGAAACAGCGTCATGCCACGCTTTCTTTTTGGGGGTGGCGGCTAACGTGCCAAGACAGTAGGGATTTATATCACTTTAATACCTGACAATATGGAACAAATCAAAGCGCACATCGCCGTATCGCTGGACGGGCATACCGCCACGCCGGACTATGAACTGGACTGGATGCCCCGTGAGGTCAAGGAACTGGCGGCAAGGGAACACGCCGCCGCAAGCTGCCTGCTTATGGGGGCTAACACCTACAACTACATCTTTGAACACTGGGGCGGGTGGCCGCACAAAAGCAAACGGTCTTTTGTGGTGTCACACTACGATACCAACGTGACGCCGGACTGCGGGGTGGAGTTCCTGACCGAAGAACCGCTGCAAAGGGTCTATGAACTGAAACTGGAAACCGACATGCTGGTGGTGGGTGGCGGCAAGCTGCTTACTTCATTGATTAAAGCCGGACTGCTGGACAGCCTGACAATCTACACCGTCCCGGTCATGGCGGGCAAAGGCATCGGTTTTGTCGGGGAAACATCCGGCTCGCTGTGGAAGCTCTCGGAAAGCAGGGTGCTGGATAACGGGGTGGTCTGTTCGACCTACCTGTTTGGCGGGAACATATAAAAAAATGCGCCCGGTTTCCCTCCGGGCGCAACCACTAAAATTTCAATTATTATAAGCTGTAAAACCTATCACAATGAAATTTCAGCGGCAAAGATAAGCTATTTCTTCGGTTTCGCTTTCTTTTCGGGGAATGAAAAACCGACATTGAACTGCTCGTCCAGTACCAGCGAAGCATCGAAAGCCTTGCCGTTCTTGCCCTTGAAGCCCTTGATTAGCCCGGTCTTGCGTTTCGTCACCAGCTCGACAATCTGCTTGTCGGAAAGCTGCTTGTCGCACTTGTTGCGGAATATGGTAAGCGTGCAGTCCACGTTGGAACACTTCGCCACTTTCGGGTAGAACAGGATGCGCCCGCTGCCGCATTTCGGGCAGGGGCAGGTTTCACCAGCAGCGACAGATAGCTGCACCGATAGCAGTTCTGCGGTGATTTGCGTTGCGTACACCTCGATGCCCTTCCGGAACGTGTCCGCATCCATGCTGCCCGCTTCTATCTTGGCAAGGGCGGTTTCCCACATGCCCGTCATTTCGACATCGGCGATCTTCTTGTCCTTGACAATCCCATAAACGGCAAGCCCCTTGTCGGTAGGCACAAGGTTCTTCTTCTCACGCACGATGTACTGGCGGGCGAACAGCGTTTCGATAATCGCCGCACGAGTGGCGGGCGTGCCTATCCCGGCATCTTTCAGGCTGGCTTTCAGTTCGGCATCTTCCAGTTCCCTGCCTGCGTTCTCCATTGCCGCCAACAGGCTGCTTTCCGTGTGCAGCGGTTTCGGCTTGGTCTGCTTTTCGAGCAGATCCACGCCGGAGAGTGGCAAATATTCTCCCTCTTGGAGTGGCGGCAGGCTGGCGGCTTCTTCATCCCCGCCCGTTTCCTGCTCGCCGAACACGGCACGCCACCCGGCTTCTTTCATCACAGACCCTTTCACCGTGAAGTCGGTATCTCCCCCTGACAGCAAGGCGGTGGTAACGTCTTTCACGCACTTGCCCGAAAAGGCTTCCAGCATACGCCCGGCTACCAGCTCGTAAACCGCCCGCTCGTCTTTGGAAAGTTCGCCGGGCAGGTTCTCGGTAATGATTAAGGCGTGGTGGTCGGTCACTTTGCCGTCATTCACGCTGCGGCGGTTCAGGGGTGTGCCGTCCAGCCCGGCGGCATACCCGGCAAAGCGGGGGTATTGCCCCAGCAGGGCGACACGTTCCGGCATTTCATCGAAAACGTCCTCCGGAATATAGCGGCTTCCGGTTCTTGGGTAGGACATCACTTTCTTTTCATACAGGCTTTGCGCTATGGAAAGCGTCTTGTCAGCCGAGAAGTTCAGCTTCGTGTTCGCTTCCTTTTGCAGCGTGGTAAGGTCGTACAAAAGCGGCGGTTCTTGGCAGGCTTCTTTCCTCTCAACGGATTTAACCACAAGTTGCCCGGCATCCTTTACCCGTTGCAGGGCGGCTATGGCTTCGGGCTGCTGTTCCCACTTGGCGGTCGATTGGGCGGTAAAATTTATTCCCCCGCTGGCGGTCGCCGCTTTGAGTTGCCAAAACTTGGCGGGTACGAAATTCTTGTTCTCCAAATAGCGGCTGCATATCATCACGAGCGTGGGTGTCTGCACCCTGCCCAGCGAGAACACCCCCTGCCCGGCGGCAACGCTCAACGCTTGGGTGGCGTTTATCCCTATCAGCCAGTCCGCTTCGCTGCGGGACTTGGCAGAGAGGTAAAGGTTATCGTAACGCTCTCCCGGCTGCAAGTTATCCAGCCCCTCACGGATTGCCTTGTCGGTAAGGCTGCTTATCCACAGGCGCACAAATGGTTTCCGGCAGTTCAGGTAATGGAAGATATAGCGGAAGATTAACTCACCCTCACGCCCGGCATCGGTGGCGACAATAATCCGGTCGCACTGGTCGAACACTTCCTTTATCACTTTCAACTGTTTCAGCACGCTGGGGTCTGCCTTGTAGCCTTTCTCCGCTTTTACCTGACGGGGGATTAGCTGGAAATCGGGCGGCAGTATGGGCAGGCTCTCCCTGCGGAAGTTCGCCACGCCGTAGGCTTCCGGCATGGCAAGCTGGATTAAGTGGCCGAACGCCCATGTCACCATATACCCGTTGCCTGAAAGATAACCGTCATTACGCCCGGTCGCACCGATGATGCGGGCGATGTCCTTTGCCACGCTGGGCTTTTCTGCTATCAATGCAATCATAATTCTTTACTTTTTAATGGTGGATATTACATTTTCATTCCTCTGGACTTCTTGGGCTTGTCAGCTTTCAGGCTCTTGTCCTGCGCTTTCTCCTGCTTCTCTTTCTGCTTGGCGGTGGGCTTGTCCTGACCCTGTTTCAACGGCTCTTTGCCCTGCTTGGTGGCTTCGTTGGTCTTGCCCCCCGAATTGACCGCCACCTGCGTCCGGCTCTCGGCGGTGGGGGTAACGTCTTTCGGCTGCACCTTGTCGGGGGATTTGCCCTGTGCGCCGGGCTGTACATGACCGTTGAACTCAACGCCCTTGCCGTCCTTTAGCCCGGCGACCTGCCGCTCTGCGGGCTGCTGCCACTGCTGCAAGAACTGGACGGCGGCACGGGGCAGGAACTCCAAGCCACGCTCCACCGCACTGACCTGCAAATAGGCACTGCGCTGCGTGCCGTCCCTGAATTGCAGGTTTTCCATTTTCACCGCTTGCCCGGCTTCAAAGGCGGCTTTCTGTTCCGGACTGACTTGCACGTTACAGATTGTATCGGGGCATTTCCACTTGTCAGCCCGCATATACTCCAGTTCGTGCGTGTACCTGTCCCGGCTGACGAACACGGGGATTTGCTCGCCGCTTTTGGGGTCTTTGATTTCAGCGATGCCGCCCAAGTTGCCAGTGCCTTGCAAGTTGCCCTGTTCCTGCTTGGTGAACTCGTGTTCATGGAACGGGCGTTGCAGCAGTTTCTCGTCCTGCTGCACGCCGTGCAGCTTGGGTACTACCATGCCGTCCTTTGCCTGATAGAAAGAGAGCTTGACATCGGTAGGTTTGAGGTAGAAGCCGCCCACCGTCCCCGAAACGGTGTAGGTGTTGCGGGACTTGTAGCCACGCATCACCCGGTCGAAGTCCCTCGTGTTTTTCAGGGTGTCGGCGGTGATGCCGACTTTTTTCAGGTTCTCCCAGTCGATTTTTGCAGGGTCGAAGCGGTAGCCCTGCTTGAACTCGTGGAAGTCGGGCTTCGGAACTCGAAGCATTTCAGCCCGCTTGTCACCCTCCGGTGTAGGGTTGCGGTGGTTGTCCTCGATTGCCTTTGCGTCCCGCTCCGCTTCGGAAGCCTTGACGCTGAACAGTTCCAGCCCGGAAGTGTCCTGATACTTGCGGTAGAAGTTGGAAATGAAGTTGCTGAACACATCGCTGTTCTTGTCCACCTGCATGAACTCGCCGCCGTGTCCGGTAGTGGGTGGCACGGTCTGCAAATTGCCGTCCTTGTCGATACCCTTAACGGCACTCACCTTTCCCTGCTGTTTATCCAAGACCAGCAGCACGTCTTTTTCCTGCCCCTCTGCGGGCGGGGTCATTCTGTTTGCCATAAATAATTGGAATTTTAGTGGTTACGGGAATAGTCCCGCCCAAAGGTAGCGACTAAATATGCTATATTTGGACGGGCGGCAAGGACTGTCCGAATTTGTCCTGCGCTGTCTGAAATTGTCCGGGTGGGATGAAATTCTGCAACCATTGGTTGCAGAATTGAAAAGGGCATAAAAAAGAGAGCGAAGTTAATCACTCTCTTGGAGTGAGCCATTTATGAGCCATTTAATTATAGACCTTATGCCTTATAATCAACGACTTATTAAAATTTGCATTATGCTTGCGAGCCATTTGTGAAGCGTTTATGAAACGTTTGCTATTTTATCAATAGGCTAATAATGAGCTACATATCAAAATTAATACTGAAATACAGCTTATTTTTGGAACGTTTGTGAAGCGTTTGGCAAGCCTTTGATTGAGTTTCCGTTATTCTTCTATTATCAGGTGACACGACAAAAAGAAAACATCTTCGGCAAAATCTTTGTTATGTTTTTGCAGGTGATTACATAATATACTATCTTTGCATATAGAAACAAAGGACATAAATATGGCTTCATTCAGAAAAGAGATACTTGGGCAGATTGAACGGATAGATACCGGGCGTATATTCACGTTCCGGGATTTGTCGTTTGAAACGGAAAAGACCGCCAATGTTGCGGTGCTACTTTCCGAACAGAGCCGCAAAGGGGTACTGGTACGGGTTGAAAAGGGGGCGTACTACCGTCCCAAGAAATCAGTGCTGGGACTGGGAAAGCTGCCTGTCTATCAGGATGAACAGTTCCGCTACCTGACTGAAAAACTGAACGGCTATATCACGGGGGCTTACGTCTATAACAAAATGGGGCTGACCGAACAGGTAGCCACAACCATAACGATAGCCACTCCTAACCCGGTTCGCCGTTTCCGTTTCAAGAACTTGGATATAGAGTGCGTGAAAGCCTACTGCATGGTCTATCCGGATGAAAGCCTTGTCCCATACTTGCGGCTGCTCGATGCGATAAAGGACATGAAGCGCATACCCGGAACAACCGGGCAGGACATCTACAACCGGGTCAAAAGCCAATATTTCAACGGGTACAGCCTGCCGGAACTGGAAAAAATCGTATCTTTGGCGAAAAGTTACCCGCCACGTGTCAGAAAGGTGGTGGCGGACATACTGGGCGACATCAGACAAACCGTGTTGCAAACGGAAATGGTAAAGACCATTCTTCCCACGACACGGTTCAACTTGGATTATAAAACAGCATAGGACAGAAATATGAATTTACATTCGGACAAGGAAGCGTTCAAGGAAATCATCGCACTGGCGGCTGAACATTTCGGCTACGAGCAGTCGCACGTGGAAAAGGATTACTGGGTATCGAAGATACTGCGGGATATTTCCATGTCCGAATATGCGGATAAGACCTACTTCAAAGGCGGAACTTCACTTTCCAAAGCCTACGGGCTGATAGAACGTTTCTCGGAAGATTTGGACTTGTTCGTGTTCACGGGTGACAAAGGTGCGTCCAAGCAGGCGGAAAAGACATTGAACAAGAAACTTTCCAAATACATAGCCGAACTCAATAGTGACATATACAAGGAAGATTTGTCGGAAACGGGCGGTAATTACCGTAAACTGTATTTCTCGTATGACAATGTATTTCAAGGCGTGGGACTGAAAGAACATTTGGAAGTAGAGATAAAATCCTGTGACCTGCCGGACAAAAAACGGATGTTCTACCCGGCGGACAAGCGGGTTATCAAACCGATTGTGACCGCCTTTCTTGAAAGCATCGGGCAAGAGGAACTGATAAGCACCTACGGGCTGGGAAGTTTTGAAACGCAGTGTATCAACCCCCGAAAGACTATCTGCGACAAGGTTTCAAGGCTGGTAAAGCTGTCTTACAATGAGGATGCAGCCGCACTGTTGGCAAAGCATATCCGTGACGTTTACGACTTGTCGGCACTCTACCACAATCAGGAATATAACGATTACCTACATTCGGAAGATTTCTTGGATGCCATGTACCGGGTGACGATAGAGGACGGACTAAATAAAAACTCCCGTTCGCACTTGTCGCTGGCTGATGCACCGATATTCAAGGATGCCGAAGCGGTCATGGCGTTGCCCGAAGTGGCTACGGCGTACACTGCCGATTTGAAGAAACTGACTTTCGACAAAAGCAAGATGCCGCCGATAGGCAAGGCTGTGGAAGCATTGAAGAACCTGCACGAAATATTAGTGCGTTTTGAAGCCTACCGCACCAAAAAGCAAAATGAAGAACAACCGTAAAGCTACATCGGCTGTTCTTCACTCCATACATTATTATATACAGCTATTCTTCCTCCTTAATCAAGTGGCATAGCTCCGGGTCGTTCTTAATCCGGGTTATCTCGTCCTCGACAATCTGCCGGACTTCCTGACGGATGCGGTCATAGTTGGCTTGTATCTCTTCCTGCATCCGGTCGTTGCCGTCCTTGTCGGTGAAGTCAATTATCTGCGGCAACTTCACGTAACGGGCGGTTTCCCGCTTCACCTTTTCATTGTCCACCACGATTTCACAGTGGAAAATCTTCTGCTCTATCCGTTCATCGAAATTGTCCGCCACAGCCCCCACGAACATACCTTGCGTGAGGTTGGATATTTTGCTGGCGGGTATCAGGCTGTCCATTTGGGTACTTATCGAGGTGGACTTCTCCCGCTGGTTGATTGTCATGCTCTGCCGTTTCTGCAACACCTTTCCGAAACGCTCCGACAGTATTTTTGCCGTTTCACCGACTACCTGACCGCTAAACACGTTGCCCACAGTATTTTGTATCACACGGCTTTCCTTGTCCCCATAGTCACGGGTAAGCTGGCTGTAATCCTGAAAGCCCAGCAGAACCGCAACCTTGTTGCTTCGGGCGGTCGCAATCAAATTATCAAGCCCACGAAAATATATAGTCGGTAATTCATCTATTATCACCGAACTTTTAAGCTGACCTTTCTTGTTTATCAGCTTCACTATTCTACTGTTATATAATCCCAGTGCCGCCGAATAGATGTTCTGACGGTCGGGATTGTTGCCGACAACCAAGATTTTAGGCTCTTTCGGGTTGTTGATGTCCAGCGAGAAATCATCACCTGTCATTACCCAGTAAAGAGCGGGTGAAATCATCCTTGAAAGCGGGATTTTCGCACTTGCTATTTGACCCTGCAACTGCTCTTGAGCGTCTGATTCCCAAGCATCTACGAACGGCGAAAGGTAGTTTTCCAGTTCGGGATAACTGCGCAAAATAGTGAATACATCGGCGTATTTCTTGTTCAATAGTTCAATGGCATGGGGGAACGTGCAATACTTACCGCCTTGATAGATACGGAGATACCAAATTATAGCCGCCAAAAGAATAATCGGGCTTTCCACGAAGAAGTCGCCCTGCTTGCTTATCCAACTTCGATTGAGGTTAAGCATTATCGTGTAGCTGGCTTCGTAGGCATCCGCAATGTCTGACATGAAGCTGGCGTTTATCGGGTTGCATCGGTGGCTCTTGCGGGGGTCGTCAAAATTGATAATGTAGAATTTGGGCTTTACCTTATACCCGTCCAAGTGGTTAAGCAAATGATTATAAGCGATTTCCGACAAATCGGGAAACTTATAATCATAGCAGTAAAGCGCAAAACCTTTCTCGATTTGCTGTTTTATGTAACTGTTCACCACTGCATACGATTTGCCACTACCCGGCGTACCCAACACAAGGCTGGCACGGAACGGGTTCACGACATTTATCCAACCGTTATTCCATTTCTTCTTATAGTAGAACCGGGTAGGCAGATTTACCGAATACTCGTTCTCGATAAGCCTTGTTTCCTGCTGGAAACTTTCGTTCTCGGTATTAAAGACATCATCCATTAGGTTGTTCTTCAACAGCCGGGACATCCATGTACCCGCCATGAGCATACAGATATAGCCCGCCGACAGCGTGGCGATATAAAACACAGTGTCCGCCGTGTGTGGCAGCGGAAGTTCCAGCAGCCACCAGTTCAGAAAAAACAACACGACACCTGCCGCAAGGCTGCAATGTATCTTCGCCCACGTTATCTTTTCCTCTTTCACGCCCTTAGTGCCGATACACGACAGGGCGAGGAACACCACCGAAAATAGTTTTGTCCAAAGAACGGACGAGAACAGCCCGGTGGTGCGCTGAAAGTTCCACAGTATCTTGTCTATCACTTCAAAGGTCACTCCCCACTCTTTCAGGGTGGAGTAACAGAACCAGTACACGTTTATTCCCACGAATAGAATACTGACAGCCCGCATAAAGTCCATGACCCTTGCAAGCCCTCTCAAATCATCTTCCTGTTGCATGATTGTAATGTTTTTTTAAGTTAGTCGATGCGCCTTGTGCGCTTCTTTTTCTTCTTTCTCTTTTGGCGGGCGGTGTCCTGCGGATCGTCACCGCCTGATGCACCGCCGCCCAGCAATCCACCGAACGCACCCAACACGGAAGCCACACCCGGAACGATGTCGGATTTCGGCATGAACCCCGGTTGTTCCTGATGCGTGGGCTGGTCTTGCTGCGGTGCTGACACTTCGGGCTGGTGCATCTTTCCGGTTTCGCCCGAAAAACGTTCGTTGAACACGTTCGCCGAATACTCCTTGCCCAAGCGTGAACCGTTCAGCACCACCCGGCTGTCATGGTCGATGAACGTAACGCCATAGATGCGCCCGCTGTCATTCTGACGGAATACCACGTCAATGCCCTGCTTCTTTAGCTGTTGTTCCAGTTCCTTGCGGCTGCGGGTGGTCTGCATGGCAGTGGCTACAATCTTCCGGGTGCGCTCTTTCAGTTTCCCGTTCCTGATTGCTTCGCCCGATTTCTCCATTCTGCGCTGCACCGCTTCATAACCCACCGACTTGCCGATGCGGGAAGCCTTTACCGGGTTGCCCGCCTTTTCGCCCTTGTCGTTCATGGCGGAATAGACAATGCCCTGATAGGGCTTGCCGTTCACTTCACCCTTGACTTCCTCGGCGCACACGTTGTAAGCGGCAAGCAAAGCCTTGTACTCCCCGAACGACTGGAAGCGGTAGCCATAGCAAGCCGCTTTCACGGTATTGCCGATTTGGTGCTTCACGTCCCCGGCGGCATAGTCCACCTTTTTAAGTTCCGGGCGTTCGGCACGTTCCTTTCGCTCTGCCGGGTGCAGCCCGTATTTCTTTTCCAGTTCACGGGTGATTTGCTTGCTGCGCCGATGCTCGAACTTGTCATTCAGCGGCTTGCCGTTCTCGTCCACCCGCAACCCCACGATGTGGATGTGGTGGCGGTCGATGTCGGTATGCTTGTACACCAAATAGGGCTGGTCGCCATAGCCCAACTTCCGCATATACTCTTTGGCAATGTCGGAAAGCTGCTGGTCGGTCAGCACGTCTTCCGGGTGCGGGTTTATGGAAATATGAAGTATCGGCTTCTTGGTGGATAGCTGGACGGGCATCTGCATTTCAAAGCTGCGCATACACTCGCCGATAGAGAAATTCCCGTCCTCGCTCAACAGCATCCGGTTGGAGAAAAGCACCTTTGCTTCCCCGCTGTCCACCTTGTTTTGGTTGTACGCCAGTGTGCCGAACATATTGCCGCCCGTGCTTATTTTGGCAACCATAGTTCCTTGCACTCGTTTGTCAGGTCGATAACCTGACGGTTCAACATCGCCAGTTCGGTGGTCGCTTTCTCTAATTTATAGAGAAAAGCCAGTGTCTTTTTCTCCGAAAAGTTGTTGTGCAACGCCTTTACAACTTGGTTGTAATTGACCGCCACGGCTCTGAATTGTGCATAAAATTCGGTCAGCCGGGCGCAATATTCTACTGCCGATTTGTCCACTTTCACCACCCGGAACGGCTCGCCGAACAGCCGGGCGGCGATGAAACGGGACTTGCTCGTGACGCCCGACTGCTCCCATTGCGAGAGGAAGCGGGCGTTCTCCCGGTCGTTCAGGTAAAGGACATGGCGATGCTTCGCCGGGTCTGCGAGGGCGGGGCGACCGCCCTTGTTAGGTTTTCTTGTTTCCATGCTTCTTTGGATTAAAAAAATTACGACTTCGGAGTGATTTTCACCCCCGCAAGGGGCAAGGCGTTTTCAGGCACGGAAAACGGTTCTATGTGCCATAGAACACACCTTGCTATTTTCTGACGAAAATCGAAATCCGTCACGGACGGATTGGGGTTAGCGTGGAACGGTAAGCCCTGCGTTCACCAGCCCGGTTTTACACCTGCGCCTCCTGCGGTTCGTTACTCCGCTGCAAAGTAACGGTGATTTATAATGCTGTAAAATAGGTGGTTGGTGGACAAAACGGGACAGCGCAGGACAAATCGGGACAAGGTTTTCAGGGGACGTTTTTTCTCCCTTTTTTTGCATCGGATTTCAAGATTGAAAGCAAGATTGAAAGAAATATTCCAATCAGGAAAGAATGATTGAAAGCAGGATTGCAATAAAACGTGATTGCAGGATTTCAATATTTCAAGAAAGAATGAAAGCAGGAAAACAAGATTGAAATAAAACAATCTTTCAATATTTCAAGATTGCAATATGGAATGAATGATTGAAAGCAATAAATAAATCTATCAACCAATAATGAACGGAAGCAATATGGAAAACGAGAAAACACCCCTGTATGTCGCCTTTTCCACCCAAAAGGGCGGGGTCGGCAAAACAACCTTTACCGTGCTGGCGGCGAGTTACCTCTACTACCTCAAAGGCTACGATGTGGCGGTGGTCGATTGCGACTATCCCCAACACTCCATTGCCGGGATGCGAAAGCGGGATGCCGAGCAGGTCGGGGCGGATGAAGATTACAAGCGCATGGCGTATGAACAGTTCACCCGGTTGGGAAAGAAAGCCTACCCGGTATTGTGCAGTTCACCTGAAAAGGCGATTGCAACGGCTGACGGATATATAGCCGCCGGACACGTGCCGGATATAGTGTTTTTCGACCTGCCCGGCACGGTGAACAGCGAGGGCGTGATAAACTCCCTTGCGGGCATGGACTACATTTTCACCCCCATTTCAGCCGACAAGGTGGTACTGGAAAGCAGCCTGTCGTTCGCAATGGCTATCCAAAAGCTATTGGTGAGGAATGAAGCCTGCCGACTTGCCGGGCTGTACCTCTTTTGGAACATGGTGGACGGGCGGGAGAAAACAGACCTTTACACCGCCTACGACAAGACCATTAAGGAACTGGAACTGCCGTTGATGAAAACCTTTATCCCCGATACCAAACGCTACAAAAAGGAACTGGTGGCGGATAAAAAGGCGGTGTTCCGCTCCACGCTCTTTCCCGCCAGCCGCCCGCTGGTAAGGGGAAGCAACTTGGAAGAACTGATAACCGAAATAACGTACTACATCAAATTAAAATGATATGGCAAAGCAAAGCGGCGGGATGCCGAAGATAGACGAGGATTTCATGAAAGAGCTTATCTCGCAGGGTGTTCCCAGTAAACAAGATAATAATAAGACGAATGATGTACCGCAAGAAACACAAACAGAAACGGTGCAAGTAGAGAAACCGACACCCCGCAGGCGCAAGGGCGGTTCGGGCGACTACCGGGAAACCTACTTTCAGAAAGTGGAACTGGCAGACCGACAGCCCTTATACGTGAGCCGTACCACGCACGAGAAGCTGATGCGTATCGTGACAGTGATAGGCGGGCGCAAGGTGACGGTAAGCAGCTACGTGGAAAACATTCTGCTGCGGCACTTCGAGCAGTACCAAGACGAGATAAACACCCTGTACGAAAGCCACTTCCAAAAGCCTGTCTGACTATGATAATCTATTGCATACTTACCGGGCTTTTGGTGTACTATATCGCCCTATGGCTGTGGTATCGCTACACGGACAGCCGGACATCACCGGGCAGAACGGATGATGCGCCACTCCCACGAAACGGGGTTTCGGGCTACACGCTGATAGGTGAAAGCCGATACAAGGGCGGACTAATCGGGACAGAGCAGGACAAATCGGGACACCTCCCGCAAGCGGCTGAAAATGATACTATTTTTGCGCCGCAGGCTGACGGACAGCCGGAAGAAAACATTCCGGAAGCAGTAGCCGAAGCGGAAGAAACGCCCGGTTACGAGAATGACGAACTCGACCACGAGGACGAGGAAATAGCCGGGTACATGGACGGTGACGATGATACCGAGCGGGCTACGGGCGTGAGCTTCGATGAACTGGGCGAAGCGGTACGCACGGCGAACGCCGACAACCCCACCGAAGCGGAGAAACGGCAAGCCGCCGGGACACTGGCAAGCATTGAGGGGACGAACCTCTACGATGCGGTGGTGGAGAACATCAACGGCGGGCTGGCAAGGGTGGCGGAACTGCTGGGACGCAACGAAGCGGAACTGGCTACGGCTGCTGTCCCTGCCGGAACTGGCGATACAAGCGAGGAACACGAAGCGTTCGACATGAACGACTTCCTATAATATAATAATGTATAAGCCTGACAGCATGAAACAACGGGATTACGGTTGATTGGCAACCTGAAAACAAACAGACAAACGGGACTATCCCCGACACTAAAATTTCAAATTATTCACCAGCCGGGAAAGGCGGACTATCCACCCGCCGCCCGGCATTAAAAACAAATCACAATGAGAAAGAAAATCTTCTTGTCGGCGGCTATACTTGCCGCCGTGGTAAGTGCCTACGCACAAGGAAACGGGCAGGCGGGCATCACCGAAGCCACGAACCTAATCACCGGGTATTTTGACCCCGGAACAAAACTGGTGTACGCAATCGGGGCGGTCTGCGGCTTGATTGGCGGGGTAAAAGTATATAACAAGTTTTCAAGCGGAGACCCCGACACCTCAAAGACCGCCGCCAGTTGGTTCGGGGCGTGCATCTTCCTGATTGTCGCCGCCACTATCCTGCGTTCGTTCTTCCTCTAAAAAGGCGGCAATGTCTGAATATCCGGTAAACAGGGGTATCGGGAAGCCGGTGGAGTTCAAGGGGCTGAAAAGCCAGTACCTCTTTATCTTTTGCGGCGGCTTGCTCGCTGTCTTCGTGGTGTTCATCGTCCTGTTCATG
This sequence comes from Parabacteroides faecalis, assembly GCF_022809355.1. Taxonomy (GTDB): domain Bacteria; phylum Bacteroidota; class Bacteroidia; order Bacteroidales; family Tannerellaceae; genus Parabacteroides; species Parabacteroides faecalis. Next base: position 72,202 of record NZ_JAKZMM010000007.1, on the reverse strand, counting down.
GCAGGCGTGAACCAGTGGCTATGTATCGGTTTCATCGTGTCGGCTTCGCTGCTGCTCGTGTGGCAGACGTTCCGGCTCAACGCCAAGTACGGCACGCACGGGCTGATGAAAGCAGCCGCACGCAAAAGACACCCACGCTTCATTATCAGCCGAAAGGCGATACCCCGGCTGTTCAACTACAAAAGAAGAAAGGAAGAAAGAACATGAGGAATATGTTAAAGGCTACCACGCTGGAAAGGAAATTTCCCCTTTTGGCGGTGGAGAACGGCTGCATCATATCAAAGGATGCAGACCTGACGGTGGCTTTCAGGGTGGAACTGCCCGAACTGTTCACCGTCACCAGTGCCGAGTACGAAGCTATACATTCGGCGTGGTACAAGGCGGTCAAGGTGCTGCCCGACTACTCCATAGTACACAAGCAGGACTTCTTCATCAAGGAGAACTACCAGCCCGACACCGAAAGGGACGAGCTTAGTTTTTTAAGCCGCTCCTTTGAACGGCACTTCAATGAACGCCCGTTCCTGAACCATTACTGCTACCTGTTCCTGACAAAGACGACAAGGGAGAGAAGCCGCCGACAGAGCGATTTCTCCACCCTATGCCGGGGCAGGATTGTTCCGCAGGAGATAGCCGACAAGGAAACGGCGGCAAAGTTCATCGAAGCGGTCGGGCAGTTTGAAAGGATTATGAACGACAGCGGTTTTGTCACCCTTACCCGGCTGGCGGCATCGGAAATCACCGGGCAGGACGGAAAGGCGGGCATCATCGAGAAATACTTCTCGCTCTCGCAAACAGATACCACCTGTCTGAAAGACATCGGGCTGTACCCGGAAGAAATGCGGGTCGGGGACGACATACTGTGCCTGCACACGCTCTCGGACGTGGAAGATTTGCCCGGAAAGGTCGGGACGGACTGCCGATTTGAGAAGCTATCCACTGACCGGAGCGACTGCCGACTGTCATTCGCCGCCCCGGTGGGCGTGCTGTTGTCGTGTAACCACGTCTATAACCAGTTCATCTTCATAGACGACCACGCCGAAAACCTGAAGAACTTCGAGCAGACCGCCCGGAATATGCAATCGCTCTCCCGTTATTCCCGTGCCAACCAAGTGAACAAGGAGTGGATAGACGAGTACCTGAACGAAGCCCACAGTAAGGGGCTTATTTCGGTACGCTGCCACTGCAACGTCATGGCATGGAGTGACGACAGGGACGAACTCAAACGCATACGCAACGATGTGGGAAGCCAGCTTGCGCTAATGGAGTGCAAGCCACGCCACAACACGGTCGATACGCCCACGCTCTTTTGGGCGGGCATACCCGGCAACGAAGCCGACTTCCCCACAGAGGAAAGTTTCTACACGTTCTTGGGGCAGGCTCTCTGTCTGTTCGTGGAAGAAACGAACTACAAGAGTTCGCTTTCGCCGTTCGGCATCAAAATGGTGGACAGGGTAAGCGGTCGTCCGCTGCACATCGACATATCGGATTTGCCCATGAAGAAAGGCATCACGACCAACAGAAACAAGTTCATACTTGGGCCGAGCGGGTCGGGTAAGTCCTTCTTTACCAACCACATGGTGCGCCAGTATTACGAGCAGGGTGCGCACGTGCTGCTGGTAGATACGGGTAACAGTTACTTGGGGCTGTCCCAGCTTATCCACAACCGCACGCACGGCGAGGACGGGATTTATTTCACCTACACCAACGAGAACCCGATAGCGTTCAACCCGTTCTATGTCGAAGACGGGGTATTTGACATCGAGAAGAAAGAGAGTATCAAGACCCTGATACTCACCCTGTGGAAGCGGGACGATGAAGCCCCCAAACGGTCGGAAGAAGTGGCGTTGTCCAATGCGGTAAGTGCCTATATCGACCTGATAGGCAAAAACAGTTCGGTAACGCCCTGCTTCAACACGTTCTACGAGTTTGTCCGGGATGATTACCGCCGACAGCTTGAACAGAAGAACGTCAGGGAAAAGGATTTTGACATTGACAATTTCCTGAACGTGCTTGAACCGTACTATCGTGACGGTGAGTACGACTACCTGCTGAACTCCGACAAAGAGCTGGATTTGCTGCATAAACGCTTCATTGTCTTTGAATTGGATAACATCAAAGACCACAAGATTTTATTCCCGGTAACGACTATCATCATCATGGAAGCTTTTATAAACAAGATGCGCAAGTTAAAGGGGATAAGGAAGTTAATACTAATCGAGGAAGCGTGGAAAGCGATTGCATCGGCGAACATGGCGGACTACATAAAATATTTGTACAAGACCGTCCGAAAGTATTTCGGGGAAGCGATTGTAGTCACGCAAGAGGTAGAGGATATTATTTCTTCCCCTATCGTGAAAGAGAGTATCATCAATAACTCGGACTGCAAAATATTGTTAGACCAAAGGAAATACCTTAACAAGTTCGACAGCATACAGAACCTCTTGGGACTGACCGACAAGGAGCGTTCGCAGATATTGTCTATCAACATGGCGAACCACCCCGGACGGAAGTACAAGGAAGTTTTCTTCTCGCTGGGCGGCACACAATCGGCGGTGTACGCCACGGAAGTTTCATTGGAAGAATATTACACGTACACGACCGAGGAAAGCGAAAAAATGGAACTGTTCGCTCTTGCCGAGAAGCTGGACGGCAACCTTGAACTGGCTATCAAGCGGCTTGCAGAAAGCAAAAGAAATCCCCAATCATCAACAACTTAAAAATTAGGAACATGAAATGGATTGACAATCTGATATACACGCTATTGTCCGCCTGCCTGCTGGCGGGCTGCGAGGACAGCGGAAGCAAGGAGCTGGAAAGGATGCAGGGCTATTGGGTACACGTCAGGGGACACCCGGCTTTCACACTCTCGGAAACGGGCGGCAGATACACCGTCACCCGGAAAGCGAATGTCAGGGGCAGAATACTGGAAACGGCTTACCCGGTAACAGAACGGAACGGCTGCCTGTTCATCGAAACGGGCTTCCGCATACAGTTCACCTATGACAAAAAGACCGACCGGATAACGCTCATGCCCGGCGGCGAATACAAACGAGTTACAAACCCTGAAAACAAAAGATAATGAAAAGAACAATTCTCCTTATGGCGGTGTGCCTTTGCTTCATCGGCAAGGCATCCGCACAGTGGGTGGTGTCAGACCCCGGCAACTTGGCGCAGGGCATCATCAACACCACCAAGCAGATAGTGCAGACTTCCACCACTGCCAAGAACACGCTGGACGGCTTCATGGAAGCGCAGAAGATTTTCCAGCAGGGTAAAAAATATTACGATGCGCTCAAAGCGGTACACGATGTTGTCAAGGGCGGCATCAAGGTGAAGAAGTCCATTGAGCTGGTGGCGGAAATATCCGAAATCTACGTGCGAAACTATCAGAACATGCTGGCAGACCCGAACTACACGCCGGATGAACTCACCGCCATTTCAGCCGGGTACGCCAAGCTGCTCTCCGAAAGTGCGGACGTGTTGCAGGACTTGAAGAATGTAGTGAACGTGACGGGCATGTCGCTGACGGATGCCGAAAGGCTGGCGGTAATCAACAACGCCTATAAAAGCCTGCTCAACTACCGCAACCTCGTGAACTACTACACCCGAAAGAACATATCCGTGTCCTACCTGCGGGCGAAGAAGAAGAACGACACCGACCGGGTGCTGGCTCTCTACGGCTCGGCGGATGAACGCTACTGGTAACATATAAATCGGTATGCCTATGTTATTAGCAGCGGTGGATTTTGACAACCTGCACCAAGTGTTGCGGGTGCTGTACGATGAAATGATGCCCTTGTGCAGCAACATGACGGGGGTAGCCAAAGGGATAGCCGGGCTGGGAGCTTTGTTCTATGTAGCCGCCAAAGTGTGGCAGTCGCTCGCACGTGCCGAACCCATAGATGTGTACCCGCTCCTGCGTCCCTTTGCGTTGGGGCTGTGCATCATGTTTTTTCCAACTTTCGTGCTGGGGACTATCAACACGGTATTGTCGCCAGTGGTAAAAGGGTGCAACCAGCTTATGGAAACGCAGACTTTCGACATGAACGAGTACCGGGCGCAGAAAGACCGACTGGAATATGAAGCCCTGATGCGAAGCCCCGAAACGGCTTACCTCGCATCGGACGAGGAATTTGACCGACAACTGGAAGAACTGGGCTGGTCGCCCTCCGACATGGTGACTATGACGGGCATGTACATGGACAGGACGGCTTACAACATCAAGAAGTCCGTCCGGGACTGGTTCAGGGAGTTATTGGAAATGCTCTTTCAGGCGGCGGGGCTGATTATAGACACGCTGCGCACGTTCTTCCTAATCGTGTTAAGCATACTGGGTCCGCTGGCGTTTGCGATTTCCGTTTATGACGGTTTCCAAAGCACGCTGACCCGGTGGATTTCACGCTATATCTCCATTTACCTGTGGCTGCCCGTGTCGGACTTGTTCAGCAGCGTGCTGGCACGCATACAAACCCTGATGCTCCAAAAAGACATCGAGCAGCTTTCAGACCCGGATTTCATCCCGGACGGGAGCAGCACCGTGTATATAATCTTTATGATTATCGGCATCGTGGGCTACTTCACCATTCCAACGGTGGCAAGCTGGATAGTGTCGGCTGGCGGTACGTCTGCCTATAACCGCAACGTGGCACGGGCTGGTTCAATCGCCGGGGCTGCGGTCGGTGCGGCAAGCGGGAAAGTAACCGGGAAACTACTCAAATAACCAACATCAATATTTAGTATATGGAATTTAAGTCATTAACGAACATCGAAACGAGTTTCCGGCAAATCCGGCTCTTTGCGCTGGTATTCATCTGCCTGTGCGCACTGGTGACGGGCTTTGCCGTGTGGAACTCGTACAGCTTCGCCGAAAAGCAGCGGCAGAAGATATACGTCCTCGACAACGGCAAAAGCCTGATGCTGGCACTCTCGCAGGACATGGCGCAGAACAGACCCGTGGAAGCGAAGTCGCACGTGCGGCGTTTCCACGAACTTTTCTTCACCTTATCACCCGAAAAGGGGGCTATCGAAAGCAACATCAAACGCTCGTTGTTTCTCGCCGACAAGACCGCTTTCAACTATTACAAGGACTTGGCGGAAAAGGGCTACTACAACCGGGTGATTTCCGGAAACGTCACGCAGACGGTGGAGATTGACAGCGTGAAGTGCGACTTCGACCAGTACCCCTACAAGGTGAACACGTATGCCCGCCAGTTGATTGTCCGGGAAAGCAGCCTGACGGTGCGAAGCCTTGTCACCTCGTGCCGGTTGCTTAACGCCACACGGAGCGACAACAACCCGCACGGCTTTATCATCGAAGCGTTCACCATTACCGAGAACAAGGATTTGCAGACCATTAAAAGATAGCCTTATGGAAAGAAAACGAAACCACATCGAAAAGGTGCGGGACTGGGCGGACGACCGCCTGCGCCGAATGTGCGGACGGATTACGCCGGGCAAAAGGCTGGCGGTTATCCTCCTGATGTTCTTCTTTTTCGGCGGCTTGTCTATCTACATCACCGTTTCATCAATCTACAATATCGGGAAACGGGACGGGCAAAGGCTGCAAATAGAACACATCAGACAACTGCCGTTGCACGGCAATGACACAACCAAAAGTATCAACCCGTTAAACAGACCGCAATATGGAAGAAGTACAGAAGAATGAGAACGGCACGACCGTACCGCAGGCGGACGGGAAGCCGAAAAAGGAAGATAAACCCAAACGGGAACTTACCCCGCAGCAGGTGCAGCAGCGCAGGAAAATGATAGTCTTCCCGCTGATGTTCCTTGCCTTTGCAGGGTGCATGTACCTGATATTCGCACCCTCCGGCAAAGAGGACGTGAATGTGGAAAGCGTGGGCGGCTTCAATGCCGACATACCCCTGCCCGCAGAGGACGGGATTATAGCCGACAAGCAAAAGGCTTACGAGCAGGCGGTGACAAACCGCAAACAGCAGGACAAGATACAATCCTTGCAGGACTTCGGTTTCACGCTGGACGATGATACGGAAGAACCACAAGAGGAAATCAATCTGATGCCGGAAGAAGATCCGAAGCCACAAAGGGGCGGCGGTGCTTCTTCAAGGGCGGCTTACCGGGACATCAACCGCCAGTTAAGCACGTTCTACGAAACGCCCCCTGTGGACGAGGAAAAAGAGGAATTGAAACGGCAGGTGGCGGAACTGACCGACCGACTGAAACAGCAGCAGAACGCCACGCCTACGGCTGACGACCAAATGGCACTCTTGGAAAAGTCCTACGAGCTGGCGGCAAAGTATATGAACGGGCAGGACGGACAAAGGGGACAGATTGCCCAAATACCGACAGCCGGGCAGAACGGTGGCGGTATCGGCACTCCGGCTATTCCGGTGCAGGCTATCCGGGAAACGACCGTTTCGGGATTGCAGCAGCCCATGAGCGATGCCGACTTCATCCGGGCTTACAGCCAGCCACGAAACTACGGCTTCAACACGGCGGTAGGCACGGGGTACGCTATGGGAAAGAACACGGTAGCCGCCTGCATACACCAAGACCAAACGCTGGTGGACGGGCAGGCGGTGAAACTCCGGTTGCTCGAACCCATGCAGGCGGGAAATATCGTTGTGCCGAAGAATACCCTTGTGGCGGGAACGGCAAAGGTGCAGGGCGAACGGCTCGACATACTGGTGTCCTCGATTGAGTACGCTGGCAACATCATCCCGGTGGAACTCGCCGTGTTCGACACGGACGGGCAAAAGGGGCTTTCCGTCCCGTCCTCTATGGAGCAGGAAGCGTTCAACGAAGCTATGGCGAATATCGGAAGCGGGCTGGGTACAAGCATATCCTTTGCCCAAAGTGCCGGGCAGCAGGTGGCTATGGACGTGACAAGGGGCTTGCTGCAAGGAACGTCCGGCTACCTCGCCAAGAAGTTCCGAACCGTGAAAGTGAAGCTGAAAGCCGGGTACAGGGTGATGCTTTACGCCAAACAGCAATAATTACTCAACAAATATTCATCCACTAAAATTTTAATTGACAATGAAACAGATTTTTGTATTGCTCGCCCTCTTGCTGGGCGTGTGTGCAGCAAACGCACAGGAAACCGACACAGTGAAGTATGCGGCTGGCAACGACTTGTACCGGGGGATTACCCGGAAACTCCCGTACCGACAAATGGTAACGCCCTACGGCGTGGAAGTGACCTTTGCCAAGACGGTGCATATCATCTTCCCCGCCGCCGTCCGCTACGTGGATTTGGGAAGCAACCACATCATAGCGGGCAAGGCGGACGGTGCGGAGAACGTAATCCGGGTGAAAGCCACGACAGAGGGCTTTCCGGGAGAAACGAACTTCTCCGTCATTTGCGAGGACGGGAGTTTCTTTTCATTCAACGCCAAATATGCACGTGAACCGGAAATGCTCAACATCGAAATGAAAGACTTCTTGGAGAACGAGGACACCAGCGACTTTTCGCATACCCGCATGAACATCTATTTCCGGGAACTGGGTAATGAAAGCCCGCTGCTGGTGAAGCTGATAATGCAGAGTATCTACAAGAACAATGACCGGAAAGTGCGCCACTTGGGTAGCAAGCGTTTCGGCATACAGTTCTTAATCAAGGGGATTTACACATATAACGGGATGCTCTACGTGCACACGCAGACAAAGAACAGTTCCAACGTGCCTTTCGACACGGACTTCATCAGGTTTAAGATAACCGATAAAAAAGTGCCCAAACGCACGGCTATTCAGGAAACGGTACTGGATGCGGTACGCAGCTACAACGAGGTGATAGAGATTGCCGGGAAATCGACCGTGCGCACGGTGTACGCCCTGCCGAAGTTTACCATTCCTGACGACAAGCTGCTGGTCGTGGAACTCTACGAGAAGAACGGCGGGCGGCATCAGACCATACGGGTGGAAAACGCCGACATCGTGAACGCAGAAGTGATTGACGAACTAAAAATCAAATAGGGAATGAAAAGACACATCTTTATAATGATGCTCTTTGCGCTGTGCCTGACCTCGTTTCAGGCACACGCACAAAGATACCTGCCGGGCATGAAAGGCTTGCAGGTCACGGCGGGCATGACGGACGGGGTGCATTGGAACGCTGGCAGTGATTTCGCCTACCACATCGGGGCGGCGTACAGCGTTTACACCAAGAACGCCAACCGCTGGGTGATTGGCGGCGAATACCTGCACAAGAAGTATGACTACAAGGATATGCAGATACCCGTAGAACAGTTCACCGCAGAGGGCGGCTATTACCTGAAATTCCTATCGGACAGACGAAAGACCTTTTTCCTTTCATTGGGCTTGTCGGCTCTCGCCGGGTACGAAACAAGCAACCGAAGCGAAAAGCTGCTGCCGGACGGCTCTACCTTGCTGGATAAGGACTGCTTCATTTACGGCGGTGCGCTGACGCTGGAACTGGAAACCTACCTGACCGACCGGGTGGCTCTGCTGTTGAACGCAAGGGAACGGGCGTTGTTCGGCTCGGACATCGGCAAGTTCCACACGCAGGTATCTTTGGGACTGAAATTCATTATCAACTGACCGCTATATAATAATGTATATGAAGAATGTAATGTATAAAATCATCATGGGCTGCTGCATCGTGGCCGCCCTCGTGCTTGTGACCGCCTGTAATGACAACTTGGATATTCAGCAGGCGTACCCGTTCAGCATCGAAACACTGCCAGTACCCAAAAGGCTGAAAGTCGGGGAAACCGCCGAAATACGCTGCCGACTGGTGCGTGGCGGCTACTACCAGCCGACTACCTATCAGATAAGGTACTTCCAGCCGGACGGCAAAGGGAAGCTGGAAATGGATAACGGCACGGTGTTCCTGCCCAATGACTTTTACCCGCTGGAGAAAGAAACATTCCGGCTCTACTACACCTCGGCATCGACAGACCAGCAGACGATTGACATTTATATCATCGACAGCTTCGGGCAGATGCAGCAACTTACACTATCATTTAATAATGACAACAGCGAAGAAGGAACGGAAACAATAACCCCCTAATAATAAAACGACATGGTAAAAATAGAATTGGATATAGAAGGTATCTCGTGGTACATAGAAACCACGTTGGAAACAGATACAGTTCCGGCAGTAGGTGACATCATCATTGTGGACAAGGACTGTATTTCCGAACGTGACAGTGCTGAATTATGGAAAACGCCGTCCAATCAGGTTTTCAAATGGGCGGACGAAGAAGATGATGCGCCCGTAATGGTATGGTTCGATTGCGAAACGGAAATGCTTGTCACTAAACGGACATGGAAATATGACATCGAGGAAGAAGAAACCGTGTGCATACTTGGGGTAAAATTTATTCACTATGAGGATTTATAGTTGCGACATCCGTTTTTATCATCCTCTTGGGAAACCGGGTATGGAATGATACGCAAAGCGTAAATATCGGGCAGACAGCCCGCCGGGAAGCATCGGCGGGCTGTTTCCATGATAGGGAAAACGAAAGGCTTCTTTGTTACTTTCTTCACCCGCTGGCAGGCTCACGGAAGAAAGTAACGGCGGCAAGCAGCCGCCGTCCTCTATCAACTGGTTTTAAGGCTCTTTATGGACGTGTATTTCTCTAACCACACCTTTACCTGCTCCATGTTATATTCGCCCGTGATGATTGCCGTATGGTCGTCTATGGCTACAAACCGGACACTTTCATAGCTGTTTACCCAACCTTGCAGGGAACAGACGCCCCACGTTTCCACATCTTCAAAAACACTGCGGTCTATCCGGCTGATTGGCTCGCCGAAAACTACCGTCATTATCTGAAAGTCCGGTTTGTCCTCCAACAGTTGCAAATGGTGCAGCGTGCCGAACTCGTCTATTTTGCGCCCCCACGCCCACACATCATTATACAAATCATCGCCCCACTGGTGCGGGTGGTCGAAACGGACTTTTACCTCTATGGTGTGTTCGTTTTCTTCTGTGTCCTCGATAACGCCCGTTACCATTAAGCCCGTAAAAATACACTCGCAACGCCTGCCGATAAGCTTCTTGTTTACTTCTGTTGTTTTCATGTCCCTGAAATTTACTTGTTTATTACTCCGTTCTTCTTCACTACCCATTCGTCACGCCTGCGGCGGCACTCGTCCAGCGTTTTGGCTACCATGCTGAAAAGTTCGCCGTCCGTGTGGCGGTAGTCATATTGATAATAAATTTGTCCCCTGAAAGCCCCTAAACGGCATTTCACGAACTTTTCTTCTCCCGGTGTCTGGGTGATGCTTACCCCGTTTTTGTTAAGTGACTGCATGATGTCTTATTTTTTTATGGTTATAAACTTGGTTGTTTTAAGCGGGCAGGGCTTTGACACCCCGCCCGGATTGGTTGTTATGACGCCCGGAACACAAAGCCGTCATCAAACCAGTAATCGCACATGAACAGGTCACGGGCAAACTGTTTGTAATCGAAATAGGTCTTTGCGAACTCCGGCAGGTCGTAACATTCCTCTACAATTTCATAGGCGAAATCTTCTTCATCGTCATATTCCCCTTGATATTCATCCCGGAAATCCCGTACAAGGTCGTCCGCATCTTCCTCGCCCAAATCATGGCTTTTATAGTTGCACCACACGAAAAAGGCTTCCTGCTCGGTGTCGCTCAAATCCTCCACCGCATCACGCAGGGCAAAGAAGTTTTCAGAAATCCAGCTTTCGTCGATTAAGCCCTCCGGCACGTTCTCCCAGTCCTGAAACATGTATTCCGCATCTTCCTCGTCCTTGTGAAGTTCCCGGCAGGCTTCATAAAATTCTTCCTTGTCCGAATAGTCCGAAAGGTCGAGCCATGCGCCGGACAATGAACCGTTGTTGTACTTGGCATAAGTGCCTACATAAACTTTTGCTTCCGATAATACCTTTGCTTCCATATTGCTGTAATTTTTAAGTTTTTAATTTTATGCGGATTTGAGAGGTGAGGGAGTTGAAGTTTCACTGAACTTTTTTCCTGTTTCCCGTAAATCCGACTTTTTTTTTATGCGTCTTCCGGTCGGGTCGGTCGTTTTCGTTTCACATAGGCGTAAAAGGGTAGTGTTTAGAGTTTGCAAGGTTTTGGGCAAAAAATACCTCGCAAGGCAGGGAAGATTTTTTCGCCAAACCGGAACGGCTCGACCTTGCAAAATCGTGAAGAACACGTAACTACCTTTGCCTATTGAAATGATTAAAACGACTGTCCCGGCTGGGGGACTGCGTAAGAGGAAGATTTACAGATAGGGAAACCGGGAAAAAGTGCCTGTTCTCTTTCATCTTTTAGGGAACACTCCATGCGGGCGGGAAAGGCAAGGGTATGGCAAGTTTACCTTGCGGTACGCTTGTGCGGGTTTCCAACGGCTCTTTTCACGAAATACAGTCAGCCATGCCACGCACGGCTGGCGTTTCGGGGAATGTGCCAGTTGGAAAAGGATATAAAAAATGCGGGTAGTCGGTGGACTGCCCGCAAGGTGGAAGAATGTACTTTATTGGGATATAGTTTGTTAGGCGGAATTTCGTTACCGAAATCGTTACCTATTCGTTTTTGTCACGGTTATAGGTAACGAAACCTACCGGACGGCGTTCTTTCTGTTGTTTCGACTGGCTTAGAAGCTGGGTAAGGGCTTGGTACAGTTCGTTGAACTGCGCATCGGTGCTTACCTCCAGTTCCTCGATGCGCCTTGACAGTTCCTCGTAACCGATTGCCATTTGGCGCATGAGGACAAAAGACCGCATGATTGAAATGTTTACTTCTATGGCTACTTTGGAGCGGAGAACCGAAGAAAGCATGGCTACGCCCTGCTCGGTGAAAGCCATAGGCATAGCAACGCCGAAGTTGTAATCAGGGGGTATCACATTTTGTGATACCCCTATGGATAACAGCAAGTTAGCTTCCTCTTGGGTGAGTACAAACATAAAATCACCCGGAAAACGCTCGATATTGCGCTTGACCGCCTGCTTCAAGGCTCGTGTTTCCACTTGGTAGAGTTCTGCCAAATGATAATCGAGCATCACCCGGCAACCTCTGACCTCAAAAATCTTGTTTTGGATAATCTGCAAATCCATAATCGTATATTTTAGGAGATTTAGCAATGTTGGAATAATAGTAAGGACTGGTCACAAATTGTGACCAGTTCCCAATAATCAAGATTACATGGCGACTTCCTTGTAAATCTTCTCGATGCCGACAAACTTCTTGTCAAGCCCCTGCATATCGCTGCCTATCTTGCTGTTGGTGATGCGGGCGTAGATTTGCGTGGTTTCTATGTTTGTGTGTCCCAGCATCTTGGACACCGTTTCAATGGGTACGCCCTTTGACAGCGTGGTGGTCGTGGCGAACGTGTGCCGGGCAAGGTGGAACGTCAGGTTCTTTTTAATACCGCATATATCGGCAATCTCTTTCAAGTAGGCGTTTAGCTTCTGATTGCTGATTACGGGAAGTATCTTGCCGTCCGGCAACTTGCCCTTGTACTTCTTCAAAATCATCTTGGGAATATCCAGCAGGGGAACATTCACGTCCGTATTCGTCTTTTGCCGCTTGGTGATTATCCAAAGGTTACCGTCAAAGGACTTTTGGATATTCTCCTGCCGCAAGTTGGCGACATCGCTGTAAGCCAAACCGCAGAAACAGGAAAAGACGAACAAGTCCCTGACGTGTTCCAGCCGTTCGGAAACCATTTTCTTTTTAAGGATGATTTTTATCTCGTCCTCTGTCAGATAACCCCTGTCCACTTTCTCCAGCCGGATTTTGTAGCTGGCGAACGGGTCGCCCACCAGTATGCCATTGTTACGGGCAATGATGATGATACGCTTGAAGAACTGCATGAACTTGGCGGTGGTGTTGTAGCCGCACTTGCAGGCGGTACGCAAATACAACTCAAAATCGGTAATGAACATCGGGCTTATCTCCTTTATGGATATGTCCGATACATTGTACTTGCTTTGGATAAATTCAGCGAGGTGGCGGCGGGTCACTTCATACTTGCGGTAGGTCGCTATCGTCTTGGATATGCCCACAAGCTGCTTCACATCGTCATTGTGCTTTTGGAACAATGAAAGGATTGTTTCGTGGCTCTCGCTATGACCTAAAAACTCGTTTTTCACTTTCTCGGCGGTCACGTAGTTGTCACGCCGCTGCATTTCGTGGTAAATGGTATTCAGGGAAGAACGTATGTCGTCCAAAAGGGCGTTTATCCTCCCGGCATCCCTGCCTTTGGCTTTGCCCGCAGCAATGCTCCAGTTGTCGGGCTGGATGCTCTGTTTCGTACTGAACTGGCAAAGTTTGCCGTCTATGGTGATGCGTGCCATAATCATAACCTCGCCGTTTTTCTTTTCAGAACCTTTCTTCAAATAAAAAAGAACCTTGAATGTCGATTTCATAACTCAAAATTTTTAGTTGCAAAATTAGTTTTTACCTCTCATTTTCGAGTTATGCAGACTATGGACTAATATAGTCATTATCAGGTCATTTATGGACAATTCGTTACCGTTTTTGTCCGGCAGGGAATAGGTAACGATTTAGTAACGAAACTTTGTCTTTTACCGTACTTTTGAAGTCTTGGAAGCAGGACTTTCGGGCAATAAAAAAAGCCACAAATCATTGATTTGTAGCTTTTTGTCCGTTTGCTGACCATTTCTGTCCAGCACGTTCAGCGGAGAGAGAGGGATTCGAACCCCCGGAACCTCTCAGTTCAACGGTTTTCAAGACCGCCGCAATCGACCACTCTGCCATCTCTCCAGTCGTTTCCAACATGTTTTGCAATTGTTTTGTTCTCAATTGCGGTGCAAAGGTAAGGATTATTTTCGAATCTGCAAATTTTTGAAGTATATTTTTCTAATTTTTTCTCTCTCCTTCATAATTCATGCATGGAAATAAACCTTACCCGAATTATATTTGTTACATTTGCAGAACGATAATAATTTCATTAATAAGTACTTTATGCACAAATTAAGAAGCTCGCTATTTATTTTGACTGTATGCGCCGCTTTCAGTTGTTCGATGTCAGCAAAAACAGATAAGGTGACTGAGAATGCGCCAAAGGCAGCAACCGAAACAACGACTTCGGCTGAAGGTGAAGTGATAAACATGACGAAAGCTGAATTCCTTACCAAAATATTCAATTACGAAAAGAATCCTAATAAATGGGTTTACGAAGGCAACAAACCGTGTATTATTGATTTTTATGCCGACTGGTGTGGACCTTGCAAGGCTGTTGCTCCTATTTTAAAGGAACTGGCAGCCGAATATAAAGGAAAAATCGTTATTTACAAGATTAATGTTGACAAAGAAAAGGAATTGGCCACAGCTTTTGGTATCAGAAGTATACCGACCATGCTGTTCGTTCCGCAAACAGGCGACCCGATGATATCACAAGGTGCGCTGCCGAAAGAAGAATTGGTAAAACAAATCGATAATTTCTTATTGAAGAAATAAACCAACAACGTATTGGCAAGGTTACAAGTCCGTTCTTATCAGGATCAAGAGGCTTGTAACCTTGCTTTTTTATATCCTGACAGTTCTTTGAACGGCAAGAATGAATACCTCTTTTTACGCATAAAAAAAGAGAGCATATCGACACATACGATATACTCTCCTTTTATTAAGCTTTTGCACGAATTATTCTGCGCTTTCAGCCGGTGCTTCTTCAGCAGTTGTTTCAGCAGCAGCTTCTGCTTGTTTTGCAGCTTCAGCAGCAGCCTTTTCAGCTTTCTTCTGAGCCAGAGCTTCAGCTTTTACTTTGTTTACTTCTTTTTCAGCTTCCAAACGAGCAGCTTTAGCAGCCTTAGCAGCTTCAGCGTCTTTGTTCTTGATAGCTTCGAAAGAAGCCTGCTTGTTCTGTTTCCATGCCTGGAACTTTTCTTCAGCCTTAGCTTCGTCGAACGCACCCTTCTTTACACCTTCCAATAAGTGTTTCTTCAAGCAAACACCTTCGCGAGAAAGAATGTTACGTGCTGTATCTGTTGGCTGAGCACCTACTTGCAACCAATACAAAGCTCTATCGAAGTTCAAATCTACTGTAGCAGGATTAGTGTTCGGATTATAAGAACCTATCCTTTCAATAAATCTTCCATCACGTGGAGCCCTGCTGTCTGCAACTACGATCTGATAAAAAGCATAACCTTTACGACCGTGTCTTTGTAATCTAATTCTTGTTGCCATTTGAAATAATAATTTTAATTAAGCTGTTTGTATTAGCATTTTGCGGGTGCAAAGATAATAAAATACTTTTGATACTACAATGTTTTATTTCATATTTTTCTGCTATTTATCCGGTTTTCAATCGGTTTCTCCTTTCATAATCGGGAACCGCATTCCGCGCTCTCCAAAAGTTTTCGTCTCCATCTCGTTACCCATAGACCGTTTCACCCGGGTGGGACGATCATTCCACCCTTGTGATACGATCGTTCCACATAGGTGATACGACCGTTCCACCTGGGTGAAACGGTAAAAAGTAAACGAAAATCAGGAATAAATCACTTGAAAAACAGATCTATACAATACAAATAAGATATTTCGCATTCTCCAAGTTGTATATGGATCCGATTGACATTCCGATACAACCTAAACCTAAGAGTTTCCCAATCGTATTTTTTCCGGAGATATTCCTTTATAAACAGGAATAATTTTGTAAGTTTGCCAGCAAATGAATCAAACATGCTAGATATAGAAAAAGATATTGCTATCCATCTTCAGGATCCGGAAAAGCGAAGAAAAGCTTTTTCGCAAGTAGTATCTTTGTATGGAGAGAAGTTGTACTGGCAAATCCGAAAAATGGTTCTTAACCACGATGATGCCGACGATTTGTTGCAGAATACATTCTTAAAAGCATGGACAAACCTCGATTATTTCAGAGGGGAAGCTAAAATATCCACCTGGCTTTTCAAAATTGCCATCAACGAATGTATTACGTTTCTGAACAAACAACGTACACAAAACAACATATCCATAGATGATACAGATGTATTCTTGCTCGAACGACTGAGAAGCGACGAATACTTTTGCGGTGATGACATCCAGCGAAAATTACAGGAAGCAATCGCCTTGTTGCCCGACAAGCAACGGCTTGTATTCAACATGAAATATTTTGATGACATGAAATACGAAGAAATGTCGGAAATTCTGGGTACATCGGTAGGAGCCCTCAAGGCATCTTATCACCATGCCGTCAAAAAAGTCGAGGAATATTTAACAAAAGATGTTTAAACCTTTGTCCCCGACAAGTGTCAATAGTAATATAAAAAATAAGAGAACAATGAAGATAGAAGACAATAATCTGAAAAACAAACTCAAGGAAAATCCGTTCAGCACACCGGAAGGATACCTGGAAGGATTGACAGATCGGATTATGAAACAAATTCCGGAAGAAACACATATTCCGGAAGCTCAACAAGTTTCTCTTCTGGATCGTCTGCGTCCATTCCTTTACATGGCAGCCATGTTTGCCGGCCTGGGATTATTCTTTAAAACGATTGCCCGCTTTGATTCAAGCCATACCGACGGACGAGATACGACATCGTTGCTCGTAAGATCCAGCATTCCTGCTGATTCTAAAATGATTGCTATCGAAGCTTCCTATGATGAAGATGAAGAATTCTTGCATTATCTGGAAAATCAATATACAGATGCTTTGATACAAGAATCTTTGGATGGAGAGGATCAGATAAAATAATTTGATGTATTAACTTTTTTTTACCAAAAGAAGAGCATGAATAAATTATTTGTTTATATATTTGCGATGTTTTCAGTAATGCAGGTCACAGAGGTGATCGCCCAACCTTCTCAACAGCATAAAGGCTTTGATCGGGGTGCTTACGAATCAAGAAAAAATGCATTTATTACGGCAGAACTAAAGCTGACGCCTGAAGAAGCAGCAGCATTCATTCCTCTGACAAATGAATTGGAACATAAAAAATTCGAAGCCAGTATGGAATGCCGGAAAATAAATCGGGAATTACGTAAGAAAGAATCGTCAACCGATCAGGATTTCAATCAAGCCATTGATGTTTGTTTGGAGGTGCATATGAAAGAAGCTGAGCTGGAAAAAGAATATTACGCTAAATTCAGGAAGATTCTTTCGCCAGAAAAGCTTTACAGATATAAGAATGCGGAAATGAAGTTTGCACGCATTTTTATGAAAGAAAGAAATAAGTAAAGATTTAATTAGATATTATCATTATTTGTGTTTTTTGTTTAGATTTAGTTTTGGCGTTTAATTTTAGGGAGGGGTAGCGACGTGATGTCGGTCCCCTTTTTTATTTATAACCCTTTTGCTTTCGCTTCGTTCCAAATTTCATCCATTTCGGCTAATGTCATTTCCTTCAGCGAACGACCTTGCTCTTTGGTCTTTTCTTCCAAATAATTGAATCTTCGGATAAACTTCAGATTTGTTCTTTCCAACGCATTATCCGGATTGATCTTATACAAACGGGCAGCGTTAATCAGACTGAAGAACAAATCACCGAATTCAGCTTCCATCTTGTCGGCATCCATCTTATTTATTTCAGCCTTCAGCTCATTAAACTCTTCGTTTACCTTATCCCATACCTGTTCGCGTTCTTCCCAATCAAATCCGATGTTACGAGCCTTATCTTGTATCCGGTAAGCTTTAACGATTGAAGGTAAGGAAGCCGGGACGCCACCCAATACGGTCTTATTTCCACCCTTCTCCTTCAATTTCAGCTGTTCCCAGTTTTGTTCTACCTTTCCGGCAGTATCTGCTTCTGCCGTTCCAAATACATGTGGATGACGAAAGATCAGCTTATCACACAGACTGTCGCAAACGTCTTTGATATCGAACTCACCTTTCTCGTCTCCAATCTTGGCATAAAAGACAATATGCAGCAACAAATCCCCCAGTTCTTTCTTGATATTCACCTCATCGTCGCGCATCAACGCTTCACAAAGTTCATACGTTTCCTCAATCGTATTGGTACGCAGACTTTCATTGGTCTGCTTACGGTCCCAAGGACACTTAACCCGCAATTCATCCAGAATATCCAGCAAACGGCCGAATGCTTCCAGCTTTTCACTTCTTGTACTATTCATATTGATTTGTTTTATAATATTTACGTGTATAAAAGCAAGAAAGGAGAACCGGTTGTTTTGGTTCTCCTCTCCTACTACCTCACTTATTTCGATTTAAATTGTTTCAATCCGTTTTCGAGGAACTGAATGTATAAAGAAACATCCTCGTTGAACGCATACGAAGGTCCGAGAGGTTTACCTTCGCCATCAAGCGTCACATAGAACGGCTGGGCGTTGGCTCCAAACTTACTTCGCTGCAGATAGCTCCATTTATCCCCTACCGTCTTCAACGTGCGCTTCTTGCCATTTTCCTCTATCTGGATAGGTTCAGGCAACTTCGTCTTGTCATCTACCATCAAAGTGATCAGCACATAATCCTTTTCCAGTAAATCCTTCACCCGAGCATCCGTCCAAACCGAAGCCTCCATCTTACGACAGTTGACACAACCATAACCAGAGAAGTCTATCATAACCGGTTTGTTATTCTTACGTGCGTATTCCATACCCAGCTCATAATCATCAAAAGCAGCATGAACTTCACTATCATACAAGTTAAAGTCCTGTGTATATAAAGGAGGAGCAAAAGCACTGATCGCCTTCAACGGAGCACCCCACAAACCAGGAATCATATAAATAGCAAACGCAAACGAGATGATTGACATAAACAGTCGTGGAACAGATACATATTTCAAATCACTGTCGTGACTGAACTTGATTTTACCCAACAGATAGAATCCGAGTAAAGCAAAGATGGCAATCCACAAAACGATAAAGACTTCACGATCAAGCAGACGCCAACCATAAGCCAAATCGGCCACCGACAAGAACTTCAAGGCCAAAGCCAACTCCAAGAAGCCCAAGACTACCTTGACAGAGTTTAACCAACCACCTGATTTCGGCATACTCTGCAACATATTCGGGAAGATGGCAAACAGACTAAACGGAATAGATAAGGCCAAAGCAAAACCGAACATTCCGATAGCCGGTCCGATAGCTGTACCCATAGAAGCCGCCTGTACCAATAGCGTACCGATAATCGGACCTGTACAAGAGAAGGAAACCAGTACCAAGGTAAACGACATGAAGAAGATACTGAT
Source organism: Parabacteroides faecalis (assembly GCF_022809355.1). Classification (GTDB taxonomy): domain Bacteria; phylum Bacteroidota; class Bacteroidia; order Bacteroidales; family Tannerellaceae; genus Parabacteroides; species Parabacteroides faecalis. Next base: position 53,111 of record NZ_JAKZMM010000007.1, on the reverse strand, counting down.
AATACCTGTTGTAGAATCTGCCTTACTATCCAACTTATTAGTCCATGATGCCGGCAATACCAGTTCGAAAGCTCCAAAGAAAGAAAGCGCAAACAAAACCAACAACAGGAAGAAAATAATATTGAAGATGGCATTCGTCGATAAATCATTCAAGGCACTAGCTCCGAACAAACCTGTAATCAGCAAACCCATTACCAGATAAATCACAATAATAGAAACACCATACGTCATGGCATCCCGAATGGCTTTCTTCCGGTCTTTTGTCCGTTTCAAGAAGAAACTTACCGTCATCGGAATCATCGGCCAGACACAAGGAGTCAACAAAGCAACCAAACCGCCTAAGAATCCGGCAAAGAAAATAAACAACCAGCTAGTATCGGCAGCTGTAATTGTTGCATCTCCAAAAGCTTTCAGTTCATCAATCACCGGTTCCCACAAATCCGTATTTCCAACTGTTGTTGTCTTATTTGCAGTCTTGGTTGGAGCAACAGGCTTATTCTCTTCCGCTACCGGAGCTTGTTCTGCTGTTTCCTCAGAAGTATCTGCAACTAATGGTTCTTCAGGCTGAGTTTCACCTTTAGCAGCCAAGGCCGCCAAAGTCTTCTCTACATCTATATTTTTCTTGTCGAAAGAAAACTCTTCCTTTTCAGGAGGCAGACAGTTCTCGTCATTACAAGCCATGAACTCCACATAACCTTCCAATTTCAATCCTTTCGGATCTGTCACTTCGATCTTTTGTGTGAACGAAACATTCTTGGCAAACCACCGTAAATTCATATTGAACTGTTCATCAAATACGGTTGTCGCTTCTTTCGAAGCCACCGGATTACCAATTAATTTGGCACCTTCAAGGGTTTCGAATGCAAAAGACGTTGAAACCGGACCACCTTCAGGCAAATTCATATCATACAAATGCCAGCCATTATCGATGGTAGCCGTGAAGGTCAATGTCTTCTCGACTGATTCCGAATCGTCTAATTTAATTTTCCACTTGACAGGCGTCAAAATCTGAGCTTGTCCTAAACAGGCAACTAAAGTCAGCAGCCACAAACACAAAAATTTCTTCATAAATAATATGTATTTACCAGTTTTTACTTGTTAACGATTTGAATGAATCCGGAATACGTGTATCAAAACGCATTTCTTCGCCTGTTTCCGGATGTATAAAATACAAACGCTGTGCATGAAGCATCAAACGTCCTGTCGGATCTGTTTCCGCTCCATATTTATAATCACCCGCAATCGGATGTCCGATATATTCCATTTGCGCACGGATCTGATTCTTACGTCCGGTTTCCAGATTCAACTCCAGCAACGTATATTTATCATTCGTACGTAACACCTGATAACGCGTGATGGCTTCCTTACCGCCTTCGGCAACGACATAAACCCGAGCTTCTGCATTCTCCTGCAAGTTTGTCGTCAACAGATCCGAATCTTTTTCCGGACGTCCTTCCACGACTGCCACATACGTCCGTTCGGTAATCATCTCGTTCCAGTTAGCCTGCATCTTTTCCTGTACGGCACGTGTCTTTGCAAACATCATCAGTCCGGATGTTTCCCGATCCAAGCGGTGCAAGACAAATATCTTATTTCGAGGATCACTCTTCTTCAAATAATCACTTAGAATGTGATATGCCGTACGCTCACGAACCTTGGCTGTTGAAACAGAAAGCAAACCTTCTTTCTTATTGATGACAATTACAAAATCATCTTCATACACAATATTCAACAACTGATTATTAAAAGCAACTTTTCCTCGCTCATAACTGATTGTCACGACATCACCCGGTTTTAACGGAGTATCAAATTGCGTAGTCACGTTCTGGTTGACCAATATCTGACCGTGTCCTAACAAAGCCTTCACCGATGAGCGGCTCTGTTCTTTCAATAAATCAAACAAGAAAGGGAGTAACGTCGTTTCTTGTTCTATCGTAACATTTCTTCCACGCGGAGCTTTTCCCGCCTGTCTCGTTTTCTGGTAGCTAAAGCGTCTGTTCATATAATTTATATTCCAATATATCGTACAAAGATACGGGCATTTTTGCGATTTAAAAAATAATATGTTTCTTTGTATGTCAAAATCAATTAATAAGTTGAGAAGCTTATGAAAGGGAAGAACTATCTAAAATTACTATGTCTGTTCGCTTTGCTTCTTTGCAGCGGTCAAATGCAAGCCTTAGAAAAAAGACATTTGAATATTATATTCATCGGTAACAGCATTACATATGGAGCCGGTTTATCCGATCCGACTCACAATGCTCCTCCTGTTTATACAGCACTGTATTTAGGAAAACAACCGGGTATTGGCGAGGTAAAATACTCCAACCAAGGTGTTAGCGGTTGTACAACGGTCGATTACCTACCTGAAACCCAAACCCTGTTTACCCAAATGCAACAGGCTGCCGATCAGTTCAAAGACGAAGATTGGGCAACAATGGTCTTCTCTATCATGTTGGGTACAAACGACAGTGCCATCAAAGGCACACATGGCTGTCCGGTTTCACCTGAACAATACTATCAAAACATGGCAACTATCATCAATAAGCTGCTCGAACTTTATCCCGGATGCAAAGTTGTGCTGAACCGTCCTATCTGGTATAGTCCGAATACCTACAATGGCGCCATGTATTTGAAGGAAGGATTACTCCGCCTCCAATCTTATTATCCGGAAATCCAGAAACTGGTTGAATCCTATTCTCAGACAAACCCGGGACAAGTATTCTTGGGAGACACAGAAGGATTTGACTTCTTTAAAGAGAACTATGATAAATTTCAACACGAAGATGGTAATGCCGGCATATTCTTCTTACATCCGACCAAAGAAGGAGCCAAAGATTTGGGAGAATTATGGGGTAAAGCCATTTATAAAGCTATCAACCAATGAAAGAGCATAACAAGATCCAACAATTTATACAAGGATTAAGACTGATCATTGTTCAAAATCCGATAGAAGCATGTCTGGCATGTGTTTTTTTCATACTATGGAGTAGTCTGGAAAATTACGGAGGAGAGTTTATTCAAACCATATTGAGATACAGTCCGATGGTTTTCTTGGTCACCTGCATGTTGCATCACAAAACTTCAGGCTGGTTAAAGATACTATATTACATCAGTCCTTTATTACTGATACCATTTTACTGGGTAAACGAAAACATCTCTTTACGTTATATTTTCACATTTGGAGCGATACAACTCCTTTATATTCTATCCTTCAATAAGAAAGAGGACTCAGGTTTCATATACTCGTTATTAAACTATATCAAACTCATTGCCATTACGGTCTTTCTATCATCCGTTACCTGGAGTGTCTTGTTATCGATTTTGTTTTCTATCCGCTATATATTTGATATCTGGCAAGGATCGTCCGAACAGATAATCCAATATACACAAGCTTTCTCCTACGGATTGTTGGCGCCTTTGTTTTTTCTTCAGTTCAATTCCATGAAAGAAGAAACCAAAGAGACTTTCAGTTCTTTCTTGTCTTTCCTACTAAACTTCATCCTGTCTCCGGCTTTACTGATTTATAGTGGTATCTTATATTTGTATATAATCCGGATAGGACTTACCATGAATTTGCCCAAAGGACAGATAGCTTATCTGGTTACCGGATTTGTCGGGTTACTGTTCTTGCTGAAAGGTTGTCAGCCATTTCTGCGCCAACGATATTATGATTGGTTTTATCGGCATGCAAGTCTGATCTCTTTACCGACCCTGATACTTTGCTGGATTGGTATTTATTACCGCATTTCTCAGTATGGATTTACCATACCTCGTGTTTATCTGGTAGTAGTTGTCTTGCTATTGACTTTATTATCCCTATCTTTCTTTATCAAGAGAGCTTTCCATTATTATACAATTGCCTGGACAACAGTTATTGTTATAATGGGAATATCATACCTACCCGGTATTTCAATACAAGATATTGAGACATATTCTCAGGAAGGGCGAGATCATTCAGAGGATGGTTCATCAAGTAAAATCCAGTTTATTTCGATAGAAAGTGATGAACCAACCGATATTTCTCCTTATCATCAAGCCTATTTTATTAGCCCATACAAGAATGATGGGAATTACTTTCATTCCATTCATGACAGTCTATACATTTATATACAAGACAAATTAGTATTAAGCATAAGTTACTCTCAGCTGCTGCACCTCCAACTCTCAAAGGCTGGAATAAATTCTTTAGACTCTATTCCCGAAGAGAAGTATGCTTCTATGCTTGAATACACAACTGATTCAACAAAGTTAGTGTTCGAACAATTAAACATCCAACGCTCAGGCTCGTCATTACGGTTGACAGATGCCTATCCAAGATGCTATTTCATAAAATGAACTTGTGAAACTCAAAAACAATGAAGCAAACAAACAAATCTCTTTTTCGTGCAGAGAACGGAAAATCTTACTTGATTCCTTTTACTTTAATTACTTGTCTGTTTTTACTTTGGGGATTCGCCCATGGTCTGCTTGATGTACTGAATAAACATTTTCAGACAGCCTTCACCATGACCAAAGCAGAAAGCGGATTAGTACAATTCGTCACTTATATTGCCTATTTTCTAATGGCTTTGCCAGCAGGTAGCTTTATGAAACGATTCGGTTACAAACGAGGTATTATCTTTGGCTTACTATTATTTGCCTTAGGAGCCTTTTCTTTCATTCCCGCAGTAATGATACATTCGGCATCACCTTTCCTTATAGCTTTATTCATCATAGCCTGTGGATTGTGTATGCTTGAAACGGCTGCGAATCCCTATTCTACCGTACTTGGTCCTACGGAATCAGCAGCCCAACGTCTTAACTTATCCCAATCATTTAATGGTCTAGGTTGGATTTTAGGCCCATTCGTTGGAGGACTACTAATATTCGGGGCAGAACAAGGAGACCAATTTGCTTTAGCAAGACCCTACTTGTTAATAGGTACAATTGTCATTGTAGTAGCACTGATATTCTGCTTCATTCATTTGCCAGAAATAAAAGAAGAAATTATAGATGAAGCCTTTCCTGATGAGAAATCAACACTAAAGGAAATGACTCCAACGATCCCACTCTGGAAACGCAAACAATTTGTACGAGCCGTCATTGCCCAAGCATGCTATTGTGCAGCTCAAACAGGAATATTCAGTTTCTTTATCAACTATGTAACAGAAATAGATTCCAACATCAGTAATACACAAGCGACCCAATTCCTGGCATTCGGAGGAATGGCTTTGTTTATGTTCGGCAGATTAACCGGTAGTTTCACCATGAAATGGCTAAAACCCAACAGACTATTACGATTATATGCATTCCTCAGTATAATCTGTATGCTACTTGTCATTTCATCCATCGAAGGTATATCATTATATGCTCTATATTGTTCTTTCTTTTTCATGTCTATCATGTTTCCTACCATCTTTGCCTTAGGCTTGGAAGGTATGGGAAGTAAAACAAAGAAAGCTTCTTCATACCTTGTGATGAGTGTAGCAGGCGGAGCTTTTAGTCCCATCTTGATGGGACATATCGGAGAAAATCAAATGGCAATCGGTTTTATCATTCCTCTACTAGCCTTCTCCTACATATTATATTTTGCTTTTACGTGTAAAGATTAATCGATATATTATATAAACCTGTACAGACAAAAATAACAATACTAAAGCTCTTAACCAGAATATCCAATCAAAACAATAGGAATAAGTCACTAATATCCTATTCCAAAAAAGAAGAGAAGTTTCCTGTTCTTATAGAAACTTCTCTTCTTCTCAACCTTATTTTCCAGAGATTATCAAAATATACTTTCCCTGATCAGCAAAATTATCTTCTACTCTTATAAGAATATATTTCAATTCAAGATTTTGAGTAATTCATCTAATTTAGGAGCGATTATTATTTCTGTTCGGCGGTTTTTACTTCGCCCTTCTGTTGTCTCGTTATCTGCTACTGGCAAGTATTCTCCTCTACCTGAAGGAACAATTTGCATCGGGCTTACTCCATATTCTTTAGTTAATATCCGGACTACAGAGGTGGCACGGATCACGCTTAAATCCCAATTATCAGTAAAGCGAGCTGTATGAATTGGTTTCGTATCGGTATGTCCTTCTATATTCACGTCTACATCTTTCTGTTTATTCAAGACCTCTGCCAGTTTGGCCAAAGCTTCTTTGCCTCGTTTATCAACAGTAGCACTTCCTGACTGGAACAATAATTTGTCTGACATGGCCACATATATTTTCCCATTTTCCTCTCGCACACTCAATTCATCACTACTAAAGCCCATCAAGGCATCTTTTACACTTTTCAATATATTCTGAACCTTTTCATTCTGAGCATTGATCAAGTCTTGCAACTGATTGATCGTACGTTCACGTTCATCCAGCTCTTGCATTTTCTTTGTCAACAACTCATTTAGTTTATCCTGTTCGCCCAGATTCGTATTCAACATCTCCCGATAACTGCGGATATTCCGACGCATATCTGCCGTATCTCGCATCAATTGCGTTAATCTGGCAGACAACTGATCATTTTCATCCCGACAATCTACCAATTGCTTTTTCAGTGTCTCTTCACGCTGTAAAGCTTCTAACCGACCATTTTCTGCTAATAGATACTTTTTCTTCGTAACACACGACGTTGAACCTAGCAATAGTAAAACAGCCACAAAACAACCATACTTTTTCATAGGATAAATATTAAATTCAACTGATGCGAAAATAATAATAATTTCAAGTTTACCCGTAGAAATAAACATAAAAAAAGCGATGAAATAATCATCGCTTCTAATAAATAGTAAATTGCTTCATTTAAGAAAATATCTCATTATAACTTGAGGCTGGAATATTCATCGTCTGTTTATTCAAATCAAACTGTTTAGTCTTTTTATTCCACATGCCATAAGTTGATTCAATATTTTGCTTTTTATCGTCGTATGTATAATTTGTCTGATAGAACGGAAGCCATTTCCCTTCGTTTTCACTCCAACGGTAAGCTTTCTTTACAGCCACTTTACCGGCTTCATTATAGACAAATTCATATTTGACTTGTTTATCCAACATTCCATTATCAGCTTGCAAAAAAATAGTTTTAGAAGTAATCAAACCATTTTCTTCCTTTGTGTCATATAAATAATTTCGAGGAGAAGCTGCATTTGCAACCAAACCACAGGCGAATGTTAATGCTAATGTAATAATGCTTTTTGAAAAAGATTGAGTTTTCATATCTTACTTTTGTTTTATAGGTTGTTTTATTTTGACACTGCAAAGATGCATACGTTTTTCCTTATTACCAAATAATAATTGACAAAATGATAGAATAAACTACTTATTTAACCTTTATTAATTATACTCAAAGAGGATATTATCAATATAAGATATTTATACTTACATATTGATAGTTATAATTTATCATCAAAGATTATATTTTAGCTTATAATTCAACAAGTATCACGAAATATAAGAAAGAAAAGAAGCTTTTTACTACTGAAAACTTACAAACAAGTTATAAATCATAAGGCGTAAGGTTAACCTCAAGCTAAAGGGAGAAAAACACCAAGTAAGATCCTATCATACCTCTAAAATGAATCTCGTTACTTTTACAATCAATTCCAATGAGTTTTATCATCAATTCTCTAAGGTTTCATTTTTCATATCTACGTATATCATTTACCTTTTTCCGCACACGAGGAATCACAAACAGACTATATTCTCTATGAACGACAAAAGGCCACCTTGGATAACTCCAAGATGACCTTATATTTTTAAGCCTATAAAGGCCCTACCAGTACTTCCTTTAAATTAATAAAAACGGATACGGTTATCTTCTACATCGGCTTTATTCACCAAAGACTGGATTGCCTGATAAGAGAACCGATAAGCATTTGTAGCATCCAATGAACGAACCACATCTGCTTCATTATATTCTTTGCTGTCTGTATTTTCAGCTATTACTTTAAACACATATACACCATTATTTCCTTTTACAGGTGCACTCAATTGATCTACTTTAGCTAAAGATACAGCTGCATTCATATTCGGTTCAACACCGATTCCGGAAATACGACGTGTTCCAAAAGATACGAACTTAACACTGTCTACTGAAGTATTCATCGCCTGTGCATAAGCATCCAAAGAAGTCAAATTCTTAGCTGTCAAATCAGCAACGATCTTATCCCCTTTCTTTTGAGCGGCCAATTCTGCTTTCAAGGAAGGTGCTACAACTTCAATCGGAGTATAACCCTTCGGAATACTTTTTTCGATAGCAGCTATCACAAACTTGTCATCGCATTCAAAAATTTCAGAAACACTTCCATTTTCATTCTGGAAAGCCCAACGAATGACAGGTCGAGAACTCTTAATTGAACCTAATACTTGATTATCCGGAGTAATAGAAACATTAGAAATTACATTGTATCCAGCTGATTTAGCGGCTGTATCCAATTTTGCAATATCCCGATTCTTAGAAATAAACTGATTTAATTCATTATAAATATTGCTATAAGTCTTAGAACTTGGAGATACCGTCATATCGATATCAGCAACTTTATACTTAGCAACATCAGCTGTCTTCTCTGTTACTTTCACCAAATGGGTTCCATACATTGATTTTACAACTGATACTTGATTTACCGGAGTTGAGAAGATAGCATTTTTGAATTCCTCATTGACACCTCTCAAAGCAGTTGCTTCAGTAAACCAACCTAATTCTCCTCCATTCTCAGCTGCCTGATCAGCAGAGAACTTCTTAGCTAATTCAGCGAAATCTGCTCCACCTTTGATTTCATTCATCAAACTATCAGCCAATACTTTTGTTCTTTCTTCTGTTTGACCAGCCAACATAATATGACTTACTTTTACAGAGTCTGGAGCTGTAGTCTTGGCTACAAGTTTAAACATTCTGTATTTATCGTTTTCAAATACCGGTCCATATACTGCACCGACTTCTGCCGTAGTGGCAAACTGCTTCAATTCAGGATCAAAAGCCTTGTCAGTAAAGAAAACATCCATATAAGGTACTTCTGAATTTTCATTAACAATGTCTGCTACGTTCTGACTTGTTGTAAATTCAGATTTCAAAGATTCGATATCTTGTTGAGCATTGTTATAATCTTCCTGGCTAGGACGAATGTCTACAGACAAATACTTAATAACCTTTGTTTCTTTCTGCTTATACAGATCTTTACGCTGATTGTACAGCTTTTCAATTTCACTCTTGCTTACTTCAATGGTTGAATCAGGTATAGATGAATAAGATTGCATTGCATATACAATGTTAGCATTCTTGGCATTTTCATCAAATGATTCTTTGGCATCCAACTTATTCGCAGAAACAGCCTTTGCCAATAAAGTAGTAAACTTCTGTTCCAAACGCTGACGCTTGATATTCTTTTCCCAGAACAACCAGAAATTACGAGCTTTGATCAATTGATCCTGCTGTTCAGCCGGCATACTTGCAATATTATCGTTGTCAATCGTCTTCAAGAAATTTAATAATGCATTTCTATCAAATGCACCAGTCTGTGGATTGACAAACATTTGCATCTGCTGAATCATCGGAGAAATATTTTCACCTTGAACCATATCAAATAACTCTTCAGGAGATACTTCCATTCCGATTTTCTCAGTTTCTTCACCTAAGACAATGTCTTGCACCATGGCATCAAACACACTCTGACGGATCTGAGTCAAATACTCTTCAGGTAAACTTGTAGATCCCGTCTGCATTTTATACATTTCGGTCATTTCATCTACACGAGCCTGATAATCATGAATACTAATTACCTCACCGTTAATTTCACCAACACGCTCCTGTGTTTGTCTAAAATAGGTTGAACCTGAGTTCAAAAAGTCTCCAATGATAAAAGCGAACAACGCTAATCCCACAACAAGGACCAGCAGTCCAGCTTTGCTTCTAATTTTTTCTAGCGTAGCCATTTATCTTATTTTATTTTTAAAGTTTATATCTATCTTTTTAGCATTTTCAATTTAAGAGCACGAAGATACGAAAAAAAGGACATGCAACATCATTTTACTCATTTTTTTTCACTTATACACGAACTTTCATCCGTACCAACTCTATTTTAGTCGCTGTAGCCTTAACGATTTTAAAAGTATATTTACCGTATTCTATGGATTCATTCAACTTCGGAAATTTCTGGTAATAATGGAGAATCAAGCCGGCAATTGTTACGTAATCATCTGATTCCGGCAAATCCAATCCAAACATTTCATTTAAGGTATCTATTTCCATACGACCAGATAATAAATATTCATTTTCAGAGACTTTACGGGCAACTTCTCTTTTCATATCATGTTCATCTTCTATCTCGCCAAAAATCTCTTCCACCAAATCTTCCAATGTGACGATACCAGATGTACCACCAAATTCATCCACGACGACAGCCAAGCTTTTCTTTTCTTGCATTAAAACACGCATCAATTTATTAGCCGCCATAGTCTCGGGGACTATAGAAACCTTACAAAGCTGTTCCAACCAATTATTAGGATGTTTAAATAACTCCGAAGAATGTATATATCCTATTATATTATCAATATTCTCATCATAGATAAGGATTTTGGAAAGTCCCGTTTCAATAAAGCGGGAACGAAGTTCATCCGTCGAAACCTCTTTATCACAAGCGACGATTTCTGTTCTGGGTACAATACAATCACGAACCTTCACATTTGAAAACTCAAGAGCATTCTGAAAAATCTTGACTTCCGTATCCATTTCCGAATCCTGTGGTGCATCTTCAATACTTTGCTGAATGAAATAATCCAAATCCACTTTACCCAAAGTATAAACACCTGAGTCTTTCAAGTTTTTTACACCCGCAATTCTCAATATCAGAAAAGACAATAAAGAAGAGAACTTCGAGATGGGATATAAAAGTATATATATAAGGTATAGAGGGAGAGCAAAAAGACGCAAGAAAAAGTTAGGATCAATTTTAAAGATCGTTTTAGGTATAAACTCTCCCGTAAATAATATCAGTATGGTAGAAATTATCGATTGAATTAAGACAATCAAGGCTTCTTGATCAACGAATTGAGCAATCCAGGGTTCAAGTAAAATGGCCATTTGCAAACCATATACAACCAATGCGATGTTATTACCCACCAACATTGTCGAAATGAATTGATTCGGATTATGGAAAAAAACATCCAATATTTTACTTGTCAAACTTTTATCCTTCTTATCCAATTCAAAACGCAACTTATTGGCAGAGACATACGATATTTCCATCCCTGAGAAAAAGGCAGAAAAAGCTAATGATACTAATATATTGAATAATATTTCCACTCTTATTTCATTTTTAAAGAATCAACAGCCAAACACCTTTCCATTTGAACAGAATCTGTTGGCGATTGAGGAGTATCTTCTACAGGAAATTCTCCCTGAGAATTAAAAATCTTATAACGCGTCATATTTTGATTCGATTCAAATCCAACACCCGTAATAATCTGTTCTTCCTGCTGAATCCGAATATATTTTTCTGAATAAACTTTCTCTTTTTTCTGATCCCAAAACAATTCGGAAGTATCAAACCTCTCCCCTTGCAGACTTTCTACTTCAACATTTCCAATCAAATGCCACAAGCCTTTTTTATCAAAATAATAAGCTGTATCCGCTTTAATACTTGCCTCTGAATGGAACAAGGTATCAAATTTTTCCACATAAATACCCTCAGGAAAATACCAATATGGTTCTTTTGCTTTACCAAAAACGATCCATTCAGCAGCTTCTATCCGGTAACGTGTTATTCCAGAATCTGATATCAGCGTGTTAACCTGAGTAGCTTTCATGGTATAACTTTTTTCAGGATCATACGTCGCATTAACGACATCCTTAGTTTCTTTAGAACAAGAAACTGTAAACGAAAGAAGCATAACAACTACCATTGAGATAGTTGTTATGCTTGAAATATTTGTCACACGTATAAAACGTTCCAACATATATAATTATCTAACAACGGTTGATTCTCCAATCCAACCACCAATTGTAAATGATTTACCCTTTTCCAAATCCGGGTGCATAAATACTTCTTCTGTAGAAGGAAGGTGAGCACTGTAAGAAGAGATCAAGCTACTAGCTTCTTCTGCACAGCTTGCATCAACCGATTTAGCTTTCTGGAATTTATCAATAGCAGCATAATATACGGCTCTTGCCAACACCGGATCATTTGGATAAACACTCTTAGATGTTGCAGCATACATTTTACCAATCAACAAATAAGGTGCACCATAATTAGCATTCAAAGAAATAGCCTGACGACAATATTCTCTTGCCTTAGAATAGTTCTTCTGATCAAATGTCAACAGAGCAATCATATAATAGTCTTCAGCTTTAGTAGCAGCATCACTTTCCATATTAGCAGCTTCTTCAAAGAACTTGATAGCAGTTTCGTAATCCTGTTTCTTTACAGCCTGTTTTGCCAAGCCCATTGCAGATTCTGCAGTCGGTTCAATAGCATGAGCATATCCTGAAGCAGCAAAATAAGCTTCAATTTCCTGACAACGAGATTTACGCAACAATGCAATTGTCTGCTTCAAGAAATCCAAGTTTGTCTTATTTTCTTCAATCTTTGATGCATATACATTCTGCAAAGTCTCACAGTCTGCAGCTCCACTGTTTGCAAAACCTGTTTCCACAGCTGTTTGATAAGCCTTTAATGTCTTCAATTCCTTTTCATTATTTGCAGCTTCTGCAACCTTAATCTGAGCATCAATGATACTTGCAGCTTTCAAATAATCTTGAATGTATTGATCTTTGAAATTAGGATCAGCCTGCATTTTACGCAAAGAAGCAAACATAAAATAAGAAACAGCCTTTACTTCACATTTGTCACCTTTTTCGTCAATTGCTGACTTTGTCCAATCATACAATGCATTCGCATCCAAATTGTCTCCAGCATATTTTACATAATCTTCAGCCTTGTTTCCTATGATCCAATCTTTACCATACTTACGATCATTTCCAAAGTATTTGATACGTTTATCATAAACTGTCATCAAATCATTTACCAGCTGAGCTTTCTTAGCAGGATCTTTTTCGTTTTCAATCTGCCAAGAAACGATTCGTACACCATACAAATAAAGGTCCTTCGTAGATGCCGGACATTCATTGTAAGCAATCTTCCAAAATTCTAAGGCGTCTTTAAAATTACCACCTTTTGCATAAGGTACAAACAAGCTAATGTTAGTGATACAGCGTACACTGTCTTCACCAGATCCAAACTGAGTTCCATTGTCCACCCCTTTTTGGGCGTATGCTCCCAATGTTCCCATTGTACAGCCAAGAGCTAATAATAATACTTTGATCTTCATATCTATTTTTCAATTAAAGTTAACTATATTATTAATCCAATTTAAATTTAAAGAACCAACGTTCATTAAATGTATAATTCACCGTCACGCGAAAATATTGTTCATCAATCATAGATACATGCTCCGGTTTGACTTTAACATATTCAAACGAAACATTCACTATTGAACGATTGTCAATCAACGGCAATCCCAAACCTAGGCTTGCGCCATATTCTTTATAACCGTATCCCTTATTTCCGTTCTCCTCAGACTGATTCACTCTTATATAAGAATCGCCATAATGAAAACCTGCACGATAACGAATACGATTAAAGTAATTTTTAGCTCTTGCATTAGGTTCATACTGAGCACCGATAGCAAAACGTGTACGATTCTGGAATGTTTTTTCTCCCATAAAGCTTGCATTACTCCAATCTTCATATAAGAAATCGGCAGCCAACAACAGCTTATCTATTTTCATATAAGACAAACCAACTCCAAAAGAATTAGGCAAATCATAACGAAGCCCCTGAATTGTATCTGTAGAAGATTCAATCACAGAAGTTCCAGAACTAGTCACACTTAACTTCTCAATTGTATCATAAGTTTTCACGCCCAATTGATTTGACGGAGAATAAGTTAATCCTAAAGTCACACTTTCCGTAGCACTCAGAGGATGTGTATACTGCAAACCAAAATCCATCTTCATATCTCTCACCTTCATCTGACGAATACGCTGATTCATATAAGGTGAAGAAGAAGAATTATCATTCGACGAAAAAGCTAAATACTGCGAGTGATTTATATTACCAAACAAGAAACCGAAGTTCGCTCCAACAGCCAAACGCTTCTTCCATATATCTATAGACAAACCTCCATAGAGATCGTTTAATCCACCTGTTCCTGAATAAGTATTCTGATAAGTTTCATCTCCAATAGTTGAAACTTCTCCAAACTTATAACCAACAAACGAGTATGGTAATAACCCGGCACTCATTGCCAACCATCTGGTTATAGGGAACTGCAGAGCTATATACTCTAAATTACCACTCAGATGATTGTACTGATTCGATTGATCTTTAAACGAGGATGCTTTCATTGACGCTCCAAAATCGAAGATAAAGGTCAAAGAATCCATACAACTATAAGATGCAGGGTTCATCGGATTTATTTGTTCAGGAGAACGCAATCCTATCCCTACACCTCCCATTGCACGGCCAGCCCCAAAAGAACGATCAGCTATTTCTCCAAATCCAAAACGAGTATATGGAGATGCTGTATTGTTTTGGCCCCAAACCGACAATTGAGTCAACAACAAAACTCCCGACAAAATAAACTTTTCAATTTTCAACATTGTACTCTAAGATTCTATTTAATCCTGTCAACACTAAATTAATGTCTGCAAAGATGAAGTTTTTTAACCGGCTTTCAAAATAAAACGAATGTCCACCCGTTAAAAAAACCAAAACATCAGAATATAATTCTTTTGCTTTATCAATATACCCATCCATTTCAAACACTATGCCATTCACCACACCGGCCCGGATAGCATCTTCCGTACAAGTTCCCCAACAAGGAACCTCTTCCCTCTCATTTACCAGAGGTAACTTTTTAGTATAATCATTCAAAGCCTTGAACCGCGTTGTCATACCCGGAGATATATTTCCACCCAAATATGAACCGGAAGCTTCCAATAATTCATAAGTAATACACGTTCCCGCATCGATAATCAGAATGTTCCGATTCGGCTGAAGGTAGTAAGCACCCACAACAGCCGCAATGCGATCCTTTCCCAATGTATGAGGTGTTTTATATTTGATAGTGATAGGTAATCGAACATCGTTATCAAAATAAATAAAACAAGAAAGACACTCCTTTAAATAAGCTATTAAATCTTCATCCACATCGGCAACTGTCGAATATATACCTTTGTCTAACGAATAAACATCAAACAACGGCTTTAACTTACTCTTATCAAAAGTTTTATACACAAAAGATGCTTTTAAATTACCTTCTGCATAGATAGCCACCTTCGTAGATGTGTTTCCTTGTTCTATGATTAAATTCACCTCAAAATGATATTTTTCGCAAAGGAAAACAAAATTCATGAAATAAGCTCCATTCTTTTCGTTTTTCTTTCGTATTTACACCAAATTCTTATTTCACCGCATCTATTTACTCCTCACCATAGACACAAAGGGCCACTTTTTTACGATCCGTCTGTACCGTTTCAAATTCAGACGAGACACTATTACTACCCATAGGAACCTTTTCATTTCTGAATTCCATCTGACTGTATACAATGCTTCTTGCTGATGTATGAAACTCTACAGCACCAGTCTCACGTGCAATCTGAACTATATTGGTATCTCTCACGCCACAACCCGGCATAATAATAATTCGTCCGGCAGCTTTTTCTACAAGTTCTTTAATCAAAGGAATACCTTTAACGGCATCTGATTGTTGTCCAGATGTCAAAATCCGATCACATCCTAACGCTATCAACTCCTCCAACGCCTTAAACGGATCACGACAAACATCGAATGCCCTATGACAGGTTACAGATAAAGGTTTGGCTGCTTCTATCAATTTCTGCATCAAAGGGACATCAATGTCTCCTTCTTTCGTCAAGCACCCAAATACGACACCATGAACACCCAGCTGCTTACACAATTCAATATCCAACAACATTGAATTTATCTCAGCTTCCGTATATAAAAAGTCACCACCCCGAGGGCGAATAATTACATTAATATCTATCAGGGAAGTCAATCGCTTTGCCATGACTATCTCCCCATAACTAGGAGTAGTTCCTCCCTCTGGAATACCAGCACACAATTCTACTCTAGAAGCACCTCCTGCTTCAGCTTCCACGCAACTTTGTGCTGAATTGGCGCATATTTCTATAATACGTTTCATTCCTTCTAAAAACTTAAATCCTTTGGTTAAATCCCAATGCTATTTATTCTGCAATACATCCTACAAAGATACAATCCTTTTCGAAACCATATCGTTTAAGGATCAAAAAATTGCCCGAAGCATTTCCAACCTATGAATCATCAAATTCTTTGAAAGCCTATGTTACTTCGCACTTGTTATTTTAGCCAGCTCCTTCAATAATTGTTTTTGACCAACCGACTTATCTCCATAAACGCTCGGTCCCGTAACACAACCGCCCTCACAAGCCATCACTTCGACAAATTGAGCAGGCACCTTTCCTGTTTTTGCATAAGCTCTAAGCAAGGACACATTCTTTTTATTCAGACCAGCAATCTGAATCGCACTGACAGAATCTTGCTGCAAACAAACTTTTACGGCATTCACAACACCACCGGTTTGTGCAAATCCATACGCCTCACGGGATGCTGTTGACAACAAAGAATATGGCTTAACAACATCTAAGTTGATTCCCATTCCTGTAAATATAGAAGCAACTTCCTCGAAAGTCAACGTATAATCCACACATGGATCCATTTTCACTTCCTTTCGTTTAGCTACGCAAGGTCCTACAAACACAATTTTAGCATCAGGTCTTTGCTCCTTCACCATCCGGGCTGTATAATACATAGGAGAACCTGTTGTCGACACATATTTCTTCAGGTCCGGAATATGTTTTTCCACTAACTGAATATAAGAAGGACAACAACTTGTTGTCATGAAGGCTTGTCCTTCATGAAGTTTCTCCTTCAATTCCTCGGCCTCATTTCTTGTCGTTTCCATCGCACCCTGTGCCACTTCCACTATATCCGTAAATCCTACCTGCTTTAATGCACCATAGATTTGTTCTTTAGAACATCCAAACTGGCCCAGTATAGAAGGAGCAACTATAGCAACAATTTCTGTTCCTTTCTTAATTTGCTGCAAGACATCAAAGACTTGAGATATCTCAAATATTGCACCAAAAGGACAAGCATTCAAACATTTACCACAATAAATACATTTCGATTCATCAATATGTTCGACTCCATACTCATCCTTACTAATTGCTTTGACAGGGCAAACTTCTTCACAAGGTATTGGTATATAGACAATCGCATGATATGGACAATTCTGATAACACTTTCCACAGCTAATACAGGTGTCATGGTCGATCTCGGCTTTCCCGTTTTTCTTGAAATGAATAGCATCTTTCGGACAATTCATGTAACAACTTCTCGCTACGCAACCACGGCACAAATTAGTTATTTCATAATTGACCGAAACACAAGAAGAACAAGCCTCATCTATCACACACATCAAATTTTCCTTTTGATTCTCTGTGCGTTCCAATGCCTGACTAGCATAACTTGATA
The DNA here is from genome assembly GCF_022809355.1 of Parabacteroides faecalis. Taxonomy (GTDB): domain Bacteria; phylum Bacteroidota; class Bacteroidia; order Bacteroidales; family Tannerellaceae; genus Parabacteroides; species Parabacteroides faecalis. The sequence continues at coordinate 35,539 of NZ_JAKZMM010000007.1, read as the reverse complement.
AAGGGGTCAGCTCGTCTTTTTCGTCACTCATATCAAAACCCAACAACGGCAATGTCTTGTATTTTAAGACGGCTCTTTCTTTATATATACAACATCTCCCTTTAGGTTTCGCACGACGAGGACTCATTTCTATTGGCAAACGGTCAATTTCTTCAACCAATCGGTCTTCTTTCCATAACTTCACCAAATTAGCCAACAGACCATGACGAACGATCATTACATTATTAGTATACGCCATATACATTTTAATTTATCCTTTTATTTTGAAATAATTTCTTTTAATCTTCCAATAATATTGCTGCACTTTGTACATCGCCTCCAAATGGAGGATTCTGTTTAGCCAGCTTAAGCTGAATATGTTCTATTTGAGGGAAACGCCTTCTCAATGATTTTAGAATCCTTCCGGCCGCATGCTCAATTAACTTTGAAGGTACATTCATTTCCGACTTAACAACCTCATATATCTCTGCATAATTAATTGTACTATCCAAGTTATCATTTTCAATAGCCTGAACAAGATCGACTGTCACCATCAAATCAACAATAAACCAGTTGCCTACCCGAGTCTCCTGTGGATCAACGCCGTGATAAGCATAAAATCTCATTGACTTTAATTCAATCTTAGTTGTCATACCCAATCATTCCATTTATGGAGTTTTTCGAACTCATAATTCGGGTTTAAATATAGCCTAAATTAAACGTCTCTGCAAAAAAATAGTCTATATTTGCAAAACATTCGCTATAAATTGCCTTATGATTGGAAACAAACAAAAGAACGAAGAACAAACAAGTAACGGCCTACACAATGTGCTAGTTGCCGGAACTACGATTAAAGGGAACATTTCTACAGATACAGACTTCAGACTTGATGGAAAAGTCGAAGGTGATATCATTTGTCAAGCAAAAATCGTTGTCGGTCCTAAAGGATGTGTCAATGGCAACATCACTTCAAACAATGCTGAAATACATGGCAATGTGACTGGTTCCATCCATGTAAGTACCAAACTCGTATTAAAAGCGACCGCAACAATTCAAGGAGATATTACAGCTCCTAATATAGAAATTGAACCGAACGCTGTTTTCAACGGGAAATGTACCATGGATAACACCAGTCGCCTTCCTGAAAAGAATTCACCCAAGCAGAAATAAATAAAAAACCTTCTGATCAAAAACAAATTGCATCAATCAGAAGGTTACTATTACATAATTATTTATATAGATTTTATCCGCAACGAGAAGCTCCACAATTAGTACAAATCAAGCAACCTTCTTGATAAACCAAGGTTTCTTGACCGCAATTAGGACATTTCTGTCCTTTAGCTTCCGTACCATTAGGCAAATACTTTTTCAAGGCTCGCTCAACTCCATTTTTCCATGTATTGATTGATTCATTGCTTAAGTCCATTCCTTGAACCAACTTAATAACCTGATCAATAGGCATACCATAGCGCAATACTCCGGAAATCAGTTTAGCATAGTTCCAATATTCAGGATCAAACTTACCATCCAATCCTTCTATTGTCATCTTATAGCCCCGCTTGTTCTTAAATTGGAAATCATAATGTTTCTTTCCATCTTCATCATAGCTCTTGATGATCGAACCTTTTAATATATTTTTCGGAACCATGATTCCTTCTTCGTCATCAGCTAATCCTGTAAAGATCTCGTATGGACGGCCATTCAACAAACCAACAAACGCAATCCATTTCTCCTTCTTATTTTGAAAGCGAACAACATCGGCTTCCAATTCTCGAGGACGAGTAGAAACAATAACCGGTGGTTGCATACAATTGCAATCATCTTTCTTTTTCTTCTTGTCTGTTGCGATCAACACGCCCGAGCGAGAACCATCCCGGTAAACCGTACAACCTTTACATCCACTTTTCCAAGCTTCAACATATAATTGGTTTACCAAATCTTCCGTCACATTATTGGGCAGATTAATAGTCACACTAATTGAATGATCAACCCATTTCTGAATACGTCCTTGCATCCGGACTTTCTGCAACCAATCTACATCATTTGAAGTTGCTTTAAAATAAGGAGACTTTTCAACTAAACTATCAACTTCCTCTTGCGTGTATTTTTTCGTTACAGAATAACCATTGGCCTGCATCCAAGTCACAAACTTATGATGAAATACGATATATTCCTCAAAAGCATCGCCAGTTTCATCCACAAAGTCAACCCGGGCATCCGCATCATTCGGATTTACTTTTCTACGACGTTTGTAAACGGGTAAAAAGACAGGTTCTATTCCGGAAGTTGTCTGTGTCATCAAACTGGTCGTTCCTGTAGGAGCAATGGTCAAACAAGCGATATTACGACGACCATATTTCACCATATCCTCATACAAGGAAGGATCTGCTTCTTTTATACGATTAATAAACGGATTCTTTTCTTCACGCTTGGCATCATATATTTCAAACGCACCACGTTCTTTTGCCATATTCACAGACGAACGATAAGCCGCCAAAGCCAATGTACGCTGAACCTTCTCTGCAAAATCAGTAGCTTCTTCTGTGCCGTAACGCAAATTCAATGCAGCCAGCATATCTCCTTCTGCCGTAATACCAACTCCGGTACGACGTCCCATCAAAGTCTTTCGCTGAATTTTTTCCCACAGATAATGCTCCGGCTGCTTAATTTCCATCGATTCAGGATCTGATTCGATCTTCTTTAATATCAATTCAATCTTTTCAGATTCCAAATCAATAATATCATCCATGATACGCTGAGCTAATCCGATATGCTTCTTGAACAAATCAAAATCAAAATAAGCATCTTTCGTAAAAGGATTAACCACGTAAGAATAAAGATTGATTGCCAGCAAGCGACAGCTATCGTACGGACACAAAGGTATTTCACCACAAGGATTGGTTGATACAGTACGGAATCCTAAATCAGCATACGAGTCTGCTACAGATTCACGCAGAATAGTATCCCAGAATAGTACTCCCGGTTCTGCCGACTTCCATGCGTTATGGATAATCTTTTCCCACAATGCTGCAGCATTTATATCTTTTACATATTCTGGATTATCTGAATGAATAGGATATTGCTGACGATACATTTTATTATGGATGACAGCATCCATGAATTCATCATCAATCTTGACGGAAACATTGGCTCCTGTCACTTTCCCCTCTACCATTTTAGCATCGATGAAGGATTCTGAATCCGGATGCTTAATAGATACCGAAAGCATCAAGGCTCCACGACGGCCATCCTGTGCTACTTCACGGGTAGAATTGGAATATCTCTCCATAAAAGGAACAAGACCTGTTGAGGTCAAAGCCGAATTTTTCACAGGTGAACCTTTCGGACGGATATGAGATAAATCATGTCCCACACCACCTCTGCGTTTCATCAACTGAACCTGTTCCTCATCAATTCGGATAATAGCTCCATATGAATCAGCCGGGCCGTCTAAACCTATGACAAAGCAATTGGACAAGGAAGCAACCTGATAATCATTTCCGATTCCTGTCATCGGACTTCCCTGAGGAATTATATAACGGAAATGATCAAAAAGATCAAACAGTTCCTGCTCGGATAATGGATTAGGATACTTATTCTCAATCCGAGCTATTTCACGGGCCAAACGCCAATGCATATCCACCGGCGACTGCTCATAAATATTTCCAAAAGCATCTTTTAAGGCATATTTATTTACCCATACTTTCGCCGCTAGTTCATCACCGGTGAAGTATTCTAACGATGCCTTATAAGCTTCGTCAAAAGTATAGATTTTACGTTCCACAGCTATTCATTTATATAAATCAATAATTACAATATTTAGAATTAACCTTTCAGTAGACTCTCGATTTCTTCAACAGAAGTACGGAAAGACTTATTGGTATCTATCTGGTCCTTGATAGTTTTGCACGCATGCAAAACTGTTGCGTGGTCTTTCTTTCCAACAATCTTCCCAATATGAGAGAAAGAACAATCTGTATATTTCTTCGCCAAGTACATGGTTATTTGGCGTGCTTGAACTATTTCACGTTTACGAGAATTCGTTTGAATAGCAGCCTGCTCCAGATTAAAGTACTTGCAAACAGTTTCCTGAATTGACTGAACTGAAATCTGCTTCTTTTCCAAACGAACAGATAAGCTTACCACACGTTTGGTCAAAGACATATCTATTTCCTTGTTGTTCACCAATGAATTTGCCATCAATGAAACCAATATGCCTTCCAGATCCCGAACATTTTCCGTTACATTGTTTGCAATGAAATTAAATACGTCATCCGGTATTACGATACCATCATGGCTCATCTTATTTTTCAGGATTTTCTTTCGTAAATCCAAATCCGGACGACTTAATTCGGCTGTCAATCCCCACTTCAAACGGGTAAACAGACGCTCTTCCATACCCTGAAGTTCCACCGGAGGCTTATCCGATGTCAAAACAAGCTGCTTATTCAGCATGTGTAAATGATTAAATATATGGAAAAACGTATTCTGTGTCTTATCCTTACCAATAAATTCCTGTACATCATCCAGCAACAACACATCAACACCCTGGTAAAAATACAAGAAATCATTTACGTTGTTTTTACGAACAGCATCTGTAAATTGGGTACTAAACAGATGTGCAGATACATACAACACCTTTTTATTGGGATGCAGTTCCTGAATCCGATTACCTATTGCATGGCACAAATGGGTTTTACCCACACCAGATGCACCAAAAATAAACATCGGATTAAAGGCAGTCTTTCCCGGATTCTGGGCAATAGCCTCACTGGCTGAACGAACCAACTTATTACTTTCGCCCTCAAAATAGTTATCAAAACTATATTTAGGATTCAAGTAAGAATTCCAATCCTGAGGAGCACGCTGATCAAACAAACCAGGTACGGTAGAACGAACAGGAGCAGCTTTTACAGTGGGTTCCGGATGACAATCCATCATAGATCCTTCATCTGTCACATCACCATAAGTAGCCACACGATATATCAAAGACACCTCAGCCCCCATTACTCGCTGAACAACAGGCATCAATAAATTCTGGAAATTAGCTTCTATATATTCACCAAAGAAATTTGAGGGTACCAATATCCTAAATTCCTTCTTTTCATTAAATGAATAAGGAATTATCGGACGAAACCACGTATTAAACTGTTCCTCCGGGATGATGTCCCTAATAATTTCCAGGCACTTATTCCACAATATTTGACAATCAGACTGCATCGTTTTTATTTCTCCCAAAACTTTTTTTCGCTCTTATTCGGACTGCAAAGTTTAGAAATAAATTCTAAAAAAAAAAATCCTATTTGTCTTGTAATTTACAAATAAATTTATCTAGCTTAATCTCAACAACTTAATATACCATCCTAATAATCAGGTATTTATATTTTTAAAGATAGAAGAATTAAACCAAAAGCCCAATTTTCATTATCATTTTGTCAAAACCCGGTTAGCAGAAAGCAAACAGACAATAAAGCCTATCCTTCTAAAAAAGAAGATTTTATACTACCACCTTGATTCATCAAAAAGAATATCCGAAAATCAGAAAGACAAAAGTAAATTTTCTATATTCTTTTCTCCTAATCAAAATACCGAGAAATGCACATAACGCTTCGGATTCTCACGCAAATCCAATAATAGTTTTGAGGCATTATCTGTGGTTGCATTCAAGTTATCATACAAAGCCCGATCGTTCAGAAGCAAACCTAAGGTATTGTCCTTCGAATTAAACTTCTCTGTCGTTACTTTCAGATTAGCGAGCGTAGCATTGATGCTTTGAACGGTTGATTGCAAATCTAATGTTTTCAACTCGCCACTCACATCCGAGAAATTGGCAGTGATCGTTTTCAGGTTCGAAACAATCACCGGAACATCGCTTGCCAACAACTGATTTAACTGGCGAGTTGAAACTTCCAGGTTGGCTGTCGATTTTTCCACATGCTCCAATGACTGAGTCAAAGCTGGATGATTCACGATCTTTTCCAAACCTCCCAAGATTGAATCAATCTTCGGCAGCATGGCCTCAACCGAAGGTAACAGATCTTCTTGAACAGACTGCATCATATCTTCCGTCATCCGGCCTTCAATGCTATCTCCCGGCTTATAATAATCTGAAACGAATTTATTCAAATGGATATGAAGTTCAGCACCTCCCAAAAAACTATTGACGATGCTTATATAACTTCCCTTATTTATCTTCATCTCATCTTCCAGACTGATATCCACAAGGATCTTATCTTTTGACTCATAATCGTAACGGATTTCACGTACCAGACCAACTTTAAATCCTTCTACATAAACAGGGCTTGAAATAGTAACACCCTTTACATTCGAGAATACGACCTCATAGTGATTTACCGGCTTGAACAAATTAATACCTTTCAAATAATTGATTCCACAATAAAGTAAGATCAGGCTGATTATTGACACTAATCCTATCTTTGCTTCTTTGGTGAATACTTTTTTCATCTTATCCTGTTATTTTTTTAGTTTCAAATTAATTATTTACCTGCTTTCCATCTTTAAAGACTACAATATATGCATCTTTAAAGTCTTTTACGGTTTTACGCCATAGCTGCTTGATCTCTTTATAACTAGACGTTGATCCATAAAAGTATTTGTAAATACGTTTTCCCTTTACGCATTCAACCGGATCATAGCCTTTCAACAAACGAGAATTCGATGAAAGCGGCTTATCCGATGTCAAGATCTGAATCTTATAAATCGTACCGGTCTGTATCGGCTCTTGCGAAACCGTTTCAGAAGACATCTCTTCGGCTTTCGCCTGAGCTGCCAGACGTGCTTTCTTCTTCCGCAAGATATCTTCCTCACTTCCGGCAGGAGGATTCTCATCAAAATTCGTATCCTCTGCTTCCATTGTTACGGCCGGTACTGCAGATTCCGCAACGGTTGTTCTGACTTCAGCTCTTCCTTTTCCCAACGAGCCGACCTGCCGGACATCATACTCCTGCTTGTAACGGTCAAAAGCATCGGATATCGCCTTGGCCAATTGCTGCTGTCCGGATTCTGAAGCCAAATAACGTTCTTCGTCTCTATTTGAAATAAACCCGACTTCTATCAATACGCTCGGCATACTAGTCTTCCGCAAGACCAAGAAACCCGCCTGGCGAACACCCCGATCTTCACGTCTCGACGAAGCAAAGCGGGTTTGTATTTCAGAAGCAAAGGCAACGCTTTGCTGCATGTGCTTATTTTGAATAAACTCAAATATAATATACGATTCCGTCGAATTCGGATCAAATCCCTCATACTTCTGCTGATAATCATCTTCCAGTAAGATCGCCGAATTCTCCCGCATCGCCACTGCCAGGTTTTCTTCCGTACGAGCCAAACCCAATGTATAGGTTTCCGTTCCTTTTGCCTGATTCCCTTTAGCCACCGAGTTCGTATGAATGGATATAAACAAATCGGCTTTATTCCGATTAGCTATTTCTGCACGTTCATCCAATTCTACAAATTTGTCAGTACTACGGGTATAAACAATTTTCACATCTGAATGTTTACTGGAAATGAGCTTTCCCAGTTTTAAGGCGACCGATAAATTTATAGATTTCTCGTTGATGATTTTCCCCCGTGCTCCCGGATCTTTTCCTCCGTGACCAGCATCTATCACCACAACAAAATTTCGTTCTGCTGCTTGCACCAGCATCGTAGCAGCCATTAAGAACAATGCAAATGGTATAATATACAATAATCTACGAATCACCTTCTGGCATTATTGAAAAATTCGGTCACAAAGGTAATGTTTTTTTAATTTGACTGGCAAAACTTTAGATATAATTAAGAGCTATTCGGATTTCCCCAAAACTGGTTCTTATTAGAATGTTATTTTTTGACAGTTGTCGAAAAGCTTTTCCATATATGTGATAAAGCTTTTTGACAAATATGGAAAAGCTTTAGCATATCTGTCAAAAATATAAAAAGTAACTATCAAACAATTATTCCCCTATATTTTCATCCCAAAACCAAGTTTATTTTAAGCTAAAAACAGTACATTTGCAAAAAACAACAGCTTTATGAAAAAAACAATACATTTAATTTTAGGCATTCTCTGTATTATACCGAGTTTGTTTGCCCAAACAACATTCGACACTTTTTTTGAAAGAAAAAGTCTGCGAATTGATTTTTCCTTAAGTGGAAACGCAAAGCAACAATCTGCTGCGATTGAACAATTACGAAAGGAACCGGTATGGAGCGGACCTTTGAACAACTTGATTGATCAATTTTATTATGGAGGTTATTACGTCAATATCTATGACAAAGCAACAAACAAATTGATCTACTCCCGCGGATTCAATACCTTATTTGAGGAATGGAGAACAACCGACCAAGCCAATACAGAGACACAAGCTTGGACTAACAGTGTATCTGTTCCCTATCCCAAGAATCCAATTGTCATGGAATTGACGGCACGCGACCGGAACGACATGCAGTTTCATACCTTATTAAAAATGGACATCGATCCGACCAGTATCTTTATTGACCAGGGAAACTTAAAGGCCAATCGGGTAACTCCTATTCTAAGTAACGGAGATTCGCATGAAAAAGTCGATCTGGTCTTCTTGGCCGAAGGTTATACTGCTGCCGAACAAGATAAATTTGTAGCCGATGCCAAACGATTTATGGAAGCTTTGTTCAAAACACCCCCATACGACCAGCGTAAAAATGACTTTAACGTATGGGCTGTTGGTTGTATTTCTGAAGAATCCGGTACAGACAGTTCTGGTAAAGGTGTATTTAAGAACACCGCTTTCAATACAGGCTATTACACATTCGGTATTGATCGCTATTTAACGACCCGAGACATGAAGTCAATCCGTGATGCAGTCTGGAACGTTCCTACCGACGCGATCTTCATTCTCATCAATGCCGACACCTACGGAGGCGGAGGAATGTATAACTTCTATGCCTGTGGTACAGCCGATCATCCTAAAACTCCGGTTGTTTTCACACACGAATTCGGACACAGTTTCGCCGGACTTGCCGACGAATACTTCTCCTCTGAAGTAGCCTACAACGATTTCTATAATCTGAAATACGAACCTTGGGAACCCAACATTACCACATTGGTGAATTTTAATGCCAAGTGGAAAGACTTATTACCGGCTAATACACCGGTTCCGACTCCATTAGATGATGCCCATAAAGATAAATGTGGCGTTTTTGAAGGCGGTGGTTATTTATCGAAAGGTATATATCGCCCGATGGATCACTGTATGATGCGCGACTATGCACCTTTCTGTCCGGCATGTACAAGAGCCATTCACCGGATGATTGATTACTACTGCGACAAGAAATACTGATCCCTGCCAGATTACTTCTGGGCAGAAAAAAGGGAATCTTTTGTTTAGAGCAAGAGATTTCCTTTTTTGTTTGAAAGGGGAAAGAAACTTTTCAGACACAACGCATAATTCCAAGTAAAATCCTTATCTTTGCAAGATAAAACTTTCATCCAGTAAATAAATAGAATCTTATGGCAATTTACTTAAATGATGTATCAAGAACTTTTGGTGAATACTTGCTTATTCCTGGGTTAACAACAAAAGAATGTACACCGGCGAACGTATCGCTCAAAACTCCTCTTGTTAAACACAAAGCTGGCGAAAAAGCAGTTATCGAACTTAATATCCCGTTTGTATCAGCTATCATGCAATCTGTTTCAGGTCCTGATTTGGCTATTGAATTAGCTCGAAACGGCGGTTTGTCGTTTATATTCGGTTCTCAGCCAATCGAAAGCCAGGCAGAAATGGTTCGCAAAGTAAAGAAATTCAAAGCTGGATTCGTTGTTAGTGATTCAAACCTGACACCCAACCATACCTTGAAGGATGTAATAGCATTGGTTAAAAAGACCGGGCACTCAACCATAGGTATTACTGAAGATGGAACACCTAACGGGAAATTGCTGGGTATGGTAACCAGTCGTGATTATCGGGTTGAAAAGGATGATCCTGCAACTCCGGTAAAAGACTTTATGACTCCTTTCCAGAAACTGATTGTCGGTGAATTAGGTGTAACACTGAAAGAAGCCAACCAAATCATCTGGGATCATAAATTAAATACATTGCCTATTATCGACAAGAATCAGAACTTACAATATTTCGTATTCCGTAAAGATTACGACAGCCACCACGAAAACCCCAATGAATTGTCGGGCAAAGATAAAACATTGTTAGTGGGAGCCGGTATCAATACCCGCGATTACAAAGATCGTGTTCCGGCATTGGTAGCTGCAGGAGTTGATGTAGTATGTATTGACTCTTCTGACGGTTATTCTGAATGGCAATATGATACACTTCGTTGGATCAAAGAAACTTACGGAGACAAACTATTGGTTGGTGCCGGAAACGTAGTTGATCAGGAAGGTTTCAACTATTTGGTAGAAGCAGGAGCCGATTTCGTGAAAGTTGGTATCGGAGGAGGTTCTATTTGTATCACACGTGAGCAAAAAGGTATCGGACGCGGACAGGCTACAGCTTTGATTGATGTAGCAAGAGCACGCGATGCTTACTATGAAAAGACAGGTATTTATGTACCTATCTGTAGCGATGGTGGTTTAGTTCATGATTATCACATGGTATTGGCATTGGCAATGGGTGCAGACTTCTTGATGATGGGACGTTACTTTGCCCGCTTCGACGAATCACCTACCAAAAAATTAAAGATCGGAAACAGTTTCGTTAAAGAATACTGGGGAGAAGGTTCTAACCGAGCTAAAAACTGGCAGCGTTATGACATGGGCGGAAATGAAGCACTGAAATTTGAAGAAGGTGTTGACAGTTACGTTCCTTATGCCGGAAAGATGAAAGACAACCTGGAAGTAACGTTAGGCAAAATCAAGGCTACTATGTGCAGCTGTGGTTCAATCACCATTGAACAGTTACAGAAGAGCGCTAAAATCACCTTGGTTTCTTCAACTTCAATCGTAGAAGGTGGAGCTCACGACGTTATTCTGAAAGATCAGAATTAATTCCTGATAAATATAAAAACAAGTGTATCGAACCAATTAAGATATGGGTTTGATACACTTGTTTCATTTTATATCAATAAGTTGTTAATACAAACTGAAGTCCTGTGGTTTGATCACAAAGCCTACCCGAAGCATATTTTTATATTGATTATACTCCAATAAATTCTCACCATAACCATTATAATATTGGATAAAGAAGAACTGGTTTTCCCGTTTATTGAACTTATAACTTAATTCGAGTTGTGTATTAAACCCGAACCAGTCTTTCCTTTGAGTAATCAATGCTCCTATCTGCAAACGTTTATTACAAGTCCGATAGTTTACGGCAAATTGAAAGATACCATTATACTTCAGGATGTCTTTATTGTTCTCTCCATCAATAATCGGAATCCAGGTTTTAAACTGAGTTTCCCAATTATCATTCAAGACCAAAGCCCACGAGAAAGTTATCTTATTCCAACTTCGAGAGTCGATACTGTCCTTTCCGTTCGATTCATGTTCCAGCATCAAATAAGCCTTTCCGATATATTTATTATGACGGATGATCAGATGTCCTAATCCGATTCCCGGATTAAAGTTCAGGTCACGCATCGGAAGCGATTCCCGAAACACATCCCAAAAAGCTTTCTGCGTATATTGAATGAATAAATAAGAATCGAAAGGAAGTTTACTTTTCGTCAGTCTCTGGGAAATACTCAATTGGAACTTCACATCCGAATTATGCCCCGTCGGTTTGGTACCTAAAGGAATACCGCCTGAAAAATAGTTGTCACGGAACAACGTAAAATAAGGCATCTTATCCAATTCAGCACGCACACTATCCGCATTGTACTTCACTTTCACTGCTTCGTTCTTCTCCTCTAAAATCTGTCCCCACGATAAAGACGCAAAGAAACACATACACACAAGAATAATATATCTATTCATCTCTCTTTAACCAATCATTTTAAGGCCTCAAAGTTATTAAGAATAAAATCGTCCCTGAAAATTGACGAAATGTAAAAGTGTTCCATTTGTACGCGTTATTGTGCACTTTGGATTTTATTGTAAATTTGTTCTCTCAAAACAGACTAAAAGAAAAATGAAAAATCTATCAACGTATTATCAGGAACTCATACATACACTTTCTACCGAGAAAAATCAAGTAAACCAGAAAATCCATATCATCGGAACCATTCGATTGCTATTGGTCATCGGAGCCTTGCTTATGCTGTATGGATTTCATCAAGAAGGCTGGTATATAATCATGGAAATTATCTTGCTTTTCGGACTGCCTTTCATCGGATTGATGATCTTTCACAACCGATTATTCTTCAGACGGAAATATATCGATACCCAATCCGAACTTTTAGTTAATGAACAAAAAGGTCTTGACCTCGATTATCAGGCGTTTGATGGTGGTTCGGAATTTATCGAAGGAGAACATTCCTTCTCTTTAGACCTGGATCTGTTCGGAAACAAATCCCTTTTCCAAGCCATCAACCGAACAGTCACCGTACAAGGGAAAAAGCGATTAGCCACTTGGCTCAAACAACCATTAGACCAGAAAAACGATATATACCAACGGCAAGAAGCCATCCAGGAATTATCCAAACAGCCGGAACAATTACAAAGTTTCTATACCAACGGGAAAATGACACAAGAGGGAAGTAACAGCCTGCATAAGATGGAAGATCTGACCCAGGAATCATCCTTCTTCAGTCAAAGTTCATTTTGGAAAATCATGATTTGGATAATTCCTTCAGGCTGGATATTATTAGTCATCGGAAGTGTCATGGCTGGCATAGCAGAGAAATGGTTCGGAATTTATGCTGCCTTCAGTTTTGTTATTGCCTATTGGCGTGCCAAAGAAGTAAACCGGCTTTATCAGTCTGTCGACAAAATGGAGCTTATATTCAATGGATATGCTAACCTCATCAAGTGCATTGAGGAAAGAGAATTTTCCTCGCCCTTATTACAACAACTCAAACAGTGTTTTAAGCGCAACAACCTCTCAGCTTCCGAATCCTTGAAACAACTATCGCACCATATCGGAGCATTGAACCAACGTTTTAGTCTGGCAGGTGTATTATTGAATCTATTTTGTTTACGGGACATACGCCATGCCATCGCATTAGAAAGATGGAGACAACAGCATCAATCCGATATGTTATCCTGGATAGAAACACTAGGAACCTTCGATGCTTTCTATTCGTTAGGGAACTTTGCCTTCAACCATCCGAAGTATATTTATCCCGAAATAGCAGATACTTATTTCCAAATGCAAGGAAAAGGGCTCGGGCATCCGCTGATGAAACCGAATATCTGTGTAACCAATGATATTGATATTCCACAGAAACCCTGGTTCCTGATTATTACCGGAGCTAACATGGCAGGAAAAAGTACGTATCTGCGAACTATCGGAGTCAATTATTTACTGGCTTGTACCGGTTTGCCTGTCTGCGCGGAGAAACTGGTTGTTTATCCCGCTCATTTGGTAACCAGCCTGCGGACTTCAGACTCGCTGTCTGAAAATGAATCCTATTTCTTTGCGGAATTAAAACGGTTGAAAATGATCATCGACCGTTTACAAACAGGAGAAAAGCTATTCATCATCTTGGACGAAATCCTTAAAGGAACCAATTCCATCGACAAGCAAAAAGGTTCATTAGCCTTAATGAAACAATTGGTAGCCAACCAGAGCTGCGGTATTATTGCTACGCACGACTTGGTATTGGGAACTTTGGAACAAGAGTTTCCCGAACAAATCAAGAACTATTGCTTTGAAGCAGACATCCAAAATGACGAACTCAGCTTTTCCTACCGGATGCGACCCGGAATTGCACAAAACATGAACGCTTGCTTCTTAATGAAAAAAATGGGAATAACCGTCTGACTTGGTTATTCCCACATACTATCAGTTATTTCTTCTTCCCATATTGGGCCTTGATGCTTGGCAAGGCTTTCTCAATATCAGCAATTCGAGTAGCATCGCTGGGATGCGTACTCATGAATTCCGGAACTTTCCCGCTGGAGCCAGCCGACATTTTCTGCCAAAAGCCAACCGCTACATCCGGATTGTAACCAGCCATCGTCATCAAAACAAGTCCCATATAGTCGGCTTCCGTCTCATGTTTTCTGGAGAATGGAAGCATGACACCATATTGGGCACCCAAACCATAAACCGTTCCAGCGACCTGTTGTACCGCAGTACTCTTATTAGATACAGCAGCATTCAGAATAGCTCCGCCATATTGCGCCACGATTTGCTGGCTCATTCGCTCATTACTATGTTTAGCCACGGCATGAGCAACTTCATGCCCTACTACAACAGCCAATTCATCATCCGAAGAAACCAGATCCATCAACCCTTCATACACAACAATCTTTCCACCCGGCATACAAAAAGCATTTACCTGATTATCTTTTACCAGATTGAATTCCCAGGCAAAATTCTTGATTTCGCTCTCGAGACCATTCTGGCGAAGATAGGTTTCTGTTGCTGCCGCAATCTTTTTCCCTACACGAGTCACCATACTGGCATCCTTAGACGATGTAGATTTCTTAGCAGTCTTCATATAATCTGAATACTGTGTCAAGCTGGCCGACAAGACCTCCTGGTCACTGACCAGCAACAATTGTTTACGTCCGGTCAGCGGAACGCTTCCGCAACCATATAACATAAACAAAACTCCCATTGATAAAATCCACTTCTTCATATGCATATTATAGATCATTTATCAGTAACTCCTTTATAAAACATCCAGATTATTTACCGCCAGCCGGCAAATGTTCCAGCCAGTATTTAGCCATCGATTTACGCAAATGCAAGGTTGTTCCTTTACGTTCATAGATTCCATGGCTACGCATCGGGTAACTGATCTGTGAAAACATCTTACCATACTCTACCAACTTATCGACAAGCATCTCACAGCTCTGATAGTGTACATTGTCGTCTCCGGTTCCGTGGATTAACAACAAATTACCTTCCAATCCGTTGGCATACGTAATCGGAGAACCTTTCCGGTATCCTTCCGGATTATTCTGAGGTGTATTCATATACCGCTCCTGATAAATCGTATCATACAAGCGTTGATCAGATACAAAAGCAATGGCTATACCCGTACGGAATACCGAAGGATAACGGAACATACAATTCAACGTCTGGCTACCACCACCACTCCAGCCGGTAATACCGATACGACTCAAATCAATGAACGAATACTGACGGGCCAGATCCTGAATACCTCTTGCCTGATCTTCACAAGCAAAGGTTCCGACTTCTCCATAGATACATTTACGCCATTCACGGCCTCGGGGAGCATTGGCTCCACGGTTTTCGATACTGACATAAATATATCCTTGATTTACCATATACTGATTCCATAAATCTCCACCGGACCAAACATCCTGAACCGTTGATCCTGCCGGTTCGCCATAGACCTCAATAATCACCGGATACTTTTTATTCGGATCAAAATTGGCAGGTTTGATCATGCACACATCGAGCATCAGGTCGCCACTCTTTGCCTTTACAAACTCTTTCGGACGCAACCCCAAAGTCTGATACTGTGCTTTGGCTTCCGCATTATCTTCAATCATCCGTACCGACTTATGTCCCGGGAAAGAAACCATATCTATTACCGGAGGTGTTACGGCGTTACTGAATGTATGTACCGCCCACTTTCCTGTCGGAGACATGGAATAACTATGCTGACCGGCTTCATCCATCGGACTCTCCCGCTTTACTTCTCCTTTACCAAACAACTTGGCACTATACAGATAGCGCTGAGTAAAGTTATCAGGCGAAGCGATAAAGTAAACCAAACCTTTCTTCATATCCATACCCACTGTCGAGATATAATCAAAATCTCCGGCTGTAATCGGTTGGATATCTTTTCCATCCCGGCTCACCCGATATAAATGACGCCAACCGCTCCGTTCGCTTTCCCAGGTAAAATACTGATTGTCTTTCAGCCAACGGATATGATCGTTCGTATCAACCCAAGCCTTATCCTCGTCAGTAAAAATATGTTCCGGCTTACTGCTTCCAATTTGGGCAATCCACACTTTATTGGTATTCTGCGGACGGTTCAGCTGCTGGATAAACAATTCGTTGCTGTTTGGTATAAATTCCATACGTGGAATATAGTTGTTTCTCGGATCTCCCGGAATATCAATCCAGGTTGTTGCTCCACCATTCACCGATACATAACCCACCTTTACGGCCGAATTGGTTGTTCCAGCTTTCGGATAAGGGAAATGAAGAATCTTCGGATACAAAGAATCCACATTATTGATCATATCGAATACTCCAGTTCCTTCAGTATCACTCTGCCAATAAGCAATGTACTGACCATCCGGACTCCAACGGAAACCATCCCGGCAAGCAAACTCTTCCTCATACACCCAGTCGAATGTTCCGTTGACAATGGTTTCACTGCCATCCGTTGTCAGTTGCTTAACAGACTGAGAAGCGAGATCTTCTACATAAATATTATTTTCTGATACATAAGCCACCTTGGATGCATCCGGAGAAAATTTGGCAAACATCAAAGAAGATTCCGGACGATCCTTTCCGATTTGACGGAAACTTTTATCCGACAAATCCAACACCCAATAATCGCCCCTTGTATCATATCTCCAAACCCGCTGCGTATTGGTATAAACCAAAACCTTACGATTGTCAGCACTCCAGGAAATACTTCGTACCGGAACCGGTTTACCGGTTGCCTTATCTACAAACAAAGAGGCAGGAATCAAGACTTCTCTTGCATTATCTTTCGCCCGATAAGAAACGATATCCGTACCACCCTGCTCTGCATTGGCTTCCACCCGGCTGTAATGTTCACCATCTTTGAGCCAGCTCATCGCTCCCATTCCTTTTGTCTGAATAATCTTACCCGCAACAACATCTTCCAGATTTAATTGCACTTGCGCCTGCGATCCACCACCTAACAGCAAAAGTATCGCAGTCAACCATCCTGTCCATTTCATGATATTTATTCTTTTGTCAATTATTGTTTAATTTTATCTACCGTAAAGATAGTTCTAATTTCTTTTCAAACGATCTTTTTTCAAGTAAAATCTATATTCACTAACCATTTTCTTCTAACTATCCTCTCCAGACAAGAAATCGGCTTTGAATCACTTCATCTACCAGATAACCAGGTAAATAAAACAGACATGAATGATAATTCCGCAAACAAATCATACGTTTTATTTCAAAAGCCTATACCATTCCAAACAAAACCAACGAAAACCGGAAATGATTCTCACGAGTTTCGTTTTTGATTCTCGTAAGTTTCTATTCCCAAACACGCCGGCTTTTCATCAAAACACGCCGGCTCTTCGGAAAAAGCCGGCGTGTTTGAAGATAAAAAAGGCAGTTATCGCCTTCCCTTAATATAGGTAAAGCAACAACTGCCTAACTATCCTTCTTGATTATCTTACCTTATTTAATATGAAGTTTATCCTTGATAGCCTGAGGAAGAGCATCCTTGTGAACAACAATATTCATCGTCTTATACTTCACAAAGTTTTCAGAGATATACCAAGTACCTTTGTATTTATTGTCAGTTCCCCAAGAGTTCTTGATCATATAAAACTTCTTTCCTGTCTGATCTTTGGCAATACCGTAAATCTGCATTCCATGGTCGTCAGTCGTTTCATAATTATCATAAGCTTCCTGACGCATTTCTTGCGTAATTTCCAACTCTTTGCAAGGTTTCTCCATCATCTTTTTGATTTCGGCATCCTTTTCAGAAGTACTCAAACCTAACCAACGATCCTGGTCAGAACCACTACGTTCCATTGATTCGATATCAGGAATCACACCGATTCCATTACGAGTAAAGCCCTTTTCACTCACATCTGCACCCCAAGCAATCGTATATCCAGTATTGATTGCATTCTCAAATACCTGCATCAGTTCATCGATCGGCAAATTGTATGAAGTAGCCCAACGCCAGTTGTCCTGTACTTCAATAGCAAATTCAGAATAGAACGGATGATGTGTATAAGAAGTCAAAGAAACATAATCATCCGGATTAATTCCTAATTCAGCCGCAAAGCTTTTCGGAGTATATTCTTTTCCGTTATAAGTAAACTTCTCCGGAGCTGTACCTAAATAAGCATCAATAATTCCGTCAAATCCTTTTTTCCAAGCAGTAGAAAGTTTGCGGTTCGGATTCTTGATAATTTCATCCAAGTAAGCACGAGATGCACTTTCCAACTCATTATGAACGTGCATGTCTTCGCCGTATTGCAAACCGTTCATCACCGATTCCGGAACAATACCATAATCTTTCCATGCTTGCAACACGTCTTCAAAAGAACCACCTTGTGCATAGTTCAACTCACCATGCAAACGAACAAATTTCTCTGCTTTATCCTTATAGTTTTTGCTAACAATAAACATTTCAGACAAGTCATATTCACCTTTACCCATACGCAACAATTCTGATTCCAAGAATCCCAGCGTAGAGAAACACCAACATGTACCTGTACGATTCTGATTTTTAACCGGTGTTATCTTTAATTCCTTTACTGTTGTAAACACATAGCCTTCATCTTCGGTCTTCTTTTTGTCTTTAGCCGAAACAGAAGAAAGCGCAAATGCCAGCATCAATGCTGATACAAAAAATTTCTTCATGATATAATGAATATTAAATTAATACAATTTAGACAGCAAATATACAAAATTGTATGGATTATACAAGTTTATTTTTATATTTGCATATTGTATTACAGACAAGATCATTATTCACCTTAAAACGTACCAGATTATGAAAAGAAGAAATTTCATTACGAGTTCTCTTTTACTTGGAGCGGGCCTGCCTTTAGGATTAACAACAACGACCACGTCGTGTAGCGGACCTTCCTCAACAGATGCTGCCTCTTCTGCAGCCAAACAATTTACCCCTGAAGAATTGGGCATGTTTTCATTCGTTGACATTGCACCAGACGGAAAACCATTGAAAGCAGCTTTAATTGGTAATGGAGACCGTGGAACCGGCGCAGCCTGCCAGTTTTTGGAAGCCGGCCCCAATGTTTCGATCATTGCTTTGGCTGACATTTTCAAAGACAGACAAGATGCTTGTCGGAAAGTATTAAAAGAAAAGTATAACAACGACGTTCCCGACGAGAACTGTTTCTTAGGCTTCGATGCGTATAAGAAAGTATTGGCTATGCCGGAAATTGATGTTGTTCTGCTTTGTACTCCTACTCATTTCCGCCCGGAACAGTTTAAGGCTGCGGTAGAAGCCAAGAAACACATTTTCATGGAAAAGCCTTGTGCAGTTGATCCTTCCGGTATTCGTACTGTTATTGCTGCTGCAAAAGTAGCCGAAACAGCCGGTTTAACTGTTATTACCGGTAATCAGCGCCGTCATCGCCGTGATTATTGGGAAGCTTATGTAAATGTAAGAAACGGTATGATCGGTGATATCGTAGCCACTTCTGCACATTGGGATCAAGGCGCTTGGTGGAACAAGAAAAAACGTCCGGAATGGAGCGATATGGAATACTGTATCCGCAACTGGTTTAACATCAAATGGCTCAGTGGTGACCATATCTTGGACCAAGCCGTACATAATATAGATATCGTTACCTGGTTCATGGGCGAACGTCCACAATCAGCAACTGGATTCGGAGGACGTGTACGCCGTCTGACAGGAGATATTTACGATAACTTTGCCTGCGATTATACTTATGCCGGTAACAAACGCATGTTTTGTACTGCCCGTCAGATAGACGGTTGCGAAGGAAATGTTTCTGAACGCATCATCGGTACGAAAGGTGTAGCTTTACTCAGCGACAATAACACCATACACTTTGAAGATTTCCAAGGAAATACTATCTGGAAATATGATTATGATGCCAAGCCGGTCAAGAATCCATATAACCAAGAACATATTCACCTGGTAGAATCTATCCGACTGAACAAGAAAATCAATCAGGCTCTTGATTTGGCTTATTCTACCCAAGTTGCCATTCTCGGTCGCGAGGCAGCTTACACAGGTAATCGAATTACATGGGATGAAATCATGGCTTCTACTCTTCGCTATGGTCCGACTGAATATAAGCTCGGTCCGTTACCTGATTATCATGAAGGAGAAGCTCCTCGTCCAGGAAAAGATCCATCTGCTCCGATGTAATGAATTAACTCACTATTGATACAAATCCCCGAGAAAAAGTCGGTCATCCTTTTTCCCGGGGATTTCTATTTTCCTGAATCGATTAATAAAAACCCGTTACCGGATATTTTTATTGAGCACCTTTCGAACTACCTCTTCCGATAAACCACGACGCACGGCGTAATCTTTCACCTGGTCTTCATCAATCTTTCCAACCATAAAATATTCACTTTGCGGATGTGCCAAGTAAAAACCACTGACAGACGCAGTCGGCATCATCGCTCCGTTTTCTGTTAGCTGAATACCTATTTGAGACAGATTCAATAATTTATCCAATTCAAAGTTCAATAATTGATCCGGCAACGAAGGATAACCAATTGCCGGACGAATACCTTGGTATTTCACCTTGAACAAATCATCTATTGTCAACTGTTCTTCAGGAGCATATCCCCAGTATTCTTTCCGCACCTTCTTATGCAAATACTCTGCCGTTGCTTCTGCCAACCGATCGGTTAATGTCTGAAGCAACATCATGCGGTAAGTATCATTTTCCTGTTCAAATTTCTTCTTCAGGCTTTCATAACCGGCACCACCAGTGACAGCAAAAGCACCGATATAATCTACCTTTCCAGCAGTTTCAGGCATAATATAATCGGCTAAAGATTTATAACCGCCTTCCCGTTTTACCTGTTGCCGTAATGTCGGTATCCGAATATCCTGAATCCAAATATCATCACCCTTACGTACTGCTGGGAAAAATCCATATACCGCTTTGCAATATTCAACCTTTTCTTTTACAAGTTGGAGTAGCAAGCGTTGTGCATCCTTAAATAACTGCATTGCTTCAGCCGCCTTTGCACGGTCTTTTTCCGGGAAACCGGCCAACCACATTGCCCGACAGGAATCACATCCGTAAATTCGGGAAATCTCGTCAAACCGTCCTGTTAATTTCCAGGCCTGGAAAAAGAAGGTCCAATGAATATAAGGAATTATCTCTTGCAAAGGAATAGAAGGAAGTACATGTACACCCAACTGATGAGGCACGACTGGTTGGTAAGCAGACCAATCCAACTGGATTGATTGGTTTCTGGCTTCCTGCAACGAAACCAATTCAGCCTGTTGTTCTTCCATAGTCTCGCGTAATGCCTGATATTCTTGCTTTAAGTCTGCTACATAGACATCATGCGTAGCTGGATTTAACAACTTGGCAGCTACCAATGGATTCTGAGAAGCATCCGATACATGGATAACTGTACCAGCATAGTGTGGAGCAATCTTAAAGGCAGTATGCAATTTAGAAGTAGTTGCACCGCCCACCATAATAGGAATCTGCAATCCGGCCTTCTGCATCTCATCCACTACATGTACCATTTCATCCAAAGAAGGTGTAATCAGCCCAGACAAACAAAGAATATCCGGTTTCTCTTCCTGCACCGTCTTGACAATGGTCTCGGCTGGAACCATCACTCCTAAATCGATTACCTCATAATTATTACAAGCCAAGACGATAGAAACAATGTTCTTTCCGATATCATGTACATCTCCTTTTACCGTAGCAAAAACGACCTTACCTGCCTTTGCCGAAGAAACGGCTTCTTTCTCAGCCTCAATAGCCGGCTGAAGAATGGCGACTGCCTTTTTCATGGTACGAGCAGTCTTGACGACTTGAGGCAGGAACATCTTACCGGCTCCAAACAAATCACCTACTTTATTCATACCACTCATCAAAGGGCCATCAATAATAGCAACTGCCCGAGGATACTTTTGCAATGCTTCCTGCAAATCTTCTTCCAGATGCTCTCCGATTCCTTTTACCAAAGCGTATTCCAGACGATCGGCCAAAGGTAATGTCCGCCAGGCTTCCTGCTGATGATGCTCGGTGTTTCCTTGTGTCTGCACATGCAACTGCTGCGCATAAGCGATCAGCTCTTCTGCAGCTTCCGGTCTGCGGCACAAGATAACATCTTCCAATAAATTCCGGAACTCCGGTTCGATATCTTCATACAATACGAATGTGGAAGGATTAACAATACCCATGTCCATACCCTTTGCTATCGCATGATATAAAAATACGGCATGCATGGCTTCTCGTACGTAATTATTTCCACGGAAAGAGAACGACAGATTACTGATACCGCCACTCACTTTCGCTCCTGGAAGATTGTGTTTGATCCAGTCAACCGCCCGGATAAAATCAAGGGCATAGCGGTTATGCTCTTCCATTCCGGTGGCTATTGCCAAAACATTCGGATCAAAGATTATATCGTTCGGATTAAATCCGATACCTAAAAGCAATTGATAAGCCCGCTGGCAGACTTCTATTTTCCGTTCAAACGTATCAGCCTGTCCCTTTTCATCGAAAGCCATCACAACCGTAGCTGCTCCCAACTGCTGGATACGACGTGCATGTTGCAAGAAGTTTTCTTCTCCTTCTTTCAAAGAGATTGAATTGACAATGCTCTTTCCTTGTACACACATCAAACCACTTTCGATAACGGCCCATTTGGATGAGTCGATCATTACTGGTACCCGGGCAATATCAGGTTCCGCAGCAATCAGATTCAGGAAAGTAACCATTTCCTTTTCTGCATCCAACAACCCGTCATCCATATTAATATCAATCACCTGAGCTCCGTCTTCCACCTGCTTCCGGGCAATGCTCAAAGCTTCCTCATAATTCTTTTCCTTGATCAGGCGAAGAAACTTGCGTGAACCTGCTACGTTACAGCGTTCGCCCACATTGACAAAGTTATTTTCCGGTTTAACTTCCAATAATTCCAATCCGGATAACCATAAACAATCCGATTGGGGAGCAGGCACATGAGGCTTGGCTCCGGCAATCAAAGCCGGATATTTCGCTATATGCGCCGGTGTCGTACCACAACAGCCACCGAGAATATTTACCAAACCTTCATCCACAAAAGGTTTCACGTGCTCGGCCATCGTTTCCGGTGTTTCATCATAACCACCCAAACTGTTTGGTAATCCCGCATTCGGATAAGCACTAATATAATAAGGAGCCACTCTTGCCAATTCTTCCAGATAAGGTTTCATATCGGCTGCTCCGAAAGAACAGTTCAACCCGACACTGACAATATGTGTATGCTGTACGGAAGCCAGAAAAGCCTTCAATGTTTGTCCGGACAATGTACGTCCGCCCTGACCAGCCAAGGTTAAGGAAAGCATGATTGGCAAATCAACCCCCTTTTCCTTCAGAACGACCTCTGCAGCTTCCAGTCCGGCTTTGGCGTTTAGCGTATCAAAAGTTGTCTCGAACAAAATAATATCAACCCCGCCATCTACCAACGCTTCCACCTGTTCCTTATAAGCAGCATACAAATCCCGGTAAGTAACTGCCCGATAAGCCGGATTACTGACATCCGGACTCATAGATGCAGTCTTGTTGGTCGGTCCTACCGAACCTGCAACAAAGATTGTCTTTTCAGGATATTCCTTCATATATGAATCCGCCAGTTCCCGTCCCAAACGAGCCGAAGCCAAATTCATTTCCCGCACGTAATTACTCATGCCATAATCTTCCATCGAAATGGCATTGGCATTAAATGTGTTTGTTGTGAAGATATCCGCTCCTGCATCCAAATACTGTCGGTGAATATCCCGAATTACATCCGGACGTGTGATACTCAACAAGTCATTGTTTCCTTTCAACATGCCAGGAAACGAAGCGAAGCGTTCTCCCCGATAATCGGCCTCCGTCAAATGATACCCTTGGATCATTGTACCCATCCCTCCATCTAATAGAAGAATGCGTTCTTGCAGAAGATTCAAAAAGGTTTCCTTATTCATATTATATAGTCATAATTATCTTCGTTATTGGTCAAATTCTTCTTAATGCAAAAAAAGCATTGACGCCTTGTCAATGCCTGAATGCCCGAGCCATTTCCCGTTTGTCGTCTCGTTCCTTGATCGAATCCCGTTTATCATATTCTTTCTTTCCTCGGGCTATGGCAACAATCAGTTTGGCCAATCCTTTATCATTAATAAACAAACGCGTCGGAACTATGGTAAAGCCGCTAGCCTTGATAGCTCCCGCAATCTTTCGGATTTCCTTCTTCTGTAAAAGCAACTTCCGGTCCCGACGGGCATTATGGTTATTGTAAGTACCATAGAAGTATTCGGCAATATACATATTCTTTACCCACAGCTCACCTTTATCCACAATGCAGAATGTATCTACCAAACTTGCTTTCCCTTGCCGGATTGATTTGATCTCAGTTCCGGTCAAGACAATACCTGCCGTAAACGTATCCAATAATTCATAATCGAAAGAGGCACGTTTGTTTTTTATAGAAATATTCTTTTCGAACTTTTCCTTCATAATATTCCTTTTTATTTAACGTAACCCAGGCATCAACAAGATCAATACTTTCTCTATCAAATGCGGCATAGCGATAATCAGCACGGATGCAAAGACCGTAAATTTCATCTGTGCTGCTTCTTCTATCTGCATAAAGACTGTTGAGCCTTCCCATACAATATAAAACGTATAGACGATAAAGATATATAAGAAAAAGAAATCAGGCAAAAGCATCCAGACAATATCCAACGTAAACATTAACACCGAAGAAAAACCCACAAACATCTGGCATAACGGTAAATTCTTTTCTTTCTTGAAAAAGCCTTGCCATAACTCATTCAACAAATAGGAAGCCAAATAAAAACCACCAAAAGTAGAAACAAACGTGACAATGGCAGATTTTAATGCCTGCTCGATATCAAATTCCTGACGTGTGCAGACACTGAAGAAAGCTGCTACCGTCAGAATTCCGATAAATGGATATAAATAATCACTTTGAAAAGCTTCATATCGGATAGAACCTGTCTCTTGCTCGTCTTTCTCCCGACGTTCCTGCAACATCTTCCAGGTTTTTGTCGGTTGAGAAATCATCATTATCACTAATTTTACGATTTCCTTATACATATACTCTCAATCTTTTCAATTACAAATTTAATATATTAGCTGCGTTTTGCAAATTATCCGGATATTTATCCATCAAAATTGTATAAATGTCCGAATACTTCCAACTATATACGGCGCTTTCTTCTGAAAAATACTCAGGATAAACCAAGCGGAAATTCAACGAATCACCACTGACATAACCTTTTTGAATGGCATTATCAATAAACTCCTGGATATGAAAAGCCTGAGGAACTACCGTTGATGTAGTAAACACCGTATCGCCTGTCTGATAGGAAGAAGTGGAGCGAAGATATAACTGCAGACAACGTTGGCCTGTAATCTCATCCCAAACAGGTTCCTGAAGCGGATCGTATGAAATAGAAAACGAATCCTTCTGTGTCTGGTAATATTTCTTATATTCCGGATACAGGAAGAAATACCCATCCACATAAATTCCGCTCTCGATCGAGATATCCAAATAAGATTCATCCCAACGAACAGCCAATGTATCAGGCGTACTATTCAGAGGCCAGCTTTTTACGGGAAGATAGTTTAATATATCAACCTGATAAAGATTGGCATCTTTGTTTTCTGAAGCAGAAAAGTTCACTTTATAATCCACCAAACAACAATCGCCATCTTCTACCTGCTGGTTCTGAAATTCGGAGGAAGTAACTTGAACACCCGAACGCAAGGAAATTACTTTTTCCGGCGTCAAACGGACAACTCCAGCTTGGGAGCCATAGATATATACGTCACCACTTTCTCCCATGCAGGACAAGAGCATCAAAGTCAAAAGAGTGAAAACCGCATATCTTATCTTGATCATAACCTACCTTTTAATCTTTTCGTTATAGGGGGCAAAGGTAATAAAAAGAAAGAAAAAAGTCGTATTGGCAGAGAAAAACTCCTACCCATACGACTTTCCTATATCCTAATGAAGGACGATTACATAGATGAACTATCATCCGTTACAGCCATTTGGGCTTCTTCATAATCCCAAGTCAGCTTATTGTTGTCTTTGTCGATCTCACTGACGAAGTTGAACTTCAGATAATAACTATCGTGATCCTCTGCCTTTTCTATTGCATTAGCACGATCAATCACATCTTTCAAATAATAGGCATTGATGATAGATGAATTGGAAGCTCCTGTATCATCACCTTTTGCCATAGCACGCAGATACAAGTTATAATACCGTTTGCCATTGATTTCTTCCGCTTTTAATTCACGCGGATACATCATCTTGAATGTCAATGTCTGCTTGCTTCCAAACTTTGCTGTTGAAGGGAAAATCAACCAACCACGAACATAGTTATTGAACATACTTGCCTGGAATGCACTTACCAATGGGATTTCGTTTGCCAGAATCAATGTTGTATCTGCTTCTGAAGTAATAAATGAAGCACGATATTGATCTATTACAGAAGGCTGTCCTGTCAAAGAGGCTGTCAAATAACCAGTTGTTCCCCAATTAGCATTCTCTGGAGAATTATAGTCTACATGTACGCCGACAGCTACACAATCACCTTCACCATATTCTGCTGTTTCCAACTGTGGAATATACAAATAAGCACTTCCCACATCTACCATCTGCTTAAAACCGGCCTTATCATTCAAAAAGACAATTCCCGTAGCAGAAAATTCCGCAGAGTTCCCACCATTTCCTAAACAGGAAGTAAACAAAGTCATGGCAGATACCAAAGCTGCCGCTAAAAAGTTTAATTTTTTCATTTCAATTTATTATTAGTTCTTCTATTAAAATCCAAAACGAAAACCTAATTGCAGACCGACATAAAAAGGCTTTTCTGAATGAATTGTTTCTACATCGCTTCCGTTGTCAAAATAATAATCAGCTCCTACTTCCGCATAAGCACTCAAGAAGCGGATGATCGGATAACTGACGCCTACTCTTGCATTCACAGAGAAATAAGGCTCTTTCATACGTTCTTTCTCTGTCACTGATTTCAGTTTTTCAACAGGCGAATACAAATCCGTACAAACCTTTCCCGCAACATTCAGCTCCACTTGTCCGCCAGCCGAAGCATAAAACATAAATCGGTTCCATTCCGCTATCTTATACGTCACAGCAACCGGAACACCCAAGAAATGCAAACGCTGTTCCGACTCTGCCCGATAAGTCTTATTGGTTGTCCATTCCGAAACCAGATACGAATAAGACAATCCGGCCTGCAACGACCATCTGTCTGTTAAATACCGGCTTGCCGAAAGACCGAAAGACAAAGGCATCTTATGTTTTACATCTGTCTTTGGAAGCTGTTCAAACGAAGAAGCATTCATCAACGACAGATATTCGTTGGTTACAGCTGAACTTCTCAATGCAAAGGCATTGACAGAACTGTTGTTTCCAGCCGAAAGACTTCCGGCTCCCATACCGAATCCCCATTTACGTGGCTTCGGTTCAGCCTTCGTTGGCTTTTCTTCCTTCTCTACAACCGTTCTGGTCTGTACGGGTTGTACTTCTTCTATAATTTGTTCTTCAGCTTGAACAACAGGCGATACCTCGTCTTGTTCTTCTATATTATCTTCATGAATGTCTTCCGTTACCACCTCATCAACCGGAACTTCCGAAGAAACCTTGACGGCCGGAACATTATTTGCCCGCGCATTGACCGACAAGAGACGCGGACGCAACGAACGCTGTTTAGGTTTCTCTTCCTCTTCAGCAACAGCTTCCTGATTTTCTGTTACAGCAGCCACCCACTCGTTATCGTTCATTTGCTTCTCGGCTTCTTGTTTAACCTCCTGGGCTATTTTTACCAGTTCTTCTTCCTGGCTGTTCCAAGGAATACCGAAAGATAGAACCAACAAGGCCGCCACAGCAGCCGCAGCCATCCACTGGTATTTATATTTCCGATAGAAAGGAATGGAAGGACGAGTCAAACTCTTTTCGATCGCATCCCAGTCTTCCGGTGCTGTTTCCACTTCAAAGTCATATAACTTCGAACGAAACAAATCATCTATATTATCCCGATCTCCCTTCTTCATTTGTACAATTCTTTTATGCGTTTCTGCAATAGTTGCCTCGCCCGCGTAAATTGTGAGCGTGATGTACTTTCTGTAATACCCAATATCTCACTAATTTCCTTATGCGAATACCCTTCTATGGCAAACATGTTGAATACAGTCCTAAAGCCCGCAGGCAATTCCTGTATCACTTTCATCAATTCTGCAGCCGACAAATTCTCTATGGCGGAACTATCCGGCTGTACTAATTCCGCCGAGTTTTCCAAATCTGTTGATTCGCGCAAGACATCCGACTTCCGCAAATATTCCAAAGCACCATTTACGAATATCTTTCGAAGCCAGCCTTCAAACGAACCGGATCCAGTATAAGAATGAATGTTCGTAAACACCCGGACGAAACCATCCTGCAATAAATCGCGGGCTGTCTCCATATCATTGACATAGCGCAAGCACACCGCCAGCATTCTACGAGCATATTTCTCATATAACTCCCGTTGAGCCAATCGATTTTCGCTTTTGCAACCCGCTATCAGTTGTTGTTCGTCCATCCTCACACACCTTCATTCACACGTAGTTCATCCTTATTAATACAGGAACCAACATTTAGAATGATGAAATTAATTAATAAAACGCTGCATTCTTTTTAATAAAAAAGAGAACTTTTTTATCGCCGCAAAGATAAGTCCATTTATCTGAATATCCTTTTCCTTTCAATTGAAAATTTATACCTGCTATCTTTTAATTGTTTGACAGCTGTCGAAAAGCTTTTCCATATCCGTCAAAAAGCTTTAGCACATATATGGAAAAGCTTTAGCACATCTGTCAAAAATATAAAAGGATACGAAGATTTAACTATTTGGTCATGAATGTAAAAGCTATTTTTCGTATTTCGAGTAATAATAATACGTTTCTCTGGAAGGTTTTCCCTCCAGATGATACCGGTTGGAAGCCGTTACTACAAACAAATATCCCTGTTCCCGATTGGACTGTACAGGCAGATACAATTCTGTTCCTCGGATACCTGTCGCCAAAATATGCTGAGGCTTGTCGGTGTTCATCGTATCAGTCAAGGAATAATAAACGGTATAAGTCAAATCTTGTTTTTCAGAAGCGGGTTTCTCCCAACTTAACTTCAGTTCTCCCTCCAAGCGTTCAACCCAGATCTCGGCAGGAGACTGCGGAAGTGAATCGCACAACCACGTCAGCGGAGGCAATAAGGCTGGGTATTGATAGTAATGGTTTTTCAATTCGTCGTATATGCCTTTTTCATTCGAAAGGACATTCAGACAGCGGAAGAAGGTGCAACCGGCCGTACCATAATAACGGCAGTAATCAATCTGGTCGGTAATATCCGTCAAAGCCCAGTCGGCTTCTTCTTTCTCAAGCCGGTATGCGCCCAAACCCGGAACAATCAGTCGGCCATTGCTGTTTTCTACCCAATTATCCACAAACGGGAAGAAATTTTTATGCAAATAATACATCATAGGAACCACCATGTCTTGTTTCCCATCCTGCATCCATTGCTTCGGATCCTGGTAAACACTCTCGTAGGCAGTCCAACCCGCATTGGGAACTTCCGGAATCCGGCTGTATTTTCCCAACGGAGAACTACTTACCTGTACCCAAGGTTTAGCCGATTTCACCCAGTCATAAATCCGATGAACCATCCGGTTGATATTATCTCGGCGCCATTGATATAAATCTTTCTTCCGTCCGTATTTACGATAAACACTCTTATCTGGGAAAGAATTGGCAGATTCCGGATAGCGGATATAGTCAAAGTGAATACCGTCAATATCATAATTCGAAACAATCTCGCGCACCAACGACAAGATGTAATCAGTCGTTCCGGGAATACCGGGATCCAAATACCACTCTCCTTTGTGCTTCTTGCAGAGTTCCGGATGGCGCTTCACGACAGACTTCTTTCCTAATTTCCTGACAAACTCATCCGTACCCAACGGAAAAGTAACAAACCAAGCATGACATTCCATTCCTCGCTGATGACATTCTTTTATCACATAAGCCAATGGATCATACCCCGGAGAAACACCTTCTTTTCCGGAAAAGACATACGACATCGGTTCGATGGCAGAACGATAAGCCACATCTCCCCGCAAACGAACCTGAAAGAATACGGTATTGAAATTAGCATCCTGTAAACGATCGAGCATATCACAGACGGCCTTTTGCTGGGCTTTCCGAGAATGTTCGGAATTTGCAGTAAAACGAGGCCAATCCAAACCATAAACGGTCGTCAGCCATACCGCACGAATCTCGTGTTTAGGCGAATCGGCTGCTTGCAACAGCCAGGAAACACAAAATAAAAACAGGACAACAAGTCTTTTTTTCATCCTCATCTGCTATAAAAATCGGACAAAAATACAAAATGTTGCCTGTTTCTCTTTATAAATTAGGGATAAAACCGCACAATTAAAGCAAGGGGCGAATTTATTTCATTTCAGTATAAGGAATTTTATCCATATCATTATAATCTAAATTCTCGCCGGCCATTCCCCAAATGAACATATAATTGCTGGTTCCGGCTGCTGCATGGATAGACCATTCCGGAGACATAACAGCCTGTTCGTTGGCCAACCATAACAAACGCTGCTGCTGAGGCTCGCCCATCAGGTGACAAATCATATTCCCTTCCGGTACATTAAAGTAGAAATAAGCTTCAACACGACGGCTATGCGTATGGGCAGGCATTGTATTCCATACACTGCCCGGCTTCAATTCCGTCAGTCCCATTTGCAATTGGCAAGGTCCTTCTTCCAATACGTTCTTTACAATCAGCTGATTGATTACCCGGTCATTACTTTCTTCCATCTTTCCGGCCGGCATGCTGTTCGCTTTCAACGAACCTTTTCGGCCATCAATCGTAATCCATTGGGTTTTATATTCCTTATGAGCCGGAGCAGAATTCAAGTAGAACTTGGCTGGTTTAGAAGGATCAACACTCTTGAACGTTACCTTTTGGTTTCCACGTCCAACATACAAAGCCTCTTTAAACTTCAAGGCATATTCTTTACCATCAACCGTTACAATACCATCACCACCGATATTAATCACACCCAGTTCCCGGGAAAACAAGAAATAAGGAGCTTTCAACGGATCAATGGTCTCCAGGACCAATTCCTTTTGTACTGGCATAGCACCACCAAAGATCAAACGATCATACATCGAATAAGTCAAATGAATGGCATCTTCACTCAAGACTTTTTCCATCACAAACCGTTCACGAAGCTTTTCGGTCGTATACGTCTTAACATCTTCCGGATGACAAGCTGTCTGCATCCGATAATTCACTTGCGCATTGGTTGTCAACGCAGCTGTTATACCAATCATCATTGCTAAAACTTTATTTTTCATTCCTTACATTTATTATATAACTAAATTCTTATTTATTCTTACTCTCCCGGATAATACGCGTACGGTTATAAAAAGCCAAAGCCAAAGTAAACAGTACAAGGACAACAGCCCCGACTATCTTCAGGTTATAAACCAAATGAAATATTACCCAAGAGAACAGACTAGAAGCGAAATCGAGTGCTCCGCCTTGGAAACCTTCCGGAATCTTTACCGCTGTATCACCGGTCTTTGCATATACGTCTGTAGCTGCCTGCGTAAAATAAGGTGCCAAATCGGTTACAAAATAAAGACCTACAATCAATGCTACCAAACCAATAATAAATGTTTTCAGCACATTCCCTTTCGTAATAGGAAGGACAACCGGGAAGAGATAAAACATTCCGGCCAGAGAAGCCAAAGGAAGGAACTGATTTTCGGGAAGAACCACCGACAGGAATAAAATAGTCGGGATCAGAAGCAGGGAAACAACCAGCGTAGTTGGATGACCAATCACCAAAGCTGGACTCATCCCGATATTCAATTCCGCACTATTCTTGAACTTACGGGCAATCATTTCACGGGTGGCATCCGATATCGGGCGCAAACCTTCAATAAACAAAGACGTAATTCGAGGGATCAGTTCCATCACTGCTCCCATCTTTATACCCAAACCCAAGATAAAAGGAATCTTATCAATGACCTGTTTCCAGTTTTCACAAGACAAAATACCGATTCCGCAACCAACAATGACACCCAAGAACAAAGGTTCACCCATGATACCAAACTTCTTCTTCATACCTTCGGCATCAATATTCAACTTATCGAAGCCTGGAATAGCATCCAATCCTTTATTAATCACTACCGCAAAAGGAACAAATCCCTGACAGAAAGGCTGTGGAATAGAAATACCTTCCATCTTGTCATAATAACGCTGAAACTGTTTGCTTGTCAAATCAGCCATGACTAACGTTATGATATAACAAACAATCGCAGCAAAGAATCCCCATCCAATATGGCCGGAGGCAAAATATACAACCGCCCCGATAAAAGCAAAATGCCAGTAATTCCATAAATCGATATTAACCGTCTTCGTCGTCCGGGTTAACAACATAATGACATTTACCAACAAGCAAACCGGAATAATAAAAGCACCCACCGATGTATTATAAGCTACCGACGCTGCTGCCGGCCATCCCATATCAAAGATACCTAAACTCAATCCGTAGATCTCCGTTACCTTTTTCAAGGGTTCTCCCAAACTATCCGTCAGCAAGGCTGTAACTACCGACAAGCCGACAAAACCGACACCCACCAGCAGACCACTCTTTAATGCTTTTCCCAGTTTGATACCTATACAAAGTCCAAGGACTGTAAAAATGATCGGCATCATTACAGCCGCACCTAATCCTATAATATAACCAAATACCTGTTCCATTTCACTTTATACTTATCTCTAAAGGAGAAGAAAGAAACTTATCATAATCTTCCAAATAGTTCACCCATTCTTCTTGCGTACTGAAACCGCTCTTACTCCATGAACTACCCCAATAATAAACCAGCGGCTTACCCGGTTTATAGTCTGAAATCATCATCACATGTCCCAATGCTCCCGGAGAAAATTGCTTTTCCTGCTCATTGAACCAGCGAACACCTTTCCATAAAGGACTCTTAGTCAATAAAGCTCCCACATGAATAACTCCATTTCCGGCATTGACCCGATCGGTAGAATCAGCATAAGCAATGATAGCCCGGTCTTTTCCTATCCAAGCACCGTCCGGATTTTGTGGATGAACAACAATACCTGTTGCCAACTGACATGGTTCTGATAAATGCTGATAAGAAAGAATCGTCTTATTCAAATAAGAACCTTTGTCCAACGAAATCACTCGTGTTTCAATGACGTTCGAATCAGAAGCAACTGTTAATGGATTAAACTCCAGCCGGACTGTAAAGCGTAACGGACCATTATCCAATATCTGATATTCCCTATAACAATAAGGATAAACAAGAGAAGAGTCAACAAGTAAAGCCGAAGTTCCTCCGCCCAAAGTAGGTCCGACACTATAACAATCCATTCCATTTCCATGGTCAATATGATAAGAAATAGCTCTTCCGATACTATCCGCCTCATGATGCTTACCCGATTCCCGTAATTCCTTCATTTGTTTTCTGGCCAATGGATCCAATTCCTTCCGGTAACGCCCTTCCAAAACCGGATAAGAGACACTTTTTGTCAGGATATCATAACCAAAACCCCGTTCTCCGCTACGCTGTAACGCAGGTCCATACACCCGATAAGCCGCCTTATCATTTTCCCATGCAATATCATCCAACCGTTCCGGATAGCATCGCCCGCAACAAATAGTGTCTGATGGAGCAGGAATTCCTTTGGCGACAGTATATTCTGCTGTTCCTTTTTCCGCTATACGAACAGGAAATATCAACAAACTGTCATACGTAATCTGATAAGGTACTTGATTCCCTTCCGAATCAAGTACCACCCATGTCTTATCTTCTGCCAACATTGAACGATGTAGTTCCTTCAATGGAATCTCCACTAATTCTTCCGTTCGAGGCAGATCCAGATGATTTGTTATCGTTATAATCTGCCTATCCTTTGTTTGGGAACATCCAGTAACCAAACCCAGGATACATGCACAGATTACCAACGTATTCTTCATCCACATATCAACAAAAGGTATTTTTATCATTTAGGTTGTTTACCAATATAAGCCAAAATACCGCCATCTACATATAGTACATGCCCATTCACAAAGTTGGAAGCATCAGATGCCAAGAAAATAGCCGGTCCCATCAAATCTTCAGGTGTTCCCCAACGAGCAGCTGGTGTCTTAGCAATAATGAATGAATCAAAAGGATGAGGCGTACCATCAGGTTGCTTTTCCCGAAGCGGAGCTGTCTGCGGAGTAGCAATATAACCCGGGCCGATACCGTTACATTGGATATTATATTCACCATATTCAGAAGCGATATTACGAGTAAGCATCTTAAGACCACCTTTAGCAGCAGCATAAGCAGAGACCGTTTCACGTCCCAGTTCACTCATCATCGAACAAATATTGATGATCTTTCCATGGCCTTTCTTGATCATCCCCGGAATGACAGCCTTCGAAACAATAAAAGGAGCATTCAAATCGACATCAATAACCTGACGGAACTCTGCTGCCGACATCTCGCACATCGGAATCCGTTTGATAATACCAGCATTATTGACTAAAATATCAATTGTACCTATTTCCTTCTCGATTTGAGCAATAAAAGCATTAACCGCCTTCTCGTCTGTCACATCACATACATATCCGTGCGCATTAATCCCCAATTCTTTGTAAGCTGCCAGACCTTTATCAACCAATTCCTGCTTAATATCGTTAAACACGATTGTTGCACCAGCTTGAGCAAAGCCCGTTGCAATTGCAAAACCAATACCATAAGAAGCACCTGTTACCAGTGCAATTTTTCCTTCTAATGAAAAGTTTACCATATTGTTTATTCGTTTTTATTATACTTTATTCTATTACACTATCCTAAATATCCAATTCTTACTCCAACGCATGGTCAGCCGGGACATCAATGCCATTCCAAGCCTTCAGGTTGGTCCATTCGGTATAAGGATCACTCCAGAAAGGATCAGTTGGAGGCAGTCCCAAAGCAAGTAGCCCAACTGAACAAAGATAAGCACTACCATTGTTTATATATGACTCGGATATCTTCATCTGACTTCCAGTGAAACCAACCCGAATCCATCCTTTCGCATCAAAATTAGATGGAGATTTAAGCTGGCGTTGGATAACAGCTGTCAATGCACAACGTACTTGTGCCGGTGTAATTCCTTTTGGAAGTAGATGCAACAATGAAGCTTGTGCCAATGCATGAAAAGCCCCGAAACGATAAACAATGGAACGACCAACAACAGGAAAAGTTCCTTCGGGAGAGATAAAGCGTTCCAATTGCTCGGCATAACGAGCTAGACGCGTTTCTTGGGTTTCCAAGAAATCTGCTCCTTCAATCTGATGTTTCTTCATGATACGTAATACATCTGTTAACATCGGATGGATCACAAAACTATTACCCGTTGGCGGAATTAAATTGATAAAATAAATATGTATAAAAGGTTGTGCTTATCGCTGATTATTAGTAGATTAGAAGTGATCAAACTATTAATTTACAATAAAGCTA
>NZ_JAKZMM010000006.1 GCF_022809355.1 Parabacteroides faecalis | reverse complement strand
CTAATATAGAAAATATTTCCATTACTTCTTTGATTTTTATTATTATCCCTTTGACTCTCTAAAGATAAATACTTTTTAAAAGGTCTGGAAGTTTGTAATGCGTCAGCCCTGGGCGAAGAAAATGTCCATATCATACTATGTCAATATTCCGATGTACGTTGTTCGTTGCTTTTCGAGCTGGCTACTCTATTTTAAAATTCACAATTTAGCCAGACATTAACACGAATGTCACAGGCTTCTTGTATCTTTGTCGATCGATAAACAGACACAAAATATGGAAAGAAACAACAGACCGTTGATATTGATCACTAACGATGACGGATTCAGAGCGAAAGGAATCCAGGAATTGATCAAAGCCCTCAAAGATTTAGGAGAACTGGTAGTCATGGCTCCCGACGGACCCCGTTCGGGCATGTCGAGTGCAATCACCTCACTGATCCCCATTAAATACAAAGTAGAATGGGAGGAACCGGGTGTAACGGTATATAGTTGTACAGGCACGCCTGTCGATTGTGTCAAATTAGCGATTAATGAAGTACTTGACCGTGAGCCGGATTTGCTGGTTTCCGGTATTAACCATGGAGGCAACATGGCTATCTGCGTCAATTATTCCGGTACGATGGGAGCAACAGCCGAAGGTTGTATCTTTGGTGTTCCTTCTTTGGGTGTTTCTTTATTAGATCACCGGGCCGATGCTGATTTTACGGAATGTTGCCGTCTGGGCCGATTAACTGCCGAAAAGATTCTGGAGAAAGGTCTTCCTCATGGAACATATTTGAATTTGAATGTCCCGACAGACATTCCAGTCAAAGGACTGAAAATATGCCGACAGGCAGATGGACGTTGGGTAAAAGAATTCAAGCGGGGAGAAGATGCCGCCGGACAAACCGTCTTCTGGCTAACCGGTTATTTCCGGAATGACGACCAGCATGACGACAACGATGATAAATTACTGAACGAAGGATATGCCTCACTCGTTCCCTGCAAGATAGACATAACCGACTATGCCTTTATGCAGGAACTGCAAACGTGGGATCTTTAATGCCTCATCTGCCATGAAATATTATCTCATAGCCGGTGAAGCATCCGGAGACTTGCACGCATCCAATCTGATGCGTGCCATCAAAAATACAGATCCGCAGGCTGATTTCCGTTTTCTAGGCGGGGATCTGATGAAACAAGTAGGAGGGACTTTGGTCAAACATTACCGGGAAATGGCTTTTATGGGTTTTATCCCTGTGCTCATGAACCTACGAACCATACTCCGCAATATGGAAGTCTGCCGGGAAGATATCCGTCAGTACCAGCCGGATGTCGTTATCCTGATTGATTATCCTGGCTTCAATCTGAAGATTGCCAAGTATGTGAAGACAGTTCTCCATATACCGGTGCATTATTATATTTCACCGAAAATATGGGCGTGGAAGCAATACCGTATCAAGGATTTCCGGAAATACGTAGATCATCTCTATTCCATCCTTCCTTTTGAGCCTGCATTCTTTCAACGGTTGGATTACCAAGTGGACTATGTAGGGAATCCATCTGTTGACTCCGTCTCGAACTATCAGCAGCAAGAGTCGGTCGGAAAATCAACCTTCTTCCGGATGAACCGGTTGGCCGATAAGCCAATCTTGGCCTTACTGGCTGGTAGCCGCAAACAGGAAATCCGGGATAACTTGCCCGTTATGCTGCGAGTTGCCGCCCAGTTCCCGGAATATCAACCCATCATAGCCGGAGCTCCGGGGATAGATCCTGCTTATTACCAACAATATACGGATGGTTCTGTCCAGATTCTTTTCCAGCAGACTTATCCGCTTCTGCAACATAGTGATGCCGCGCTCGTTACGTCGGGAACAGCCACCCTCGAAACGGCCTTATTCCGGGTACCGCAAGTTGTTTGTTACTACGTACCTGCCGGACGACTTGCCTCGTTTATTTTCCGGCATTTCTTTCATACCCCTTATATTTCACTGGTCAACCTGATCTCCGGAAAAGAAGTCGTGCAAGAACTCTTTGGCGCACGTTTCTCCGAAGAAAACATTACAACCGAATTGAAACGTATTATACACGATAAGACTTATCGGGAGACCATGCTGCAAAACTATGATGAAATGATCCGGATTCTGGGAAAACCAGGAGCTTCCATCCGTACAGCCGAGTTAATCGTCAGACGAATCAAACATTAACTTCTTTTTGCATCAGATTATGCAGCGAATAACCTGTACATGCCATCTTTCTTTATAGAAATTAAAAATTTAAGGGGAAATACGATTATGAAATTCTGGAAGTACACTTGGTTGATGCTGGCAATGACGATGAGCTTGTTCGGGTTGAATGCATGTCAGGACGATGATGATTATTCACTGGACAAATTTGCCATTGAAATTATGACAGTTGTGCCGGATGGCAGCACGTATTATTTACGTCGGGATAACGGAGAAAAATTATGGCCGTTCGCAACAAACTGTCCGGGTTATAATTTCTCAAAAACGAGAGCTCAAGTTAATTATACCATGCTATCCGATTCAATCCCGGGCTTCAGTCACGGTATAAAGATCAATTGGATAGAGAATATTCTGACAAAAAAAATATCTCCTTACTTAGCGGCAGAAAATGATTCCGTTTATGGAACAGATCCTGTAGAAATGTTAGCAATGGCCATAGGAGACGGTTATTTAGATGTTCGCTTTGCGGCAAACTTTGGGAACACGGGAGTCAAACATCTGATTAGTTTGATTCCAACCCAAGCAGACAACAGCGATCCTTATACGTTGGAATTCCGTCATCAGGCATACGGCGACGGTGCTCTCTACGCTGCTGAAGGACTGGTATCTTTTGATTTATCATCCCTTCCAGACACCAAAGGAGAAACCGTAGATCTAACGATCAAGGTAAAAACCTTTGATGGAGAAAAATCGTATAAGCTGGCCTATAATTCAGATCCAGCCTGTATGTATTCCGAGCCTGATGAAATCATTTCATCCGACGATTTAAGCAAGAATATTCATTGATTTTATATAAACCTTCCCACATAACTTTTTTATCATTTATTAGTTCAAACGCAAGACATCGTGAGATATCTTGCGTTTTTTATAGCCAACCTTCTTGCTTATACCAGCTGATACATTCTTCCAATCCTTTCCGAAGCGGATATTCCGCTTGAAATCCTAAGTCCTGCTGCAAAGGCGTAATGTCACAAATCCAATTCCGTTGCTTTAATATCTGATATTTATCACTGTTCAACGTCATGCTTTTATGAAACAACCGACCAATTTTTTCAGAGAAGACACAAGCCGTATAAACCAATGGCAACGGTACACGGGCATGCAAAACACGCTTTTTATGCAAAAGTTCCTGAACCAATCGGGCAAAAGAAGCATCGGTATGAACATCACCGTCTGCCACAAAATATTCCCGATTACGTATATCTTCCTTCTCAAGAGCAGACAATGCCACCCGAGCCAGATCTTTTACATAAATAAAAGTAATCCGTTGTGGTATCTTCCCTACAGCCAGATCCAGTCCTTGCTGAATACTTTTAATCTCCAGGAAATAATCTTTTTCTCCCGGACCATAGACACCTGTCGGGCGCAGAATCACGTAGGGAAAAGCATGCTGTTGCCGCAGATAATTTTCTGCCAGCAATTTACTCTTTCCATAGTCTGTATTCGGCGTCTGCGGGTCGGTTAGCTTGATCGGCGTAAAGCCCGTTTCATCTCCAATCCCGCAACTGCTAAGACTACTCATCAGCAGGAATTTCTCCGGAGGACAATGACGAGCCAATCCTTCCATAAAGCGACGTGTATTTTCGGCATTTACTTCATAGAAAAGAGCCTTGTCGGTCGTCTTGGTCAGTCCGGCATTATGAATGACATAGCGCCAACCTCCATTCTCCTGAGCAAAGGCTTTCAACTGGTCATCCAGTTCTTTTTCATGTGCATAATCCAGTTCGATAAAACGAATCCGCTCGTCTTGCAGATGTCTCCGGCTACTATGCGACCGGACTCCAGCCCAGACTTCATATCCTCGTTTTAAG
Source organism: Parabacteroides faecalis (assembly GCF_022809355.1). Classification (GTDB taxonomy): domain Bacteria; phylum Bacteroidota; class Bacteroidia; order Bacteroidales; family Tannerellaceae; genus Parabacteroides; species Parabacteroides faecalis. The sequence goes on along the minus strand of NZ_JAKZMM010000006.1, from coordinate 126,262 downwards.
GCTTCTTCCACTAAAAAGCCACCGATGAAACCGCTGGCTCCCGTAATCAATATCTTATCAACAGGCTTCATTCTTCGTTATTCCTCATATAAAAAACATAATAATACCACAGCAGACCAATCCAATTCAGGACTACAATCGTCAACATCCAGAGCAACTTCTGCTTCCTGTCAATAAATGGATTCTGCGAGACGGCCTTGCAACCGAACAGAATGACGGCAATACCAGCTATCATACCTAATTCCGGGATTCCGATAAAAGCTAAAACAGGTGAGTACATGGTTCAATCGGTTGTATGTTCATGATTCTTCAATACACGATGAGGCAAATTTCCATGACCGATCAATTCGATCGGACAGGCATATTGTTTATCCAGCCACTCCGATGAAATATTCGCTCCCGAATGATAATGCAGGGATTCATTCACACAAGCGATATTCTTCACCATGGAAAGTACCGTACCAATGTCGTGCGACACCAGAACGATAGCACTCTCCCGGTTGATTTCTTCGAGCAACGGATAGAATTTCGATTCAAACCGTTTATCGACATACGAATTCGGTTCATCCAGAATCAAGACCTGCGGACGCGAGACGATGGAACGTCCCAGCAGGACACGCTGTAACTGTCCGCCGGAAAGTTCGGCTATCGAATGCTTCTGTACGTCTTTCAGTCCCATCTGTACGATAACCTCTTCAATTCGTTCCCGTTGAGCTGCTGTATAAGACCGGAACAGAGGCTTTTCAGCTGCTAATCCAGAGGCTACTACTTCCTGTACGGAGATCGGAAATTTCCGGTCAATATTGCTCATCTGGGGTAAATAACCGATCTTGATACCATCCACAGGTTTCCCTTGGTGATAAAAACGAATGTCACCGGCTTTCGGAGGCAATAAACCCAGAATAACTTTCAGCAGCGTAGTCTTCCCACCACCATTTGGTCCGATGATTCCCAAGAAATCATGTTCCCAAACCGTCAGCGAAACATCTTTCAAGACGATTTTCCGGTCATAACCGGCTGTTACCTGTGTCAATTCAATCAGCTTGTCCATCTTTCCCTGCCAATATAGTTGCCAAACGAATCATTTCATCATGCCAGTTATAACTCAACGGATTGATCGTTACCAGCCGGCATCCGGTCTCCTTGGCTATCAGTTCGGCATTCTTCTGGTCAAATTCCTGCTGTACGAAAACGACTTTCGCCCCCGACTGTGTAGCCGTCTCCAGCAATTGTTTCAGTTGAGCAGGAGAAGGTTCTTTCCCATCCAACTCGATACAAAGCTGTTTCAAACCAAACTCACGGGCAAAATAGGTCAGCGTCGGATGATAGATAATAAAAGCCGCACCGGCTAATGGCTGTAACAGCTGCTTCATTTCAGCCTCTGTGCTGTCTATTTCTTCGATCAGCCGCTGATAACCGGCCCGATAAATCTCCTGATTCTCCGGATCAAGTTTGATGAAGGCCTGACAGGTATTCTGGGCAATCACCCTGGCACCGGAAATAGAAGTCCAGATATGAGGATCGACCGACCCGTGATGGTGATGATGGTGTGCTTCACCTTCCTCATGCGCTTCTTCCTCGTTTTTGATCAGTTTCATTCCTTCCGAAAGATCAAAGACAACCATATCCGGATTCTGGCTTTGCAAATTCTTCATCCAAGCCTGTTCAAACCCGATTTCTCCAATACGGAAATAAGCCTGACTCTGACTGATCTGAACCATTTGTTGGGGTGTAGGATCGTATGTTTCCGGGCTTTGTCCGGCAGGTGTCACACAATTAATTTGGAAAAGGTCTCCGGCTATCTTCTCTGCAAAATATCGCTGCGGCTCGATGGTAACGGATATCGTCCGTGTTCCTCCCTCTTTCTTCCCTTGGCAGGCCGATAGGCCTACGATAGCCAACAGCAAATATATCCAACAATGTATCCTCTTCATAAATAAATATTTGCCACAAAGATAGGAATTTTATTCCAATGAGAGGGGGTGCGTGTTCTTTATAGCATTGTCCGTTCTTTTGGCTTGACCCAAAAGAACCAAAAGGTCAAGGCTTACACTCCAGCGGCTACAAACTCACAGCGAGAAGCAGAAATCTCGGAAAACTCGCCTGCGGCTCAAACAGCCGAGATTTCATTACTCTTCTCTTGGAATTTGCTTGCTGTTGGACATTTTTTTTGCAAAAAAAGAATTATATAATAACACTTTAGGAAAAATATTTCTTAATAATCCTCTGAATACAATTCAATTTCTTCTCATCTCCTGAATCAAACTCCTCGTTAGAATTCTCATCTGTATTAGGCAATAAATCAAACTCTATCAATACTTGAGGTATTTCTATAGAAATTGCAATTCTTGCAAGTTTAGAATTCTTATAAAACAAAGACAATGCAGAAGGTTGCTTAGGTTCAGAACCTTGATTATATAGATTTATCCAAAGTACTCTATCTCGATTCAATGAAATATGAGTGAAAAAAAATTTATTTTCTGTATAGGCAGCCAATATATCACTTCTAATTTCTACATGTAATCCTCCTTCTATAATATACCCACGTAAATCTATTTCCTCGTTTCCCTGAACTATTACCATTCCATTTCTCCAAACGCGAAAGCAGCTTGATTTACAAAAGAAACCTTTTTTTTCAATTGGACCATTAGATTCAAATATATTGATCGGAAATTGGTCAAAATTATTATTATCCATGACTTAAAAATTTAATAATGTATCTTCTATTTCTTTATATACTCTTGTAAAGTATTTACTGCCCTCATTTAATGCATTTATCGAATCTAAGAAACTAAGATCATCCGGATCATCGGTTGGTGCAAATTGTACAAGGGTTTTCTCCAATATAGCCTGTGGAAAAGTCAAAATATCATCAGGAATTAAGAGCTTTCTTTCATCGACATTGTAAAATATTGAAACAATATAATATTTAACATAAGGAATCAGGTCTTTCGCATCAGATTGTACCCGATTTGCATCATAATAGAAAATTCGAGAAAGTCCTGTAGCTTTCTCTGCCATTAATGTTTCCACAAATTTATCTAAGATTGCATCCGGCTTTGTTTCTAATAACATAAATAATTCAGGTGCAGCATAAGTATTTCCTGCTTTTATTGATTTAGCCAAACAATAATAAGCATTTTCAGCTGCGACTGAATTTACCTTAGGATCTCCATTGTCAAATGATCTAGCAATATAACTGAAAGCTTTTCCAACTATTTGTGTTGATGTAGTACCTTCTAACGAAACTAATATTTTAGAACCTGCTTGTATAGGTAACGTATAATTAAATAATTGTACACCTGCAGACTCAAATAAAAGAGAATTTCGCGTATTATATCCCCAATTGACATTTCTTGCTAAAGATAAAAGTTTTTCCATATTAATCAATATCAACTCTCCCCCAGCCCCAAAAAGAGAAGTGGTTTATAAAACGAAAGCGTGAGACTGTGTACTATTTGTAAGTGAGGTACCTGAGAAAAACCTTTGCACACAAATAGACAGCAGCCCCACGCACGTATACGTGAAGACCGCTGTGCTGTTCTTGTGTGCAGTTGAAAATTTCTCAGGTTTTCACTTACAAGAATAAGCACAACGCTTTATTTTCAAATATGTCCGACGGACGGAATAGCTCCGATCCGGCGGTAAAGGTAATAAAAAACGAATAGGATTCCTCTTTTCCATAAAAAAATCTCCTTCCCCACAGGCAGGAAAGTACTGCTCCGCCGGGATTACTACTTTCTGATCCACCCAAAACTCTTAATCCACACGGATTGGAACTTTCGGGCGCACCCGAAACTGCCACTCTGACAAGCGGAAGACTTTCGGGCGCATCAAATACTGCCAATCTGTCAAGCGGAGAACTTTCGGGTGCTCACGAAAGTAGTAATCCTGCCGGATTTCCATTTTCCTGTACTTCTGATTTTTTTATCAGATAAATATTGGTCGTTTCTGAAAAGAAGACTACCTTTAGGCGATTTAACAATTTATTCATTTTAAAATAGGATTTGCCATGAAACAGATTGAGAACTTTTATATGGGTAGTTTGCGCAACAACGAAGATTACGGATTCCACACACTGGTGATCAAGGCTATCAATAATTTACCGCCCGTTGAAGAGGGGCAGACGGATGCGCTGAAAGCCACACGGGAGAACTACATCGCCCAATTTACCACATTCGACCGGGCTTACCAACAGACCAAGAAATTGGATGAAGTCGAAACCTTGGAGGCTGCCGATGCGGAAGTGGACGAGGCGTATTCGGCTTCGAGGATTTTCATCAACGTCATGCGCCGCCACCCCGACGAGGCGAAACGCACCTTTGCCGAAGAGGTGGGACGGATCTACGACAAGTACGAAATTCCTGTCAAACTGGGATATACCGAAGAACTGGCAGTCTTGCGTAACCTCTTGCAGGAACTGGAATCTTATCTCGAGGACTTTATGCGTTCGATTCATTTCGATGAATGGGTAACCTATCTTTCTGAGAAGACCGACGCGCTGGAAGCTGCACTGAAAAAACGCGCGGAGGCGGAAGGCCGGAAAAGCAAAGGAATTATCAAAACGACACGCGAAGCTGCCGACGAAGCCTACCGCCAGTTTGCCGCACGCGTCAATGTGGTGGCCGATTATGAAGGAAATGGCAAGTACGATGAGTTTATCGACTATGTCAATGCCCTGATCAAACAGCAGAAGGCCAATCTGAAGGCCCGGGCAACCAAGAGCAGCAACAAAAAAGACGGTGACCTGACTTTCAAGCCGGTGGATCCGACAGAAACCGAACCGAAAGAATAAGGCCGCCTTAGTGGAATTGACCCAATTTATTCCTACCTTTGCCCCATAAAAAAGAAACCTTTATGGCATTGAACGAGAAAGATTTTGAAATCATGGCACCGGTGGGTTCGTATGAATCCCTGATGGCGGCTATACAAGGGGGAGCGGATTCCATTTACTTCGGAATTGAAGGATTAAATATGCGCTCACGCTCTTCGAATAATTTTACAACAGACGACTTACGGAAAATCGTAGCCATTTGTCAGGAACATGGCTTGAAAAGTTATCTGACAGTCAATACGGTCATTTACGGAGAAGATCTGCCTTTGATGCGCGAAATCATTGACGCAGCCAAAGAAGCAGGTGTATCGGCTATTATTGCAGCCGATGTGGCAGCCATGGAGTATGCCAACCGAATCGGACAGGAAGTCCATTTATCCACCCAGCTGAATATATCGAATGCAGAGGCGCTGAAGTTTTACGCTCGTTTTGCTGATGTGGTGGTACTGGCCCGCGAGTTGAATCTGGATCAGGTGTACGAAATTTATCAAGAGATACAGAAACAACAAATCAAAGGCCCAAAGGGAGAACTGATCCGGATTGAAATGTTCGCCCACGGAGCACTGTGCATGGCGGTTTCAGGTAAATGCTATTTAAGTCTGCATGAGATGAATGCTTCGGCCAACCGTGGAGCTTGTATGCAGATTTGCCGACGGGGTTATACAGTACGGGATAAAGACAGTGATATCGAACTGGATATCGAGAATCAATATATTATGTCGCCGAAAGATCTGAAGACCATCCACTTCATGAACAAGATGATGGATGCCGGTGTACGAGTCTTCAAGATCGAAGGACGGGCCCGCGGACCTGAGTATGTACGTATCGTAACCGAATGTTACAAAGAAGCAGTCAAAGCTTATTGCGAAGGTACATTTACAGAAGAAAAGGTAGCCCATTGGGATGAACGCCTGAAGATGGTATTCAACCGGGGATTCTGGAACGGATATTATCTGGGACAGCGTTTGGGAGAATGGAGCAGTAAATACGGATCAGGAGCTACACGCAAGAAAGTGTATGTGGCCCGAGGAATCAAATACTTTGATAAGATCGGTGTGGCAGAATTCGAAATGGAATGTGGTACATTGAAAGTAGGCGATGAAATTCTGATCACGGGTCCGACTACCGGTGCTGTTATGCAGAAGGTAGAAGAAATCCGGGTTGATTTAAAAGCCGTACCTCAAACGGTTAAAGGAGAACGTTTCTCTATCAAGGTAGCCGAGAAAGTTCGTCCGTCCGACCGCCTGTATGTCATGGAAGTGGTTCAACCTAAGAAAGAATTCAACGCATGAAAACATACGTTTATCAGCACGAAGACAAAGTACGGGATTATGAATGTGATTTGCAGGGAGTCGTAAACAATGCGAACTACCTGCATTACATGGAACATACACGCCATGAGTTCTTGCTTTCACTCGGCGAGAACTTCAGTGATCTGCACGACCGGGGGATGGATTTATTCGTCGCCCGGATCGAAATCCAGCTCAAACATTCCCTACGGAGTGGAGACCGTTATCTTTCCTGCCTGAATGCCAGCAAGGAAGGAGTGAAGCTAGTGATGAGCCAAGATATTTATAAGCTACCGGAAAAAGAACTTGTTTCACGTGGCACAGTCGATTGTGTCCTGGTGGACAACGGAAAACTTTCACGAGGAGAATACTTCGATGAATTACTCAAACGAATCAAAAACCGAACAACTATAGAAAATGAATGATTCTTTATTGTATACCATTGCCTTAACTATGGTAAACGGAGTGGGAGGTGTACTCTCCCGCCAGTTATTAAATTCATTGGGAGATGCTAAATCTATCTTCCAGGAGAAAAGACAGTTACTGGAACGTATTCCCGGAATCGGATCTATTCTAGCGGCAGAGATTAAAAATCCGGAAGTTCTCCGACGGGCGGAGCAGGAGATCCGTTTTGCCGAACAGGAACAGATAGACATCTTATTATGGGACGACGAGAATTATCCGACTCGTCTTCGGGAATGTCCGGATGCTCCTTTAGCGCTTTATTATAAAGGGAACGGAAATCTGAATACCCGTCATATCATCAGTGTGGTTGGAACTCGCCACGCCACACATTACGGTCAGGAAACAACAGCCCGACTGATAGAAGATTTAGCTGCTGCTTTTCCGGATACAATGGTTGTCAGCGGACTGGCTTACGGGATAGATATCTGTGCGCACCGGCAAGCATTAGCCTGCGGTCTTCCTACGGTTGCAGTATTGGCTCATGGTCTGGACCGTATCTATCCGTTTGCACATCGGCATATAGCGAACGAAATGCTGGCAAAAGGCGGATTACTGACTGATTTCCCCAGCGAAACCAATCCGGATCGTCCTAACTTCCTGAAACGAAACCGAATCATAGCGGGTTTATCAGAAGCTACTCTTGTTATTGAATCGGCAGAGAAAGGTGGTTCATTAGTGACCGCAGACATAGCATTCTCGTATGATCGTGAAGTATTTGCTTGTCCTGGACGTATTCATGATTTATATTCGGCAGGTTGTAATCAACTAATCCGTCATAACAAAGCAGCCTTGTTATCTTCTGCTCAAGATCTGATTGAAGCACTCGGTTGGCAACATGAAGACAAGCAGAGAAAGCCTCAACAAACAGAACTTCTCTTTAGCGAATCGGATTCATCGGAGATACAGCAGGTATTACAGATTTTACAAGATCAGGATGAAGTCCATATCAATCAGCTGACAAAACTGACTGGATTTCCAGTCCAACAACTGACGAACATCCTTTTCGAACTTGAAATGGATGGCCGCATCCGAACTCTTCCGGGAAATATGTACAAGCGAAAATAAAGGATGCACTCGCCATCTTCCTTATTTACGTGATGACTTGAGGAATGCCCAGAAAGAAAAACAAGCCATCGCCGTAAATGCCAGACTGGAAGTAACTGCAGCGCCCGGTATTCCATAAGCCGGGATAAGGAAATAACCGGCAATAAGGAGAACGATCAACCCGACACACGAAGAGGCGGCACTGTACCGCACATGACCGCTGGCAATCAGGTACTGTGAAAGTATTGTATGACATCCGAAGGCGACAATTCCAACGGATAAGCCTCGGATAACGGAAGTGATGCCTTTAAACTCCTGGCTGAATAGGTAATCGGTAAAGATCCATTCCGGAACACAAAGAAGACACACAACGGCCACGAATGTTCCCAAGAATGTCAGTCGAAGCAGACGGAGAGTGATTTGCCGTTGTTTCTGTGGATCTTTTTCCCGAGCTACTTGGCTGTTTGTTAAGAAACCAATAGAACGGCTGATATGCCAGACACTTTCTGATATACGTGTTCCTCCATCCAGCAAACCAACTCCGGCAAAGCCTAAGAAGCGTCTGATGAAAAAATAATTGATACGTGTCGTACAAACTTCAGCTAAGTTATCCACATTTCCCCATAATCCATAGACCAGCATTTCCCGCCAATGCAAGGAGGTTCGAGATGTCTGAAGCAAACAGGAACGCAAATCCCGATACAGCCACCAAAGACTACAACCCAATGCGGAAAGGTTCGCTACATAAAGTCCATACAGGTAAGCCTCTGCATCTTTCAGTCCGAGAATGAAGTAAAGGAAAAGCAATACAGGACAAAGCAATCCGCCCTGAATCATGAAGATCAGATTAAAGGCCCCGACCCGGTCTTGTCCCAACAGAAAACGGGAGTTGGCTGTAATCAACGATCCGGTAAGCGAAAGCAGATAAACATCCAACAGATAGCCTAACGGAAACATACCAGCCAAAGCCAGTACGGCCGTAGCCAACATCGATCCGAAGATTGCCCACAGATAGGCCGGAATAAAGACATCCCGCAAGGAATACCGGTGCATAAAGTACACGATCGTTCCTCCGCAGAAAATACTGTTGAAGGTAGTTACCAGATTAATGGAAGCAATCAGGATACCGACCAAGCCCAATCCTTCGGCTCCCAAAACCTTTGCATTAACAAAGATAAGAAGCAGATTGAGCAGTGCCACCAGATAACGGGCACCAACGGTACCTAAAATGTTCTTCCACATGCAATGTCAGAATTTCAACTGATTGAGCAAGGTTACATACATCTGAATAGCTTCACGGATTTCCATCAGCCCAATATATTCATCCGCCGTATGGGAACGACTGGATTGCCCCGGTCCGATTTTTACCGAAGGGAAAGGCATCAAGGCCTGATCACTTAATGTAGGCGAACCGAACGGCTTCAAATCCATCATAGCCGTCCGCTGCAGGAAAGGATGATCCAAAGGCAACGACGAAGAATTCAGGCGGAAGCTACGGGCTTTTACCTCACATTTCACCTGCTGGCAAATGGCTTCGTACAGTCTTTCGTTGGTGTAAAACTCATTGGTACGCACATCTACCACAAAGGTACACTTATCGGGTACTACATTGTGCTGTGTACCGGCATTGATCATCGTCACACTCATCTTGACCGGTCCCAAGAAATCACTCTGTTCAGGGAATACGTATGAACGAAACCATTCGATATCCGGCAAAGCTTCATAAATGGCATTGACTCCTTCATTACGGGCAGCATGTCCGGCTTTACCTATTGCCGTACAATCCAGTACCATCAGTCCTTTTTCGGCTACTGCAGGCTGCATCCCGGTCGGTTCGCCAACGATGGCAAAATCAACAGGCGGCAAATACGGCAATACGGATTCGATACCTCCTTTTCCGGAAACTTCTTCCTCGCAGGACGCCAGGAAAATCAAGTTATAAGGCTGTTCCTGACGGGAAAGCAACGTAAATGCTCCATACAAAGAAACAACACTGGCTCCCGCATCATTACTTCCTAAACCATATAGCCGGTCTTCCTCATCGACTTCCGGAGTAAACGGATCACATGTCCAGGCACTGACAGGCTTTACCGTATCAATATGCGAATTCAGCAATAACGTCGGCTTGGACGGATCAACCAGATTCCCGGCTATCATCCAAAGATTATTCCCCCGACGAAAGACTTTCTGTCCTGCCTGCTTCCATTTATTTTCCAGAAAGTCGGCAACCTCTTTCTCTTCCCGACTAAACGAAGGTATGGCTATCATGCCTTTCAGTATATCGACCGCTTCGTAATACATAGTTCCAATCTTTTATTCCGCCACGAAAATAATAATTTACAAGAAGATTTACAACTCTTCTTTATTTACCCTCCTGTTGCTTCCTTTCATTGTTTTTCATTGTTGAGATAAATTCTTCTCACAAGAATGAAAAGCACTTATCATCTAATTGAAAAGTTCTTTTCATTATGCTGAAAAAATTTATTGCCTGTTATTTAGCGCATTGGATTGACTTAAAATGTCTATAGCAGAGACTGGAAGAGAAATATTTTCTTCCAATCCAATCAAAGCATTAATAAGATACAGGCAGTTATATTGGTTTAAATCAGATGTGCGGATAGGCCTTTCCTGCACGATTCCTTCGGCCAGTAAACGCTGCCTACGGGTTCCATTCAACAGATAGGTATGAGGGACAAACAGACCTTCCGAATTTTCCAGAACCACATTGCTGTATGAGGTATCAGTGATATACCCATCTTTTGTTATAAGAATATCATCACAGATTCCTTTTTGCCGGGTTAAACGCATCAAAGCTGAACGGTCTTCATATTTGAACCTATAATCCAACGCACCACCATCAACCAGTTTGAGGGAACGGATCATCCGAGGTTGATAAGGAGAATAGGTGATTTCCCGAATCTGGGTATCATAAACTATCCGGCATTTAAAGACTCCTGAGCTGGCCTCTTCCGGTACTTCCTCGGGAAAAAGAGACAAATCCAGCGGATATTGCCAATGGGCAGCCGTCTGACGCATTCGTTGCAGATGCCATTCCAGCGAACAAAAAGCACCGTTGCATACGCGAATTGATTCTATAAAACGAGGAGGATTCATCAACATGGTAAATAAACTTTTTGTAAGACTTCCTGATATTCGGCAGAACAATCACTATTGACGGTGATTCCTCCGCCACTCCGGAAACGTAATCGGTTTCCCTGTTGTTCAATAAACCGGATCATCACGGCAGATCGGAAACTCTTCCCGTCAAAATAGCCGAAAATACCCGTATAGAAACCCCGGTCTTCCTTTTCTGCCTCCCGGATAATACGTACCGTTGCCGCTTTAGGAGCTCCTGATATAGAACCGGCCGGAAGCATATCAAAAATAAGATCGCCCAAGCGGGATAAATAATCTTCCGGCAGATTTCCTGTAACCTGACTGGATACCTGCAAGATTTCTCCCCGGTTCGTTACCAACCGGTCTATGTAACGAAAGCGTTCTACCCGCACATCGGTAGCTACCCGGTTCAAATCATTCCGGATCAGGTCCACAATCGTATGATGTTCGGCACTTTCCTTATAATCATTCAGAATGATATGATCGGCATTAGGTATATCTGCCCGAATAGTTCCTTTCATCGGAAAAGAAGAAATCTTTCCATCTGAAAGAACGACGAAAGTTTCCGGAGAGAAACAGACAAACCGGTCCGGTACCAATAACTTATATCGCGCCCGACTTCGGATAAAGATCTCCTCGAGTGTAAAATCCGTATCCAAATCCGTTGCTACCGTCAGATTCAGGAGAAAAGAATCACCCCGCAGCAATCCCTGACGGGCTATCCGGAATTTGGCTGCATAACTATCCTCATCCATAGGCAAAGACCTGAAATAACTACCTTGCTTTTCTGTTGTAAAAGACGGCTGATTCGTTATTCCTTCCATGTTCCACCAGACTTCTTTTTGTTCCAGCGGATAAGGCAACACAAAGCCCTCCGTCAATTCATAATTCACAGCACACAGGAACGGAATTCCTTTCGCTCCGTAATCATTCATCCGTTGCCGGGTTTTCTCGGCAGATAACCACTCCATCTTTCTTCCACTTTCTTTTGATTCAAGAACAAAGCTACGGAAATATATGAATTTATGCGTATGTTTGTAGCCGTTTCTAATGATATTTTCCATGAAGAGAGTGCTTGTTGTTGATAATTACGACTCATTTGTCTATAACTTGGTACAGATACTGCGTGAAGACCCTCTGTGTTCTTTTGAGGTAGTAACCAACGATCGGATTCCATTCAACCGACTGGATGAATTTGATTGCCTACTGCTTTCACCAGGACCAGGAATTCCGGAAGAAGCCGGTGATTTACTTACTTTAATCGACCGTTGTCATCGAAGTCATGCGATATTAGGAGTTTGTTTGGGGCATCAAGCCATCGGACAATACTTTGGTGCCCAATTAGAGCAGATGTCTTCTCCCAAACACGGACATCCATCAACACTTCAGATACGGGATCATCAGGATCGTTTATATAAACAGGTAAATGAGCCTATACAAGTCGGGCGTTATCATTCCTGGTTATTATCAACAGATTCGTTCCCTGACTGTCTACACATTACCGCTATGGATGAAGAAGGACATATCATGTCTTTTTCCCACAAGCAGTTACCCATCTATGGTGTACAATTCCATCCCGAATCAATCATGACTCCACAAGGTAGCATGATGATCCGTAATTTTCTTCATGACTAAATGATTCGAGAATCGTTTTCGATTCCAACGAGAAACAAAACGATTCGCGGCAACTCTATAAAATAGGGGTGAACTTCAGCAATAAAACCAGAAATATAGAGAAATGGCTTATTGAAGAGATCTGATGTTATGTATATGCCTTGTATCAGATTTATTGCTGGATTGATACCCTTTTAGTCGAACGACAGATAGTAACGGAGCCTTTCTATTTCTCCAGGAGGAAATTCATCCAGCAGACGAAGTTCTTCCCAGCCCTGTAGCTTCCCTTTCCGTTCAATGAGGCGGAGAAGGATTTTGGTTTGTTGTTTGTTCAGATACGGATGCCGGATCAAAGTCCGGTAATCTGCCTGATTAACGATCAAAGGACGAATCAACGCTGTATCTACGGTAAACCAGGGTTCAAGAGCGGCATACTTATCAGCGTCAATGCCATAAACTTCAGCCAACTGATGTACCGTATAAAATCCGCCTAAAAGATCCCGGTATTTGATGATACGGCGAGAGAAAACGGGACCGATTCCCGGAACTTTCTGTAAGGTCAGCGAATCAGCCTGGTTTAATTCCACCTGTGTCCCGGCTGGAAACTTCTGGGTTCGGGGGCGTTTGGACGAGGAAGCAAAAGGCTTCTGAAACCGCCGTTTCTCCGAATACGAAGAACGTGACTTCGGAACGGTACGGGGAATGCTCCGGATGGTATCTTGAGGCTTGGACTTGGGAACGGAATCTGTTCGGGAAACCGGTGCAACAACGGTCAGGGACAAAGACTCTTCTTCCGGTTCAGTAAGCCAAAGCAGGAACCAAGCTCCCAGAATCAGGAAGGACAGCAACGTCAGTGCCCTACGTTCACTTTTCGAGAAATAGAATAAATCACGCCAATCTTTCATAGTTCTTGGTTTTCGTCATCGTTTCTTTATGTATGCAAATATATTCAAAAGATAGAGAATCATAACCGATTACGCCATTTTTTATTTAGCTTTGTCTTATCTATATAATAAAGCTATGAGATACACATCGAAATTCTGGATGTTCTTCCTGCTCTTTTGGGTTGGATTAGGACAATTGCAAGCGCAGACGGAACTTCAACCGCTACCGGTTGATCCGAAAGTCCGTTATGGAAAACTGAGCAACGGACTCACATATTATATTCGTCACAATGAACTTCCGAAAGACCGGGCAGACTTTTATATCGCCCAAAACGTAGGTTCCATTCTGGAAGAAGAGAATCAGCGAGGTTTAGCCCATTTCCTGGAACACATGGCCTTTAACGGAAGCAAAAACTTTCCAGATCATGCCATGGATCAATATACCGAAAGTGTCGGTATGCGGATGGGAGAGAACTTCAATGCCTATACTTCTTTCGATGAAACCGTGTATATGATTACGAATGCGCCGGTACAGCGCACGCAGGTGGTGGACAGCTGCCTGCTGATCCTGCACGACTGGTCTAATTTCATTACATTGGCTGATACGGCTATTGAAAAGGAACGGGGCGTAATCCGGGAAGAATGGCGTACTCGCCAAGATGCACAGGCCCGATTATGGGAACAACAATTACCAAAGATGTATCCCAACAACCGATATGCTCACCGGATGCCTATCGGCACACTGGATGTCATCAATAATTTCAAGCCGGACGAGTTAAGAGCGTATTACAAGAAATGGTATCGTCCCGACTTGCAAGCAATTATTATTGTGGGAGATGTGGATGTCGATCAAGTAGAAAGTCGGATAAAAACGATGTTTGCCGATATTCCGGCCCCGGTGAATGCCACAGAACGTACTTATTTCAGTGTACCGGACAACGACGAACCGATTGTTTCGATTGCCACAGACAAGGAAGCCTCCAATATTCTGCTGTACATCTTCTATAAATACGATCCGTTACCCAAAGAAGTTAAAGCTTCCGTAATGGGCATGGTTACCGGTTACGTACAGGCCGTATGCGATCAGATGATCAACGAACGGTTCCAAGAGATCCTGCAGAAAGCGAATCCGCCGTTTATTTATGCGGCAGCATCGGATGGAGACTTTATGGTTTCCAAGACTAAATCGGCCTGGTCGGTAGCGGCTTTAGCGAAAGAAGGTTGTATTGATTCTACCCTGACAGCCGTCGTGAAGGAGATTCAGCGGGTGAAACAATATGGATTTACGGCTTCTGAATACGAACGAGCCCGTATCAATGTACTGAAAGCGTATGAATCGGCCTTCAATGAACGAGACAAACAGAAGAACAGTACATATTCCAGCGAGTACGTTTCTCATTTTACCGACGGTGGAAGTATTCCGGGAATCGAGATGGAATATGAACTGATCAACCAAATAGCTCCGGCTATTCCGGTAGAACAGGTGAATCAGTATATCCAGCAGATTATCGGAGACAAGAACATTGTTATCAGTCTGACAGCTCCGGAAAAGGAAGGTGTGACATATCCGACGGAAGAAGAATTACTGGCCGAATTCCGGAAAGCACAGCAGATTCCGGTAGAAGCCTATCAGGAAAATGTCAGCAACGAACCGTTGATTCCTGAATTACCTCAAGTTGGCAGTATCGTAGAAGAGAAAGTGGACCCGCTTTTTGGGGCTACGGTTATGAAACTAAGCAACGGCGTACGGGTTGTATTAAAGCATACGGACTTTAAGGATGATGAAATCCAAATGACGGCTACCAGTCCGGGTGGAACTTCTTTATACGGAGATGAAGAAGCCCAGAATCTGAAGTTGCTGAACAGTGTTATTGGTTTGGGCGGTTTGGGTAATTTCTCGGCAACCGACTTAAGTAAACGTTTGGCAGGTAAGAAGGTTTCCTGCTCGACTTCCATTGGAACGGACTCCGAAAGTGTGAACGGGTATGCTTCTCCGACGGATATCAAGACATTGTTCGAACTGGTTTATCTGGGATTTACGGCATTGCGTACTGACAACGACGCTTATCAGTCGCTGGTTTCCCGCCTGAAAGCTCAATTGAAGAATCAGGAACTGGACCCGATGTATGCCTTGCAGGACAGTATCATTCGTATCACGTATCAGAATAATCCGCGAATGAAAAGCCTGAAAGCTTCGGAAGTGGATCAGATCAGTTATCCACGCCTGATCGAAATCTATAAGGATCGTTTCGCAGACGCGTCTGATTTCACCTTTACTTTCGTCGGCAACCTGAATATTGACAGTATGCGTCCGCTGATTCAGCAGTATCTGGCAACGTTACCTTCGATTCATCGGACCGAAAAAGCAGATGTTTCTCATGAACCGGCTATGACCAAAGGCGAACATATCTGCCATTTCCATCGCGAGCAGGAAACACCCAAAGCGACTATTTATAGTATCTATTCGGGCCAGATGACCTACGATTTGCAACACATCCTTTCAGCTTCCATGCTAAGTCAAATCTTAGATTTGGTCTATACTGAGAAAGTTCGGGAAGAAGAAGGCGGAACATATGGCGTACAAGCCGGTACTGCCGTACAGGATTTCCCCGAAGGTAGAACCATCTTGCAGATTGTATTTGATACTGATCCTGCCAAATGGAAGGATATGAACCAGATTGTCCGGACCGAATTACAACGTATTGCGAAAGAAGGTCCGCGTCAGGAAGATTTCAAGAAGACATTCGATAATATGCAGAAACGGCATGAAGAGAAACTGCAAGAAAACGGTTACTGGCTGAATGTCCTGGATGTATATTATTGCAAAGGCCTAGATGCCTTGACTCCTTATACCGAAACCTTACAGCAGATGACTCCGGAAACAATCCGGACCTTTACCGACCGGTTGTTGAAACAAGGCAACTTCATTGAGGTCGTTATGGAACCGTAAACAAGATAACACGAACGATAGAATGTAGCACTAATTTAATTGTATGTAAAATGAAAACACAATTGACACGTCATCTTCTTTGGATGATTCCGGTTGCCGGAATACTGTGTTCCTGCCAAGAGAAGATGGATTGGAAAGAAAGTCCGTCGGCAAGCGATTTGCAGTTCGGACAATTGGCAAAAAGCTGGGATGAAGGAATTCCTTTAGGAAATGCGACCGTCGGAGCCTTGGTTTGGCAACGGGATTCGGCACTGCGTTTCTCTCTGGATCGTACGGATCTATGGGATCTTCGTCCGATGGATAGTATATCCGGACCGAACAACCGTTTCTCCTGGGTATACAGTCAGGTACAAAAAGACGATTACCTGCCGGTTCAGAAGAAATACGACTGGCCTTACGACCAGCTTCCTGCTCCTTCGAAGATTCCGGGAGCCGCCCTTGAGTTTCCTTTGGGAAAACTGGGAGAACCGAGTGATGTACATCTGTATCTGAACAACGCTTTATGCGAAGCCCGTTGGGACAATGGTATCACCTTGAAGACTTTTGTCCATGCGACGGAACCGGTGGGCTGGTTTGTCTTCGAGAACCTGCCGGAAACTATTCAGCCTAGTCTGATAGCTCCACAATACAATAAACCGGGTGATGCGGGAGATAACGGTCCCGTAGAAGGATTAGACTTACGTCGCCTGGGATATGAACAAGGATCGGTACAGACCCATGAGCAGGAAATCACCTATCATCAACCGGGTTGGGGCGGATTCTACTACGATGTAAACGTACGCTGGAAGCAAAGTGGTAAGAAACTGTACGGTGTCTGGAGTGTTTCTTCATCTTTATCTCCGGATAAGGCTTCGGATGAGACCTTACAAGCGTTGGAACGTGGTGTCGCATCAGACTATCAGGCCCATATGGATTATTGGAATACGTATTGGAAAGCATCTTCCATCTCCATTCCTGATCCAGTCCTGCAAAAGCAATACGACAATGAAATGTACAAGTTTGGTTCGGCTTCCCGCGAGAATTCTTCTCCGATCTCTCTTCAGGCAGTTTGGACAGCCGATAATGGGAAACTTCCACCTTGGAAGGGCGATTATCATCACGACCTGAATACCCAGTTGAGCTATTGGCCGGCCTATATGGGAAACCATTTGCAGGAAGAGATGGGTTATCTGAATACTCTCTGGAACCAACGGGAGGTTTATAAGAAATATACGAAGCAATACTTCGAGTGTGAGGGAATGAACATTCCGGGTGTATGCACACTGACCGGAGAACCGATGGGCGGCTGGATTCAATATTCCATGTCTCCGACGGTGAGTGCGTGGTTATCTCAGCATTTCTACCTGCACTGGAAGTTCTCGGCCGATCCTGTTTTCCTGAAAGAACGGGCTTATCCGTTTACGAAGGATGTAGTAACCTTCCTCGAACAGGTTTCTTCAGTGGATAAACAAGGCGTTCGCCGCCTGCCGATCAGTTCAAGTCCGGAAATCTTCGACAACAGTATACAGGCCTGGTTCAAGGATATGACGAACTACGATCTTTCCTTGATGAAGTTTGCCTTTAAGGCTGCTTCTGAAATGGCTACGGCCTTGCAGTTGAACGATGAGGCAGCCCACTGGAAAGAAGTAGGAGAACAGTTACCAGCATTTGATGTAGACGAAGAAGGTTCGTTGACTTTCGCCAAAGGTTTCCCGTACAAAGATTCACATCGTCACTTCTCACACGCCATGTCGATCCATCCGCTGGGTCTGATCGATTACAGTCAGGGAGAAGAATCCCAACGGATTATCAACGCAACTATCAAACGTCTGCAGGATGTGGGTCCGGATTACTGGTGCGGTTACTCCTACAGCTGGTTCGGAAACATGAAAG
Source organism: Parabacteroides faecalis (assembly GCF_022809355.1). GTDB lineage: Bacteria > Bacteroidota > Bacteroidia > Bacteroidales > Tannerellaceae > Parabacteroides > Parabacteroides faecalis. Next base: position 108,193 of record NZ_JAKZMM010000006.1, on the reverse strand, counting down.
CCCGCGCTTTCGATGGCGAAGGAGCCGCACAGGAACTGAAAACCTTTGCCGAATGTTTCTGCCTGCCCAATACATTCCATGCTAATGGCGACCAGACGAAGAGTGGTAAGTCCAAGTTCACCTACCGCCCGTTTACGCTCGAAGGAAACTTCGCCTTTGCGGCCGGAATCCAGGAAATGTTGATGCAGAGTCATACTGGTATCATTCGGATTTTCCCGGCTGTTCCAGCATCTTGGCAAGACATCTCTTTCCAGAACCTACGTGCCATGGGCGCCTTCCTAGTATCTGCCGAACAAAAAAGAGGTAAGGTACAGCAAATTACGATATATCCTGAGCAGGGAGGAACCTGCCGGATTGCGTTACCAGCCTCTATGCAAACCGGAGAACCTTCGGTAACAGGCAACCAAGGCGATGTAACCCGTGAAGGCGAAGTATTAGTGATCCCGACTCAGAAAGGGCAACCTGTTCAAATCCAATTAGCGGGTAACTAATCGAAAATTCATTGGGTTTTATATTTTTGACATCTGTGCTAAAGCTTTTCCATATATGTGCTAAAGCTTTTTGACAAATATGGAAAAGCTTTTCGACAGCTGTCAAACAATTACTTTCCTATTGGATTTATATGCAGTGTTCGTAAGAACATAAACAAAAAAATGGCTGTTGGTCATCTCCGAAAAACAGGAATGATAACCAACAGCCGTTATTTTACCAGAAAGTACTTCTAAATACCTCTTCGGTTATTTATTTGACCAATACCTTTACTTTCTTTGTTCCAGAATCACTTTGCAGTACAACGAAATAGATTCCTCTTTGCAGGTTAGAAACATCCGTCGAACCGCTGATAGATGACTGATAACAGCAAGCACCGTTCGCCGCATAAACAGACAAGGCAGCCTTGCCTTCCATATCTACATGAATTGTACCCGGGCGCGTATAAATACGAGCATCTACCGCATCGATAGATTCGTTGGCAACGCTGGATTCGGAGTAGTAATAGTAACTTATACCATCCAATTGCCAGTTTTCAAGATCATTTTTAGGAAGAGAATATTGCTTAATGATTTTAGGATTACCGTCTGTTACTTCTCTTTTATTAGATTCAGCAACTACCCAACACGCATTATCTACATCATAATTGGCTGTGACCTCACAATGGTTTTCTCCATTAGTTTCATCTACAAATTTATATCCATAATTGATAACCCAATCTCCGGCATCTTTACTCCAGCGATATTCCATTTGAGTATAATTATTACTATCTCCTTCGTATTCAAACTTATATCCAACTGAAATTATCCATTTTCCGGATTCTTCGTCCCAGCTTGAATCTTGGTAATAATAGCTTTCCACTCCGGTTTGCACATATTCACGTTTAGTTTTGTAAGACAATATCCAGTCTTTGCTTTCATTATCCCAGTTATAATAGCTTTCAATATAATTTCCATTATCATCAATATATTCATATTCCGTTTTGTCACGATCCGAAATAGAATTGTTTTCATAAAAGCTACTGATCATAGCCGTAATACGACTCAGCGAGTCATAAGTCATTTCCATAGAAGAAATTTTTGTGCCACGTTGTTCTGTTTCCGGGTCAACATCAAAAGTCTCTTCCAAGAGCAAACGTCCTTGGTCGTTGTATTTGTAATCAGTACTTGTATAAGAGACCTCTTTACTTCCATCATCTTTCCAGATAAGAGTATCTTTCAAATTTGATGTTGAAGATAAACCATCTACATATGTATATTCTTCTATAGAGTGCCTATACATATCCGGATTGTCCCGTAAATCTTCTTTAAGAATTATCTTGTTATTCTCATCATAATCAACTCTAAAAGCAACCCTTTCATACCCACTGCCATTCCAATCTTTTTGCTCGTTATATATATTGCGTCCCATATCATCATATTGGGTGTAATATCCTTGAATCAGAAAGAGTTTACCCTCATCGGCATTCCAAGAATAATTTTCGTATAGAGTTGTTTTTCCTTGTGAATTATATTCGTAATCAACATATAAAGTAAAATGCCATTCTCCGTTTTCATCCAAAAATTTAGACTCGGCATGGGTTTGTCGGTTAGCAGAATCATAGCTATATTGATCTTGTAAAGTTAGCGTCAATACACCATCTCTTAATTCTTTATATTCATATTTAGTTTGAGACCCCTTTGAGTTATATTCAGTATAATACTGAGAAGTTATTTCTTCCGCTATATTGTAATAATTCTCTGAAATACTGGTTAAATGATTTGCACTATCATAGGTAGAAACTTCTTTCGAAAATAATCGCCAATCAGAACCATTAAGCTTATAGTATACATTCGATAAGCAATTTCCATTTGCATCATACTCATATAAATAACGACTATTGGGAATCCAACCCTGATCATTCCAAGAATATTCTAATTCCTCTGTAATTTTCCCCTGTGCATTGTATTGGTAAACATATTTGCTTTGTTTTTCGCCTTTGGGGCTACAATCGATGATACTATCCAATTGCATCGCCTGGGCTGTTGTAGCGCGTAATGATGCTGAACGGGAAATAACAGACTGATTCATCCGATCATGCAGTATACGAGTAACCGGCATTTGTGGATTGGGCATTGCTTTTACAGTTTTTTCCCATTGTAGCTTTCCTGACTGTGGTAACATTGCCTTGTGTTTATCGGCAACGGTTTGGGCAGTTAATGACATGCCGGAAAGTGATACTACCCAAATCATGAGGTTCTTGTAAATGTGTTTCATAATAATTGATATTTAAATGTTAGTTAAGAATCTAAGGTTGTTGACCTTTTGTAGCTCCTATCGTCGCTAAGATAATAAAAATTCAGACTTATACCTCATTATCCTTTCTTCATTTTTTTATATTTCATTGGAGACATGCCCATTACTTTATGAAACAGACGAGAAAAATAGTAACTGTCTCCAATACCGATCTTATAGCAAATCTGATTGATTTTCATATCTGTAAAATCGAGTAACTGACATGCTTTCTGTATCTTAAGCTGATTAAAATAAGTCAGTGGCGGATAACCGGTTCGTTGATTGAACAAAACAGAAAAATGAGAAGGCGAATAACCTATATGCTGAGCTATTTCACCTAAAGACAGTTTCTTTTCGATATTCTCCTTCATAAAATGAATGGCAGCCGTGATGATATCAGTCTTTTCTTTATCTCCTGATGCCACATCCCTGTACTGTTGTAAATAGCGCAAGGTACCTAAGTAATGATAAAAGATCGAACAAGCATACAGTAAGTTTTCACGACTGTATCCCATCTCCAAGGTATGAAAAATCTCTTCAAACAAATCGATCCGATTACTGATACGAGAATGAATACCGGGTTTGATTTCAATCGGAGAAGCGGCCTGACGGGCAAATTCTGAAGCTAACTTACCTTTGAAGTGAATCCAATAAATTGTCCATGGATTTTCTGTATTGGCGCCATAAGCATGCGGTTCACCGGCAGGCAAGATAAAATATTGGTTGGAAGTAATCTTATATTCATGGTCACGTAACCGATACCAGCCTTCGCCTTCCATACAATAGATAAAGACATACTGATCGATCGGTTCTGTCCGCTCCCGAAAATGATGCCAAGCCTTTGGATAATACCCAATGTCTGTTATATACAAGATAGAAGCTACCACATCTGCTTCCAATTCTTTGACAATCGAAGCAGGAAGGACTAAGGCTCGTTCTCCGTTGAATCCGTCTTTTCGTTTGATCATGTTTTCCATGGTTTGATGTTCTATCTGCAAACATACGACATTTATCGAAAAATAGTCCATCTTCACCGATAAATTATCTATTCCTTGTTTGGTAGAAATGGCGTTAATTTGCAAATGAGTTCTAACCTGAAAAACTCAAAAACTAATCAACGTATAAACTTAGCTTTTATGAAACAAACAACAGCTTATTTACTTCTGATTTGCCTGGTATCGGCAATGGGAGGATTGCTCTTCGGTTACGATTGGGTAGTCATCGGAGGAGCAAAGATTTTTTATGAACCTTTTTTCCAATTGGAGAACTCGGCTGCTTTACGGGGATGGGCCATGAGTAGCGCTCTCATCGGTTGTCTGGTCGGAGCCTTGTTATCCGGTAAATGGAGCGACCGTTACGGACGAAAGAAGATGTTGATCATGGCAGCCTTCCTGTTTATCCTATCAGCAGTCGGAACCGGAGCTACCAGTGATTTCAATTGGTTCATCATCTATCGGATTATCGGCGGACTGGGAATCGGTATTGCTTCGAATGTCTCTCCGGTCTATATTGCCGAAGTATCACCTGCCTCCATCCGCGGAAAACTGGTTTCTCTGAATCAATTGACAATCGTACTAGGAATCTTATTTGCTCAGATAGCTAATTGGTTGATTGGAGATGGTTTTACAGCTCCAGACGGAACGCTGACTGCCGATGGTATCGAATGGGCCTGGCGCTGGATGTTTTGGGCAGAATTAATACCGGCTGTATTGTTCTTTATCCTGGCTTTCATCATTCCGGAAAGTCCCCGCTGGCTGGCCGCTTTCGGACAAGAAGAGAAAGCCCGGCGGATCTTGGTCCGGATTGGCGGAGATGAATTTGCCGAACAGACTTTAACCGATGCCAGACAAGCTACACAAACAAAGACAGAAGAAGTACATTGGAAAGCATTGGCCAAGCCAGATGTCCGAAATGTATTGCTTATCGGAATCGTCCTGGCCATTTTCCAACAATGGTGTGGCATCAACGTCATCTTTAATTATGCTCATGAGATCTTTTCTGCAGCCGGTTATGCCGTATCGGATGTATTGATGAACATCGTTGTCACAGGAATCACCAATGTAATCTTTACGTTCGTTGCCATTTACACCGTTGATAAACTCGGACGGCGCAGTCTGATGCTGATCGGTTCAGCGGGATTGACACTTATCTATTTGATATTAGGGACCTGCTATTACTTCGGATTCAGTGGATGGCCCATGTTATTACTGGTTGTTTTAGCCATTGCCTGCTACGCCATGTCGTTAGCTCCGGTAGTATGGGTTGTTCTTTCTGAAATCTTCCCGGCACGTATCCGAGGAATGGCCATGGCTTTATCCACCTTCTTCCTGTGGGTTGCCTGTTTTATCCTGACTTATACATTCCCAATCTTAAACGAAACAGCCGGAGCTTCAGGTACTTTCTGGCTCTATGGTCTGATCTGTCTGGCCGGAGGCCTGTTTATCCGTATAAAGCTTCCTGAAACAAAAGGGAAAACACTCGGTGAGATTGAGAAAGAATTAGTGAAATAAAGAAATCGATAAAATCCAATTTATATGTCAACAGCAGTAAAAGTGTGGGAAGAAGATATTGTTCTCCCAACCTATGAAGCCGGGAAACCGGAAAAAAGTCCTATGTTTCTGGAAAAACGTGTTTACCAGGGAAGCAGCGGAGTCGTTTATCCGTATCCGGTCATTGAGAAGATCTCTGATACATGTACGGACAAGACGTATCATGCCTTGTTTCTTGAAAACGAATATATCAAAGTAATGATCCTTCCCGAACTGGGAGGTCGTGTCCAAATGGCCTATGACAAGATCAAGCAACGCCATTTCATCTATTACAATCATGTCATCAAACCGGCATTGGTAGGATTGGCCGGACCTTGGATTTCAGGAGGTATCGAATTCAACTGGCCTCAGCATCATCGTCCAAGTACCTTTATGCCGGTAGATTATACCATTGAACGGAAAGAAGAGGGCAGTGCCATCGTTTGGGTAAATGAACGGGAACGGATGTTCCATCAAAAAGGAATGGCAGGATTTATCCTACGTCCGGGTCGGGCTGTTCTGGAAATTCAGGGAAGACTTTATAATCCAACACCAATCCCACAGACGTTTTTATGGTGGGCAAATCCAGCAGTAGCCGTCAACGAACATTATCAGTCTGTCTTTCCAGGTGACGTACATGCGGTATTCGATCATGGGAAGCGAGATGTTTCCCGTTATCCGATCGCAACTGGTACTTATTATAAAATGGATTATTCGGCAGGAGTAGATATTTCCCGATATAAGAATATTCCAGTACCGACTTCTTATATGGCAGTCAATTCCAAGTATAACTTCGTAGGCGGATATGAGAATGATACCCGCGCCGGTGTTCTGCACGTAGCCAATCACCACATCTCTCCGGGAAAGAAACAGTGGACCTGGGGAAATGGAGACTTTGGTCAGGCTTGGGATCGTAATCTGACAGATGCAGATGGCCCATATATCGAACTGATGACAGGTGTTTATACGGATAACCAACCCGACTTCACCTGGTTGCAACCCTATGAGGAGAAAACATTCACACAATACTTCATGCCTTATCGCGAATTGGGAGTCGTTAAGAATGCGTCTTCAGACTTACTGATGAATCTGGAAGAGACAGACGGAAAAGCTGTCTTGAAATTATTTGCTACCCGCTATCTGCCCAATGTACGGATAAGCATCCAGCAAGCAGATCATGAAGTATGGCATCACATCATTACCCTTTCTCCGGAAGAAGTCTTTGAACAACAGGTTCCGGTTACCGACATGAAAGCGGTGAAAGTATGGATATATAACGAAACAGGGCGCAAGATTCTGGATTGGGAACCCGAACCGGATGGCGTAAAAGAATTACCCGATCCTGCCAAAGCTGCCCTCGACCCGAAAGATGTGCCTACTATCGAACAATTGTATCTGACAGGATTACATCTGGAACAATACCGTCATGCAACTTATTCTCCGGTAGATTATTACCAGGAAGCCTTGAAACGGGATCCGTTGGATGTACGTTCAAACAACGCCATGGGACTTTGGTTGATCCGGAAAGGACAGTTTGCGAAAGCTGAACCTTATTTGCGGAACGCCATCAAACGACTGACAGAACGGAATCCAAATCCGTATGACGGTGAACCATCTTATAATCTCGGATTATCTCTGAAATATCAGGGAAAATTAGACGAAGCCTACGATGCCTTCTACAAAGCCTGTTGGAACGGAGCCTGGCAAGATGCCGGATATTTCTCGTTGGCTCAGATCTCTGTTATCCGAAAAGATTGGGAAAATGCTTTGTGTGAAATCGACAAATCCTTGTTACGAAACTGGCACAGTCTACGCGGACGCCACCTGAAAACAGCCATCTTACGTCTGTCGGGTAAAACAGAAAAAGCCTTGCGCTTAGCTGAAGAATCCCTGCAAATAGATGCATTTAACTTCGGTTGCCTGTTCGAGAAGTATCTATTGACACAGGATGAGAAAGTGATGGAATCGTTCGAACAAATCATACGCCACGATGCCCACAATTATGAAGAATTAGCCACCGACTATATCTCTGCCGGTTTGTGGGATGAAGCCAAGGCGGTAATTACAACAGCCCTGGCAAACGTGACTGACAGCCCGGTGATGCTTCTTTATTATTTCGCTTGGTGTCAATTACAGACTGGGGACAATGCCATGGCGACAGCTGCTATCCAAGATGCAGAATTTTCGCCTATCGACGGATGCTTCCCCAACACCTTGGAAGCGATTCTTGCCTTGCAAGCTATCATCCGTCATAATCCGAAAGCTTCCAAAGCTTTGTATTATCTGGGAAATATCTGGTACGACAAACGGCAATATGCAGAAGCAATTTCGGCTTGGGAAACTTCGGTACAGATCAATGATGCGTTCCCAACAGTTTTACGTAACCTGGCTTTGGCTTATTTCAACAAACTGGGACGGAAAGAAGAAGCCGTCAACCTACTGGAAAAGGCTTATGCGTTGGATCCTTCCGATGCCCGCCTGCTGATGGAACTGGATCAGTTACATAAACGCATGAACTATAATCATAACCAGCGTTTCAACTTCCTGAACCAGCATAAAGAGATTGTCACCCTTCGGGATGATTTATATCTGGAATATGCCACTTTGCTCAACCAACTGGGACGGTATGAAGAAGCGATCCAATGGATTGATGCCCGGAAATTCCATCCATGGGAAGGAGGAGAAGGCAAAGTAACGGCACAATATCAGCTGGCACGTCTTGAATTGGTAAAGCAATATATGAAAGAAGGCCGGTACGAAGAGGCATTGACCCGTATCAACGAATGTTATGTTTATCCACATCATCTGGGAGAAGGGAAACTACAGGGCGCACAAGAGAATGATTTCAACTACTACAAAGGTTGTATCCTTGATGCGATGGGACGTACTGCTGAAGCAAAAACTTGCTGGGAAGCTGCCACCCAAGGTAACCGCCAACCTGCAGCTGCCATGTATTACAACGACCAGAAACCGGATAAGATTTTCTATCAAGGCTTAGCCTTACTCAAATTAGGACGCACAGACGAGGCGAAAGGCCGTTTCCATGCCTTGATCGATTACGGAGAGAAACATCTTTTCGATATATTCAAGATGGATTATTTTGCCGTTTCTTTACCAGACTTACAGATCTGGGAAGATGATATGGGCAAGAAGAATGTCATCCACTGTAATTACCTGATGGGATTAGGTCATTTAGGATTAAGGGAAACCTCGATGGCTCGCACTTACTTGGAAGAAGCCTATCGCTTGGATAATAATCACCAAGGGGTGCAATCACACCTTTAGGAAATAGAAAAATGGAGCTTCTGACGTTGTCGGAAGCTCCAAAAATAGAAAAGTGATGCTTCTGACATTGTCGAAAGCTCCAAAAATAGAAAAGTGATGCTTCTGACATTGTCGGAAGCTCCAAAAATAGAAAAGTGATGCTTCTGACGTTGTCGGAAGCTCCAAAAATAGAAAAGTGATGCTTCTGACGTTGTCGAAAGCACCAAAAATAGAAAAGTGGGGCTTTTGACGTTGTCGGAAGCTCCAAAAATAGAAAAGCGGAGCTTCTGACGTTGTCGGAGGCACCCATAATCCATATTTAATAAGAAGAATTTATGAAACTGATTCGTTTATCATTAACGATATTTGCCTGTTTATGCAGTATCACCGCCTTCTCAGAATCTATTGATCTGTCCGGACTATGGCGTTTCCAATTAGATCCGATGGGATTCGGGAAAACACCTGGGTCGGAACTCTATCTAAGCAAACTGACAGAAAGTATTGTCCTGCCGGGTTCAATGGACGAAAGCGGGAAAGGTATACCTAACGCAGTTTCTCACGTGGACCGCTTGAGCCGAAAGTTTGAGTATTGCGGTCAGGCATGGTATCAGCGGGAAGTTGAGATTCCGGAATCCTGGCAAGGAAAAGAAATCATACTGACACTGGAGCGTTGTCATTGGGAAACGAGTGTATATGTGGACGGCGTTCCGGCTGGAACAGATGAACGCCTCTCAACTCCCAACCGTTTTATCTTAACCAAACAACTGACTCCGGGATTACATACTTTGACAATTTGTGTGGATAACCGGTTGAAATATCCGATGGATCAATGGGCACATGGAACAACCGAATATACACAGACCAATTGGAATGGTATAGTAGGAGACATGAAGCTGGAAGCTAAGCCGGCTTACTATCTGGCAAACGTACAAGTAGAACCGGATATCCAACAAAAGAACGTACGGGTTCGTTGTGCATTCCATACAGGAGGGAAAAGCGGACAAGGTAATCTGACATTGACCGTTAAAGACCAGTCAGGAAAGAAAGTGGCCGAATCAACAACACCGGTCACATTCCAAGGGAAAGAAGATGGGGTGGAACAAACCTTATCACTGGGAAAAACAATTGCCTTGTGGGATGAGTTTTCTCCGGCTTTATATACATTGGATGTCTCTTTATCCACAGATGCCGGACAAGACAGCAGAAGTCTTCGTTTCGGTATGCGCAAAGTAGAACAAGGAAAGCATCATATTCGCTTGAACGACCGGGATATTCACCTGCGAGGAGTCTTGGATTGCGCCGTCTTTCCACTCACCGGTTATCCTTCAACGAACCCTGATGATTGGAGACGTATCATGGGAACCATCAAAGAGTATGGTTTCAATCATGTCCGTTTTCATTCCTGGTGCCCACCTGAAGCTGCCTTTACGGCCGCTGATGAATTAGGTTTATACCTGCAAGTAGAGCTTCCGATGTGGATCAAGGATGTAGGAAAGTATCCAGCTCGCCAGGATTTCTTTGAGCAGGAGATGTATGCGATCCTGAACGAATATGGTAATCATCCATCTTTCTTATTATTCTGTAATGGAAACGAAAATGAAGGAGATTTCGCAGTATTGGAAGATTTGATCCAAAAAGGACAGGCATATGACGATCGCCACCTGTATGCTGCCTCAACAGCAAGAACACATGTCAAATCGGATCAATATTATACCTCTCACGTAACCCAAAAAGGTTGGATTACTGTCTATGAAGGGAAACCAGGTACAGATTGGGACCGGAACGAGACATCCGATATAGATGTACCGGTTATTGCCCATGAAACCGGACAACGTTGTATGTATCCGAACTTCCAAGAGATAACGAAATATACAGGAGTATTGGAAGCCCGTAACTTCAAGGTATTCCAGGAACGTCTGACAAAGAACGGAATGCTGCACCAGGCAGATGAGTTCTTCCGGGCAACAGGTGCTCATACGGTATTGCAATATAAAGAGGTGAACGAAGCTTTGTTGCGGACATCCAAATCAGGAGGTTTCCAATTGTTAGGTTTATCCGACTTCCCCGGTCAGGGAAGTGCCTTTGTCGGTATTCTGGATGCGTTTTGGGAAAGCAAAGGTCTAGTATCTCCTGAAAAGTATCGTGAATCATGTGCTCCGATTGTCTTGCTGGCTCGTTTTCCGAAACGGATTTACACCGAAAAGGAAACGTTTAGTCCACGGATGGAAATTTATCAATTCGGAGAAAAAGATCTGAAACCTGGAAAGATGAACTGGAAACTGACTGATGAAGGCGGGCACGTAATCGTTCAAGGGAAATTAGCCCATGCTACCTTAAAGACCAGTCAGGTAGATTCATTAGGAGAAGTAAATGTTTCCTTATCCGCTATCCGTAAAGCTGGGAAATATACATTTCAGGCAGAGATAGCCGGTCATATTCGAAATGAATGGGACATCTGGGTATATCCGACTGCCGGAGATCCGTTACAAGATCTGAAACTGACACGAAATTGGCAAGAAGCCAAAGTCAAGCTGGAAAAGGGAGAATCCGTTTGTTTCGTACCGGATTCCATCCTTGGCAGAAAAGCTCAATTCGCCAGTCATTTCTGGAATCCGATTATGTTCAACTGGGATCCGATGATTGTGGGAACGAGTATTCATCACCAGCATCCGGTATTCCGCGATTTCCCCACGTCTTATTATGCCGATTGGCAATGGTGGGACATCCTGAATTATGCCGGAGCTATCGATTTGACGACGTTGACCGGACTGACACCTATCATCCAAAGCGTAGATACTTATGAAGTCAATCGTAAATTAGGTATTGCTTTTGAAGCGCAGGTAGGAAAAGGAAAACTGTTCTTCCTGAACTTGGATCTCTCGAAAAAGATGGACGAACGTCCAGCTACCAAGCAATTGTTACGGTCGATCAGTCAATATGTCCGTTCGACAGACTTCCAACCGTCAACAACGATTCCTTTGTATCAATTGGATGCACTGTTTGCTCCTGATGCCACCCAGGAAAAGCAAACACAAGGAAATGCAGCTATTCAACAATTATTGAATCAATAACCCTAAAATCAAATTTATATGAAACACACCCGTTTATTATGGGCGATACTCGCCTGTCTATGTAGTTTTACAGCCTTTTCGGCATCCATTGATTTGTCGGGCAAATGGCGTTTTAAATTAGATCCGAAAAATGAAGGGATCGAACAGGAATGGTTTAGAAACCGTTTGAGAGACAAAATCCAACTACCTGGTTCTTTACAGGAACAAGGATATGGTTATGATGTTGATGTGAATACGAAATGGACGGGGCAAATTGTAGATCAATCTTGGTTTACAGCTCCTGAATACGCTAAATATCGGGAAAAAGGGAATGTAAAAGTTCCCTTCTGGTTAAATCCAGAAAAACATTATGTAGGTGTTGCCTGGTATCAGCGGGATTTTGTAGTTCCGGCAGATTGGAAAGATGCGCCTCTGGTATTGACATTAGAACGTACTCATTGGGAAACGACCGTGTATGTTGACGGCGAAAAGATAGGAGAGAGCAATGCGTTGCTGGTTCCACACCGATATGTACTGAACCAAATAAAACCGGGAAAACACTCTTTGACCATTCGGGTCGATAACCAGGTAAATATCCCGGTAGGAGTCAATGCTCATAGTGTGTCAGATCACACCCAAAGTAACTGGAATGGCATTACCGGACAAATCAAACTGGAGAAGAAATCTTCGGTTTATCTGGACGATGTACAGATTTATCAGGATATTCAACAGAAACAGATACGTATCCGCATGGCTTTTGCCGGCGCAACAGCCAACCAACAGGCAACCGTTCGTCTGCAGGCTTTTAATCAGTCGGGAAAGGCAGTATCCGCTTCTCAGGAAGAATCGTTGACAATCGCACAAGGTGTTTCTTCAGAAGCGAACCTCGCATTGGATAAGACTGTACAACTTTGGTCCGAATTTACACCGGCAGTCTATACTTTGCAAGTATCCGTTTCATTACCCAACGGAACGAGTGATGAAAAGAAGATTGATTTCGGTCTGCGTGAATTCAAGCCAAACGGAACACGCTTTGAGGTGAATGGTACGCCTATCTTCTTGCGTGGCACATTGGAATGCTGTATCTTCCCGTTGACAGGTTATCCGGCAACAGATGATGCTTATTGGGAAAAGATTTATTCGGCTTGCCAGGCTTACGGATTAAATCATGTACGTTTTCATTCCTGGTGCCCGCCGGAAGCGGCTTTTCGGGTAGCCGATCGTATGGGTGTCTATTTGCAAGTTGAATGCGGTGGCTGGGCAAATATCGGTAACGGGGATTATTTGGACAAATGGTTCTATGAAGAAGGTGACCGTATCTTGAAAGAATATGGCAACCATCCGTCTTTCTGCCTGATGAATTATGGAAACGAACCTTCTGGAGCCAACCAGGAAAAGTATTTGTCGGACTTGGTAGCTTATTGGAAACAGAAAGACAACCGTCGGGTTTATACATCTGCGGCTGGTTGGCCTTATGTTCCCAATGCTGATTATTGGAACCATGCAGCACCACGTATCCAAGGTTGGGGTGAAGAGCTGAAAAGCCGTATCAATGCCAATCCACCGACAACCGATTATGATTTCTGGCCAATAATTAAGAAAGATATGCCGACTGTAAGCCATGAGATCGGACAATGGTGTGTTTATCCGGATTTCAAAGAAATACAGAAATATACCGGAGTCTTAAAGGCGAAGAATTTTGAGATCTTTCAAGAGACTTTGGCAGAAAAGCATTTGAGTGACTTGGCCGATGAATTCCTTTATGCTTCCGGTCGTTTACAGACTTTATGCTATAAGGCAGATATTGAAGCAGCCTTACGAACACCCGGATTTGCCGGATTCCAGTTACTGGACTTACACGATTTTCCGGGTCAAGGTACTGCACTGGTGGGCGTTCTGAATCCTTTTTGGGAAAGTAAAGGATATGTAGAAGGTGAGGAATACAGCATGTTCTGTAATCAGACGGTTCCATTGGCCCGTTTACCCAAGATGGTCTATCTGAACAACGAAAGTATGAAAGCTCCGCTGGAATTTGCTCACTTCGGTGCTGAACCGCTAAAATCGGCTTCTATTTACTGGAAATTGGCAGACAAGAAAGGAACAATTCTCCAGTCAGGTTCCTGGACAAAAGACCTGCCTGTCACCAATTCTATCTGGATTGGAAATATGATCTGTGATCTTTCATCTGTCAAGACACCGCAGGAATTGATCTTGACGGCGGGAATAGAAGGTACGAAAGTTCATAATGAATGGCATGTCTGGGTCTATCCGACAGGAGAAAAGGAAATCACGAATGCACCTTATATGACAAATGTATTCGACCAACAGGCTATCGACCGCCTGGAGAAAGGCGAGAATGTCTTGTTATGTGTATCCCGTGGTGCATTGCGTCCGGAAAAAGGCGGTAATATCAAAGTCGGTTTCTCCAGTATCTTCTGGAATACAGCCTGGACAAACAAACAGGCTCCGCATACATTAGGTATTTATTGTAATCCTTCTCATCCGGCATTGTCGTTATTCCCAACGGAAAAATACAGTGATTATCAGTGGTGGGATATTGTCAGCGACTGCGAAGCTATCGTCATGGATGATTTTCCGGCAGAATATCGTCCGGTTGTTCATTTGATCGACGACTGGTTTACTAACCGGAAACTGGGATTATTGTTTGAGGCAAAAGTTGGAAATGGCAAATTGATGGTCTGTGGAGCCGATTTGTTGAAACCGGAAAACGGACGTATGGCACGCCGACAATTCAAACAAAGTATCCTGAATTATATGACTTCTGACCGCTTCGCCCCAACGACAACATTAAGCGTTGAAGAGATTCGGAATCTATTCAATTAAACTTCAGTAAGTCAATATTATTCAAGCAATTGAGGATAGTATAAGGAGTTTACATACAACCTTTACTATCCGTTAATAAAAAGATAGGCATCTTTTTCTAAATTCATGCCTATCTTTTTATCATTATGCCTACCTTTTGATGAATTCATGCCTACCTTTTTGGGTGCTGGTAGAAACAGGTCCGGATTATAGAACACTTATCTGAAAAATTTATAACTTGCGACGCTATTACAGATCTTAAAATAATTCTTTTATGAACAGACATTATTTCAAAGGGTGGGCAATAACCTGCCTGCAACGGATAGGAATCGTGGCAATAGCTTGTATCGGATTCCTGACCGCTTGTACACAGTCGCGTACGACTCAGACTTTAGACCGGTTTACAAATGCCCAACAGGAAACATTGGAGGGAAATGAACTGAACGTTACAGCAGGAACATCGTGGTTGGCAGAAGGGGATTACAAGAACTTTATCCTAAAAGGGGAAGCTCTGACCCAATCGGACGGAGATGCCAGATTGCGTTTTCACACAGACGGGAAAACGGGATATGATGTGATTTTCCATAACGGACCGATTGACGGTTCACGTAAAACGGGCAGCTTGGCTTCAGTTCGTAATCTATATCGTTCATTAGCTAAAGATAATACTTGGTTTCCCTTCGAAATTGCCGTACGGGGAAAGAACATAACGGTTTCTATTCAAGATACGACAGTGGTATGTTATACCGAACCGGCTCAGCCTTATCGGACGGAAGAACATGCCGGACAACGATTAAACCATGGGACCATCGCTTTATGCGGTGTACAGGGAAATGTATCATTCCGTAATCTCCAGATTACTCCGCTTCCGGATGCTGCCCGGAATACATGTGATACCATGCCAGCTATAGACGAACAGCAGGATGCTGTAATCCGATTCCAGCAACAGGATTTCCCGGTCATTGATTACCATGTTCACTTGAAAGGAGGACTGACAAAAGAAATGGCACAGGCAATGTCCATGAATTATGGTATCAACTATGGAGTAGCTCCCAATGCAGGAGAAGGAGGTGTTGGCCGTATGTTGGCTAATGACGATGAAGTTTACGCTTACTACGATGAGGTAAAAGACATGCCTTTCCTATGCGGAGTACAAGGAGAAGGACGAAAATGGACAGCAACGTTCTCGCAAGAAGCTTTAGGAATCTTCGATTATCTCTTTACGGATGCCATGACAATCGTTGATCACAAAGGCCGTCTCTCGCGTATCTATCGCCCGGAAGAAGTACATTATGATGGAATCAGCAAAGAACAGTATATGGATCACCTGGTAGATCAAACAGTAAAGATCTTAACGAATGAACCGGCTGATATCTTTGCCAATCCGACAT
This sequence comes from Parabacteroides faecalis, assembly GCF_022809355.1. Lineage (GTDB taxonomy): Bacteria > Bacteroidota > Bacteroidia > Bacteroidales > Tannerellaceae > Parabacteroides > Parabacteroides faecalis. The sequence continues at coordinate 92,374 of NZ_JAKZMM010000006.1, read as the reverse complement.
ATCTGCCCGAAGATATGCAAGCCGACTATGATACATACTGGACCGACAAGCGAATCAATCAGGTGCTGGATGTTCTGCAAAAATATCAGATAGCTCTCGAGATCAATGCCCGCTATCGGATTCCCAGTCTGAAAATCATCCGTATGGCAAAAGAGAGAGGTATCAAGTTCACTTTCGGAACAAATAATGTGGATGCTAATTTCGGTAAGCTTGAATATAGCTTGGAAGCCGTTCAAGCCTGCGATCTGACACCAGATGATCTCTGGTTCCCGACGATGAGTATCCGTCGGACTCGTCCGGTTGTTATCTACAATAAGTTCTAAACATATATACCTTTTATATCCGATATATACCATTCTAGATAAAAAGGCGGTGTAACTGAAAAACAAATCCAACGAGAATCGTTTTCATTTCTCGTTGGATTTGTTTTTGATTCCTATAAGTTTTATCAACAGAAGATACGATTCGGTTTATCGGAATCGTATATCCTGTTATTATTCTCCCATTTGCCTGTTAATAACCAACAGTTCATCTAGGATTTTCCGGTCGTTCGACAAGCGGGGAATCTTATGTTGTCCGCCCAGCTTTCCTTTACTACTCAACCACCGATAGAAACAACCTTCATGGGCAGCAATCACCTCCAGTGGCTGCAAAGAAATTTCCTTATACCGTTTGGCCTCATAATCGGAATTGGCATGTTGGAGAGCTTCATCCAACAAAGAGGCAAATTGCGTGAGTGACTCTGGAGCCTTTTCAAACTCAATCAGCCATTGATGACGACCTTTCGCCCGATCAAGCAGGAACAAAGGTGCAGCCGTATATTCTTTTATCCGAGCCCCTGTGGCTACACAAGCTTCATGCAATGCCCGGTCGGCATTGTTGACCATCAGTTCTTCCCCAAACGCATTGATAAAATGTTTCGTACGTCCTGAAATCACAAACTTATACGGGGAAACGGAAGTGAAACGAACCGTATCACCGATTAAATAACGCCATAAGCCACCAGCCGTAGAAATCACCATTGCATAATTCTTGCCGACTTCCACTCCGGTCAAAGGAATAACCGACGGATTCTCAGAGTCGAGTTCTGCCATTGGTATAAACTCGTAAAAGATTCCATAATCCAACATCAATAATAATGAAGGATCGGACGGATCATCCTGAATACCAAAGAAACCTTCAGAAGCATTGTAGGTTTCCATATAGTGCATTTTATCGGAAAGGATAAGAGATTTATATGCTTCCCGATAAGGAGTAAAACTGATACCTCCGTGAAAAAACACCTCCAGATTAGGCCAAACTTCCGTCAGATAAGTCTTCCCGCTCTTCTTCAGAATTGCCTTGATCAGGACCAACATCCACGAAGGAACACCCGAAAGACTATTGACATCTTCCCGCCAGGTACTTTCTACGATTGCCTTGATCTTACTTTCCCATTCATCCATCAGGATGATTTCTTTCCGAGGTACACGAACCAGATTTACCAAGGGATTCAGGTTCTGGAGCAAGACCGCCGACAAATCTCCGCAATGAATTTGGGCATTTATCGGAGACGGACTATGACTTCCACCCAATATCAAACCTTTCCGACGGAAAAAATGGCTGGAAGGATTGTTACGCAAATATAAGCAGACGGTATCGAAGCCGCCTTGGTAGTGACATTGTTTCAGTATTTCAGGAGTAACAGGTAGAAATTTACTTTTATCACTGGTTGTTCCACTACTCTTTGCAAACCAATGTACCATTCCAGGCCATAATACATTCGGTTCTCCACTCAACATCCGTTGAATATCCCCTTTTAACTGATCATAGCACTGTACTGGGAAACGGTTTTTATAATCGTCATATCCCGCCACGTGCTTATAATCATATTTCTTTCCCCACGAAGTGTTCTTTGCCTGCTCAAGTAACCGACGGAGCTGTTGCTCTTGTATGTCTCCCGCTTCCATGGTATATCGGTCAATTCTCTTATTTCGTGGCTTAAAGAACTGATATATGAAGTCTGTCAGAAAATCCATAGCCTATTTTTATATTCTAGGGGAACAAAGGTAATTATTCTCCTTTTATTTTTACCTTTGTGAAGAACAAAAAGAATAACTCTATGAAAATCGGAATACTCTCATCGGGCGGCGATTGCCCAGGTATTAATGCTACGATCCGTGGTGTCGGTAAAACAGCCATCACCCATTATGGGATGGAAGTCATAGGCATTCACGGTGGTTTTTCAGGTCTGCTAAACAAAGACACAGAAGTATTGGACGAACACAGCCTGTCCGGAATCTTGAATTTGGGAGGTACCATCTTAGGAACTTCACGGGAAAAAGGATTTCGGGAAATGCTCACCTCCGTCGATCAGGAAAAGTCACAGTGCATCATTCAGGCCTATCAGGAATTAGGACTGGATTGTTTGGTTTGCATCGGTGGTAACGGAACACAGAAAACGACAAATCTATTGTCTGAACATGGATTAAACGTAATCGGCTTACCCAAAACGATCGACAATGACATCTGGGGAACCGAGATTACTTTCGGTTTTGATACGGCTGTAAACATTGCTACCGAAGCCATCGACCGCCTGCACTCAACGGCCAGTTCACACAAACGGGTCATGTTGGTAGAAGTCATGGGACATAAAGCCGGTTGGATAGCCTTATTTGCCGGCATGGCCGGAGGAGCCGATGTTATTCTTTTGCCGGAATTGGGATTCAATCCGGAAGTAGTCAACGAAGCCATTCGCGAACGTGCCCGCAAAGGGAAACCCCACTCGATTGTCGTAGTAGCAGAAGGCGTAAAACTACCTGACAAGCGAAAGGCTACCGACTTCCTGACAAAAGAAATCGAGGAAGCGACCGGTATCGAAACCCGTAAAACAGTATTAGGATACATCCAACGAGGAGGCAATCCTTCTCCTTTCGACCGAAACTTGGCCACTCGTCTGGGTGGATATGCCACCCAACTGATAGCCGACAAGCAATTCGGACGAATGGTATGTATCAAGGACGGAGAAATCAGTTCAATCCCATTAGCCGAAGTTGCCGGTAAATTAAAACTCGTCACACCGGAACATGATCTGATCATCCAAGGGAAAAGAATGGGGATTTCTTTCGGAGTATAAATGGAAAGCGTACCTTTGTACCCAACTTTATAAATCAGTCAGCATGTTTGAAGGGTATGTAGGTATTCGTTTATGGAGCGGACAGTTGATGGAAGACGTTTGGTTCTCCATCCTGTTTGTTCTGTTTTTCTTATTCGCCATCCATGCGCGTATTCATGTCAAATCATTTATCAAGGTATTCCGGAATCTCGGATTCAACACATCCGGAAAAAGCAGTAATACAGACCTGTCGATTTATTACAGTAAATCGTTGCATTTCTATTTAATATTCCAAGCCCTGGCTCTTTCTTCATTAGCGATTACACAAGAAGCCTACTATCTTGGATTTCTGAACAATATAGATAAAGAAAAACTATTACTTGTCGTCGTCTCTACGTTTTTATCGGTGCTGGTCTTTTACCTGATACGCCGTATCATCTATTACCTGCTTATCTATACTTTCAGTCGGCAAGAGGTTTATCGACAATGGGTTATCATATATAATTCTCTTATTAGTGTATGGGGTATTTCCCTATACCTTCCAATTATCGGGATGAGCTTCCTTGGGAATTATCATTTTTGGGCCGTCTGTTTATTCATTATTTTCTATATTCTATTCCGTTTTGCAATAATTTATAAGTCGATACGTTTATTTTACATAAAAAAGTTCGATTTATTCTATTTAAGTTTGTACCTTTGCGCCCATGAAATTTTGCCCCTTTTAATAGCATATAAGGGCTTTGTTTTTTTGTATAACTTTATCGAGAAAAGTGCTTTATGGCATTGAATATCAAGAGACTATTAGTATCACAACCCAAGCCGACATCGGAGAAGTCGCCATACTTTGATCTAGCAGAAAAATATGGAGTGGAAATCGAATTTCGTCCATTTATCAAAGTAGAGCCTTTGACATCAAAGGAGTTTAGACAGCAAAGAATATCTATTTTAGATTATTCTGCTGTAGTATTTACTGCTCGTACAGGTATTGATCACTTCTTCCGTTTGTGCGAAGAGCTTCGTGTAACTATTCCGGAAACCATGAAATATTTCTGCATGTCGGAATCAATTGCTGTATATTTACAGAAATATATTGTTTATCGCAAGCGTAAAATATTTTTTGGCGCCAGTGGAAAACTGGATGATTTGATTACCATTATAGCCAAACACCCCAAAGAAAAATATTTGGTTCCAGTTTCAGATGTTCATAAAGATGATCTGAGATTAAAACTTGAAGCTAAAAAGATCGATTTTACGGAGGCTGTTATGTATCGTACGGTAAGTAACGATTTCAAAGCTGACGAAAGTTTCGATTATGACATGCTTGTATTTTTCAGTCCGGCAGGAATTTCTTCTCTTTTGAAGAATTTCCCTAATTTCAATCAGAAAGACATTCGTATCGGATGTTTCGGACCGACAACAGCCAAGGCTGTAAAAGATGCGGGATTACGTTTGGACGTAGAAGCTCCTACACCAGAAGCTCCATCCATGACAGCTGCTTTGGAACAATATTTAAAGAAAGAATCAGGAAATAATTGATAATGACAGATCGCAGGTACACTTTGTCGAAAGCCGAACGCCTGTCGAGGAAACGTGACATTGACCTTCTTTTTGCGGAAGGACAGTCGTTCATCGCTTATCCTTTACGGGTCGTCTACACGGTTATAGAAGAACAACGAAGTGTACCTGCGTCTATTTTAATCAGTGTCTCCAAAAAGAAGTTTAAAAGAGCCGTCAAGCGAAATGCCGTCAAACGCCAGATCCGTGAAAGTTACCGGATCCGCAAGCAGGCGCTTTTTGAACCATTGCAAACGACAGGCAGGTATTTGGCGATTGCCTTTATCTTCCTGGAAAAAGAATTGGCATCCTACGAAACCATGGAAAAAGCCATGGAAAAAGCCATTCGTCTGTTAGGAGAGAAAATCCAATGAAAAAGTTCCTGACGAGCTTGTTGCTCATTCCCATTTATTTCTACAAATACTGTATTTCACCACTGAATCCACCTTCTTGCCGTTATACACCAACTTGTTCGGAATATGCCGTTCAGGCATTGAAGAAACACGGACCGTTCAAAGGTCTTTATCTGGCAATCAAACGTATCTTACGCTGCCATCCTTGGGGAGGAAGCGGATATGATCCCGTGCCCTGATAAAATTCCTGGCAGACTAATGATTCATCTACCAGGAACAGTACTTACGCTTGTAAAAGTTTCAACGGTTCTTTATAGACTTTTTCCTTGATCAGCCGGATACATTCCTGAATATCCGAATGTGGACCTGTACCTAAAATCCATAGCGGGCAACTATCTTCCTCTTTCCGATAAGAAGGCTGCACATAATCTTTATAAATCACCTGAAAGCCATTTCGCTCATAAAAACCGATGCGTCGGACAGCCATCGCTTCGACAGCCGGTTCAGCTTCCAGTATCTGTAATTTCGGAAGATGATTTTTCCAATAATCCAGAATCTGCTGACCGATCTTCCGATTTCTCATTTCCGGAAAGACAGCCAGATGCTCCATGTAATAAAACTCACCCAAATCCCAGAATACGGACAATCCACATAATTCTCCATTCTCTTCTACTGCGTTAAACGACATCTCCGGAACGGTCTCAATCATCCGGAACAGTTGTTTTTCGTCTCGACGTTCTTCCTCCGGGAAAGAAAGAATGTACAAATCCATCAACCGGGATAAATCCGGGTCATTCACCTGTGTAATTCGTCTCAGTTGTATCATAAAAAACTATTTTAGTGCTCAAATATAGCCAAAAACCTTGAATAATTTTGTATATTTACACCCAGTTTATTAAAATGGGTAAATTGAAAGGAAAGCCAGAATAATAGATATGAGACCTGAAGACATCGATAAAAACAACATATCCGAACAAGACGAGCCGAGCACAAACGAAGCCCAAGAAACATCGTCTCCAGCAAATGAAGGAAATGAAATCAGTGAAGAACATTCGGAATATAAAATACCAGATAAATCATCAGACCGAATCACGCATCATCTTTCCGGCATGTACCAAAGCTGGTTTCTCGACTATGCTTCGTATGTGATACTGGAACGCGCCGTGCCTCATATCAATGACGGATTAAAACCAGTACAGCGCCGTATCTTACATTCCATGAAGCGACTGGACGATGGCCGTTATAACAAAGTGGCTAATATCGTAGGTCATACCATGCAGTTCCATCCGCATGGCGACGCTTCCATCGGAGATGCGCTGGTTCAATTAGGGCAAAAAGATCTGTTGATTGACTGTCAGGGAAACTGGGGTAATATTCTGACGGGCGACAGTGCGGCTGCACCTCGTTATATTGAAGCCCGCCTTTCCAAATTTGCCCTGGAAACGGTATTTAATCCGAAGACAACCCAATGGCAAGCTTCCTACGATGGCCGCAATCGTGAACCGGTTACGCTTCCGGTCAAATTTCCTTTGTTACTGGCCCAAGGTGTAGAAGGAATTGCCGTCGGCCTTTCATCCAAGATTCTTCCGCATAACTTCAATGAACTATTGGATGCCTCTATTTCGTACCTGAAAGGAGAGGAGTTCGCTTTGTATCCGGATTTCCAGACAGGAGGCTACATCGATGTCAGCAAATACAACGATGGCGAACGGGGCGGATCAGTCAAAATCCGGGCCAAGATCAGCAAACAGGATAACAAGACACTGGTAATCTCAGAGATTCCGTACGGAAGAACGACCTCTTCGCTCATCGAATCAATCTTAAAGGCAAACGACAAAGGCAAGATCAAAATCAAGAAAGTAGACGACAATACTGCCAAGAACGTAGAAATTCTGGTACATCTGGCGCCCGGCGTATCGTCCGACAAGACGATTGATGCCTTATATGCCTTCACCGATTGCGAGATCAGTATTTCTCCCAACTGCTGTGTCATCAAAGACGACAAGCCGCATTTCCTGACCGTAAGCGATGTATTAAAACATTCGGCCGACAATACCTTGTCGCTGCTGCAAAAAGAGCTGGAAATCGAAAAAGGAGAATTAGAAGAGACCTTGTTCTTTGCTTCTTTGGAGAAAATATTCATCGAGGAACGCATCTACAAGGACAAAGAATTCGAACAGGCTGCATCGATGGACGAAGCAATCGCTCATGTAGATATGCGTCTGACTCCATTTAAGCCCAATTTCATCCGTGAGGTAACCCGAGATGATTTATTGAAGCTGATGGAAATCAAAATGGCCCGTATCCTGAAATTCAATACGAAGAAATGTGAAGAACAGATCCTGCAAATCCAGACTGACATTGCCCGCATTCAGGATCATCTGGCTCATATCGTGGATTACACAATCCAATGGTTCCAGATGCTGAAGGACAAATACGGCAAGCAATATCCTCGTCTGACGGAGATCCGCAACTTCGATACCATTCAGGCAACTAAAGTGGCCGAAGCCAATGAGAAATTATATATCAACCGGGCAGAAGGATTTATCGGAACTTCCCTGAAGAAAGATGAATTTGTATGCAACTGTTCAGACATCGATGATATTATCATTTTCTACCGTTCCGGTATTTATAAGATTGTCAAGATATCAGAAAAGATGTTTGTCGGAAAGGATATTATCTATCTGAACGTATTCAACCGCAACGACAGCCGGACAATCTACAACGTGATTTACCGTGACGGCAAGATGGGTTCTAACTTCATCAAACGTTTTGCCATCGTAGGCATTACACGCGACCGGGAATACAACCTGACCAAAGGAACAGAAGGCTCGCGTATCTTGTATTTCAGTGCCAATACCAACGGAGAAGCCGAAACGGTAAAAGTAATCTTGAAACCAAAACTACGCCAGAAACTGCTGATGTTCGAAAAGGACTTCAGTACGATTGCTATCAAAGGCCGCGGATCAATCGGAAACACTCTGACGAAAGCCGAAATCCACAAAGTGGTATTAAAGCAACGGGGAAGTTCGACTTTAGGCGGACGCATGGTTTGGTTTGACCGGGATGTATTACGACTGAACTACGACGGAAGAGGAGAAGAATTGGGCGAGTTCCAAAGCGAAGACCAGATTCTCGTGATCCGCCGCAATGGAGAATATTATACGACCAACTTTGACCTAAGCAATCACTACGAAAGTGATATCCTTGTCATTGAGAAATTCCAGCAAACCAAAATATGGACAGCAGCTTATTATGAGGCAGAACACAAAGCACCTTATCTGAAACGTTTCTTTCTGGAAGCCGGAAACCGGAGGAATCTATTGGGTGACAACCCGAAGAACAGCATATATCTGCTGACCGACGAATGTTATCCCCGCATTGAAATTATCTTTGGCGGTATTGACAGCTTCAGAGAACCGCTCATTGTTGAAGCCGAAGAGTTTGTCGTTGCCCGAGGCGTTAAAGCCCGAGGAAAACGACTCACGACACATCAGGTAGAGACCATCAACGAACTGGAGCCAACCCGATATCCGGAAACTCCCAAAGAATCAGAACCGGAAGAAACGGCCGAACCAGAAACCGTTACTACCGAAACACCCGAAAATCCGGAAGATGTAAGGGATGAAATTATGGGACAGATGAAGTTATTTAAAGATGATGATGTATAAAATCCTTACTTGCCTGTTGCTGTTGTTCTTTGCCAATCCAGTCTTCTCGGAGGAAGGAGAGAAGCAAGAACCTATCAATACGGCAACACTTATAGGTATTGGCGGATATAACCTGATGGATACATATCTGACGCCCGGAAGCCGGATTCCTTATACTGGCTGGGGTATTCGTGTGATGAACGAACGGATGAAGATGACTCGTCTGGCAGACCATCGTATTTCACGCCAACAAGTCTTCAATGCAGATATAGCCAGTACGCAAAACGGAGCAGGCACGACACAAGCTTTCAGCGGCTTTTTGGATTATACGTTGGGATATCACTATCACTTCAATCCGGTTCCGGCTTTAAAACTGCTGGCAGGTGCCTCTGTGCACGCCATGGGCGGATTTATCTATTGTGTCCGATCCAGCAATAACCCGGCTTCAGCCAAAGCAGATCTCGATCTGAATCTGTCGGCGCAAGCGATCTATAATTTCCGAATACGGAATTATCCGCTCACTTTGCGGTATCAAATGGAAATACCTTTCATCGGGATTCTTTTCTCTCCTCATTACGGACAATCTTACTACGAGATATTCGACCGCGGAAATAAATCGGGAATCGTTCCGTTTACTTCTTTCCATAACAAACAGGCCATGAAGAATTATGTGACCATCGATTTTCCCATCGGGAAATTCACTTTCCGAGCAGGTTACCTGAACAGTTTATACTATCTGGATGTTAACCAGATTCAGAGTCATATCCGGTCACATTCCTTCGTCATTGGTTTTGTGAGAGAATTTATATCTTTTGGCGGTCGGAAAATGCAACAGGAATCAAAACATAACAGCGTATTTTATTGAAGATGAAACAGTGGTGGTTGATGTTGAGTTTGCTTGCTTCGTTTTTCCTTGCAGCCTGCAAGGATACAGACGAATATACCGTAGATCCACGGACGAATTTTGAGGCTTTGTGGAAAATACTGGATGAGAATTATTGCTTCTTCGACTACAAACAGGTGGACTGGGATGAGGTTCATGACCGCTATTCGGCCCAACTGACGGATACTATGAACCAATTTGCCTTATTTGATCTGATGGGAGAGATGCTGGCTGAGCTGAAAGACGGACATACCAATCTGTATTCCAGCTTTGATGTAGCACGATATTGGGACTGGTATCAGGATTATCCGCCCAATTTTTATGATGATCTGAACGAGCTTTATTTGGGAAAAGACTATAAAATAGCCGGAGGCTTGAAATATAAGAAAATGCATAATGACCAGATTGGTTATATCCGTTATGCCAGTTTCTCAAGTGGCATCGGTGAGACGAACCTTGATTATGTACTCTATCACTTCAAAGACTGTAAAGCTTTGATCATTGACGTACGCGACAATGGAGGCGGAGTACTGACCTATTCAGACCGGTTTGCCTCACGATTTACCGAGGAACAAGTCTTAAAAGGCTATATCCAACATAAAACAGGCAAAGGACATCAGGATTTTTCCGAGCCTTATCCTGTTTATTTGGAACCAACTTCTTATATTTGTTGGCTGCGTCCGGTAGTTGTATTGACCAACCGTTACTGTTATAGTGCCGCCAATGATTTCGTACAAACCATGCGGATCTTTCCGCAAGTGACCATTATGGGCGACAAAACGGGTGGCGGAAGCGGATTACCGTTTAATTCCGAACTTCCGAACGGCTGGCAGGTACGTTTCTCAGCTTGTCCGATGCTTGATCCCGATAAGAAACTGACAGAATTCGGAATCGATCCGGACATACAGGTAGAGATAACAGAAGAAGATTTAGCACGAGGTGTGGATACGATTATAGAAAGTGCTATTCTGTATTTGCAAGGAATTATCGACAAAGACCAATAATTGGAAGCAAATTTGGCGGAAAAATTTGTTTTTACAGAAAAAAGCATTACTTTTGTAACCGATTTCAAGCGGCTGTGGTGTAATTGGTAGCCACGTCAGACTTAGGATCTGATGCTTCACGGCGTGGGGGTTCGAGTCCCTTCAGCCGCACAACAAACTCCTCGTAAACAATTTTGTTTGCAAGGAGTTTTTTTTATAGCTATAATTAATTACTGAGGTTATGAGAAGAGAGTCAAAATGTATTTTCTTATTCGTCTGTTTCTGTTTGTTGGCCTTTTTAGGAAAAGCACAGACGAACGACTTGGGCGCACGATTAAAAGAGACACTTGCCGGGAAAGCTGCCACGGTAGGAGTAGCCGTGATTTTCAACGGCAACGAGTTGATAACGGTTAATAATATGTACCGGTATCCGATGATGAGTACTTTTAAATTTCATCAAGCCTTGTCGGTGCTGGATTACCTCAATAAGAACGAAAAAGACCTGAATACCGAAATATTGGTCAAGCAATCACAGCTTTTGGCAAATACACACAGTCCGATGCGAGATGCCAATCCGAAAGGAAACTTTACCATGAGTGTCGGAGATCTACTGAAATATTCGCTGATCGATAGCGATAACAATGCGTGCGACGTTTTGTTTGATCTGATTGGCGGTCCGAAAGTAACCGAAAAATACATTCATAAGTTGGGTATCGAAGATGTAGCCATCTCGCAAACCGAGTCATTGATGCATGCCAACCCAGACAATTGCATGTTGAACTGGTGTAAACCGTCATCGGCAGTCTTGCTGCTGGAAACATTCCTGCAACAACCGATATGCAACAAAAGCCAAAAGCTATTTATCCAACGGGCTATGGCCGATTGCAGCACCGGAAAAGACAAGTTGAAAGCCGGATTGCCGAAAGATGTCCTCCTGGCACACAAAACCGGTAGTTCCGATCGGAATGAATACGGCTACAAAATAGCCGACAACGATATGGGTTTCGTCGTTTTGCCTAACGGACAATATTATACCATTGCCGTATTTGTGATGAACTCGCGCGAATCAGACAAGAAGAACGCCCGGATCATCGCTGATGTATCCCGTGTTGTCTATGAATATTTTGTTGAGCACTATAAAAAATAAGCCTATTAACATTAATTATATACGAAAGACTTGACTAGTCTATTGACAAAGCGTACATTTGCAATGTGGTTTTTTCATAATAGTATTAGATTTAAGGTTAACAAAGTTTGATTAGGGGTTGTCGTGAGACAGCCTTTAATTGTTTTAGGCCCTACCGAAACACTTTTTCCTCTTTCCAAATCCATTTTCAAGACTTCATTTTACCGCGTTATCGGGATTGAATATTCCTTTCCGATTGATTTGTCATGCAAAAACTATGACCTTTTAATTTTTTGACAGATGTGCTAAAGCTTTTCCATATTAGTCAAAAAGCTTTAGCACATATATGGAAAAGCTTTACGACAGTTGTCAAAAAATTAATTGATAACGAGAAACAGGGCTAATACATTGCTAAAAGTATTGATATTTTGATTATCTGATATTTAGATATATCCATATATTAAGGGGAAATACCTTTATATCTATATTTTTGAATTGATCCTGAATAATAAGAGTTTATTAATCAACATTATTTGTAATGTATTAGCCATACAACGAGAGTATAGATTATTGTCAAGAAGTCAAGATATTTGCAGAATTCATCTGCTTTATAAGATTTTTTCATAATTTTGTATTCAGTGAATACAGTAATTTTTGTCTATAACATACAAAGTGAAACAAATTGCACTATTCACCCTATTTACATCTACTTATTTTCAATGAACTAACTCTAAATAATGCAATGAAGAAAAAGACAAAACGTAATTTGATTATCGTGGTAACATTGATAGTCTTAATTGGTGCAGGAGTTGCTTGGTTTGTTTATCCGTTTGTTCGTTATAGTTCGCATATACTTGCCTACCGTTCAACCCTACCGGAAAATGCGTGCTATCAATCTTCGATTCAATACAGCAAAGAGGGCTGGTTTTTGATTGATTGTATCATTAACGGCACGCATAAAGTTCCTCTCCGCATTGACACACAAGCAACAAGCCTTATGCGTGAAGATTCCATTCATACATATAACGGTGAATACTGGGGGAATTTGCCGATTAAAAGCACCAATGCGTATCAAGAAGAATACTCTCCTGAGTTGTACACATTTACTTCCATTTCTTTTGGTAAGACAAGCATCCAAGAGCCGATGTTTAATAGTATCCGTAAGGATAATATAATATATGACGTGATAGGTGAAGGCATTTTCGGAACTGATCTGTTGGCTATCGGCACATGGAAATTTGATACGGAAGCAGGCACGATGACTCTTTTTCATTCCAATAACAAAGACTTGCTGACAAAGGAGACCGTAGGAATGATCCATTTTCCTCAAGGTCTTCGCGAAGATTCCATTTCGATTTATATGGAAGGAGTAAATGAAAAAGTATGCTTTACGCTCGATTTGGGCTATACAGGAGTATTGGAGATAAACAACGCGCTTGCAGATCGGCTGAAAACACATTTCCATTACGAAGAAGAAATCAAACAGCATGGAAAAGAACTAACAGATACACTCACTATTTTCAAGATTCCTGTTACGGTTGCCGGGACTCGTATAGATTCTTGTGAGGTAGTGAACAGTCGAGTAGTGAATGCTAATTATATCGGAGCCCAATTTATGCACCGTTGTAATTTTGTATTACATTATTCTCTCAATGAGCATGGTAAACCGAACAAAGACCTATATCTGAAAGTGAGAGAATAATTGATTAAAGAACGACTTTTAATTGTATGATAAAAAGATTTTCATTATTTATTCCGTACACAGTCTGTTTACTTTGCGTACATAATTATTTGGATTATAAACTTCAACACAGAACAGCGGAAAGCTTTAGAAAAGATAAGTGAAAAGATTATTATCATATCTCATACACCCATGGATAAATAAACTTTCCACATTATAATCACTGCTGGAAGACTCCAATTTTGCCATCTTCCGTCAGAGTTTCAACCGTGATCCGTGGAGATTGGCAACGACTGTTGTTGTAAAAACGGATAAAAGCCTTTCCCTTTTCATCCGTTGGCAGTGCCGGATTCCAATAAAGGGTACGACGATAATCATTTTCTTTCGGCAGTACGCGATAATCGGGCTGATAGAAGTCTTTTACTTCACTATATCCTTCCAGCCAGGTTTTGCGCACACCTTTCCCGCCTTTCACCGAGATTTGATCTTCCGGATAAGTTTCGATCAAGACAACACACCGATATAACTTATCAATATTCATCGGAGTAAAACGCGGATCGGCATACCGGCAAATCGTTCCATAGTCTTCGCTGATATAAACGGATTTGATCGCCTCTAAAGGAAGCAGGCGATATTTATTATAATCCATTTCATTATGATAAGTACGTTCGTAATTGATCGAAAAGAGTACCATTTTTCCCTTATAGAAAAGATATTCCTGCCCGCTTGGACTATGCATCCGATAGAACTCCGAGTTCATATTGATCATCAGTTCATGAATATCATCGCCGATAAAACCATTACGGTCTTGAATATCGTCTATTTCGGAAGCAACATCATAATAAGCAATCGACTTGGTCCGGGCTTTATAAACTTCGGCTGCTTTATCCTGCTTCTTAGCCTTGACTACAACTTCATCGATACGATGAATCTTTTCGTCCATTCCTAGTTTCCGCAGAGAGTCTTCATACGTCTTGAACAACTGCTCCACACTTTCTTGCAGAAATACGGTATCATTCGGCAGTGTATCGGGCAAAGAGACCTTTTCATCTCCTGCAATATGTACCTGCAATTCTGCCATCGGATATTTCCGAGGCTCCGGATGAAACACCCGGTCCAGAACAATCCGATGATCTTTCTTCTTTCCCTTCTCAGAAACGGAAAGAATCAGATTCCACTTTCCTTCCACCTGAGAAATGAAAGAGAATCTTCCCAAACTATCCGTAGTAAAAACATCAAAGTAAGGTGTATGCTGATTCGTCGGATTGTCTTCTTCGCCTCGTTTCGTCAGAAAAGAAGTTACTTGTACATCCGGACGTGGCTTACTGCGAACCATCGAAACGACCTGACCGTGCAATTCGATTCCCTGCTCCGGCAAATACTTCAGCTCAAACGGTTCCACACCAGCCCAATGTTTCCATTCATAACGTCTCCAGCCTTGTACCATCAACAATTCATCCAATGCCCGACGATGTAACGTATCATCCGACTCAAAATACCAGGAAGGGCGGCGCACATAACCTTTGATTTCCGACATCAGCAACAGATCCGTCAACATCGAATGCCTGTTTTCCACTTCTTCCCAGCCGTCCCGAACCGACACCGACAAGGGCGTTTGTACCGGCTTTCCTTGTGAATCGTTCACCTCGAAAGAAATACCTATTGAATCATACGGAAGATACTGTTCTTTATCCGTCCGAACAGCCAACGACAAGGTATCCGGCTTCCCGACAAAAACCAGACGATCTGCCAAAACCTGTCCGGCTTTATCAAACAAGACCAATTGAGACACACCTGCCGGTAAATTCTTCTTATCCAATCGGAAAGAGAAAGGTTGATTTCTCTTGACCGTCAGCATGCAGAAATTATATAATTTACCCCGGCTCATAACTGCCATTCCCAATACCTGAGCCGGCGTAAAACGGTTCTTCTGTACCGTAATAGCCAAGCTATCCGGACTACTTAGATTGTCTACCGAAAAAGCGAAGCCCTGTTCTTGAGCTTCCGGCAAAGAGAAGCGATATTTCTTATCCTGCCAAACCACTTCCGCCTTCCCTTCTTCCGTATCAGCTACATAGGTAAAAACACCTTTTCCTTCGTGGCCTGTCCGGAAAGTCGAAACAACCTCTTTCTCTTTATTCAAGATACAACCGGAGATATCCACCGGATTACCGAAAGCATCGGTCGCTTCAAAGGCAACCCGCACCGGAACATCACGAATCAACGTTCCTCCTTCAGGATAAAAGCGGAGATTCAGTTTCTTTTCTTTCTTGGTTTTTTCCCGTTTCTGCGGATACTTTCCCGGATGCCGGCAAATTTCTTTTTGGGTATAATCGCCTTCCGAATCCGGTTTGTCGAACACCGGGAAAATACGAGAGAAGATGGTTGCCTCTCCAAAGTTCAACATATATTTGGTATAAGCACGCATCTCATAAAAACCGGAATAGAAAGGCAATTGCGTCAACGTAAAATTCCCCTGACAACGGCCGTTTCGGATTGGTAAAATCTGTCTGGAAACAATCTCGCCTCCGGGATTCAATAACTCCACATACAACGTCTTACTCCACGCTGTAGGCTGATTAAATTCGGAAGTCACGACATAACACTGAAACCAAATCGGATCACCTTGGTAATAGCTGGTATTATCAAAGTGTAGATACACCTTTTCCTGAGGCAAAGCCTTTCCGAATTGTTCCAAAGCAGAGGCAAAACCTTGTAAGCGGACAGCAATACTGTCCGGAATCGAATGTGCACCAACCGAAATAAACCAGCACGACCCCAGCAATCCAATACCTCTTCTTATGAGCCTACGTAAAAACATCGTCGTTTATTTAGCTGCTTCTTCCAATTGTTTCTTCAACTCATCCATCTTCTCCGGCGAAGCCGCTACTTTCTGACGGATCTTTCCGTCTTTGCCAATAATCACACAATGTGGAATATACAAGGCGCCATTCGAACCAAACGTATCATAAATCTCCTGCTTGAAAGCCTCTTGAATGCGGACATGTTCCCCTTTCAAATCATAATGAGCAGCCATCTTCTTCCATTTCTCCTCAGCCTCCGGATTATCAATTGAGAGATACAGCAAAACAATGTCTTTCTCCTGAGCATATTCCTGTAACGGTTTTACAAAGGCAAATGAATCACGACACGGACCACACCATGTTGCCCAAATATCCATAAAGATCACTTTTCCTTTATACGGTGCAATTATATCCTGGAAAGTTTTTGCTTGCGAGACATCCGGGAAATGAATATCTTCCGGAATCCGGGTTTGATTAAATGCCCGGTTCTTTTCCATTGCTTCCTGTACCAACGGTTGCCAGAGAGTTTCCGGATATAATTGCAGGAAACGTTCGGCATAAACCGGCATCTTCGGATCGTTCATCTGCCTTTCCTGATCTTCCAAGAAAAGCTGGGCCATAGCTGCTTCTTGTGCCTTGCCCTGTAAACGATGTTCAAAACTGTAATACATCAAACCAATACTATTTTCTACACCTTCCGGCATAGGTTCCTGACGCATATAATATCGGATGCCTATTTCATTGGAAACCACATCATAAAAGGCCGGACTAAAAGTACTGTTCGGATTATCCAAGACGCAAAAGGCCGTCATCTGCTCCAACTCGGTAAACCACTCCTGCCTTGTTGCTTCCGATGTCCGATAAAATGCACCCATCGTCTGGTTCTGAAAAGCCAGTAACAGCTGCATCCGTATATCTTGTCGGGCTTTTTCCTGCAAGTCTTTATCCAAACCTGCCAATTGCGACTCCATAGAAGCTGCATCATCTTTCAGCTTTTGGGCAACAGATGTCGCAACCGTATCTTTAGCTATCTGCCAACGGTCGCCACGGCGGGCACGCAAATCCCATACATCGGCATTCAGCTGATTAAGCAATCGAGAAACGGCAACTTCTTTTTCATCCACTCCTTGGATAGTCAAAGGTTCTTGCGCCGTTGCATCCACATCCAATTGTATTTTTCCTCCTTTCGATATAACCGAACCCAATACCGCCTTTCCATACCAAATGAAATTCACCCGTTCATTATCTTTGGCCGGTAAAGTCAATGTAAATGTACTATCGCTTTGGATTTGTAATGTATCTACCGTTTTCGAATTCATCATACCGGCAATAGATTGCTGATAAACGATCATCCCGCCGTTCAAGTTCCGTACGGTTCCGGTGATTTGGATTTCTTTCTGATCTGAACAAGAGAACAAGGTTGTTCCTAAAAGAAAAGCACAAACAGCCTTCTGCATTTTTCTACTTCCATTCATGGTATCTTTATTTAATAGTTCAAATTAATACTGCCACTCGTTTCAGGCAAAGGTAGTATTTACAAAAATAGAAAGAAAATATCCTCAGTATATATATATATATTATAATAGGTTAATAATTTGTTAATAATAAAGAAATCTTTATTCGCCCACGGCGAACATATATTCGACGGCGGAGATTATATATTCAGCGTGGGCGAATATATAATCAGCATGGGCGAACAAAATAGAATTCATCTATTCTTTCATTTCTTTTACAGAAAAGCCTTCTTTTGTATCAATCAGGCCTCAAAAAACAGTTCTAAAACCAGAATCAGATTTGTAGAATCTATTCCACTAGTTATAAAACTATTACAAGCAAAAATAGACAATTTAACCCCTTCAAAACTCGAAAATTCGGAAGCAACCTGACCGTCGGCCCGAAATACGCGAGTTTTGGAGGGGTTAAAATAGGGGAGAAGTAGTATGATTATTGAACCGTGATCTTCTCAGGAGTTCCTTTTGTGATGTAACGGATGATTACATCTACCGGATCTTCGCCCAACGATTCACAAGAGAAAGAGACAGCCGACGAACCCGACGGAATATGGGAGACACCTTCCGGTTGGACTTCTTCGATTACATTATAATTCTTATCCGTCACGACTGCCTTCCCATCGAACGTATAAAGCAAGTACTGCCGGTCGGAAATTTCACAAGGGAATTTGATCACACCATTCGGAGTCGTAAACTTCGGATCTTTGATCGTACCATCGCCATCCACTTTCAGGCGGATTGCAAACGGACCTTCGTAAGGAGTCGTCCACGACCAATCCGAACCGCCCGGTTGTCCCGGTTGCATTTCTCCCAAGTTACAGGTAAAATGTTTCGAGATATACAATGGATACAGGTTAAAGTTCTTCTCATCCAATTTCTCCAGATGCCATTCCGTCAGCGGATCACGCAGGCGAGCCTTCTGTTCTTCAGTGAAAGCCTGCTGCTCGCGCAGATAATCCCAATCATGGATAGCTTGCAACAAACGGTCGATCTGCCCATGACGACGGAATGTATTGCTGCGAATCGTCATACCATAACCCGCATCAAAGCCGGCTGCTTCCGACATGGCCCATTCCAGATCTTCCAACGATGTACATTCCTGCCGGCGATCGGCCAGACGAATCAGGAACCAACCCAACATTCGTGGGAAAAGATTCCGCTGATAAAAGGCCTGATTCTTGATACGGCTTTCTACTTGTCCGGTACGCATGGCTTCGCCCCAAGGTTCACCCCAATTGGTATAAGTATGAATATGCCATGTGTTATGACTTAGTCGGCTCGCATCATTGCGTAACGGATGATTGACCTGATTAAAGAAACGGGTTACAAAACGAGACATCGCATATTCATCCTGCCCCGTATAAGAACAACCTTCCAAACCATCGAAAGAGATCTGACAAATACCGGTCTTGTTCATAATCTCAGCCAGACGATCGGAGAAAGCATCCTGTAAAGTAAGATCCGGAAACAAGGTCTTATAAGGATAATCCCACAATTTATACAAAGGCTGTTTAACATCATGCGCAGCTGCCGTTGTTCCCCAAGCGCCACGCTTACAACCTTTCAATAACATCTGCCCGCCCTTATCTTCTACAGAGCCGAATGAAATTAACTCATCCTCGATCTGCAGCGCATTCAAGGTCAATGGCATGGCAAACAGTTCCGATTTCTGAATCAGGATATCCGTTTGTTCCGAATTGATCGGAGAGACCAAAGTCAGTTTTCCCTGTTTCAGCAAATGTTTGGAAGGCACAGGTGTCACATAAGCATCATTCGTTGTCGTAAAGTTACTCAGCGTATGCACGCCGACACCGATGCCCAACGCCTTTGCTTTATCAACCATCTTCTTGACTCCGGCATCACCTTCAGCCGCAAAATTAGGATTCCAGTTAAAGTGTCCCCAATCGAGGAACGGTCCTTCGTGATAGACATAATCAAAGCCGGCAATCTGCGCCTTTGCCAAAGTCTGATCAAAGTTCTTCTCGGTGAAATCGGAGATTAAATACGATTTCATCGATTCACGAGACATCTTTGCCCATTCTCCGTTCAGCATCGGGTGGGGAAGACCTTCAGCCACTTCGATCTCACCAATCCTTTCCAAAGCATCCGCCTGCTTACAACCGAACAGTCCGACAGCAGCCCCTTTAATCGGACCATCTTCTCCTTCTACCGGCAATGTCCACGACTGTTTGATTTGTTGTACCTGGCGGAATTCTTCCCGGTCACGACGTCGGGCAGCCAACTGGAAAACAGTTCCGTCTGTTGTCTTCGTAGCAGCCTGTTTATATCCCAACAACGTACTAACCGACAAAGAAGTCGGTTCACCTGTATAATTAAACTGTTCGGCAATTGATTCCACATATCCGTCCGGAATACCAGCTGTCGTCTTGATATTCAATGCCTGCATACCAAAAGCCAAACCATCACCTTGAGCCACACCTACCACTTCACCTACGACATCGTCAATCTTAACACCTACCGGGCCAAAGACTAACACATCATATTGCTGTGGAACCGATACGGCTTCCAACCGAATACAAGCATCCGATTCTTTATATCGCAAAGTGATCTTCCCGCCATCAGCCATCGTCAGCTTCAATTGATTGCCCGAAGCCTTCATCGATGTCGGTAAAATCATTTTTCCATCCGTACCAACCGAGACCACAGGATATTGTTTCCCCTGTAAAATCTCTTGCTGGTTTACCTGAATAGAAGCATAGTATCCTTGTTCGTTCAATGTAATTTGCGCATCGCGCGTCTTCAACAGCTTGTCTTGTGCCTGCAAACCTCCGGCCAACAACAAACCAAGGAGCAGCCATCTGCCCCGACATACCCAGTGTTTCATTCCTATTATAATTTAAGTTACGTGTTTCTTTACATCTACATTGACTTAATGTGCTTCCAGCCAGTTTTTCCCTTCACCGCAATCCGCAATCAAAGGAACCCGAAGTTGCAGGACATGCTCCATACAATCCAAAACGATTTCCTTAACGCGGTCAAACTCTTCTTTCCGTACATTAAAGTTTAACTCATCATGTACCTGCAGAATCATCCGGCTTTTCAGATGTTCCGCTTCAAACCGCTGATGAATTCGGATCATCGCCAACTTGATAATATCAGCTGCACTTCCCTGTATAGGCGCATTGATTGCATTTCGTTCGGCATAGCCACGTACAATCGCATTATGCGAATTAATATCCGGCAAGAAACGTTTCCGCTTGAACAAGGTTTCAACATAACCTTTTTCTTTGGCTACACGAATACTCTCTTCCATATATTCTTTAATCCGGGGATAAGTCTGGAAATAACCATCAATCAATTCCTTGGATTCCGCTCTTGGAATACTGAGCCGTTCGGCCAGACCAAAGACAGAGATTCCATAGATAATACCGAAATTGGCCGTCTTAGCTTTCCGACGCATGTCGCTGGTGACTTCTTCTACCGGAATACCATAAATCTTGGCAGCCGTAGCAGCATGAATATCTGCTCCGCTACAAAAGGCTTCTACCATGTGTGGATCATTACTCAAATGGGCCATCAAACGTAATTCAATCTGAGAATAATCGGCCGAGAAGAAAATACAGTCATCATCGTCGGCAATAAAAGCTTTCCGGATCTCACGCCCCAATTCATCCCGCACCGG
Organism: Parabacteroides faecalis; assembly: GCF_022809355.1. Taxonomy (GTDB): domain Bacteria; phylum Bacteroidota; class Bacteroidia; order Bacteroidales; family Tannerellaceae; genus Parabacteroides; species Parabacteroides faecalis. Next base: position 71,092 of record NZ_JAKZMM010000006.1, on the reverse strand, counting down.
AATATTCTGCAAGTTCGGATTGGTAGAACTCAATCGTCCGGTAGCCGTTACAGCCTGATTGAACGAGGTATGAATCTTTCCGGTTTCCGGATGAATCAAAGCCGGCAACGCATCGATATACGTACTCAGCAGTTTCTTGATTCCACGATATTCCAACAACTTGTCAACGATCGGGTGTTTACCCCGAATCTTTTCCAAAACTTCTTCACTGGTACTATAACCACCGGTTTTAGTTTTCTTCGCCTTTTCATCCAGTTTCAACTTATCAAACAAGATCTCACCGACTTGTTTGGTGGAATTAATATTGAATGATTGCCCGGCCAAATCATAAATAGATTCTTCCAAAGCAGTCAGCTGCTGGCTCAGGACTTCTGATGACTGTTTCAAGGCATTTGTATCCAGTTTCACACCCGTTGCTTCCATTTCTGCCAATACATAAATCAAAGGCATTTCCATCTCAAAGAACAAAGATTCCAAACCTTCTTGTTTCAGCAATGGAGCAAAGTAATGTTTCAACCGTAATGTCACATCCGCATCTTCAGCTGCATATTCCTTAATCTGTTCGATCGGAACTGTCCGCATAGAAGCCTGTTTCTTCCCTTTCGGACCAATTAGATCTTCAATCGGAACCGTTTTATATTTCAGATAAGTCTCCGCCAGATAATCCATGCCATGACGCAACTCCGGATTCAGCAGATAATGAGCGAGCATCGTATCGAATAACGGACCTTTCACCCGAACGCCATACTTCCGTAAAGCCAAGATATCAAACTTGATATTCTGACCGACTTTCTCAATCTCCGGATGTTGTAAGGCAGGAGCCAACCGAAGAACAATATCAGTTGCTTCTTCCCGATTTGCCGGAACCGGAACATACCAGGCTTCCTGTTCCCGAATAGCAAAAGACATACCGACCAAACCAGCCGTCAATGGATCCAGACCTTCTGTTTCCGTATCAAAGGCAAACGATTTCTCCTGTAACAACTGCTCACATAAAGCGATTTGTTTCTCTGCCGTATCTGCCAGATAATAGGAGTGAGGCATCGTATTGATATCTGCCAATGAAGAGACTTCCGATTCTACCACAGGTTCGGTAGCAAATAAGTCATATTGAACCGCGGCTTTAGGCTCTTTGGAAGAAGATACCACCGAAGATTCGCCTTTAAGCCGGTTAATAAAAGTCTTAAACTCCAACTCTGTATAAAGTTCAACCAAACGGTCCTCGTCTGGTGCGACCCGCTTACACAGTTCAGCATCAAAAGTAATCGGCACATCCGTCTTGATCGTTGCCAGAAACTTGGAGAAACGGATCTGCTCTACATTCTCTTCGACTTTCTTCTTCTGCGCACCTTTCAGTTTATCCGTATTTGCCAACAGATTCTCGATCGAACCAAACTCGGCTAACAGCTTCTGCGCCGTCTTCTCACCAACACCCGGACAACCCGGAATATTATCAGCAGTATCACCCATCAGACCGAGCAAATCAATGACTTGTTCCGTCGACTGCAACTGATATTTTTCCAATACTTCTGAAACGCCCAATACTTCATAATCGCCACCAAACTTCGGACGATACATATAAATATGATCTGCAACCAACTGCCCATAATCTTTATCGGGAGTCATCATATAGACTTCAAATCCATTCGCTGCGGCCTGTTTAGCCACTGTTCCGATCACATCGTCGGCTTCATAATATGGTACTTCCAGAATTGGAATATGATAAGCCTGAATGACCTCTTTAATGACAGGAACCGACTGACGGATGACTTCCGGAGTTTCTTCCCGTTGTGCTTTGTACTGTTCAAATGCTTCATGACGGAAAGTCGGACCTTTCGGATCAAAAGCGACAGCGATATGCGTAGGTTGCTCACGCTTCAGAACATCTTCCAATGTATTGATAAAGCCAAAAACGGCAGATGTATTTACACCCTTAGAGTTGATCCTTGGATTTTTGATAAAAGCGTAATACGAACGATAAATCAATGCATACGCATCTATAAGGAATAGCTTCATTACTTTTAACAGGTTTTTTGATGTGACAAATCTCGGTAAATGTACAAAAAAAGTCGCTTACTCGATAGTTTTTGTTACTTTTGCGCATCGTTTATTCAAATATGATAGATAGAAGTATTATAGAAAAGCCTGTAGCCGCAGAATTTGCCCGTTTCAATGATGAATTTGAAGCATCATTGAGAAGTGACACGCGCCGTCTTCAAGCTGTTATAGACCGGATCCTGGCATCAACCGGGAAGCATATTCGTCCTTTATTGGTCTTATTGGCAGCCAAAGCTTGTGGAAATGTAACTGAAAGCACCATCAACACCGCAGTATTCCTGGAGCTTCTGCATACTGCTACCCTAATACATGATGATGTGATTGATGAGACTAAACAACGTCGTGGCGTTCCTTCATTAAATGCTATCTTCGATAACCGTGTAGCTGTGCTGACGGGCGATTACGTCTTGTCTTCGGCATTAATCCGTTCTATCCAGACCGGCAATCTCCGAATTATCGGAATCGTATCTAGTCTGGGAAAAGATCTTTCAGAAGGAGAAATCAAACAAATGGAAAATGCCGATGAAAGCATCGTGGATGAAGCTTGCTATATGCAGGTTATTTATAAAAAGACAGCAACTCTGTTAGCGGCCTGCACCACGATCGGTGCTATTTCTGCCGACGCTTCTGAAGAAAATATCCAATTGCTGCATGAATTTGGTGTCAATTTAGGCTATGCCTTCCAGATCAAAGATGATATATTCGATTACTTCCATGAACTGAATATCGGGAAACCGACAGGAAACGACATTCGGGAAGGAAAAGTAACCTTGCCTTTATTGCATGCACTTAAGCAGGGTGGGGAAGAAGCTTCCCGTTTTCTCAACATCATTCTGCGGAAAGACTTCACCGATGAGCATATCGAACAGCTCATCTCATTTGCCAAAGCTAACGGAGGCATTGAATATGCTGAATCAAAGATGCAGGCTTATTACCAACAGGCCGTAGATATTTTACAGAAACTACCGAATTCACCGGCTAAAGAAGCTCTTGAGAATTTAGCGAAATACGTTATTACACGTCAGAAATAAGAAAAGAGGCATAGAAGTCAGCAACAACATTCTATGCCTCTTTTGCTATTATAAAGCCACAATTACTTACCCAAACGATGTTCGATATCACCAACCAGGCTGCTGGCTCCAATACGGAATAAGTCACTTGTCAACCATTCATTGCCCAATACTTCCTTGACAATCGTATAATAGTTGACTGCGTCTTCAGCGGTTCTGATTCCACCGGCAACTTTAATTCCAACTTTACGACCGGTCAATTTGTGATAACGGTGAATTACCTGACACATGATATAGGCAGCTTCAGGCGAAGCGCCCGGATAACCTTTTCCTGTAGAAGTCTTGATAAAATCAGCATTCGAATACAAGGCCAGAATAGAAGCCTTACGGATATTCTCTGCCGTTGCCAATGCACCTGTTTCCAGAATAACCTTCAGACAAGCATCCCGACAGCTATCCTTAATTTCGGCCAATTCATCGCACATATCTTCGTAATTTTCCTCCATAAAGCAGCCTAAGTTAATCACAACATCTATCTCGTCGGCGCCTTCCATCACACACATGGCCGTCTCAGCCACCTTCACTTCTGTAAAAGTCTGAGAAGCCGGGAAACCTCCACTAACAGCTGCGATCTTTACATGCTCAGCCGTCAATGCCTGCTTAACGGTTTCCACGAAAATAGGATATACACAAATAGCCGCTACATTAGGTACATCCGGACGAGTACCTTCATAATCATTAACTGATTCAACCATCTTCCAGATACTCTCTTTCGTATCCAAGCTTGTCAATGACGTCAGATCGATGAAACCGTGGATTTTCTTCAATACTTCCGAAGTGAAGTTTTCCTTCGCATGTTTATCCAGTAGAGCTGTTACCTGAGCTTTCACTTCCTCATTGGTTCCAACAGATTCAAATTTGCCAAACGCTTCATGATATTTATCGGCATTCACCTTGGCAAATTCTTCAGAACGTTCTTCCATTCCGTGATCATGTTCGCAACCACAATGGCAATCGTGCGTATGTTCCATATCTTATAGTTTTTGATTGTTTATATGTCTTTCTTTATCGCGATTTGTCTTCTTCTGCAGATTCTTTTCAAAAGCAGCAGTCAAGTCAATTCCTGTCTGATTCGCCAAACAGATCAATACCCACAGGACATCCGCCATTTCATCGCCCAAATCTTTCTGCTTGTCACTCTCCTTAAAGGACTGCTCTCCATAAATTCGGGCAATCAAGCGAGCGACTTCACCGACTTCTTCCGTCAGAATCGCCATATTCGTCAGCTCATTGAAATAACGAACGCCATAGGTTTTTATCCAATCGTCGACACGCTGCTGCGCTTCCCGAAGTGTTACTTCCTGTTCCATACTTATTCTTTGTTCTGCGTATCGATCCAGATTGTTACCGGACCATCATTCAACAATTCCACCTTCATGTCAGCGCCGAAAGTCCCGGTCTGCACTTCCTTTCCCAAATGAAGTCCCATTTCAGCACAGAACTTCTCATACATCGGAATGGCGAAATCCGGTTTAGAGGCCTTCAAATAGGAGGGACGATTACCTTTCTTTGTAGAAGCCTGTAATGTAAACTGACTAACCACTAATATTTCACCGTCAATTTCTACGACAGAACGATTCATAACACCGTTTTCATCGTCGAAGATACGCAGATTACATATCTTCTTACAAAGCCATTCAATATCTTCCTGCGTATCCCGATCTTCTATTCCAACCAGAACCAACATGCCTTTTCCGATCTTTGATTTCAAGGTTCCATCAATTGTAACGGAAGCATGCTGCACACGCTGAATTACTGTTCTCATATTATAAACTTATTTTGTTGTTTCTTGGTTCAAACTTTCTTTTATTAATTTGGCTTTTGCTTCACCTACCACTTTTGCCAAATCTTCCAGATTCGCTTCCCGGATTCGTTTCACGCTCTTAAACTCTCGAAGAAGGGCTGTTTTCGTCTTTTCACCGACACCTTTGATTGTATCCAATTCCGAACGGGTTTGCCCTTTACTTCGTTTGTCTTTATGAAACGTGATGGCAAAACGATGCACTTCGTCCTGCATGCGAGTCAGCAGATGAAACAACGGACTGTCTAATTTCATGCCAATCACTTCCGGAGGAAAGCCATACAACAATTCAGCCGTCCGGTGACGGTTATCCTTGGCCAAGCCGGCAATTGGAATCGAAAGATGCAATTCATCTTCCACAACCGAACGCACGACTTCCATTTGTCCCTTTCCACCGTCGGTAATAATCAAATTGGGTAGGGAAGCCTTTTCATCCAGGAGTCGCTGATAACGCCGGCGCACGACTTCCTTCATGGATGCATAATCGTCAGGGCCGACAACTGTCTTGATATTATATTTCCGATAATCCGACTTGGAAGGTTTTCCCATCTTAAAGACGACACAAGCTGCTACCGGATCACTTCCCTGGATATTGGAATTATCAAAACATTCGATTTGAACGGGCAATTCTTTCAAATGCAAGGCTTCCTGAATTTCTTTCAGCAAACGTGTATTCCGTTGTTCCGGATTCAATTTCTCTGCCTGCTTCAATTTATCGACTTTATACTGTTTTCCATTCATAATCGATAAATCCAACAGTTTCTTCTTATCGCCTCGCTGAGGAACAGTAATTGTCACACCATCGAGTTCCAGATCCAACGGGAAAGGAACTATAATTTCCCGAGCCCGACTTTCGAAACGCTTTCGCATTTCGATAATGCCCATGACCAATAGATCCTCTTTGCTTTCATCCAATCTCTTTTTATACTCGAATGTATAAGCCTGGACAACGGCGCCATTCCCGATATGCAGATAATTGATATAAGCAGACGGATCATTTTCGGTAATCGAAAACACATCTATATTATGCAGCATCGGCGGAACGACAGTCGATCGGGAGCGATAATTCTCGATGGCTTCATACTTTTCCTTTAGCTTTTGAGCTTCTTCAAACTTCAACTCGGCTGCCAGACTTTGCATCTCATCGAAGAGATGTTTACTTACCTGCGAAATGTTTCCCCGCAGAATTTCCTTGATTTCCGAAATATTCTGCTGGTATTCTTCCAACGTCTGCAAACCTTCGCACGGACCTTTACAACGTTTGATGTGATATTCGAGACAAACCTTATACCGTCCTTCTCGAATAGATTCAGGCGTTAATGGATACTTACAGGTACGGATTGGATAAAGATCCTTGATCAGTTGCAACATCACCTTGGCTGTATAAACAGAAGGATAGGGGCCATAATAACGGGAACCGTCACGAACAATATTCCGCGTCTGATAAACCCGCGGGAAATATTCATTTTTGACTACAATCGAAGGATAAGTCTTATCGTCTTTCAACAAGACATTGTATCGCGGATGATATTGCTTGATCAGATTATTCTCCAAGAGCAATGCATCTTCTTCCGTCTCGACAACAAAATACTTGATATCCCGGATTTGTTTAACTAGCACCCGCGTCTTATTACTATCATGCTGTTTATTGAAATAAGAAGACACCCGTCGCTTCAGATTCTTTGCTTTTCCGACATAGATAATCGTTCCTTTCTCATCAAAGTACTGATAGCACCCAGGCTTCTCCGGAATAACAGCCAAGATCGTCTTAATATGTTCAAGTATTTCTTTACTCATCCGCGTTTTTATTTACTTATTCTCCTAAAACCAGCTATTTACACCCATCACCTAAAGTAATGTTTCACGTGGAACATCAGCTTAACGTCCCATCAACACCAATAGGATATTAATATCACTCGGGGAAATTCCCGGGATTCGGCTTGCCTGAGCGATGGTTTCGGGATCAATCCGACAAAGCTTCTGCCGCGCTTCAGTTGATAAAGATTGAATACTGTTATAATCAAACTTTCCTTTAATCCGGATATTCTCCAAACGGTTTATCTTGTCGGCAATCATTTGCTCGCGTTTGATATATCCGCTATACTTCATCAGGATTTCAGCAGCCTCAATAATTTCTTCCTTACGAGACAAGGATACTTTATCTAATTCAGCTTTCAATGCCGGAATCAAATCGGCCAGCTTATACAAATCCAACTGTGGACGAAGAACCAGATCATAAAGTTTGCAGCCGTGAGCTAGGGGAGCAGTTCCCAAACTTTCCAGACCAGCATTAATATATTGCGGCTTGACAGAATAATTCTCACAGAAATGAATCAGCTGATCGCGCTGTTCTTTTTTCTCCTGAAGCAAATGATAACGGTATTCGTTTGCCAAACCTAATTGATAAGACTTTTCTGTAAGACGCATATCCGCATCGTCCTGCCGAAGCAGAATACGATATTCAGCCCGCGATGTAAACATACGATAGGGTTCATCTACGCCTTTTGTCACCAAGTCATCGATCAATACGCCAATATAAGCTTCATCTCGTCCCAAAACAAACGGATTGCCGCCATGGCAATTGATGTGTGCATTGATTCCTGCTACCAAACCTTGACCGCCGGCTTCTTCATATCCTGTCGTACCATTAATCTGTCCGGCGAAGAAGAGATTCTTGATTTGCTTTGTCTCCAAATTATGATTTAACTGCGTCGGATCGAAGAAATCGTACTCAATAGCATAACCCGGACGATAAATCTGTACATCACGAAAAGCAGGGATTGCCTGCAAAGCGCGTAACTGTATCTGCAAGGGCAGGGAAGAAGAGAATCCGTTCAAATATAATTCATGCGTATTTTCACCTTCCGGTTCCAAGAAAAGCTGATGTTGCGTTTTATCAGCAAACGTAACAATTTTCGTTTCGATACTGGGGCAATAACGCGGACCGATACTTTTAATCTGTCCGTTGTAAAGAGGAGAGTCGGGGAGACCTTCCCGAAGAATTTCATGCACTCGTTCGTTGGTAAAGCAAGTCCAGCAACAAAGCTGTTTCAATTCTCGGTGTGACGTATCCAGATAAGAGAACTTATGGAAATCGTCTTCACCAGGTTGTTCTGCCATTTCATCGAAATGTACGCTGCGGGCATCAATACGAACCGGCGTTCCAGTCTTCATTCGGGCCGATTGAATACCCAAAGAAACCAATTGTTCCGTCAGGCCTGTCGAAGCCGGTTCCGAAATACGACCGCCCCGAATTTGAGTCCGCCCGATATGCATTAAACCGTTCAAGAATGTTCCGTTGGTAAGTACAACCGCTCCGGCACGAAACTCAACCTGCATGCCGGTCTTTACGCCACAAACGCGACCGTTCTCGATGATTAATTCGTTTACGCTGTCCTGCCACATCCACAGATTCGGCGTATTTTCCAAGACGTGCCGCCAGGCTTCAATAAAACGGGCACGATCACTCTGTGCTCTCGGGCTCCACATAGCCGGACCTTTACTCCGATTCAGCATCCGGAATTGAATGGCTGTCCGGTCGGTTACAATCCCCATAAAGCCACCCATCGCATCGATTTCACGAACGATCTGTCCTTTGGCGATTCCTCCGACAGCCGGATTACAACTCATTTGCGCAATCTTGTTCATGTCCATCGTGATTAACAACGTACGCGAACCCAGATTGGCCGCAGCGGCAGCGGCTTCGCAGCCCGCATGTCCTGCTCCTACTACTATTACATCGTAATCGAATCTCATCTCTCAATATCTTAGTTTCTTTCTGCAAAGATAGTTAGAAATGAGATAGGATTTATGAGGGAAGTATGGTTTTACTTTTTGTTATCATTTTCGGATTGTCCGGCTAATTCCTGCAGATCGTCCATTGTAAAATTACCCGTCATCCGGATAACTACGTAAGAAGAATCCGTATCGGCCAGCATAATCATCTCATGGAGTTTGTCGCCGCTCTTCTTCACCATAAAATCAGCCTTCGTTCCTTCTGATTTTACCTTCATCCACGACTCATAGGTTTTACCAATGGCGGCATGAAAGTCTTTTTTCATCTCTTCACGGACGGCTGCATTTTCGGTTGACAGTACTTGCAGATTGTCAATCTTCCCTTTCAGATGAATCAGATTCAAACCGGCCGTCGATAATTCCGGCATCATCTGAAACATGGATTTGGATATATAAACCGAGGATACCTGATCCATATCGGAGAACTTATCAAATAATTTGTCCTGTGCATAGCCTGTCAGACTTAAGCACAAAAGGCATACGATTAAAAAAATCTGATGTTTCATTTTGTCTGATCATTTATATGTTTCGTCCATACTGCGTGTATCTTTTCCATTTCCTGCCGAGCCTGATTCATTTCGCCAAAGCCTTTATTCAGGTTTTGCGACAACAAAGTCAAGGCATGTTCGGCAGCCATTGCGGCTTCCTCCGGATTATCAAACGTATCCTTTGGTCGGGCATCTGAAGCCGAGAAATAAACCGTTGTCCCTACTCCCAATACCAGCAAAATACTTGCCGCCACACACCAGCGCCTGATCCGGTTTCTGTACATCGGAATACGGACCTCTTTCCTATCTTCCGCAGCCAGCTGGTCAATATGCTGTTCTAGTCGTTTTTCCAGATGTGCCGGAACCCGACTTTGATCCTTCAACGCCTGTCTGATTAATTCGTCTATTTGCTGATCATTCATTTTCCATACAGTTTATTGAATTGCTCGCGTATTGTTTTCCGGGCACGCGAAAGTAAAACCCGAATATTACCGGCTGTGTAACCGGTGATCTGTTCGATCTCTTCAACTGAATAATCTTCCATTCCCTGCAACCTCAGTACCTGTTGCTGATTCAAGGGAAGTTTATCGATCCATCGTTGTATCTGCCGAATCTGGTCTTTCTCTTCCGTTTCCTTTTCCGGAGATGAGTCAGACTGGAACTCTCCCGTTTCTTCCAGCTCGGCTGCCTGACGGCTGGCCCGTGGAGAACGAAGATAATCCAGACAGAAATGTTTGGTCAACGTAATGGCATACGCTTCCGGATTCCGGACAGCTGCCAGTTCTTCCCTCCGTTCCCACAGACGTGAATAAACTTCCTGTACGATATCCTCCGCTTCTTCCTGATTCCCGACCAAAGCAAATGCAATCCGATAAAGCTTTGGATGAAATGGCAGATAAAGACGCTTAAAGATATCAGCGGTCACTTCCATGATCCTGTATGACTTGTTCGATATCCGATGGTTTAATCTTTCCTTTCAGGCGAACAACAGCCACCTCGTCGTCGACATGACAAATCACCATTTCCCGGATCATTTCATCTTTTATCTTCACCAATATCTTGGTCCGCTCTCCATTTTCCGAATGCGAAACAAGCGGTTCAAAGTCGGGATCATGCAAGTCGGCAATGGCCTGACCGAACTTCGTCCGGACTTCATCCGAACAATGCTCCAGACATAAAACGTCGATATGCTTTACTCCGTAGGTATCTGTAAACATACTGCCGAGAGCCATCGCTGCAGCGCCTAAAGAAACCCGTGTCACTTCCTGTTGTGAGGCCAGTTCATCCATAAAATGTTCAATACCTCTCGCCTGCATTCCGGTTGCAGTCATCCATAAAAGTCCCGCCAAAAATAAACCTTTCATCTTCATATCCGTTAGTTTTATCCATTCATTAAACATTCATTCAAGCGAGCTTCGCCAGTCGTGCACGTTTTCTGAAGCGCTTTCACTTATATGACGAGTTAACCTTCGGATTCGTTACAAAATAATCGGGATTTTTTTGAGGATACAAAAAAAAGTAATCCTTAGGGAAAAGTTTCAATCATACTTGAAACTTTTGGCAAAAACAGAGAAAGTTTCAACTATACTTGAAACTTTTCTGGATTCCTTATACAAAAACCAGAGAATCTAACTGCATTTTCTTTGTTCGCCCTGGGCGAACATATAATCGCTTAGTCTGAATATATATTCACTGTAGGCGAATATAAAAACGCCTAAGGCGAATAAAGTTTATCTGATAAGGAAAGACAAAATAAATCGCATGTATTGATAAAAGAATCAGGTTGTAGCATAAAAAAACCGTAGCACAAACCTCATTCGTTTGTACCACGGTCTTATTTGTTCCTGCAAGACTTGTTGCGCCTGTGAGATCAGCTCTCAACAACGCACTGCTTACTTCCGAAGCTTATTCTAACGACAAGGTAGCCCGTTCAGAAGCGATGGAAGCACTTGCCGGCGTTGACTTACGAGAACAATAATTGAACTCAGCCGACTTTTCTCCGCTGTAAGAATTCCATTTCAGCTTTAACTTCACCGTCTTTCCTTCTGTATCCGGCAGACTGTCTAACTTGAAAGCTACCAGTCCATCGCCCATCTCACCGTAGGTATTGCCATAAGCATTGTGGCGGAATTCCACTTCATACGGGTTTTCCGGGTTGTTTGTCGAAAGCAAGTTGACGAAATGCTTCGAGCCAAACGAAGTGGCTGTACGGAAACGTAACGTCAAATAACCGTCTTCTGCGATAGTTACCCAGTCTCCAACAATCTCAACCGGATCTTTCCCGTAAATAGAATCGTTCTTTGCGCCCAGATCCGGAGCGATATTCTTCGTCAGAATACTATCAATCCAATTGATATGAACAGCCTTTGAATAGCCTTCGCTGGGCTCGTTTACTTCCGAGAAGTTCGTCAAAGCTCTTACCTCCTTCGATCCGAACGGTGAAGAAGTCATATTAACCGGCAACAACGTTGTTGTATCATCCAATTGCAAGAAGAACGCATTCTCGCTGGTTGGTTTTACCGTTACCAACGCATTCGGAATGGTCAGATAATACGCATCATTATCATCATCATCCAAACAAGACTGAAATCCCATTGAACACACGGCAGCGACTGCCAATACCATCCATTTCTTAAAACTCATTTTCATAATGCATCTTTATTCGTTAACTGTTTATTCATTTTCTAATAATAATGCAGAAACCCATAAAAATGCTGCATGCCGTGTGTTAATTTACGTTTTTGGCTCAGGCTTACAACTGCACTTCGTTTACCACTTGTCCGTCGAACAGATTGATGGTTCGTCCGGCATAACCGGCATCATGCTGCGAGTGCGTTACCATAACGACGGTTGTTCCCTCTTTATTCAATTCGGTCAATAGCTCCATCACTTCTTTTCCGTTCTTTGAATCCAGGTTACCGGTCGGCTCGTCGGCCAGGATTAACTTCGGATTCCCGACAACAGCACGGGCAATTGCCACACGTTGCTGCTGACCGCCGGACAACTGCTGCGGGAAATGCTTCGAACGGTGACTGATCGCCATCCGGTCCATCGCTTCTTCGATACGGCGTTTCCGTTCGTTGGCAGGAATACCCATATACAAAAGCGGCAATTCGATGTTCTCATAGACATTCAATTCTTCTATCAGGTTGAAGCTTTGGAACACAAAGCCGATGACACCTTTCCGCAAGTTCGTTCGCTGCGATTCGGTATATTTCGAGACTTCTATGCCGTCCAGATAATACGTTCCGTTAGTCGGATTATCCAACAAGCCCAGAATATTCAGCAAAGTGGACTTACCACATCCCGAAGGTCCCATAATAGCGACAAATTCGCCTTTCTTTACTTCTATACTTACGTTATTCAACGCCCAGGTTTCCACCTCGTCTGTACGGAAAACCTTCTGTAAATTTTCTGTCTTAATCATATCTTTTCAGTTTTTAAGTTTGTTCATTTCTTTGTTTTTATTTAATCTTTCACTCAACTTTCAGGCACTTCACCGGATCAACCTTCATCAAAACATACGCCTGAATACCTACAGTAATGACAGATACCAGCCAAATCACCAAGAAAGGCAATAGCCAGTCAAGTATCGAGAAAGATACATGATAAGCAAACTGCTCCAGCCAGTTGGAAAGGAGTCCGTATGTTATCGGAAGAGCGATCAGATAAGCTATCACAGCATACACCATAAACGGCTTGTTCAGGAGCCAGACAATCTGCCAACGGCTGGCACCATGTATTTTCCGGATACTGATTTCCCGTATCCGTTGGCGCGTAGCATACCACGTAATACCAAACAAGCCGAATAAAGTCAGCAACAATCCGATCACGGCATATACAGTGATGACCTGTGCAAAAGAGACAAACCGCGCATTCCGTTCCATAAACAAGGCGTGCATATCCATATATTGAAAGGCTTGCTTCGTATTGATCTCTTCCCATATCTGAGCTATCTGACGGATCGTCTCTTCTTTATCTTCCGGACGAAGTTTGATATGCAATACATTCGCATTACCCAAGGCCGACGAAGCAGGCAGGTGAATGGTAATCGGTGTTATCTCCTTCTCCAACGAATTGATCGGAAAGTCTTCAACGGTGCCACCGATTACATATAAAGAATCGGCATAGGTATCAAATTCCTGTAATGGACGGCCAATCGGATCTACTCCTGCCGGCACCAACTGACGCACGAAACTTTCATTGACCAATACCGGATAAGCATATTCTTGCTGAAGCCGAGCCGGCGAATGTCCCGTCAATTGTCGGATATGCATCGTCTCCAGAAAAGAAGAATCACTGTATAACGTCAGCATATAAGTACGCTTTTCCGTACCGTCCGGTTGGGGAATCTGCAATTCCCGAATGGGAGAATTCAGCACAGAGCCTAACGACAAAGATATCGATTCGATTCCCGGCACCCGCTTTTCCAGTTCAGCCTTCAAAGGTGCTGCCGGAGGCGAAAACATATCTCCCGTTTCGATCAATCCTTCGTAATGAGACGCCTGTTGCAGAATCATACGTTGTTGCTTTTCTCCGATGCAAGTGGCCAATACCAAACCACAGGAAATGGCAAACTGGACGACAACCAATACCGCCATCAGTACATGTTTTCCCTTTCCGGTCGAGACCATTTTATATTCAGAATACGACCACCGCATCAAACGTCGGCTAGCATACCAAGCCGGAACAAGAGCCATCACCAATAAGAAGCCAAGTAATAACGGAAATACTTGTCCGCTGAAGAAGAAAGCAAACGTCATCCGAGACTTCAGTATCGTATTGAACACCGGTAATACATCTGCAATGATCAACAAGGAAAGCAAGAACGAGATCACAACCGTCAGCACCACATCACCCAATAACTGCATCCGGATTTCACGGAGCGTTCCACCCATTAGTTTCTCCACATGAATCATCTTTAACTGCTGCATCAGCCGGCTCAAGTTCATATTGGTATAATTGCAGCAGGCAATCACCAAGATCAAAATAGCAGCCAGCAAACCGATATATAATAACTGTACCTGGCTTTGCTGGATAAACGGAAGCTGTTGCTGACTCGTTCCTTGCGACTGGACAAAATAAAGCTCTGACAACGAATCCACATAATATTGAGTTCGATCCGGCATCATCGTCTGAATCGACTTGTCTGCCCGAATCGCCTTTTCCACCTGTTCTGCTGAAACATGCGGCAATAACTTCAAGAACGTGGCTCCACCCCAATAATCAGCCGTCTTACTTGTTAATACATCATACTTCAACAACGACTGAGTTTGCTCTGCCATCACCGCAACCACTTCATAAGCCGTTTTCTTTCCTTCCGATTCTGTTTCCAAAGTCTTGCCCAACGGATCTTCTTTTCCAAAGATCCGTTTTACCACAGATTCCCGAATGGCTATCTTATTCGGACTCGTAAGAGCTTCTTTCAAGTCACCTGAAATAACTTCTACCGGGAAGAAAGTCGGTAAAGTAGAATCAGCCCCAATCATTTCCAAATCAGAATATGTCTGTCCTTTATACATAACAGAAACAACATACTCCTGTATCTGCATAAAACTCTCCACACCGGGAATCTTCTTCTGTACATCCGAAGCCGCCTCTACCGAAGCAAAAGCCACTTTCTGCCCGTCATCAAACGGATTATCCTGCCGCAAGCAGAAGATCCGTTCCTTATCCGGATTATCCCGTTCCATAAAATAATCATGGATAAAATAAGTCAGCAACAGATTCGTCCCTGCCAATCCGATCGACAAGCTGATCACGGCGATGAGGAAAAACACTTTGTTCCGCCACCACCCACGTAAAACCATTTTCAGTATAAAACTGTACTTCATATCATTCTTATTAGATTTATTATTCCCGTTTGATTACATCCGCCGGATTTAAACAAACCACTCGCCAGATCTTGAAACCAGTTACACTGACCAGCAAGAATGCCATAATGATGAATAGATAGAACATCCAATTCCAACGGTAGATACAAGTTATCATGCCGTAGAAAGCTTCATCGAAAGCAATCTTCAATAACGGACAGACAACAATAAATGAAAGGAAGAAAATGAATATATATACTTTCCCAAACAGTAAGACTATATCCCATGACCTTGCCCCGTTGATCTTACGAATGGCGACTTCTTTCCTTCTTCCTAATGTGTCCATTGATATGGCCGAATAAATACTCAACACAACCAAAATCATACTGATCAGTGCTAACATAAGCAAAACCAAACGCATGGTTTTGATAACAGAAAGAACCTCAACTTCTTGTTCCAATGAATAAATTTCCAAAGGTAAAGTGATCGGGACAAACTCACGGCATACAGCAGTAATCTGATCCGTTAAAAGACTGACATCCGTTCCTTCACTCAGTTTGATATAATAATAACCGGCAGAAGAAGAAGGCATAAAGACCGAACCCATAAATCTGGGATCTTCTATCTCTCCATGCAATGCTTTATAAACACCGGCAATCTGATAATCCTTATCGTCCAAGCGGATAGTACCTATATTGCCTTCCTGATCCAGTACTTGCTTTACCTTTTCACTCACATAGATTTGTCCGTCTGCGGTCACATCGACTTCTTTTCCATCCATCGGGATATGAAAGAAACGAAAATAGTCCGTATTCCCGGAGCCCATCTGAACCAGCGAAGTTCTTCCGTCGGCATGTTTATAATTCATGTACGTGTAACTCTGCAAATCAGATAACATTGAAATATAAGTAACCTCCTCTACTTCCGGCATTTTACGTACTTCTGTAATGATAGGTTCTATATTTTCTTTCAGCCGAGAACTGTTTAATGGAAGCATCACGATATGGTCTTCTTCCTGATCAGATAGCGGCATATACATTTTGTCGAATATCAGTTCATTCCACGACATCCATATCAAGATCACGCCTCCTACGAAAAACATCGAAATGGTCCATTGTATTCCGATCATGATATTGCGCCATATATGCTTTTTCCGACCCGTCAGAATGAAATGATTCATCGACACCCATTGCAACTTCAATACAGGAGAAATAATAATAAGCAAGCTGATCCCTATGACAAGTATATAAACCACACATTGAATCAGATATACATGCTTCCAAGGCAACGCAGAAAGCATCTGATCCGGCAAGTAGTTCTTCAGTAATAATAAAGTCCATTCTGAGAATAATAATGATAACAGCCAGGCCAATGTCATCACAACAAATACTTCGGAAGCCAGGAGCATGAAAATCCCCTTTTTATCTGATCCCATACATTTACGCAAGGCCAATTCTCGCTGACGAGTAAAGAACAACTGGATAACAAACTTCAGAAACTGGATCATGCCTGAAACAAGAATCAATGAAGAAAGCATCAGTAAAAGAAATTTGGCTATGTTTTTCTGCACTCCATCCTGATTATTAAGTTGAGGCCTCAATAAGATCTTTCCGCTTTCCCGCTGAAAAGACATTTTTCCAACAACATCTTCGAATGCCTGAGACGACATACCGTCCAGCAAGAACAATTCAACAAATATATTATTCATCCGAGGCTGTACTTCCACAGAGAAATAACAATCCGCCTGTTGATAATCCATTTGTATCTTCGAATCATCTACAACGCTTCTTATCCGATAGATTTTTCCTTCGCCCTTTTTACCGGCCAGACGCAATGTTTCTCCTCTCGGATCTTTGTCTCCGAATACCTTACGGGCAAAGGCTGCCGACAAAACAACTTCATCAGGTTTTAATTCCGATAAATCCAATTCCGAAGTCATATCATAATAGTGAAAGAAATAAGCATTGGCATAACTGTAACGGAACAAATAAGGAGTAACTTTTCCTTCTGAATCCAAAAACTCGACTTCTCCCTCATTTGCAAATGTATAAGCCGCCACATGAGAGACACCCAACGGCTTCAGTTCTTCTTCCAACCGTAAAACCTCATCGAAAGAAAACTTCGTACTCAATTGATTTTCCCAAACAGCCTGTATCAAAACACGCCGGTCGTAACGGGATAGTTGATCAGACTTATCTACATTCGATACAAATAAATAGACATAGCTGAAACATACAATCCCGACAGCCAAACAAATAGCAGAGATTAAACTCTGCATCTTATACTTCATCAGACTACGTACAGCAACTTTCAAGTAATGTAATATCATATTGCTTCTCAGTTGAAATATCTACAAACACATAAACAAAACGTATGCCAAACAGATAAACGCTATGTTTACAACAACTTAACGAACTACTGACTGATAATCACCTGTGCGTCTTCGCACAAATAACGTGCACGAACGCACAGTATAAATTGATTGCCTTACTAATTTACTCCCGTTTGATGACATCCGCAGGATTAATCCGAGAGGCACGCCGGACTTGTTCATACAAAGTCAGCAAAGCAACCAAAGCGATCAAGGCTCCTGCAACCAGAAATATCCATAAGGATAAAGGTGCACGATGAACAAAGGTTTCCATATAGCGCTCGATACTGAGATAGGCTACGGTAGAACCAACCAGATAGGCCAGCAACAGGACGTAAACATACTTCTTGATCAATAACCGGTAAATATCGCCGACTTGTGCACCATGCACTTTCCGCAAACCAATCTCCCGATAACGTTGACGAATATCATACAGCGAAAGGCCGAACAAACCCAGACAGGAAATACCTACAGCTATCAAAGCAAAGGTGATGATCACCAACATCACTTTCCGGTCTTCTGCATGCAGCTTGGCAATCTCGTCTGTAACCAATGAATACGCAAACTCGCCACTTCCTATGGCTTCGGCATATACTTGCTTGAGATACGCAATCGCTTCTTTTTGTTTGCCGGGAACGAAAGAGATATAAAGCCAATCACGCGGATCGCCTTTGCCGAAAGCAAAGATGATCGGTTTGTTCCCACCGGATAAATGTCCACTCCGGAAGTCTTCCATCACACCCACAATTTCATAAGGAAGTGGTGTTTTCGCATTCTCGAGACTGCTCCACCACAAACGGCGATCGGGCGTTACCTTGGTCGATTTCCAGCCTGTAATATGCAAGGCATTCAGGAAAGCCCGGTTGGCAATCAGCTTGTATTGCGTAAGCTCGTCTTCTTCATTCCAAGTTCGTCCTTCTACTACCTGAAAGCCAAACAAGTCCATCAGTTCCTTGTCTGTCATCATCCATAAGACTTCAGCTGTCTCACCTTGTTCAGTACTGAACTTCAGTTCCCAATTCAACTGATAAGGAGGTTCGCCATAGGCAAAACCCGTCAGCAAAGGAGATTCTTTCAATCGTTGTTCCACCAAAGCACAAACTGATTTATTTTTAGCCATTTCCTTATCATATTCTTCGGGTGACATGGAATAGATCGACGGATTCTCCCGCCAGAAACGGCATTGAATCACGTTCTCTGTCTGATAACCTACGTCTGTATGCAGTAAGAAATAGAGTTGCCGACTTAAATAGACCGCCGTAACCACCAGACAAAACGTAATAATATATTGGAAAAACAAAAAGATAAAACGGGAAGCCAACGATTTACCTCCGACAAAGACCGAATGCAACGAACGGACAGGTATTGCATGAGTATATTTCCAGAATGGATAAAGAACTGTCAGGAAAGGCAAGACAAACAATACACTTCCCGATAACAGCCAGTCAAATCCAGAATCCGATTGTACCGGAATACCGTACTTCGTAGCTACTACTTGTCGGGTGACTTCTACGATCAACCAAACTACCAGCAAAGCGATCCCGTTCAGACACATATTCTCGACATACAATTGTCCGAAGATTTGCTTCTTACTGGCTCCGAAGATCTGTTTTATACCTAATTCTTTCCCTCGCTTCTGCATTACCACCGTGTACAGATTCACGTAATTGAACAAGCCTACCAACAAGATCAAACCCGATACCAATGCCAATAACTTCAAGACATCCGTATTTCCACGCAAGAACGTCTTAACGTAGATTTGTACCTCTTGATTCAGATAAAGTTCTCGTAGCGGATACATCCGATAAAAGATTTCTTCATCCATGGTATAACTTAATTTCATGGGTTTCGCATTCTTCTTATTCAATGCCACAACATCTTCCGGACGATAAAGGCGTACTACTTCGTATGGCACCAGTGACCAATCTGTCAATTCAGTGGAAAATACCATATCAAACTGAAAAGAAGACTTTGTAGAAGGTTGACCAACTACACCTACGACCCGAACCAATTTCCCGGTTGACGTTGTAAATTCTTTTCCTATCGGACTTTCTTTTCCAAAAATCCGTTTTGCGAAAGTATGTGTAATCAAGGTATCATTCGGAGCCAGCCTCATCGTTCCTTCCAGACAAGGATAAGGAATCAACTGAAAGAACGACGTATCGACTACTAACGAGTTTAAGTTATATCGAGAACCACCCGTTTCGATAAAGTCTTCTCCCAACAAGATGAACCGGCTATATCGTTCAACAGACGGATCGTCCAACGGACTTCGGAATTCCACATCCTTATTCGGATTCCAGCTACTCGACAACCTAACACTTCCGTCTTCTTTTACTTCAGCCGTCAGAAACGTCCGATCCAATTCCGGAACAAAGTGGTTTACCGTCATTTCCTGATGGATATAACGTACTAAGATAAACACACAAGCCAAACTCAGTGCCAAGCCTGCTACATTAATCCCCGTATAAGTCTTAAAACGGAAAATTGTCCTCAATGATAACAACACGTGTTTCATGTTTTCTTCTTTTATATCTACAAACACATAAACAAAACGTATGCCAAACAGATAAATGCTATGTTTACAATAACTTAACGAACTACCTACTGATAATCACCTGTGCGTCTTCGCACAAATAACGTGCACGAACGCACACTCTTCCTCGTTATCTATCGTTCACACCTGATAAACTTGTCAAGCCCGGAAGAAAAAGTAAGGATCCGACATCCCATTCTTTAGTTCACGACGCGGATTACTTAGTTCACGTCGTGAATTACTTAGTTCACACCGTGGATTACTTAGTTCACGCCGTGAACTAAAGAATTGGTCTAATGAATCCAACTTTCCCTTCTGCCTCTTTCCAACTTTATCTCCCGGGAAACGGAAGAATATATCCCAACTTATTCCCGCTTCACTACATCCGCCGGATTAATCCGTGCCGCCCGGTTTACCTGCCAGAACAATGTTCCCAACGAAATAACCGATACCAACAGTAATGACCACAGGAAGATTCCTGCTCCCAGCGGCGCTTTGACCGCGAAATTCTCGGTATAACGGATAATCACGGCTACGGCTATCGGTATCGAAACGGCAAAGGATACCAACAACAGGAACATATATTTCCGGAACAACAAGCGGTAAATATCTTTCAACTGGGCGCCATTCACTTTTCGGATGCCTATTTCACGGTAACGCTGTCGGACATCAAACAAAGATAAACCAAACAAACCCAGACAAGATACTGCAATGGCCACCATTGCAAAGACGGTATAAATATACGCTACCTGGCGGTCTTGCCGGTAAAGAGCCTGCATATCATCTTCGAGTAAAGAATATTCAAAGTCTTCCGATCCATAAGTATCAAGCTCTATCTTCCGTAAATAATCCAATACATCTTTCGTATGACCTGGAGTGCAAGCTATCTGATAACAATCACCGCCATAACCTACAAACACCCGATAAACGGTTGGCTTGATTCCTTCGCTCACATGACTCATATATGTATCTTCTACCACAGCACAAACAGGTTTCCACGGATCTTTTCTGGAAGCACGCACATCACTATCTTCTGCAATCCGAGCATTCTCGCAACTATCGAACCCAAAAGCTTTCATCGCTGCTTTGTTTACAACGAAATAAGTGCCTTTTTGACCATCTGCTTCCGGTAAAGCTCCTTCCAAAACTTGTATATCAAACAGATGAAAGAATTCTACACAAATCGTATGTACCTGAACATTCTGAACCTGACCTGCTTCGTTCGTAAACAGAGTACTGTATCCCGGATTCGGCAACCAGTCATAACCGTTTGTCCAATGTTGAATATGCGGACAAGCATTCAGTTGCTGATCAATGTGATAAATACGGTCTATTCGTTCCTGAATCTTTGCCGGATCTCGATAGATTGCCATGTCGCGCGATTCATAAATCAAATTGGCTTGGATGATATCTTTTGTCCGGATTCCCGGATCGGTATGCAACATCAACGACAATTGTTGGTTGAAATATAAAGAAAGAGTAACGAGTAAGAAACAGAACAGATACTGTACAAAAAGAAATACCATACGTACCCGAACCGAACGGCTGTTTTGTCCGACAGATTGAATCGAAACAATCGGCGACATCCGACTATACTTAAGATATGAATAAGCTGCCGTCAATAATGGAAGGAACACCAAGATCACAACCGAAAGCTGAACATCGAAAACGGTATAAACAAAGTGACAAGCCAACAAATGTTCTATCCAAGGCGTTGTAATCTCCATCCATAACCAGGCAAAGAACAAAGCAATGCCGACCAGCAGCAAGTTTTCCAGCCACATTTGTCCAAACAGACCTTGAGGATGAATCCCGAAGATTCGTTTCACCCCGTATTCTTTCCCTCGCTTCAAAGAGGAAACCAGATACAAGTTCAGGAAATTGATCATACCTGTCAGGAAAAGCAACAAGCAGATACCACCAATCACATACAAGTAGGAGCGAACGCCGTAACTGAACATCTGATCTTCGCGGAGTGATTTCATGACCGATTCTTCCCAATAAATCTCTTTCAAAGGGATAAAGGAAAAAGTTTCCTGCCGCGTATCTATATCTTTCATATGCGGATTCACAAAACGAGGATTCGAAGCAATCCGATTGATTTCTGCCATATCCGTGCCCGGTGAAAAACGATAAAACTCGGTCGGGATACGTTCCCAATGTTCTGATATAGATGAAGAGAGCAAGACATCAAATCGAAGCAAAGTCTTACAAGCCGGTTCGGCCAATACGCCTGCCACCGTTACATCCTTCCCGTTGCTATACCGAAGCACTTTTCCCACCGGATTTTCTTTCCCGAAAAGTTTACGGGCAAAAGTTTCCATCAGGTAAGCCGACTGCGGATTATCCAATGACAACTTTCCTTCAACTACCTGATATGGAAACAACTGAAGATAACCACTGTCCACTGCCAGTACATTCGCCTGGAAACGTTGGTTACCCGACAATACATAATCGTCTTGCATTGTAATTGCGCTCCCGATCATCTCGATAAAACGAGGATCAATATAAGTACTATCCTTCTCGTCTCCGTTCGAATAACTGCTTAATCCTCGGTAACCTTCCATATTCATAATCACAGCATACACCTCATTCCGGTCCACACAATGTGTATCAACCGTCAGTTCCCGATGGATATACCTCATTAAAATCAGGCAACAAGCCAAACTGAACGACAATCCCAAGATATTGATTATCGTATATGCCTTGGACCGAGCCAAGAAACGCCATGCATACGTAAGTGTTTTCATTGTATCTATTTCTTTAATTCTTTTTCCTTTTTCTAAATCCTCGGACGATGCTTCCGCTGTTCGGGAAGCTCTGTCCGAGTGTCCGACAGGCCTTCCTTTTCTCAGGAAGCATCATCCGAGTACTCCGACAGACCTTCCGCAGCTCAGGAAGCATCGTCGGAGTGCTCGACAGACCTTCCGCGACTCAGGAAGCATCGTCGGAGTGCTCGACAGGCCTTCCGCAGCTCAGGAAGCATCGTCGAGCTATTCCCGCTTGATGACTTCCGCCGGATTCTCATGCGCGGCACGCCAGACACTTCGTCCGGTACAAAGTCCGATAAACAAAGCCAAGATTACCATAATCAAACCATACAACCAACCATTTATCGTGGTCTGTTCAACATATTGCTCCAACCAACGTCGCATCACCAGCGTCCCTACCGGAAAGGCGATGAGGCAGGAGAGAAGCAACATCCAAGCATACTGTTTCAGGAAGCTTTGCATGATAAGCCAAGCCGTTGCCCCGTTTACTTTTCGGATAGCGATTTCTTTCCGCCGCCGTTCACAAGCAAGCGTCACATGCGAATACACACCAAACAGAGAAATTACTATACAAACTACCGATACAAAAGCGAGCAGCTTCATCAACGAACGTTCGGAAGTCAGGTATTCATCATAGGCTTCACGAACGGTCTTCAATTCGAAATCATGATGACCGTCCAAACCTTGCATGATGGATTCAACCGCCCGATGCAAATCAGCCGTTCGGGTTTCATCGAAACGTAATAGGATATTCCGCCCGAGACGGATTGCTCCGACACCATAACCCGCCAGCAAAGTCGGTTGTACCGGATCTGTCGGAGCCGAAATGTGGAAGTCTTTAATCACACCTACCACGGTAAAGTCACGACGAAACCTCCCTTCCGGATCCACATATCCGAAGTATTTCCCAACCGGATCTGCCCAGCCCAGGCGTTTCGCCGCCGTCTCATTGATCAAAACCTGATGACCATCTGTCTGTTCCGACAACGGTGTGCCTTGAATCAACCGAAGACCGTAGAAATCCATAAATTCTTGCCCCTCGGGAATATATTGCATCTCGAAAGGTTCATCATTCTCCGACTTTCCGTCCCATGCATTGACAAGCGTGGCTGCCATGCTTCGCCGGGGGAAGAGCGAAACCAGCTCTTTCACTTCCTGCACATACGGTATTTGTTTGATTTGTGCAATCACACCTTCTTCTTGTGGATCAGAAGAAAACGTTGCCCGTCCGTCACGTTCGAAACCAATATCTGTATACGACAAATGGTTCAGTTGAAGAAACAAAACCGACAAGCCCCATAAAATACCGACACAGATTGTCAACTGAATAACAATGCTACCTTGCTGGAAGAACATCCGCTCCCGTACATTTCCAATCGTATGATGCAAAGTTTCCATGATGGATTTCCGGCTATAATAACGGATAATTACCACCGAAAGTAATACAGATACAAGGAAAAGGAAAAAGAAATAACCCAAAGCCGGCAGATAAAGTCCACCTTCTACCGCCGATAGTTCCTGAAACTTTTCTTTAGCGACCTCCAGAAACACCAGTCCTAAAAGTCCGCTGCCCAACATAAGCAACACCAATTCGGAAACAAACAAACGGAACAGCCCACCCGTTGTCGAACCGCAAACCACACGTAACCCGATTTCTCTCCGGCGGATGCGAATGCGTGTCACCATCATGGAAAAGAAATTAACCAATGCTACACCGATAATCAACATACTCACCACCGAAAACAACTGGACATATTGTAAAGCAATCCGGTTTGTATCTTGAAACAGGGTATAATGGCAATCCATCAGCCTCTCCAACATCAATCCACTCACAGAGACAATACCTTTCGGGTTTAGGTTTGTTTGCTTCAACTTCTCGGCAAACACCTTCCTGTCCACGCCTTCCTTCAAGCGCAGACAGGAATAAAAGCCACTCGCCGTCCAATTATCATTGGCTTTGTCTGGAACACCTTCTATAATCTCATAAAAGAAATTGGAGTGTTTACTCCAACCCGATAATAAAGCCGTTATCTTCCTCGATTTCCCAAGCAAATACAACTCTTTACCCAACACATCCTCTATCGATCCGAAGAAGCGTTGCGCCGCTTCCTGTGTCAAGGCGATTTCCTCCTCCGGCTTATGCAAGAATCCCCAACTTCCTTGTAACAAACGGATATCAAACATCCGGATAAAAGCCGAGTCAGTTCGTATATATTCAACTTCCATCCGTTCATCCTCAGTTCGTCCGGCTTGAGTCGTCCAACAAGAGAACGACGCCGCATCTTCCACTTCCGGGAAAGTTTCCCGTATCACCTTACCCACTGGGAAAACTGAACGGGGAGAAAAGCCTTTCAAATCAAGTCCACTGGTTTGATACGGTACATAGAGTCGTTCCGCTCCCCGGTGGAAATCATCATACGTCAACTCGTACCGAATCCAAATCATGGAAAAGGCCAAGCATACAAAACCAACAGCCAAACCGACAATACTTATTGCCGTCTGCATCTTATACTTCATCAGGCTACGCACAGCCACTTTCAGGTAATGTAGTATCATATCTTTTCAGTTTATCTGTTTCTATATTTGAACTTAACAAGGCTATCAGACTTTATTGCCTTACCTGTTTGTCTTCTTTATTCCCGCTTGATGACTTCCGCCGGATTCTCATGGGCGGCACGCCAGACACGCCAACTAATACTCAATCCGACGACCAATAACAAGACAAGAAAAACGCCCAATGCCGGAGCAATCGGAATCGGCATCTGGCGCGTGTAGGTTTCTATCCAATGTTTAACCAAGATATAAGCCAACGGAAATGCCGGTAATGCCGCTAACAGTAGCAATACGATATATTCCCGATAGAATAGCGAAAGGATATTCCGTACCGTAGCACCGTTGACTTTCCGAATGGCTATTTCCTTACGACGTTGTTCGCAAGTAAGCGTCACCAATGAATAGATGCCAAAGATTGCAACCAATATACAAACCAACGAGGCGAATGCCAGCAAACGGGCCAGCATGGCTTCGGATTGCAGGTATTTATTATAGGACTCTTCTTCATTGACAAGCCTAATTTCTTTATCCGGAGCTTCTTTCCGGCAAAGCTGTTCAATTGCCGTGCGGCAAGCGTCCCATGTTCCTTCCTTGAAACGGAAAAGGATGCCGTTGCTCCGGAGCATAATTCCCATTTCATCCCCAATAATAAAACCTGTATTTGGCATTTGTTCGGTCGGAGCCTTATATTGGAAATCTTTCACTACACCTTTGATCTTTTGGTTGGCAGTTTGTAGTCCCATCCGAATATGCTTCCCAACAGCTTCTTCCGGTGTATATCCCATACGCCGAGCCAACGATTCATTGATCACTATCTCTCCATAGCCGGAAAATTCGTTCAGCCATTCACCAGCCAAAAGCGTAAGCCCATAAAAGCGGGCCAACGTTTCATCTCCTACAAACAAGTTGATCGGCATCGGTACATCCAGCTTCTGCTCCAATCCTTCCCATTGATAAATCTGCCCAACAGTTGCCCCTATATCCGACACCAAGGGACGATAATCGGCCGGAAGGACTTCGGTAATCATCGGTAGTTGTTTCAACTTCTCAACGAAAGGTGAAGTATTTTCTGTCCTATCGAGGGCAAAATAACCCCGGTTGTGTAACTCTATTCCTAAATCATGCTGGCGCAAATAATCCAACTGACGGTTCATCCATTGTGTGCCCGTCATAAAAAGCATACAGATAAAAAGCTGGAAGACAATACTGCCTTTCCGAATCCACGTACGGAAACGACGTTCGCTCTCTCCATTTCCTGATCCCTGCAATTGCCTGCGTTGGATACCATAAATCACACCGATTGCCACACCCAGCAACAAAACAGAAATAAGTATTAAGAAGAGCAAAGCTTCTCCATACAAGGAAGTTCGACCGGCATCCGTTCCCGTCAACTCCAGGAAGGCCGGGAAAAGAATTTCCATACCTAACATCCCGATCAGGAACGAACCAATCAACAGAAGTAAGAACTCCAAACCCAACAAACGGACTAACGACTGTATTGACGCTCCATGTACGAGACGAAGCTTCATTTCCCGTTTCCGGACTTGCATCCGGTTAATAAACAAGGTCAAATAATTCATCAGCGCACAGAGAATCACCAATAAACCGGTTACAGAGAAATAAACGATGTACCGGAAAGTAATGCCACCTTCACTTTGATCACGGAAATCTTTCGCATAGCGCAATTCCGTTAAAGGCGTAAGATATAAACGTTCAATACCGGTATTCCTTGTCTCTGACGGATGAATGAGTTCATAGGGCAGATTTTCGCTTATCTTGACTTCCAATGCCGGAATATCCGTTCCTTCTTTCACCTTTACCAATATATTCCAACTCTGATACCACCACGTACGTCCAGTTTGCGGATCACCCATCAAAGCAATTGGGAAATTGGTATGCCGGTTATTCACCCGAACAACAGCGCCAATCGTTCTTTTATCGTCTATTCCTATTTCCAATTCCTTTCCTAACGGATTCTCTTGGCCAAACCAAGCTTTGGCGGTTTCTTCCGTAATTGCCACTTCTGTAGAATGTTGTTGCATAAAGTTCCGGTTTCCGTCTACTAATTGGACATCCATCATCTGCACCCAAGCACTATCGGCCGACGAGAAGAAGGCTTTTTCGTACCTTCCTTCTACCTTCACCCGATATTCAAACGAATAGAAATAGGCAAACGATTCTATCTCCGGAAAGTGTTCTTTCAGATACGGACCTAATGGAATCGGCACACGCCACGTAATCCGTCCTTCGGCATAACCATCATTCACCCGCACCAAATAAAGCCGGTCGGCATCTTTCCGGAACTGATCGTAAGTCATCTCATAATGAATCCAAAAAGCCGATAAGACAAAGCAGATAAAACCTGCCGCCAAGCCCAGCATACTAATTCCCGTCTGCACTTTATACTTCAGCAGATTCCGGATTGCTACTTTCAGGTAATGTTGTATCATATATCTCTTATTTCTATCATCAATAACATAGGCATCTAAAACACCAGCTCTTCTGCTTCACCAAAGGTATCGTATCCGGAAACAATGACCAAGTCGCCGGGTTGTAATCCTTCTGTGATCTCGTATTGACGAGGATTCTGCCGGCCAATAGTTACCGGAACTTTTACAGCCCGCGTCTTGTCGGCATTGACTTTATAAATCCACTGCCCACCGGTTTGCTGATAAAAGTTTCCACGTGGAACGACTAACGCCTGCTCGGGTTGTCCTAATTCAATTTGCACCCGGAAGCTTTTCCCCAGTCGGACATTCTCCGGCATTTCTCCGGTAAAGACCAAATCCACTTCAAAGAGACGATCTTTCACTTCCGGAATCACCTTACTAATCTTCAACGGATAACGTTTTCCCTGATAAGTAATGGCAGCCGGTAAACCGGTAGTTACCCGATCAATATAATATTCACTGAGGGATGTATGAATCTTAAACTGATCCATCACCTTGACTTCCGCGATATTCTCTCCGGCAGCCACCTGTTGTCCGGGCGTTACTTTCACGAAACTCAGCTGCCCGTCTATTGGAGAGCGGACCACCAAGTCCTCAATCCGTTGCCGACTTCGTATCAACTTCTTTTCTTCCCGGTCACGATCGTTTTGCAATAACTCTTTCCGGATAACCGTCATGGAAGAATCACTCTGAAGGCTTTTCAACTTCAGGCGAGTTGATTCCGTCTTATACCGATACTCGTCTTCCGATACTTCCAGCTGGGCTTTACTGCGGATTCCCATCGCATACTCTTCCTTTTCGAGCGAGAAACTCTTCCGGATCTTATTCAATTCATACTCGGCTTCCAACGTCTGTTGCTTTAAAGTCAGACTCTTCT
Source organism: Parabacteroides faecalis (assembly GCF_022809355.1). Taxonomy (GTDB): domain Bacteria; phylum Bacteroidota; class Bacteroidia; order Bacteroidales; family Tannerellaceae; genus Parabacteroides; species Parabacteroides faecalis. The sequence goes on along the minus strand of NZ_JAKZMM010000006.1, from coordinate 42,509 downwards.
GTTCCATCTCCAGGGCTTTCTCCTGATACGAAATCCGTTGTTTCTCCCATTCATCCTGCTGGTCTTCTATCTCGCGCATCAAATTCGGATTCGTCAGTGTCAGAATCGTATCACCTTTCTCCAGCAAACTGCCTTCTTCCCCGATGATCTGATCCACATTTCCGGCTTCCCGCGTATTGACAATAATCGTCAGAATCGGATGAACAATGCCTTCTACATCCACATATTCCATAAAGTCGGCTTGTTTTACTTCTTCTATCTGAATATGTTCCGCGTTAATCCGCAACCGTCTCGGACCAGAAGCCAATACAATCACATAAATCAGGCCACAGCATACCAGGAAAGCTCCGGCCAAGTAATAACGGTAACGTATGTACCAAGGTTTCTTTTCTAGTTTTATATCCATAAGAGATTCGTTTATATTTCGGGTAAATTTTCACTTAACGGGCAATTCTGTTGGAAATCATATTGCGTCATACTACGCAACCCATAATACAATGTCCAATAGGTTTTCATCGCCGACAGATAATTACGCTGTGCAGCATCCTTTTCGGTCGTAGCGGCATTCAAATCCAGGATAGACGACTTTCCCATCAGGTATAACTTCATGGCTACTTCATAACGTTTACGGGCTGTTTCATCTGTCTTCTGGGCTACCTGTACTTGCTTCGCCTGCAAGTTAAACTGCCGCACCATCTTCCGGACATTCAGTTCGAAGTCGGTCATGGCTTGGCCCACTTGCGTATCAACCAGCTCCATTTGAGACTTTGCTACGCGGACTTTTCCTTTTCCACGTCCCCAATCCAGAATCGGAATGGCTAATGAAAGACTCACATACTGCTGATTCAACGGATTCCGATAGGAAGCCCTTAATTCTTCTCCGGTCTGCGAAAGACCAAACTGCAAATACAAATCGGCTTTTAGTCCCCGTTCAGCCCGAGCTGCTGCCAGATTACTTTTACTTTCCAGTCGCATCCGTTCATAAGTTTCCATTTCCGGACTATACGCATACGCCAGTTCCAAAGCACGGTCTAATGGTACTTCAAACGCAACAATATCTTCGACACTCGGAAGGACTTCCAGATTCTCATCTTCCCGCAAACCTAAAAAAGAACGGAATGTCAAGGCAGCTTCTTCTACTTCTATCTGAGCCTTCATCACATTCGTTTCTTCATTCAGCCGGTTTACTTCCAGCTGCAACATCTCATTCTCTGATATGCTTCCTATCTCATACCGACCTTTTGCATACCGGTATAATGTATCTGCCGAAGCATAATTGGACTTGGCTATTTGCAGGTTTGCCTGCGCCGTTGCCAGACTGAAAAACAAATCACACGTTTTAGAAGCAATCAGCTCCAACGTTTCCGCATAGCTTTTCTTGGCTTCCCGAAAACGTACCGGCTCAATACGCCGGTCCCATTTCAACGAATTATAACCGAAAAGCGACTGACGGTAACCAATGGTAATCGGTTGCGTATTATAAGCCTTCGTTTTTGTCGTCAGTTCATCCATCCGCTGCGTAGCTGTCTGTATAAACAAGTTACCACCCGTGAACCAAATATTCTGACTGATCGAGAGAGCTAGGTCCGTACTCAATTGGTTTTGTCGGATAAACTGTTCGGTTCCGTCGGGTTGTGTTACCTTATTAATCTGCCGGTTCAGATAAGGCGAAGAGGTTAAGCTGACTCCCGGCAGATAATTGGCCCGAAAGTAGCGGTAACTCCAATAAGCAGCCCGATAAGTATGTGCAGCCGCCTGCGCTTCCGGAGAATAGGCTTGCGCCAATTCAATCGACTGCTTCAAAGTCAATTGATGTTGGGCTTGAGCAATACTTGTCAAAGTCAGCCACAGGCTTCCGCTTAATAAAAGTATAGTCCGATAGAGTTTCATATAGACACGATTTATCACAAACACAAATTCAAATATCGTGCCATACCCGTAACCTATTATATGATAGCGATATATAGAAAAAGGAGAGAATTAACTCCGTGCGATTCTGCACAAAAAACGTGCGGGAACGCACGCACAAGGTATTTGTATTCCTTGTATCTTTGCCTGTATGGAAGAAAAAGGGAAAATATTGATTATCGACGATAACGAAGATGTTCTGTTTGCTTTGAATATGCTGCTCGAACCGTATATGCAGAAGATCAAAGTAACCACACAGCCTGCGCGTATCGAACACTTTATGCGAACATTCCAGCCGGATGTGGTTTTGCTGGATATGAACTTCAGGCGTGATGCCGTAAGCGGACAGGAAGGTTTTGAGTGTCTCGAACAAATCCTGAACATTGATCCGCAGGCGGTTGTCATTTTCATGACGGCTTATTCGGATACGGAAAAGGCTGTCAGGGCGATTAAAGCCGGAGCGACCGACTTTGTATCCAAGCCCTGGGAAACGGAGAAGTTATTGGCGACGCTTTCTTCGGCTATCAAGTTGAGCCATTCCCGTAAAGAAGTGGATCGCCTCCAAGCACAAATGAATGCCTTGAAAGGAGAGCCTGATCTGCCGGAACTGATCGGTGAATCGCCGGCTATGCAGAAAGTGAAAGAAACGATTACCCGGCTTTCTGAAACGGATGCGAATATCCTTATCTCGGGCGAGAACGGAACCGGAAAAGACCTGGTGGCCCGATTACTGAAATATTATTCTCCCCGGCGCGACGATGCCTTCATTACCATCGATCTGGGCAGTATTCCGGAACAACTCTTCGAGAGCGAACTGTTCGGATACGAGAAAGGAGCGTTTACCGATGCCCGCAAGTCGAAACCCGGACGGATGGAAACAGCTTCCGGCGGTACGTTGTTTCTCGATGAAATCGGTAATCTGTCGTTGCCAATGCAAGCCAAACTACTGACGGCGATAGAGAAGCGTTACATCACACGTTTGGGAGCTGTCGAACCGATTCCGATCGACGTCCGTCTGATTTGTGCCACCAATGCCAATCTGCATCAGCTGGTAGCCGAAGGGAATTTCCGTCAGACTTGCTCTATCGTATCAATACCATTGGACTGATCATTCCGCCGCTGCGCGAACGGGGTGAAGATATTCTGTTGTTGGCCGAGCATTTCCTGAAACATTATAACCGGAAATACAAGAAAGAGATCAAAGGCTTCAGCCGGGATGCCAGTGCCAAGTTGATGAAATACAAATGGCCAGGTAACGTCCGCGAGCTACAGCATGTATTGGAACGCGCCGTAATCCTTAACGAAAGCAGCCTGTTGCGTCCGAACGATTTTCCGTTGTATCCGGCCACACACGAGCGGAAACAGCCCGAAGACAACGAACTGAATCTGGAACAGGTAGAACGAAAGACCATCGAACGAGCCTTGCGGCAAAGCAATGGCAATATGACCTATGCCGCCGAGCTATTGGGAATCACCCGTTTCTCCCTTTACCGTAAAATCGAAAAGTTAGGCTTATGAAAACCTATACGCTGACAATCGCGCTCCACATCGCCGGAATTTTCCTTTCGGCTCTGTTCCTTGCCTACAGTCTGCTGCAGGAATGGTTCTTTTGCAGTGTATTCAGCGTATTGGCTATCGTGAGTATCAGTATCCGGCTTTATATCCTGCAGATGCGGCAGGTGAAGTCTTGGCGTTATCTGGTCGATTGTCTGTTGCAACACGACTTAACCCAAATGGTTCACGCCCCGTTTAAAGACAAAGCCATGCAGGAACTGGCTACCGATTTGTCGGCAGCCCTTCGTTCGCTGCGCCAGCAATTGCTGAACGAAGAAGTCAAGAGACAATATTACGAAAGCCTGTTGAACAAAGTCGATACCGCCGTCCTCGTTGCCGATAAGCAAGGGAAGATAGACTGGACCAACCGGGCTGCTGATACGTTATTGGCGTCCTCGCCATTCCTACCTGATGAGATTCTGACGGCGATCCGGAAACAATTGCCAGTAGTCCATTATACCCGGCAAAACCTTCCTTTGGATTTATCCATCGACGTGACCCGTATTTATCTGCAAGGATGTGAACGATGGATTGTCAGTTTAAAGAACATTCACGCGACTTTGGAACGAAATGAGATGGAAGCCTGGCAAAAGCTGATCCGTGTTCTTACGCATGAAATCATGAATTCCATTACACCCATTATCTCGTTGGCCGAGACCTTAAGCGAACGATGTAAAGAGTCTCCGGAAGAAACCCGGAACCGCCAGCACCTGCAACAAGGCTTGAACATCATCCGCCGTCGCAGCAAAGGTCTGCTGGAGTTTGTTGAGAATTACCGAAAACTCACCCGCATCGCTCCGCCGGTTAAAGTCCGTATTTCCGTCAAAGAGTTCTTTGCCGACCTGAAACGCCTGAATCCGGAACCATATATCCACTTCCAGCTGACCGACGAATCACTGGAATGGGAAGCCGACCGAGCACAAATGGAGCAAGTCTTCCTGAACTTGCTGAAGAACGCCCGCGAGGCTTGTGCCACTGTAAGCGAACCTTCTATCCAAGTCCTGGCTGAATCGAACGGAAAAGAACGGATCTTCATCATCCAAGACAACGGAGAAGGCATCCTGCCCGACGTACTGGAACGGATTTTCATCCCGTTTTTCACCACCAAACCAAGCGGTTCAGGCATCGGTCTCAGCCTCTGTAAACAAATCATTACCCTGCATGGAGGCAGTATCTCGGCAACTTCCGAGAATGGTCAGGGCTGCTGTTTCCGAATCATCTTTCCCTAAACTTCCGAAGGGCGGTACATAAACGTTCAATGGTAGGCAACCATTCTTTCTTTTCCCGGCAGATATTCTTTAATCCACGCCGTGGATTACTTAGTTCTCGCCGTGGATTAAGTAGTTCACGACGAGAATTACTTAGTTCACGCCGTGAACTAAAGAATTCTTCAGGAGAAACACAAAAAACTCCCGGTAGAATTTCAGTTATCTATCGGGAGTTTTCAGATTTATTACGTAGAGAGAATAAGGTTACTGCTTGCATTCTTCCGGTAAAATCGCCAAGGCTTTATTTTCGTTTGCCTCCATGATTTCCCGTTCGCCCGGACCTTTGTCATTGATTCCGCAAAGATGCAGAATCCCGTGGATAATAGTCCGGTGCAATTCCTCGTTATATGAAGTATGAAAAGCCTCGGCATTCGTCTTGACCGTATCCAGGCTGATGAACAAATCGCCGGAAATCTTGTTTCCCTCCGTATAATCGAACGTAATGATATCCGTATAATAATCATGTTGCAAATACTGGCGGTTGACTTCCAGGATCTTTTCGTCCGAACAGAAAATATAACTGATGTCGCCCGTTTTCTTGCCGTACGTCGCAGCCACAGCTCTCACCCAACCGCTCACTGCCTGTTTATTGATTGCCGGAAGTTCAGTATCTTCCGCATAAAAAGCTATTGCCATATCTCTTGATTTTATTGTCTGCAAAGGTACGAAAGTAAGCAAATATCTCTACCTTTGCAGGAAACAGAAATTTAAAATATCATGAAAAGAATTGTTGTGTTTATTATTCTAAGCTGCCTTTGTGCCTGGCAAGCAATCGCTGCCGATTATCGTTACGAACGAAACATTGCCTACCGACAGACAAATGACGCATATGCCGATTCGATGTGCCGGCTAGATATTGCTTATCCGTCAGATGCTAAGGACGCACCCGTGGTTGTCTGGTTTCACGGAGGTGGCCTGACCGGAGGAAAACGGGAAATACCAGAAGCGTTATTAAAAGAAGGTCTGATCGTTGTAGGTGTCGAATACCGCTTGTCGCCGAAAGTAACCATCCCGGAGATCATTGATGACGCAACACTAGCCGTCAGCTGGACATTCGATCACATTAGCCAATACGGAGGAAGTACCCAAAAGATTTATTTATCCGGTCATTCTGCCGGAGGTTATCTGATCGATTTAGTAGGATTGAATAAAAGCTTATTAAAGAAATACGGAAAGGATGCCGATCAAATCGCCGGACTGATTCCCTTCAGCGGACAAGTCATTACGCACTTTGAAGCCCGGCGCCGCATGGGAATGCCACCATTACAACCTTTGATCGACTCGATAGCTCCGCTTTACTATGTACGGAAAGACTGTCCGCCTATCCTGATTATCTCAGCAGACAGGGAAAAGGAACTGTACGGAAGATATGAAGAGCAGGCATTCTTCCACCGTTTATTCAAGTTATTAGGACATCCGGATGTAACACTGTATGAATTGGACGGGTATGATCATGGGAACATGGCAGCACCTTCCTTCCCATTACTCCTGCAATTCATCCGGGAACACGAAAAGAAGTAACCGATAACAGATAAGAGCCGATTATCTCACCAACCATTTCTCGATATTCCGAGTCGCGTTGCTGAAGTTCACACCTACCTTGAACAAGCGGCGCGAATCGGATACGAAAGGCAAAGCATACTGCTTTTCTTCTATCTGCTGCAAGGCTTCCTCCGCTGTGCCGTCTAACTTAAATTCCATCACATAGATGAACTGGTCCGTGCGGATAACCAAATCTACGCGACCTTCCGATGTATGGTATTCGGCCTGGGTATAAAATCCTACCAAACGGAAGATGATGAACAGAACATTCTGGTAATGCAATTCCAAGTCACGTACCAGCTCGTAAGGTGTATCCGAGAAGAAACTCTGAAGACGTTTCATAAATCCGTCTATATTCCCTGAGCGCACTTCCTTGACAAAGTTCACGATATGGAAAGCCGAACTACCCGAACGGATATGCGCATAATAAGGCAACAAGAAGCGGGTGAAGCCTTCTTCCACTTCCTTATTCGGGAAACCCAATGTATATGTCTCAAATTCCGGATCATAATCTTTGATCGTCAAGTAACCACTCTGATAAAGTACCGGAATCGGAGATGAATCTACTGTATCAATGCCGGTCAACGTATCGGCTGTTGCCTGCTCATACGTCAGATGTTCCAACGGATAATGATTCTCTTTCAATAATTCTACCAGATATGTTGGTGTTCCTGTTTCGAACCAGTAATTGCCTAATTTCTTTCGGGCGAAAGTATTCAACAAACTAAACGGATTATATAAGCCTTCTGAATCTTCTACAAAATGATAACCATCATAACGTTCTTGTAATTCCCGCAGTAAATCCTCATAACTCATCTGCAAGGTTTCGGATAAATCGCGTATATATTCTCCCAAATCCGTCACAAGTTCCTGCTCTGTGATACCACAAATAGCGGCATAACGATTATCCATGGATATATCCATCAAATTATTCAAGTCACTGAATACGCTTACTTTACTGAACTTCGTTACGCCAGTCAGCAACGCGAACTGCAGATAAGCATCCTTGCTTTTCAGTACTCCATAAAATGCCTTCAGGATATTCCGATAACTGGATTGAAGCTCTTTATTATGGATTGCCTGTAGCATCGGCTTATCGTATTCGTCAATCAAGACAACAACTTTCTGACCTGTTTCCCGACAAATCTTCTCAATCAAATAAGCAAAACGCTCTTCCGGAGCCCGATCTTTTTTCTCATCTCCATAAACAGCTTCCCAACTTTCCAAGTGTTGATTAAGAATAGCCACCAGCGAATGAACGTCTTCATACCGACGGGCATTCAAATCCAAATGTAATACCGGGTAAGTTTTCCAGTCCTTTTCCAAGGAAGCCATTGCCAAACCATCGAACAATTCTTTCTTCCCTTCATAGTATGCCTGCAAGGTTGAAAGCAACAGACTCTTTCCAAAACGGCGGGGACGGCTCAAGAAGTAATACTTTCCCGTCTGAACCAGCTGATAAATCAATGCGGTCTTATCCACATACAAATATCCTTCCTTACGGATATTCTCAAAACTCTGAATGCCTATCGGATATTTTCTGTTCATAGCTTCTCTGATTTGAGGATTGTCGTTTTACAAAGGTAGTATTTCCTTCTAAGAAATGTTTATCTCACCAGCCATTTCTCGATATTCCGAGTCGCGTTGCTGAAGTTCACACCTACCTTGAACAAGCGACGCGAATCGGAGGCGAAAGGCAAAGCATACTGCTTTTCTTCTATCTGCTGCAAGGCTTCCTCGGCTGTACCATCTAACTTAAATTCCATTACATAGATGAACTGGTCCGTGCGGATAACCAAATCCACACGACCTTCCGATGTATGGTATTCGGCCTGGGTATAAAATCCTACCAAACGGAAGATGATGAACAGAACATTCTGGTAATGCAATTCCAAGTCACGTACCAGCTCATAAGGTGTATCCGAGAAGAAACTCTGAAGACGTTTCATGAATCCATCTATATTCCCCGAACGCACTTCCTTGACAAAGTTCACAATATGGAAAGCAGAACTTCCTGAACGGATATGCGCATAATAAGGCAACAAGAAGCGGGTAAAGCCTTCTTCCACTTCCTTATTCGGGAAACCCAATGTATAAGTTTCAAATTCCGGATCATAATCCTTGATCGTCAGGTAACCACTCTGATAAAGTACCGGGATCGGAGATGAATCCACCGTATCAATACCAGTCAGCGTATCGGCCGTTGCCTGTTCATACGTCAGATGTTCCAACGGATAATGATTCTCTTTCAGTAATTCTACCAGATATGTTGGTGTTCCTGTCTCGAACCAGTAATTGCCCAATTTCTTTCGGGCGAAAGTATTCAACAAACTAAACGGATTATACAGACCTTCTGAATCTTCTACAAAATGATAACCATCATAACGTTCTTGTAATTCCCGCAGTAAATCCTCATAACTCATCTGCAAGGTTCCGGATAAATCGCGTATATATTCTCCCAAATCCGTCACAAGTTCCTGCTCTGTGATACCACAAATAGCGGCATAACGATTATCCATGGATATATCCATCAAATTATTCAAATCACTGAATACGCTCACTTTACTGAACTTCGTTACGCCAGTCAGCAACGCGAACTGCAGATAAGCATCCTTGCTTTTCAGTACTCCATAAAATGCCTTCAGGATATTCCGATAGCTGGATTGAAGCTCTTTATTATGGATTGCCTGTAGCATCGGCTTATCGTATTCGTCAATCAAGACCACCACATTCCGGCCTGTTTTCTCAGCTGCCCGTTGGATAACACCCTTAAAGCGAAGAGATAACGTTGTTTCACTTTCCTGTGTTCCGTAGAGACGTTCCCATTCACATAAGGTATCATTCAGAATAGAAGTCAAACTATCGACCGAATCATAACGCTGGGCATTCAAATCCAAAAGCAATACCGGATAAGTTTTCCAATCCTTTTCCAAGGAAGCCATTGCCAAACCATCGAACAATTCTTTCTTACCTTCATAGTAAGCCTGCAAGGTTGAAAGCAACAGACTCTTTCCAAAACGGCGGGGACGGCTCAGAAAGTAATACTTTCCCGTCTGAACCAGCTGATAAATCAATGCGGTCTTGTCCACATACAAATATCCTTCCTTGCGGATATTCTCAAAACTCTGAATGCCTATCGGATACTTTCTGTTCATAGCTTCTCTGATTTGAGGATTGTCGTTTTACAAAGGTAGTATTTTCTCTCTGTTTTCTGTCTTATCCAAAGAATAAATAAGCCATGGCTATAGCCGCAATTGCTCCAGCCAAATCTGCCAGTAAAGCACAGGGAACCGTATATCGGGTATTCTTAATGCCTACACTGCCATAATAAAGTGCGACAACGTAGAATGTAGTATCACACGAACCTTGCACAATAGAAGACAAACGACCGACAAATGAGTCCGCTCCATACGTATTCATCGCATCGAGCATCATACCGCGCGCACCACTTCCGCTTAACGGTTTCATCAGAATAGTAGGAAGAGCCTCAACAAAATCGGTATTCAAACCGAGAGAACCTACACAGAAACGAACGCCTTCGATCAGGAAATCCATCGCTCCTGAAGCCCGGAAAATCCCGATTCCAACCAGAATGGCGACCAAATAAGGAATAATCGTAATGGCTGTCTGGAATCCTTCTTTCGCTCCTTCAATAAAAGCATCATAGACATTCAGCTTTTTACGGACACCACTCAGGATAAATCCACAGATAATGGTAAACAGCAAGGTATTGGCAAAAAGGGTAGAGTAGAGGGAAACCTGTTCCTGTGTCATGGAATGGAACAACCAGATCAAGCCACCAATCAAAGCTGCCATACCTCCAAAGAAAAGCAATAAGTTCCGTTGCAGAATATTGATCTTCTGCTTAAAGCAGACCGCCAGAATAGCCACCAAGGTAGAAATAAATGTGGCCAACATAATAGGCAAGAAGACATCCGAAGGATTGGCTGCTCCCAATTGCGCCCGATACATCATGATCGTAATGGGAATAAGCGTCAATCCGGAAGCATTGATGCAAAGGAACATAATCATTGGATTACTGGCAGTGTCTTTCTCCCGGTTGAATTCCTGCAACTGTGTCATCGCTTTCAGTCCCATCGGCGTGGCCGCGTTATCCAATCCCAAAAGATTTGCCGACAAGTTCATGAAAATAGAGCCGGTCACCGGATGATCTTTCGGAATATCCGGGAAAAGCTTGCTGAATACCGGCGAAGCCATCCGGGCAAATGCCTGAATCACGCCACCTTTCTCTCCAATCTTCATAATACCTAACCAAAGAGATAATATACCGGTCAGTCCCAATGAAATCTCAAAGCCTGTTTTTGCTGAGGCAAACGAAGCATTGACAATCTCTGTAAAGACATTCGTATCGCCCAAGAAAATCAATTTGCAGGCAGCTACGACAAAAGCAATCAGAAAGAAAGCAATCCAAATATAATTCAGTACCATGTGATCCGTTTTTTAGGAAGCAAATATAAGAATATCTTTCCATTTTCCATTCCCAAGCTTTTCTTTGTATATCCGGCTATTTCAGATAGCGAGGATTTTTTGTACGTTTGTAAATTACTTTCTCGATAACTAAAATCCAAATATCACATTTTCATGCAAACGGCATCTTTTATCTTAGACGAACTCCAATCGGTCGCATCAACCGAGAAAGCAGCACATTTGAGTCGCTTTTTCAAGACTGGTCCCGGAGAATATGGTGAAGGCGACAGCTTCTTAGGTATTCCTGTTCCGCTGACACGCAACATTGCCAAGGCAAACCTGGAAACGCCTCTGGAAGAATTACAAATCCTGCTTCATTCTCCATGGCATGAAGCACGGCTTTGTGCGCTTCTCATCCTTGTAGAACGCTTCAAGAAAAGAAAGACAACCGATGAGGAACGTACCATCATCTACCAGTTTTATTTGAAGAATACCCGTCGTTGTAACAACTGGGATCTGGTGGATTTAAGTTGTCCGACTCTTCTCGGCGGTTATCTCCTGCATCAGACAGACCATAGTCTGCTGTATCGTTTGGCAGAAAGTAACAATCTGTGGGAACAACGCATTGCGATTGTCTCTACCATAACCCTCATCCGTCACGATCAGTTTGCTGACACCCTTGCCCTTTCCAAGCAACTGATGAATCATAAACACGACCTCATGCACAAGGCTGTTGGCTGGATGCTCCGTGAAATCGGCAAACGCGACCGGAATGTCCTTACCGACTTCCTCGATGAGTATGCCACCCGTTTGCCCCGCACGGCTCTTCGTTATGCCATTGAGCATTATCCGGAAGAGGAAAGACAGGCTTTTCTTAGAAAGAAATAACAGTAGATTTGTCATCATCTATAAGAAGTAAGAATTTATGAACAAGACAATAGCAGAAGAAATTCGTGAACTGGCAAAGAGATATCATACCCCTGATTTTATCACCCGTGATCCAATACAGTTTCCTCATCATTTCACCGATAAAAAGGATATTGAGATCTCTGCCTTTATAACAACCTGGATTACTTTCGGGAAACGGGAATGCATCATTCGAAAATTAGAAGAATTTCATCAGGCTATTGATTGGAGACCTTTCGAATTTATCCGCAATACAGACAACATCAACCAAGTGATTTCTAAGATGGATAAAGGAAAGAAGTTTTACCGGTTCTATTCTTATGAGGATTTAAGAGCGCTATGCTTGAGACTCCAACGGATATATACCGAATACCATTCTCTGGAAGAAGCCGTTATGCAGACAGAAATAGGGTCGGATATACATCGCCATGCGAATATTCACCTATATAAATTGCAATCATTATTTTCCGGGATCAAAGGAATCCCTGAGCCTTCCAGCTATTCTGCCTGCAAACGCCTGGCTCTATTCCTGCGCTGGATGGTACGACAAGACAGAACTGTAGATTTAGGTATTTGGGAACAGGCTCTTCAGCCCAAAGATCTGATTATTCCGTTAGATACCCACGTAATCAAAATGGCAATCCGCCTCGGACTAATTCCAGATACAAAATCACAAACACAGTATATTGCCCAGCAGATTACGGAACAGTTAAGAGAAATATTCCCAGATGATCCTTGCTTAGGAGATTTTGCTCTCTTCGGGAAAGGAGAGGAAGAAGCAAATCAAAAGAGAATTGAGTAGGAGTGGCCTTCATCACCGGAGTCATCCTTTCACTTCTTCCTGAGCATCCAGGTTGGCTCTTTCCTCCAGGATCTGTTCCTGATTATCCAATGCCCAACGGACTAATTCTTTCAATAATGGCATCAGACTACGGCCACGGTCGGTCAGTGTGTATTCAACGCGTGGCGGGACTTCCGGATAGACATCCCGTTTTATCAGTCCATCTGCTTCGAGCGTACGTACCGTTAATGTAAGCATGCGCTGGGAAATATCACCGATAGACTTCTGAATCTCGTTGAAACGCATCGTACCGTTCGCATCCAATGTAATCAAAACCAACATAGACCATTTACTGCCGATACGACTCAAGATATCCCGAATCGGACAAAATTTATGATGATGAAATTCTTTCATTTTTTTAACCCTTTACTATCTGTCTGTAAGCGAATAATCGTAACAAAAATGTTACTGACGAACGTCTTTGTGCCTTCTTGACTACTTCTATTCTTTCGTTCATCTTTGCATCACAAATATAAAGAACACTTTTAAATTTAACAGATTATGGAACAGAAAATGACTACAATCAGCGGTAAGAATTTTACAAGTATTGAAACTGGATCGATGAACGAATGGAAAGAAAAAGTCTTCCTGAAAGATGTTACCAGTGCAACAGCTACCGAGATTTCTATCTCGACTTTACAACCCAATGAGGCTGTTCCGTTCTTCCATGCCCACAAGCAGAATGAAGAGACTTATATTATTCTGAGCGGGAAAGGTGATTTTCAGGTTGACGATCAGTGTTTCCCGATCCAAAGCGGCAGTGTAGTTCGCGTAGCTCCCGAAGGAAACCGTTCGATGCGCAATACAGCTAATGAGCCCATGCATTATATTGTCGTACAAGCCAAGCAGCATTCTTTGGAACAATTTACCTTTACCGACGCAGCCATCACCGAGCAGACTCCGTTATGGAAATAAGAAATAACTGATTTTTCCTCATTCTCCTTGAAAATTCTTCCTAAAATACTACATTTGTGTGTCAAACATTAAATTTTAATACAATGCGAACACATTTAATGAGTTTAGGCATTGCTTTCCTGGCAATGTCAATGCAACTTCCGGCTCAGGAAGTTAGCCGCGCACAAGTAGATGAGCAGAAGGAAAAACGGATGGAATGGTTTGAAGAAGCCAAACTGGGTATTTTCATTCACTGGGGTATTTATGCCGTGAACGGTGTGTCAGAGAGTTGGTCGTTCTACAATAATTACCTGCCGTATGAGGAATATATGAATCAGACCAAAGGCTTTACGGCTTCGAAATACAATCCGAAAGAATGGCTGGACCTGATTCAGGAGAGCGGTGCCCGCTATACGGTACTGACTACCAAGCATCACGACGGTGTTGCCTTATGGGATACGAAAGCCGGCGACTTGAGTGTTGTCAAATCGACTCCGGCTGGAAAGGATCTGGTGGCTCCTTTCGTGGAAGAAGTACGCAAACACGGACTGAAACTGGGATTTTATTATTCACTCCTCGACTGGTCGCATCCGGATTATCCGAACAAGACCAAGACAGAAACCCGGTATAAAGACGATCCGGCCCGATGGAATAAGTTTGTCCAGTTCAACTTTGCCCAATTGGCAGAACTGAATAAAACCTGGAAACCGGATTTATACTGGTTTGACGGCGACTGGGAACAAAGTGCCGAGGCTTGGAACTCCAAAGGAATTGTCGATCTGCTTCGTTCTACCAATCCGAATGTCATTATTAATTCGCGTATCCAAGGCTATGGCGACTATGCAACTCCCGAACAAGGAGTTCCGGTCGTTCGTCCGAAAGACAAATACTGGGAGTTATGTATGACGATGAATGATTCGTGGGGCTTTCAGCATGCCGATACGAATTATAAAACACCGCATATCCTGTTGCGTACGTTTGTCGATTGCCTCAGCATGGGCGGTAACTTATTATTGGATATAGGTCCGAAGGAAGATGGTACAATCCCGGAAGAGCAAGTGGCGATCCTGAAGGAATTCGGACGGTGGATCAAGAAACACAAAGAAGCGGTTTATGAGACGCAGGCTGGTATTCCGGCAGAGCACTTCCAAGGATATACAACTCTCAACAAAGCCGGCGATATCCTGTATCTCTATCTCCCGTATCGTCCGAACGGACCCATCGAAATCAAAGGATTGATGAATAAGGTGAATCGTGTCTGGGTAGTAGGAAACGGAGCCATGCTTCCTTTCAAGATTCACAACAAGAGTTACTGGAGCCAGGTGCCGGGTAACTTATACATCGAAGTGCCCGAACGGGTTCAGGATGAACAAATCACGGTATTGGCTGTCTTGCTCGACGGTCCGATCAAACTATACCGTGGAGAAGGCCAGGTGATTTCGGCCAATTAAAACTGACAAGCCTTATTATCCGAATTAAAAGTAACGAGAATCGATTTCGAATCCGGTGAAGATTGAAGTCGATTCTCGTTATTTTCTGTTTTCAAACCCAACTGCACGATAATCTGTCCTCATATCTTTGGGTTATTTCTCTTTTTTCTGCATCTTTGTCATCAACAAGCAGACTAATTTGTATTTATCATGAAAAGAGCACTCTTTGGTATCTTAGTAGCGGGATTCTCTTGTCTGTCGAATATGCAGGCAACCCGTATGGACGCTTTGGTTACGGACAGTCCAACCTTTCCTCATCCGAATGTGATGACAGCAACACAACTTCCGCAAACCGTTTTTCCCGGGACTAAAAGTCAGTGGGAAGGATGTGACCGGTATGACTTCAAGTTTCAGGACCGGGATGCAATTGTCGTTGTACCGAAAAAGGCAGCACCCGGCCGTCCGTGGATCTGGCGTCCGGCTTTCTTCGGCGCATTTCCTTCGGTCGATCAGGCTTTATTGAAAGAAGGATTTCATATCGTTTACTACGATTTGACACACCTGTATGGAAGTCCGCATGGAGTCAAGCTGGGAAATGATTTCTATGCCGAAATGGTGAACCACTATCATTTGGCCTCGAAAGTAACGGTCGAAGGATTCAGCCGGGGCGGATTATATGCCTTTCACTGGGCAGCCCAGAATCCGGAGAAAGTAGCTTGCCTGTACGTGGACGCGCCCGTTTGTAACGTCTTCAGCTGGCCTAAAAAGACAGCTCCGGATCTTTGGCCGGACCTGCTAAAGGAATGGAACCTGAAAGATGAGGAAGTAGGAGAGGACTTCCAAGGGAATGTCATTTATCTGGTAGATAAACTTGTGGCCGGAAAAGTTCCGGTCATGGCCGTTTGCGGAGGAGTGGATAAAGTCGTTCCATACGAAGAGAATCTGAAGCCGGTAGCCGACAAATATCGGAAAGCCGGTGGCGTCATCGAAGTGATTGTCAAACCGGACTGCGACCATCATCCGCACAGTCTGGAGAATCCGGAACCGGTAGTCGATTTCATCAAGCGGTATCAGCCGGGATATGCCGACAAAGTACATATCCAAGCACGGAATAATCTGAATAATGCCTTCCATAAATTCAATATCGAGAAGAAAGGATGCGTAGCTTTCCTGGGCGGTTCCATCACAGAAATGAGAGGCTGGTGCGCTCAAATCAGGGAAGACTTGCAACAACGCTTCCCCGATACTCAATTCACCTTTATCAAAGCCGGGTTGCCCTCGGCAGGTTCCACGCCGCATGCTTTCCGCATGGAACAGGATGTGCTGCAACACGGAACGCCCGACTTGATGTTTGTCGAAGCGGCTGTCAACGATGATACCAACTACTTTACGGGAGAAGAACAGATTCAAGGCATGGAAGGGATCGTCCGTCATGCCCTTCGGGTGAATCCGAAGATGGATATCATCTTCCTTCATTTCATTTATGATCCGTTTATCGAACCTTTACAGAAAGGTGAGCAACCGGAAGTATTTACCAACCATGAAAAGGTAGCGGAACATTATCAGCTGCCTTCCATTCATTTGGCACAGGAAGTGGCCGAGCGAATGAAAGCCGGAGAATTCGACTGGAACCAATTCGGCGGAACGCATCCCAGCTGGTTCGGACACAAATATTATACGGCTGCCATCAATCTTTTGCTGGATCAGGAGACAAAGCCGTTTGATGCCTTGCAGGAACAGAAGCACTCCTTGCCAACGCCCCTGAATCCGTTCAGCTATGCAGACGGGAAACTGGTTCCGATCAGCGACGCCCAAAAACTGAAAGGCTTCGAGATCGTCAACGACTGGACACCCGATGATCCGCAAATCGCTACCCGGCCGGGCTTCGTTCATGTCCCCATGTTACATGCTTCTCAAGGGAAGTCATCGCTGACTTTCTCATTCACCGGAACAGCCGTCGGTATCTTCTGCGCTGCCGGTCCGAAAGCCTGCGTTTTGGAGTATAGCATCGACGGAGCTCCTTACAAGAAAATCGATACGTATACCGAATGGAGCTCCGGATTATACATTCCTTGGGTTTATATGTTTGAGAAGAAGTTGGAGAACAAATCGCACACACTGAAACTCCGCATCCCGAAAGGCGAACGGACCGAATGTGTGATCCGCGACTTTGTCGTCAACCAGCCCGAATAAGACAGTTGATCAGAAGCCGGCGTGTTCTTCTTTTTCATAAGAAGCGTCGGCTTCTCGTCTTTTCTCTCCTGTGTACATCCAACGGATCTCATCTTCATAGACTTTCCCGTCTTTCTCTACTTGTGCCCGTACGATATTCTCGCCATCGGCCAACGTAACCGGATCGATCCGGTAATGTACCTCCGTATATCCTTGCTGGATACCACTTAATTCTTTTCCGTTCAAGAACACCCGGGGCGTTCCGATATTCGAATACACCGTGATGGAAGTCACCTTCTTCTCCCGGTCTACATTACGGCGCTGTGTCAGATACAAAACAGGCTCTTGACTCCAGTTCGCTTTGTACCAATAATAAGCATCTTTCTTGATCTTCCGATCAAAGGTAACCAGTCCCTTCATATTCCGGCAAGCCACGCCGCCACGTTCCCACATCGGGCAGGCAAAGTCAAACATATTCCACAGATAAGAGGCCAGAATATACGGATGCTGAGCAATCACACTCCAATGATATTCGTGGGTTTTCGTCTGAAAGGTTTCCGGATAAAACTCTTTTCCCCACTTCAACGCATCACCCAAATACTCCGACTGGTGATGGATATTCGCATCCGCTCCATATTCCGTCAGCATCAGTTTCGTTTCCGGATAGTTTGTTTCCAATCCTTTCACCCACGGTTCGATATCCTGCAATGTCTTTTCGTACCAGCCAAAGTAACGGTTCATTCCCTGAATATCGGCACATAAGTTTACCGGATGTTCCATATGTCCGTATCCATTGACCGAAGCTGTAAAGCGGTCTGGATCTTCCGTCTTGGCCAGATCATGCAATGATTGCGTCAGTTCTCGTGTATAAATATGAGGTTGATAAACTTCATTATGCAATCCCCATACATAAATCGACGGATGATTCAGGTTCTGCCGGATCAATTCCCGTAACTGGTTACGCGCGTTCTCGGCTTCTTCGCCCGTTACCCGGTTGACAAAAGGAATCTCGGCCCAAATGATCAGTCCCAGACTATCGCACCGCGAATATAAATAATCCGATTGCTGGTAATGGGCAAAACGTACCGTCGTCGCACCGATGTCCATAATGAAAGACAGGTCTTCGTCGTGATGCTTATTCTCCAGTGCGCTTCCCAGTTTCCAACGGTCCTGATGACGGGTCACGCCATACATCGGATACTTCTCGCCATTCAGGAAAAAGCCTTTTCCGGCTATCAGCTCATACTTACGGATGCCCAAGGGTTGTACAACCTCATCGATGACTTTTCCATCACGTAAAAGGCGAGTCACCACTTTATATAGATAAGGATTCTTTCGTCCTTGCCAAAGCGTCGGTTTCCGAAGTTTAAAGTCTGCTGTAAACTCCTGTATGCCCTGTGGTGTCAATTCAAGAGGTTGCTGTTGGCTCGCCACTGGCTCTCCTTCTTGGGTATAAATGGTATTCTCCAGTGTTAACGGAACCGTATAAAGCGTTCCGTTATCCAATTTCACACGGATATGGACACCGGCCGATTGTTTGGATACCTGCTTTTGCGTAATATAGACACCGGGCGAAGCATAATCGGTCTGACAAATATGACAATCCTCGGTCACAATCAAAGAAACCGGACGATAAATACCACCATATACGCCGAACAACTGATGATTGACCGGAATCACATCCGGACGGGAAGCATTATCCGCCTTCACGACAATCTCATTCTTTGCTCCCGGTTTCAATAAGTCTGTAATCTCACAGGCGAAAGCCGAATATCCGCCTTTATGGGTTGTAGCCAACGTGTTATTGACATAAACCCAAGCACAAGCGCCCACACCTTCGAAACGTAGATAGACTCGTTTTCCTTTCAGGTCGGCCGGACAATCGTATGTCTTCTGATAATAAGCCGGACCCTGGTAGAAATTATTAGGTGTTGTCTGCATGTCAATATTATTCCACGTATGAGGCAAGGTTACTTCTTTCCAACCCTTTTCCCAAGCTGCCATATTCACCAAGAGCTCTTGTTGTACGGGTGCTTTCTTAAATTTCCAACCCTCGTTAAAAGGAATCACTTGCCGTCCTTCGGCATACAGGAACGAAGAGATCATTCCCCCAAATACTAAAATAAGTGTCGCTATACGTCGATTCATGATATTTCGATTTGAACTACAATATTAGAGAGAAATTGGCAGGTGAACAAGCTTTTGAAACGCAAATGTAAATTCCGATATTCTTTGGGATGTTCCTTACCAATCCCTCAAACAGGACTTAATCCTCGGATAATAAAGAGGACTATTCCGCTTCTTTCCCGTACCAGCCCGGCATCGGGACATAAACAGGATGATAACGTGTGGCCATATTTTTCAGTTTCTTTTCCTCGATCAGCCGTTTCAGTTGGCGGTTCGCCGTAATTTGAGTCAGGCCACAAAGCTGTTCCAAGTCACGACGCATCAAAAACAAGTTCGTCTGGAAATAAACCGTCAGCTTTTCATCCATCTTTTCCGGCGAGAAAGCAGACGAATGTACCTTGCGTTTGGAACGAATGGTCTGTGCTTTGTGCATCTTCTCCTTCAAAGCCTTATCCGCCCGGAAATTGACGGACTTAAACTTTACCTTTCCGGCGCGTGTTTCTTTCGGGTTTTCCGTTTCCGGACATTGCAAACTCACCTCGAAAAAACCGATTCCTTCAACATGAACCCGTTCACTTTCGCTCAAGTGCTGCGCAATTTGATAGCTCAAAGCATCGATTGTTGCCCGAATATCTGCCGTCGTCAGGGTAGAACCGGAATGGATTTCCTCAGCCAACTCCTGCGTAGTTACCGTCCGATAGTTAACAACCTTAGGATAATACTTTTTTGTCTTCTCGCCGAATGTATGTGGAGACTGGTAAAATTCGAATTCAATAGCCATATTGAGTTAAGTTTTTGAGTTTGTAATCAAGTTATCACATTATTTTTCAACTGGATGATATGTGCTTTTCACTTAGGAGAAACGTGTTTTTCATAGGAATGAAAAGGACTTCTCATTAGGCTGAAAAGTTTTACTTATCGTTACAAAAGTAACAAAGTATCCCGAATTATGCAACTAATCCATTCAGAAAAAGAAGTTTATCCGATTTATTTTCAATAATTTGCATCTGGGGCAACATCGAACTTTGGCAGTCCAGATGTCAGTATGCGGACGATGCGCTGAAGTTCCGTGCCATCCGCTCGTGGGGAGGATGCAGTCCCAAAGAGATTCTTTGGCTGAATGATGTGTTCGACATTCACCGTGACGAAAAGTCCATCGAATGGATACGAGGACAAGCTGACGGTTACGACAAAGATTTGAAAACCGTTTCTGACAGCCTGATGCAGGAGAGTTTGAAGGTAAGACAAGTGAAAAACAATAGAAAGCAAAGTAGATGATACGTATAAGACACTTGATACGACCTCCATAGGCACAATTACAATATAAAAATGGAAGATTCTTGCTAAGACTTTGTTTTATTTTCATTGTTAATCATTAACTTTGCAAATATCATCAATCAATTATCGCAGATTTGCAATATAAGCCAAATATGGGAACAGAAAAGATAAACAGACTAAAAATAGTATTGGTAGAACAAGGAAAAACCGGGAAATGGCTTGCCGGACAGTTAGGGAAGAATGAAGCGACAGTTTCACGGTGGTGTTCTAATGTAAGCCAGCCATCTTTGGAAATGCTGATGAAGATAGCATCCATATTAGATATTGATGCGAGACGATTGATTAGAAACGGAAAAAACGAATAAAGGATATGGCTAACAAAAATCTGAATAAAGCTAAAGAAGCGAAGAAAGACGAATTTTATACTCAGCTTGATGATATCAATAATGAGCTAAAACATTACCGCGAACATTTTCGTGGTAAAACAGTATTATGCAACTGTGACGATCCACGTGTAAGCAACTTCTTTACTTATTTTGCTTATAACTTCGAATTTCTTGGACTGAAAAAGTTGATTACCACATGTTATAAAAATCAGGATATGGACTTATTCAGCCAAAATCAAAGTGATAAAGCTGTATATTTAGTTTATGAAGGAGACAAGAATGGAGATCATATTCCTAATGCTGATGAAATAGGTGTAATGCCATTAAAAGGTGATGGTGACTTTCGGAGTAAAGAATGTATTGAATTGCTTAAAGAGGCAGACATCGTGGTTACTAATCCGCCATTCTCATTATTTAGAGAATATGTAGCCCAATTGATTGAATATGATAAGAAGTTTTTGATTATAGGTAATGTAAATGCTGTTAAATATAAAGAACTATTTCCCCTAATAATGAACAATAAAATATGGCTTGGTGCAAGTATTCATAGCGGAGATAGAAAATTTTGGGTTCCAAATGACTATGAATTGAATGCTGCTGGATGTGGAATAGATGAAACAGGTAGAAAATATATTCGGGTAAAAGGAGTAAGATGGTTCACAAACCTTGATTACAAAGAACGTCATGAAAACTTGATCCTTTATAAGCATTATTCTCCAGAAGAATATCCTAAATTTGAGAATTTTGATGCAATTAATATAAACCGTACAGAAGACATTCCTTGTGACTATAATGGTGTTATGGGAGTTCCTATTACATTTATGGATAAATATAACCCAGAACAATTTGAGATTCTTGGAGTAGGTATCGCAGGATTAGGATTGGCTGCTGGAGTCAAACCTTATAAGCCTGAACATAAAAAATACCGTAAAGAAGTTCAGAAACGAGGCGCAGTTGATGGTGATTTATATATGATGAACGGAGATGAAGTTATTGTTCCATATAGTAGAATACTTATCCGCAGAAAAAAATAACAGTCATGAAAATAGAACTAAAATCAATAAAAATAGCAGATCTTATTGACGGTTATGTCAATGATCCAGATACAGGTGTTAAAGGCTACCATGGAAAGTTGGATATACGTCCACCCTATCAACGAGAGTTCCGTTATGACGAAAAACAACAACAGGCTGTAATAGACACTATACTTAAAGGGTTTCCACTCAATATTATGTATTGGAGTGTGGATAATAACGACAATTATGAAATGATTGATGGACAACAACGTACTCTTTCAATCTGTGGGTTCTATACTCATGACTTCAACATAGTTGACCCTGATCGAGGTACACTTTATTTTTCAACACTTACAGCTGAAGAAAAAGAAAAGTTCCTCAATTATGAATTAACAGTCTATTTTTGTGAAGGAACAGATAAAGAAAAACTGGATTGGTTTCGTGTAATCAATATTGCAGGAGAAAAACTTCTCGACCAAGAATTGTTGAATGCCGTCTATGCCGGACCTTTCGTGACAGACGCACGTAGGCATTTTTCAAAGAATGGATGTCCGGCTTACAAAATGGGAGCCGACTTCTTGAATGGCAATGCCATAGAGCAGACATACTTGGAGACTATCTTAAAATGGGCGGCTCGTCATGACGGTGTGGAAAGCATCGACAAATACATGGCACTACATCAGTTTGACCCGAATGCCAATAAACTTTGGGCTTACTTCGTATCAATCATCACATGGATACGTTCAACATTTATCAAATACCGCCGCGAAATGAAAGGCTTGGATTGGGGAGCTATGTACGATGAGTTTGGTGAAAACGTATATAATACAGCAACTCTCGAAAAGCAGATACACGACTTAATGGAGGATGACGAAATTATGAAGAAGTCTGGTATTTATCGTTATGTCCTAAGTGGAGACCTGCGCGACCTAAGTTTTCGCACTTTTGACAAGAAACAAAAACGTGAAGCCTACGAACGTCAGAAAGGTATTTGCGTACATTGCGGTAAACATTTTGAACTGGAGGAAATGGAAGCTGACCATATCACGCCTTGGAAAGAAGGTGGTACAACTGTGGCAGAGAACTGCCAGATGCTTTGTAAGAATTGTAATAGGATTAAAGGAGGGAAATAATATAACAAATTGATTGAAATATGAAATTTGAACGTTGGCTAATATATACAGTATTGGTAGCGGCCTTACCCCTATTTATTCGACTGATATGTTTTTGGGTATTAAAAAATCCTGTTGGCTCTGCTGTCAGTCCTATAGACATTGTATTTTTCGGATTAACTCTTAATATTTCAAATATAAATGAACTCAATGGATTGAAAAACAAATCTAAAAAGGTTGAGAGCCACGTAGCTCAACCTAATAAAGATAGAGTATTAGGACTATCTCTATTATTAATTATTTTACTTGCAATCACGTTGGGAATGATATATATATCTGAACTTCTTGCCGTTAAAATTTTAAGTATTACTAGTACTTATATATGCTCTATTTTGATGAGTGTTGCATCCTTTGTTTTTAGTTGGAATGTCATGTTAAAAATACAACGCTATTATGGGAACAATTGATTGTATATATGTAGGAATAGTCGGAGTATTTTCATTAGGCTGTATCGTATATGGTATTAGATTAATCATAAAAACGAGAAAGGAAAATATTAAACAATATAACGACAGAAAAGAAAAAAGAAAAATAGAATTTGGGAATTATGGGACAAAACATTAAATCATTTATATATCTGGACGATTATAAATTATACTCTCTTTCATCGCAATTGTTTCAAGGCTTTACAGAGTATATTATCTCGGAAAATGCAGCATCGCTTACTGAAGAAGAGAGTCAGAAAGGAATGTTCGCAAGTGGGAAAATCATGAGTGACCTTCTGAAAATAGAGAAGGCTTCTGCCGAGAAGAAATATCTACACGACTATGCGTTCAATCTTTTAGAAACTGAATTGACAAATAGAGGTATTCTGTATGCCATCACACCTGAAGATACAACCGATACAATTCAAACAAAAGGAATTGTTAAAATTATCGGGCGTGCTGTATTTAATGATTATCGCACATTACAGTCTACAATGTCTCATTTTAATAGCCTTGGTGAGTCCTTTGGATATTTTCAGCATAAGGAAGAAATAACAACGCTTAATGATATCGCATCAAATGCGTTAAAATCTACGAATGATAGAAATCAAAGAGCAAAAATAAAAAACATCAAACAGCAAGCTAATAAAGCTCTTACTTCTTATTTACAAAAAAACGGGTTACACATAGCAGAAAATGACATAAAGCATATGTTGAACATTATGGAATATGGATTCCATGGAGAACTAGAATTTAGAGTATCACCAAACGAACTTCCGTTCCAATTCTCAGCTATTCTTAATAGAGAGTATTTACGAGATACAGAAGCGCAATTTGTTTCAAAATATTCAAGGCAAACAGAATATGATTTTACAATGATAGGCATAGTTACTCAATCTGGAAAAACAATGGAGCCATTAGCAGAACATATTCCAAATAGTTTAAAGAATGCTTGTTTGAATCTGTCAGACAAACTAACAAACGTAGAAAAATTCTTTTTAGGAAGGCTTGATAATGAATGCATCATTGACCCAATTGCGATATATCGTGAGTTATAATAATCATATACTATTATTATGATAAAAGATGAACATCGAATCCCAAAACATAGAGTTCAAAGAATCTTGGCGTGACGAATATCTGAAATGGATATGCGGCTTTTCCAATGCACAAGGCGGTATGCTATACATCGGTATAAAAGACAGTGGTGAAGTATGCGGTGTGCAGGATGCAAAGAAACTGATGGAGGATATTCCCAACAAGGTACGTGACATGCTTGGTATCTTGGTAGAGGTTAATCTGAAAGAAAAAGACGATAAACAATATCTGGAGATTGCGGCAGAAGCATATCCTTATCCTATCAGCTTTCGCGGCAAATATTACCAGCGAAGTGGTGCAACCAATCAGGAACTGAAAGGTGCAGCACTCGACCGTTTCATGCTTCGCAAACAAGGTAAAACATGGGACGGTGTGCCTGTTCCTTACCTGAAAGTAGAGGATTTGGATAATGCCACATTCGACTTGTTCCGTAAGTATGCGAAACGGAGCGGACGCATGGATGATGCAGATTTGATGGATGATAATCACGGCTTGTTGGAGAAGCTCCGGCTTTATGAAGGTGATTATTTGAAACGTGCTGCCGCTTTGCTGTTTCATACCGATCCGGAACGATATGTAACCGGAGCTTTCGTAAAGGTAGGTTTCTTTCGCGAAGAAATGGACTTGGTATACCAAGATGAAGTACATGGCAATCTGTTCCAGCAAATTATAAAACTGATGGACTTACTGTGTACCAAATACATGAAAGCCATTATTACCTACGAGGGTATTCACCGCATCGAAACATTGCCCATGCCGAGAGAAGCACTGCGTGAAGCATTACTAAATGCTTGTATCAACAAAGATTATGCAGAGCCTTCTCCCATACAAATCCGTGTATATGAGAACAAACTGGAAATAGTAAATGGAGGTGTATTGCCAGACGGATGGACAGTAGAAACATTGTTGTCTTCTCATCGCAGTTTTCCATATAACCCCGACATTGCCAATACCTTCTTTCGTTCCGGTGAGATTGAGGCATGGGGACGTGGTATTGAGCGTATCATTATAGCTTGTAAGAAAGACGGATTTTCCACACCTGAGTTCCGCTATGACGCTTCGGGCATTTGGACTATATTCAATTTTGAGTATCCTGAAAGGGCAACTATCCAAGACGACCAGAGGACTACCCAAAAGACTACCCAAAAGACTACCCAAAAGGGTATGCAAAACCTAACAGAACAACAGCAAGCTATACTTTCATTCTTAAAAGAACACCCAGAAGCAACTCGAAAAGAGATAAGCAAGAGTCTTTCTAACATTACAGAAGATGGCGTAAAGTACAATCTTTCCCGACTTCAAGAAATTGGCTTACTGAAACGTGTAGGAGGCAGGAAACAAGGATATTGGCAGATTATAGAATAAAGAGCTATGGACGATTGGGAAGAATTAGAAAGTTGACATGAGGATTTAAGGACATGGGAACGCTTTCAAGATGAACTTGAAAAGATAAATGAAGAAAATCTATACGAAATGCGGGATTCTCAGAATAGAAAACTATCCTTGCAACAGGAAACATCCACGAGACCTTGTGCAAAACAAAGCAATCCAAAGATGGAGCAATAGCGGGAGATTACCTCTTTAGCTAAGATATACATCAAAGATATTCAGCCACTTATCGTTAGATTACGATTCCTGGTGGCCACAGATTGAAACCCAAGACTTCTTTCCGTTCTTATCCAGAACTTATCCCATGGCAATTGGCGGCATATTGGATTCTTACTCCAACACAGCACAAGGATTTTCTTGTCAATGGAGAGAATATCCTTCCGGAGACAAAGCGAGTATCTGGTTCATTCCGGATTTGAAGCGAGCCCAACAAGGTCAACTCAAGATAGAACCCGCTTCAGATTACCAGTTCCAATCCATTTCACCGGAAAGTTCATCCGGTTATCTGATTGTAGAGCTAACGGGAAAAAACAATCTCAGAAGTTTGTCAATCCAATACTGACATAAAGAGATTCAATCAGGCGGAGAAAGCCAGACCGAAAGCGTTTGTTCCGTTTTTCAAGCCTGATTGGCCCAATCCGTTCCTTTTTCGTTTATTTTCTCTGTTTCAAATGCCTGGTTTTCTTTTGTAGAATATCGTATCTTTGAATCAGTAAATCGAAATAACATGAAGAAACGGATAAACATAACACGCAAATGTATTTTATTGACCGCTGCATGCGGATGGTTCTCTATCAGCCAGGCACAACAGATGTCGTGCGTTGCCCGGAATGATTGTGGTGTAGAAGGCGCCCAGCCTTATTTGATCAAAGGAGAGAACTACACGCTCCCGGAGAAGTTTACAGGTAGTAAAGAGGCCCTTACCTGTAACTTCGGAGGGACTGTTATTTATGCCTTTAACCAGATGGACATTAACGCTGCATATCAGTTGGAAGTCGTTTACCTGGCAGACAGCGAACGGGAACAGCGAATCGTTGCCGACGGAAATGAAGTTCAGGCTCCTGTTGTTCTCCAGGCAGGGAAGGAACAAAGGTATCGGATCGACTTACCGAAGAAAGCGTATGCGTACGGACAGCTGGTCCTCGTATTCGAAGCCTTGAAAGGACCAAATGCCTTGGTTTCGGAAGTGAATCTATATACGAACAGTTCCCTGAAGACTGTTCCATTTGAAGGAGATAAGAAAGCGGACTTGGTTCATACACAAAGTTACGTAGTTGACACGACGGTTTGTGCCGAAAAGGTGCTTCCGGTTTATTCGGTCAAGCCTTCACAAGTAACGGGAGTCTATCAACCCTTGATGTCGTTGAACGGAACCTGGCAATTCCATGAGAAACCGGCTCCAGACTTCTATCAGTCATTCCAGACAGACAAAGGATGGAAGCCTATTACCGTCCCGGGTGAATGGTCCATGCAAGGATTCCAGGTGGACTCAGCTACTTTTGCCGGATATCAAACCCGATTCTCGTTGCCGGCCGACTGGAAAGGGAAACAAATCAAGCTTCGTTTCGACGGAGTTTCCAGTGAATCGATTGTTTATCTGAACGGAAAAGAAATAGGTTCGCACATGGGCGGTATGACTGCCTTCGAACTGGATATCACTCAGGCTTTACAACCGGGCGATAATATCCTGTCTCTTCGGGTACGAAGTGAGTCGTTGGCAGATATGTTAGGCAGTCTGACCCAATACGCGGCGCATCAGTTGGGTGGTATCACCCGAAAGGTTACCTTGATGGCTGTTCCGAAAGTACATCTATCCGATATGCGGATTCTGACAGACTTGGATGCGGATTATCAGGATGCCGAGTTGAAAGTCTATACAACTGTTACGAATCAGAGTGACCAGCCTCAGAAAGATATTCATCTTCAGTTAACCATCGACGGACTGCCGGTGGATCTGCATGCGCCTGTTCCGGAAATAGCTGCCGGTGGTTCATGGAGTGGTTGGATCAGCGGGAAAGTATCAAACCCGCAGAAATGGGATAATGAGCATCCGCATTTATATACTTTGCAGACTTCCTTGCATCAGGGAGACGAAACCCTGGAAATCGCCGAGAAACGGTTTGGTTTCCGGGAAGTGGGACTGAAAGGAAACCGATTACTGGTAAACGGTGTTCCGGTCAAACTCCGGGGCGTCTGCCGGCACGAGGTTCATCCGCTGACAGGACGCGTGATGAATCCGGATTTAGTACGGAAAGACGTGGAACTGTACCGGAGCGGAAACTGTAACTTCATCCGCACATCGCATTATCCACCTTGTGAAGAATTATTGGAAGTATGTGATGAGTTGGGTATGTTTGTCGAAGTGGAATCTCCTGTCTGCTGGATCGGACATCATGCCAACGAGAATTGGAAACGCCTGAACTACCGTGACCCGAAATACTACGCGTCTGTCTTGCAAGCCAACATGGAGACCATTCATTTCTACCGGAATCATCCGTCCATTCTATTCTGGTCGATGGCCAACGAATCGTATTGGAACAAGGAGTTTGCCCAAGTGGAAGTCTATGTAAAGAAAGCCGATCCGTCGCGTCCGCATACCTTCCACGATCAGGCGTATGGAGGTTTCAATAATCAGGGAAGTACGGCTCCGATTGCGAATATCCACTATCCGGGACCGGACGGATATAAGGTGGCAGCAAAAAGCGAACGCCCCATGATCTATGGCGAATATTGTCACCTGAATGTTTATAACCGAAGCGAACTGGTTACTGATCCGGGTATCCGAAGCGACTGGGCTTTGGCCTTGGCTCCGACTTGGGAGAATATGTATCAGACTCCGGGCGTGTTGGGTGGTTCTATCTGGTCGGGAATTGATGATATTTTCCAAATGCCGAACGGAGATGCCGTGGGATACGGACCGTGGGGACCGATTGACGGTTGGCGTCGTCCGAAACCGGAATACTGGGACATGAAGAAGATTTACAGTCCGATCCGGGTGAAGACGACAACCTTATCACCAGCCTCCACATTTACCGTCGAAGTAGAAAACCGTTATACATATACCAACCTGAATGAACTGCGGATCAACTGGCAGTTCGGCGATGAGAAAGGAGTGGCTTTCGTGGATTGCCCGGCCGGACAGAACGGACAGTTTACCATTGACGTGCAACATCCGGAACAGGCCAACGGATTATATCTTTCATTTGTCGATCCGCGTGGATTCTTAGCCGATGAATATCGGATTCCCGTAGGAGAACAATCCCAAAATGTATGGGCAATTCCTTCAGCACTGCCAACTCGCCTGAAGGAGAAGAAAGACCAGTATCTTGTATCAGGATCGCATTTCACCTGCGAAGTAAGCCGGACAAACGGACAGATTCTCTCGTTGAAGAAAGACGGCAAGGAATGTCTCGTCGGTGGTCCGTGGCTGATGGCGCTGCCATTGACAGGTGGAGGCTGCTATCCGAATCATAATGCGAATACACCTATCTTCAACGATCTGTGTACTGAATGGACGGTTTCTTCAACCGAAGCCCGTACCGAAGGGGAAGATGTCTGCATCACCGTACAAGGTTCATACAAAGAATTCAAAGGGAACTATACACTGCGTATTAATGCCAGCGGAGAGATAGCGGTCAGCTACACATTCGAAGCACTGCAGGACGTGAATCCGCGTCAATGGGGTTTGGTATTCGAAGCCCCGGCATCGTTCGACCGTACTTTCTGGCGGCGCGATGGTTTATGGACGGTTTATCCCGAAGATCATATCAGTCGTCCGGTAGGAGAGGCGGCGTTGTTCTATACAGGTCTGCCGGAAACCATTCATCCACGGGTAAAACCTTCATGGGCCTGGAGCCGCGACTTCAACGAGTTGGGAAGTAACGATTTCCGTTCTACCCGCCGGAATATCTGGTATGCCGGACTGAAAAACGAGGATGGAAACACCGTTACTGCCGTATCAGAAGGTCATCAACACTGGCGCTCGTGGTTACAGCAAGACCGGATCCGCTTCCTGGTAGCCGACTTTGTCACTCCGGGCGACGAGATGTTCCTCAGCAGTTATTACGCACCTTACCGCAAACCCTTGAAAACAGGAGATTCCATTGGTGGTACCGTGAAGCTTGTTGTAGGTGAATCCAATACAACTCACGAATAAAAGCAACCAAAGCATACACAAACGAGGCAGGAGCCGGACGGTTTCTGCCTCGTTACAATTTAGTCTTCTCAGATACACCATTCTTTATGCAGAC
The DNA here is from genome assembly GCF_022809355.1 of Parabacteroides faecalis. Lineage (GTDB taxonomy): Bacteria > Bacteroidota > Bacteroidia > Bacteroidales > Tannerellaceae > Parabacteroides > Parabacteroides faecalis. The sequence goes on along the minus strand of NZ_JAKZMM010000006.1, from coordinate 12,425 downwards.
AAACAAGTAGAATAGAAGGAAATTCGGTATCTTTGAGACTTCAAAATCAAAGGAAAATCATGCAAAACAACCAAGAACATACCGTGCGGTTGGAACCGGCGGGTATCGAACGGAGAGTTCCACATGGAACATCATTGGGGCAGATTGTTGGCGAGCAGGGCGTGGACTTTGCCTGCGGCGGACGAGGTGTCTGCGGCAAGTGCCGGGTGGAACTGCTGAAAGGAGAAGTGGAACTGACCGAATGGCATCGCACACTGCTGGAACGGCAAGGATTATCGCCCGCTTCTTGGCGGCTGGCATGCCTCAGCCTGGTGACGGACGATCTGACCATCCGTATTCCGCAAGGTGAACAGCAAATTCTGACCGACGAGACGGAAATCCGGCTGGGAGAGGAGACAGGCTATGCCTTGGCTGTCGATCTGGGTTCGACCACAGTCGTAGTACAACTCGTTGATCTGAGTACAGGGAAAATCTTGGGTTCGTCGGCTGAACTGAATCGGCAAAGTCGCCATGGAGCTGATATCATCTCGCGCATATCGTATGCCATCCAGGGAGAAGCCGAACGGAAACAGCTCTCCGAATTGATCCGGGAGCAAATCGGGGAACAGATAGCCTCGCTGGTGCAGCCGGAAATCCGGGCTGAAGTCCGACGCGTGGTCTTGGTGGGCAATAGCGTGATGCACCATCTGTTCTGTGACCTCGATGTCACGCCTTTATCCGCCTATCCATTCCAGTCGCCGAACAATGCTGCCCGCCGTTTCTCGACCGACGAATTACATTGGGCGCTTCCGGCCTCGTGCGAAGTGGTCTTCCTGCCAAACATCAGTCATTTCGTAGGCAGCGATATCCTGGCAGGCATGGAAAGCATCCAGATCCACAAGCAGGAGAAATGGCAGGCGCTGATCGACCTCGGCACGAATGGTGAGATTGTCGTCGGACGAAGAGGAGAGATTCTGTGTACTTCCACAGCTGCCGGTCCAGCATTCGAGGGAATCAATATCACACAAGGAATGCGGGCTGTGACAGGAGCCATCTGCTCGGTGAATGAATCGGACGGTCACGTAGAAGTGATCGGCGGCGGAGAGGCTTCCGGTCTTTGCGGAAGCGGACTGATCGATGCCATTCATTATTTCTGCCAGCAGGAAGCTATTGATATGTCGGGCTCGATTGCCGACGAATCCCGCCACGGCGAACTGCCTCTCACGCCGAAAGTATCACTGTGGGAAAAAGATGTCCGGGAATTCCAGCTGGCGAAAGCAGCCATAGCGACGGGATTCCAACTGCTGCTGAAAGAGCTGGGCATCACGACTGACGACTTGGAACATATCTATGTGTCGGGCGGATTAGGAACATATCTGGATGTAAAACACGCTTTGGCCGTCGGATTACTGCAGGCCTCATCGCCCGAACAAATCCGGAAGGCTGGCAACAGTGCGCTGGCCGGTTGCAAACTCTTTCTTTATCGGGAAACCCGACCGGACATTGCCGAGATTCTTTCCGCCACCCGGCATTTTGCCCTGGAAGCTTCGCCCGATTTCCAGGATTATTATTGTAACAACCTGTTCTTTATGCCACCGATGCCGGAATAATTCCACATCGCAGCGACAGATAATAAAGGCGGGAAAAAACACGCCTGTTCTTTCCCGCCCATTCACTCCCCCGTATGAGGTTACTCATTCTTCTTTCCGTTTCAACTCGACGGGTTTAAAAGCAAACACAAATAATAACAGCAAGATCAAGGATCCACCCGATGAGATCAGGAACAGCACGGGCCAATCGCATTTGTCGCCATCCCGGAATAAATCAATCAGCCATCCGTTCCATAACGTACCAATCAGAAAACCGATTCCCCATACGAGGAAGAATAAAAGTCCTTGCGCACGGGCTTTCATCTCTTTCGGTGCTACTTGGTCAGTGTACACTTGTCCGCCTACATAGAACAAGCCGAAGATCAGCCCATGTACGATAATTCCGATGTAATAAAACCACTGCGCGTCGGTCTCGGCTCCCAGGAAGAAGGCGAAATAGCGCACAAACAGGGCCACCAGACCATATATCAGCGTCTTCTTGATACCAGACTTCACCAGAATAGAAGTAGTAATGACCAGAAAGAACATCTCCGCCAGCTGACCCAGATTCAGGGTGACGGTGATATGTTGCACATGCTCATCGGCCAGAATCATCGAGCCATACACATGATACAGCGTGAACGGGATGATCGACAGGAAAGTCAGTATCATGAAGATCCGGTAGTTCTTGTCTTTCATCAGCGAGAAAGCGCTGAAGCCTGTTATGTCCATCCAGGAAAGGGAAGTCGCCTTCGAAGTGGCCGGAGGCGTATGTGGCAGACGCAGATTCATCAGGGCAGCCACAAAGCAGACTGCCGCTCCGCAATACATCGGGAGATTGGTATCATCGAAAGCCGGCAGATGCAGGCAATGCAGGGCGACGATACTGAAGATGCCCGATGCGACCCAGCCCACCGAACCAAACATCCGGATACGCGGGAACTGCTCGGCAGGCGCATGCTGCATGGCAATCGTACTCGTGAGGCTCTGCGTGGGCATGTGGCAAAGCATAGCCAGCACCACACTCACCATCAGTCCCGGAAAGGCGTCTTGCCGGGCAGCGATCAGCAGGAAGATGCCTGTCAGTACATTCAGGACTGCCAGGATTTTCTCGGCGGCGAAATAGCGGTCGGCTATCGCTCCGATAAAAGATGAGGCCATGGCGCCAATGGCCATCGAACTTAGTACCAGCGAAATCTGGTAAACTTCGAGTTTCAGGGTATGCGACAGATAGGCTGCTAAGGGAACCCACCATACGGCGCTCAGCATGTACTGAAGAAACATCATGACGCAAAGCTGAATCTTCGTGCCCATACTCGTCGCGTTGTTGCTTGTGTTAATCATAATACATATAAAAATTAGTGCTTAATATCTCGCGGTTTTGTATCACAAATGTAGTTCGGAGGCGCTTGGATGCCGGCCTGAAATCATACCTTTCTTTTTCATATTTGTCTCATTTACGGCATGGAAGCTCATGGCTGATACAATATTGCATACTTTTGATACGATATCTAAAGCCCGGCATACCTTCTTTTCCTTAGGCGGACCGCTTGGATTGGAATATTTTTATGTATCTTTCGGCTGTCAATCTTTGAATCAATCGTATGAGGAACACTTGGTGGATCGTCTGCTTATCTTGTCTTCTTCCGCTGTTTACATGGGCGGTCCAAGAGACGAATTATATCTTCCGTCATTATCAGGTGGAACATGGCCTGAGCGATAATATGGTTACTGCCTGCATCCAGGACAACGACGGATTTGTCTGGATCGGTACACGCGACGGCCTGAACCGCTTCGACGGCTATTCCTTCAAGGTGTTCCGCCACGACCCGGAAGTCAGTTCCACCCTGGGCAGCAACTGGATTACTTCATTGAACTGTGACCAGACCGGGAATCTGTGGGTCGGAACGCTGGCCGGACTTTTCCGGTACGACAAGGAGCGCGAATCGTTCCACCATTTATCCCTGACAGCCAACAAGCGCATCTCTTTGTTCCAGTTCGATCAGCAAAACCGGTTGTGGCTGCTGATGGACGGAAACCTGATCCGCTATGACCAGACCGACACGACCTGCCGCATCTTCGCCCATCCGGAGCATTTGTCTTACACCTCGTTCTGCATCACATCCAACCAGGGAATCTGGGTGAGCGACAGCAACGGTTCTCTTTCGCGTATCGTGGAGGCAGAAGACCGGATCGAGACGTTCCCGCTCTTTCCCAATGAGCCGGCCCGCAAGATCCTGATGCTTTATCCGTCGCCTTTCGCCCATCGGATTTATGTGGCTTATGAGCACGATGATGTCAAGATATTTGATACGGATTCGCATTTGTTCCAGGACCTGCATATCCAGGAAGCCAATCGGCTTACTTTCCTGATCAATGCCCTGATGGAGAAAGAAGAGAATGAGCTTTGGATCGGAACAGATTCAGGCCTCATCATCTATCAGGTCAATACCGGAGAATGTCATCGGGTACAACAGGACCCGCGCGATCCGTATGCCTTGTCGAGCCAGTATATCTCGGCCTTTTACCGGGATCGTGAACAGGGCATCTGGATCGGTTTCCACCAGAACGGAATTAATTACTGCTCGCCGTTCCAGCCTTTCCGTATCTATTATCCCGATGACGGCCCCAACTCCATGAAAGGGGAAGTGATCCGCGATATTTGTACAGACAAGCTGGGAAATATCTGGGTCGGCACCGAAGATGCCGGCATCAACTGCCTGGACAAGAAGACTTCGCTCTTCACGAACTATCAGCCGCGACCGGACAATTCGGGGATTGCCCATACCAATATCCGCAGTCTGGCAGCTTCCGACGATTATCTGTGGATCGGCCATGTCATCCATGGGATCGACAAGATGGATATCCAGAGCCGGAAAGTGGTCAAGCGATACAGCCTGCTCAAAGATTCCACCAGCACGAAGAACAGCTCGGTGCGTTGTATCAAGGTCTTGCGCGAAGGACAGATTTATGTGGGCACCGACGATGGCGTGTTCAAATATGATTATCTGAACGACTGCTTCCGCTATGCGCCCCAGTTTCCGGCTTATTCGGTCCGCTGTATCTACGAAGACCGCCTGGGCCGCATCTGGACGGGCATGTTCAACCGCAGCTTCTATTACAACCCGATCAGCAACACCGGGATGTATCTTCCGTACGACAAGCTGAATACCCAGCGGCATAACTTCGTCAACGATATTTGTGAGGATCCGGACGGGAACATGTGGTTTGCCACGCTCGAAGGTGTCATCAAATACGACTTCCAGACCGGCGAGTCCGTCCATTACACGGTGAAGAACGGAATGCCCAGCAACGTGGTGTTCAAGATTCTGCCCGACCAGGAAGGCTGCCTGTGGATCAGCTCGGCAAACGGACTGGTGCGGCTCGAGACGAAAAGCGGACTGATCACGACCTATACCGAAAGTCACGGACTGATCTCCCGTCAGTTCAACGAGAATTCGGCTTTTACGGATACCGAAGGGAATTTCTACTTCGGTTCGATCAAAGGGTTCATTCATTTCCGGCCGGACGCAGTAGGAGAGGACAATGCGCCGTCGCGGGTCTATCTGCATACGCTGGAACTGGGCAACCGCGAACAGGTCCTGAACATATCGCCGGATTCTCCGCTCCGGAAGATCCGGCTGAACGACGATGAATCGACTTTCAGCCTGAGTTTCTCGACCCTCAGCTTCATGGCGCCGGCGTCTGTCCAATATGCGTATCGCCTGGAAGGAAGTGATCCCAAATGGATCGATATCGACGAGCGCAATGTGGTCTATTTCACCAACCTGCTGCCGGGGCATTATCTGTTCGAGGTGAAAGCCACCAACTTGTCCAACCGCTGGAGTCCGCTGGTGACGCAGCTGGAGATCGAAGTATTGCCCGCCTGGTGGGCTTCGTTCCCGGCCAAGGTCGTGTATGCGCTGGTCGCCCTCGCCCTCGTCGGATCGGCTCTTTATTGGTGGCGCAACAAGACCCGGCAGGAAATGGCCTACAACATGCGCCTGTTTGAAGACCAGAAAGAGAAAGAGCTCTATCAGGCCAAGATCGAATTCTTCATCAACATCGCCCACGAGATCCGCACACCGCTCACGCTGATCAAGAATCCGCTGGAACGGGTGTTGCAGGACGGGCATTTGCCGGACAAGGTGGAAGAGTCGCTCCGCCTGATGGACAAGAATGTATCCCGGCTATTGTCGCTGGTGAATCAGCTGCTCGACTTCCGGCGGACCGAGATCGAAGGCTTCCGTCTGAATTTTGTCCGCACCAACCTGGTGGAACTGCTGCAAGAGACGACCGACCGCTTCCAGGAGTCTGCCGCCTCGCAAGGGCTGCTGCTCAACTGGATGTCTTCCGCAGCAGAGCTTTATGCTTATGTGGACCGCGAAGCCGTGACGAAGATCTTCAGTAACCTGCTGGCCAATGCCATCAAATATGCCCGGAGCAGCATCCGGATTCATCTCCGCCTCAACGACCGGGAACAGATCGAGATGGACTTTATCAACGACGGAAAGCCCATACCGGAAGAACTGCGGGAGAAGATCTTCGAGCCGTTCTACCGGATTCCGAACACGGAAGGAAAGACGGGCACCGGACTGGGATTGCCGCTGGCACGCTCGCTGGCGGAAATGCACCACGGGACGCTTGTGCTCGACAAACCGGGAACCGACGGGGCACAGACTTGTTTCCGCCTGCTTCTGCCGCTGCAACAGCCGGAATCCATCCAGCCGCCACAAGAGGAAGTGCCCGAGACAAAGACCGAGGCGGTCCGCTTCTCCTTCCTGGAAGGACGCCCCACCATCCTCGTGGTGGAAGATCATCCGGAAATGCGGACCTTCATTGCGGAAGAACTGAATAAGGATTACAATGTATGTACCGCCGAGAATGGTGCCCAAGCCATCGAATGGATGCACCGGCAAAGCATCCAGCTGGTGGTCAGTGATGTGATGATGCCGGTCATGGACGGACTGGAGCTACTCAAGAAGATCAAGACGGACGTGGAGTTCAGCCATATTCCCGTCATCCTGCTGACGGCCAAGACCACCATCCAGTCGCATATGGAAGGACTGGAATCGGGTGCCGATGCCTATATCGACAAGCCGTTCTCGTCCAGCCTGCTCCTGGCCCAGATCTCCAACCTGCTGACCAACCGCGAGCATATCCGCCAGTTCTACTTCAAATCGCCGGTGGCCAACATGAAGTCGATTGCCTATTCCAAGACGGACGAGCAGTTCCTCGAGAAGCTGAACCGCATCATCCTCGAGCATATCAGCGATCCGGATCTGGATGTCAACCAGATCGCCGAACACATGCACCTCAGCCGGCCCACCTTGTACCGCAAGATCCGGGAGATCTCCGCCATGACACCCAACGATCTCATCCGCATCACCCGCCTCAAACGGGCTGCCGAGCTCCTGTTGCAAAGCGACATGAAGATTTACGAGATCGCCGAGGCTGTCGGCTTCCGCTCGCAATCGTATTTCAGCACGAATTTCATCAGCCAGTTCGGCGTCAGTCCTTCCAAATACGCAAAAGAGAACAAATAAGCCGGCTGCCTGAAAAAACACATCCACGACAGGACGGTGTGACGCCTGCCGTGGATGCATATCTGATGCTTATATATTCGTTTCCTTACAGAATCAGCAGGGTGACTGTACCCGAGATCTGGTCTCCCCGTTTCAGCGGACGGAAATCCAGGCGGGAATGGGAAGTGAGGAAGGTGTCGTTTCCGGCATTGTTATAGTCGGCCACCAGGAAGCGGATCTCTTCGCCGGCTCTCCAGGCGCGGATATGCTGCGTACCGTCGGAAAGGACTTTCACCCGGCTGGCAGCGGCACCCGACAAGGTTGCCTCGTAGATATTTTCCTTCGTGGCCCGGAAGAGGTTGGAACCGGCCGCCGTCTGATCGAACGACCAGGCTTTCGCCGGCTGCTTGGACGGTCCTGCCAGACCCGAAACCGGCAGCGACGGATCATAAGCCACCGCTTCGCCGCTCAACGAACCCAGGTGATTCTCCGGATAAACACTCCAATAGCCCCGACGGCGCCACTGGATATGGTCGTATGTCTTCGGCAATGAAAAGACCAGTCCTACCTGGCGGGGCGAAACGGCTTCAAGCAAGGTGAAGTGATACGTCACCTCCACTTCGCCTGTGGCCCGGAAACGATATTCAAAATAGCCCTCGGCTTCGGCATACGTGCCTTCCACCCGGATGCACCAGTCGTCGTCCGCACCCGTCTTTCCGATCTTCCGGGCTACCCAGCGGCTGCACACCGGCGTATAAGGCTCGAACTTCTGGTCTTTCCCCACCATCTGGATGCCTTCGCCTTCGGCATTCAGCGGCAAGACCATCAGCTCGGGCGCTTTCACCAGCACCGCCCCGTTGTTTTTCGACGAGGTCAGCAAGCCGTTGCGCTTGTCGATCCGGAAGCCACCGCTGATGGTCCGGATCACATACGCCTCATCCGTCTCTTCGGTCTGGATACGTCCGGCACTCAGCAGAGCCGGCTGTGCCAACGGTTCGGGCAAGGTCTGGAAATGATAGGCATCGATCTCAAAGCCCCGCACCCCGATCACCTTCCAGTCGATCGTTCCGGCCGAGCGGACCTCTTCGGGCAGCTGCACGGTAAACTCGCCCGTCTCACCCGGAGCGACATCCGGCGTCACCACGCCATGCTGATTTCCTACGGTCCATTCCAAGCGGGTCTCTTTCAGGTTCGAGAAGAGATGCCGGTTCTCCACCTCAAAGCAGAGCTTCCCGTCGGCATCCTGGTTTCCCTTCAAGCGGATCTTCACCGGACTGAAGGCCTTCTTCATACCCCAATATTCGGGTTTCGGCCGGCGCCATCCGTCGATCGGTCCCCAGGTTCCATATCCCACGGCACGCTCGCCGGGCAAGAAGAAGGTATCGTCAATGCCTGCCCAGATGGCACCACCCAGCACGCCCTGGCTGTGATACATCGCGTTCCACATCCGGTCCAGCAAGACGCCCCACATATTGCGCAAGCCGGGATCGGCGGCCAGCTCCAGGCGGTTATAGGCATTCAGATGGCAGAACTCGTCGAAGACCACCGGCCGGCTGTAATTCCGGTATTTGTCCGGTCCTTCCGGTCCGGGATAATGGTGGTTGGTCACTTCCAGCTCACCCTGGTCGGCATCCGGTCCCCACTGGCTGAAGATGCGGGGACGCGTCGGGTCTATCTGTTTCACCAGCCCGGCCGCTTCCTTGAAATATTCGGCATACAGGTTCGACTCGTTGCCCATCGACCACATCAGGACCGACGGATGGCTGCGGTTCAGGTTCACCATCGCCAGATGCTGGTTCACCAGGATATCCTGCCGCAGCGCATCCGGCACCTTCGCCTCGTGTGCCCAGCAGAAAGGAGCTTCCACCTCGACAAACATACCCAGCTCGTCGCAGGCTTCCAGCAACGCCTCATCAGGCGGATAATGCGAGGTACGCAGATAATTGACGTTTCCTTCACGGAAAAGTTCCACATCCCGGCGCCACATATCGTTATTCACCGAACGGCCGCGCAGGGGCATGACCTCATGGTGGCAGGCACCCCGCAGCTTGATCGGGTGGTTATTCACAAACACCTGGTTTCCGCGTACTTCAATCTGCCGGAATCCCACCCGGCGCACGCTGGTCTGCATCACGCGGTTCCCATCCATCAGGCGGCAAGTCAGGCGATACAGATACGGATGCTCGGGGTCCCATTTCCGGGGAGCCGTTACCGGGAAGCGCACCGTCAGCTTTTCCGTCTCGCCGGCAGCCAGCTCGCGCAGCTTCAGCCGGTCGTCTTTCAGCCGTACCGGGCGGCCCTCCGCATCCTTCAGTTCAAACGCCAGCTGATACTTGTCCGAAGCCGTCTTTCCCTCATGGGTGATATCCACTTCGGCCACCAGCGTCGCATCCGTATAAGTCGAATCGAACGCCGTGCTCACGTGAAACAGCGACAGGTTGGTTTCGGGCAAGGCAAACAAATACAGATCGCGCGAGATACCGCCCAGCGGATGAACGGCATACCGCGAGGCGTTCGACGTCGAGTCGGCCACCGTCTCCGAAGTAACCGCCACCGCCATCCTGTTCTCGGCACCACAGCGCACCTAGTCCGTCACATCCAGTTCGAAAGCCGTAAAACCGCCCAGATGTGAGCCCGCCTTTTGTCCGTTGATATAGACCCGGGCATCACTGTAAATGGCATTGCAGCGCAGCTTGATCCGTTTCCCCTGCCACGAGGCAGGAACCGTAAAGGTCCGGAAATACCCGGCAGCCTTTCCCTTTTCCACTTCAAATCCCTGCATCACCCATTCGCCCGGTACCTCTATCGGCTTCCAGTGCTTCACCGTTTCCTTTTCCCAGAACTCCGCTTCCGGAGCCGGGTTAAACCACCACTGCCCGGACAGCGGTACTCGTTCCTCCATCACCCGTTCCGGCAAAGGAGAGAGCCGGGGTACTTCCACTTCCCCGGCATACAGCACTCCTGCCAGCAGCAGGAGGAATAAACCCAAAATCTGTTTGCGCATCGTTTATCTGTTTTTTAGAATTATCTACTTTCCCGATGGAGACGGGATCAGCCGTTTGCCGAATCCGTTTTCCCCATCTTCCCCCTCAAAAATAAACATTCTTCGTCCATCACCTGAAGGAAACTGCCAGAATCTATGAACAAAAAAGGACCTGCACACAAAAAAACTGAACGAAATAGGAACTGCAACCCTCAACCGGCTCTTGACAGCCGACGTTTACTTACATCGCTCCCCACATTTTACCCATCATGTATACAACACCATCTTCCGGCATCGTCCTTGTCGATACGAAAGATGCAGAAAGCGTTTCCGCTTATAGACAATAGCCTGATCAAAAGGCAAGCCGCTGTCGAGTAAGACTTGCAACAGGTGTTCCGGACCCGATGCACAGTAACAGTCGGCGGCTTCACCCTTAGTGTGCTGACTGGTGGGAACGCCGCCCACCAAACGGTTTACTTCCTGATTCCGGAAACCGCTGGTAATGGCAATGGCTTCGCCTACTCGTTCCCGGAGCGGCTGCAATAAATGATCTACTAACTGCTGAATGGCCTCGCGCTGTTCGGCATCGGGTTCATTCAAAATACCCCGTTCGATAGCCATCTGACTATGGGTAAATTCGTTTAACGTAAAGTTTTTCGATAGTTTCATATGGGTATAAATGTTTGATTTTTATTTCAATACTACATTCGTACTTTTGGCTTGCCCAAAAGTACCAAAAGGTCAAGATCGTATTCGTACTTTTGCCTTGATGCAAAAGTACCAAAAAATCAAGGCTGCGTCTGCTGAGCTACTCCGTCACTGCGTTTCGCTGTGCGCGCCGCAAACTCGCTGCGCTCAGACAGCGACGCTCCGGCCGCTTCACTTCGTTCCTACGCTTAACGCTCACCAGAACGAGGCCGGTCCAATGGACAATTGAGAATGGACAATTGGAAATTATAAGATATGGATAATTTTATCCGGAAAACAGACCTTGCGACGGTAGAGGCGCAGCGCTGCTGCGCCTCACAACTTCATTTCACAATCAAATGGGAATCAAAAAAAATAACGAATGAATTTATTCTATTATTCGTTGTTCTATCCTGTCGCGTTGGCTGGAGGCGCAGCACGCTGCGCCTCTACATTCATTTCCTATTACCAATTGTCAATCGTGAATTGCTTTGTGTCACAAAAACACATTCGGTATATTCACCAGATAAATCCGTGTAATCCGTGAAATCCGTGCCTAATTAATTCTCAATTTTCAATTTTCAATTGATGAAGTTGTCAATTGTCAATTGACTTGCGTTTATATTTATAGTCCACCCCGAATAAAGCACCTGCAAAAGTAGAGGTTTCGCCAAAAGCAACCAGTACCGAAGGATCAATCTCGCCTTGTGGCGGTATCCAGAAGCCCAGGAACAACAGGGTTATTCCTGTAAGGCATAACAGGGTGGCTATGATTAATTGTAGTTTCATATCGCTTTTTCTTGTTTTAATTCGTAATCATATTCGTATTCGTTCTTTTGGCTTGACCCAAACTGTGTACGTTCTTTTGCCTTGATGCAAAAGTGCCAAAAGATCAAGTAATTGCCTGTTCTTTTCTCTTGAAAGAAAAGAACCAAAAGTTCAAGGCTGCGTCTGCTGAGCTACTCCGTCACTGCGTTTCGCTGTGCGCGCCGCAAACTCGCCTCCGGCTCAAACAGCGACGCTCCGGCCGCTTCACTTCGTTCCTCCGCTTAACGCTCACCAGAACGAGGCCAATCCAATGGATAATTGAGAATTGACAATTGAAAATTATTTTTCCATCTTCCATTTATCAATGGAACAGGCTCCGCGACGGTAGAGGCGCAGCGCTGCTGCGCCTCATAACTTCATTTCACAACAAAATGACAATCAACAAAATAACGAATGAATTTATTATGTTATTCGTCGTTTTATCCTGTCGCGTTACCTGGAGGCGCAGCACGCTACGCCTCTACAATCATGTCCAATTTTCAATTCTAAATTTTCAATTTTCAATTGTTTTGCGCCTCTACTCACTTCCCTAATTCTCAATTGTCAATTGTCCATTGTCAATTGCTTCACGGTTCCCCCAGATAACGAAAAACTAACTCTACCTGGCGTGGCGTAAACACTCGCTGCCCTTCTATGTATCCGGTTTCAGTCAATTCGTTTTTCAAGGATTCGTTCCGGTCAATCCAACGCTTTAAATGCGTAGTAGCAGCCTTCGGCGTGCTATTCGCAAAGTACATGGCTGCTAATTCTTTTGTGTATAATGCTTGTGCTTTCATATACACAAATATAATCATTATCAATAAATTAAACAAAATTATCCAGCGTTTTTTATCT
>NZ_JAKZMM010000005.1 GCF_022809355.1 Parabacteroides faecalis | reverse complement strand
AATAAAAGTTTTAGGAACACAATAATCTAGAAAGATAAGATTCTGTTTCATACAATTTCCATTCATAAATCATATACTCCTATGAAAACATTAATCTTTATCGAGACAATCTTTCTGCTTGTAATGACAAGTTGCGGAAGTGACAATGCATCGACTGATAGTTTTATAACAGTCGATGTAACCAAAAGCAGTTATTCACCTAAAAAAGAACTGGTTCTTCAGGACTTTATGGATGTGGAATATATTCCGTTGGAAACTAATGATGAGTTTATTAATCAGGGAGCAGTAGAGGCAATTGGTAAAAAATATATCATAGTGAAAAACTATGGTCGCGACGGTGATATTTTTGTGTATGATCGGAGCGGAAAAGCTATCCGTAAGATAAATCATAAAGGTCAAGGTGGAGAAGAATACATGTTTTGTAGCGGTATTACATTGGATGAAGAAAATAATGAAATATTAGTAGATGACCATATTATTAAAAAAGTATTAGTTTATGATTTGGAGGGGAATTTCAAACGAAGTTTTAAGCAGAAGCAAACAGGAGGAAGCCATAGCTATTGGAATGTATACAATTACGATAAAGACAATTTGATTTGTTATGATGAATTGAATAAAGATACACCATTCTTGATTGTATCCAAGCAGGATGGAAGTATAACTAAAGAGATTAAAGTTCCATTTAAAGAGAAAAAACTTCTTCTTCAAATTTTACAGCATGAAGAAGGAACAAAAGTGGTCGGGCCTGGAGAATATAGTAGAATTATTCCTTATAAGGATAACTGGATCTTGCTGGAACTTTCTTCAGACACGATTTATACTTTAATGACCGATTATAGTTTACGCCCATTTATAGCGAAAACACCACCAATCCATACCATGAACCCGGAATTTCATCTAATTCTAAGATTAGTTTCCGATCGTTATTATTTTATGGAAAATATAAAGAATGTCTTTGATTTTGGAAAGAAGGAAGGATTTCCGAGAACACACATTTTGTATGATACCCAAGAAAAGGAATTTTCCAGTTATGTTGTATACAACGGGGATTATTCATCTAAAAAAGAGTTACATATGTTTATGCTGAGTCCAATAAATTCCAGAGGTGGATTGTGTGCTACCTTAAATGCTTCAGATCTTTGTCAAGATTACGAGGATGGAAAGCTGAAAGGTAAACTGAAAGAAATAGCTGCGAAATTGAGTGAGGATGATAATGGGGTAATTATGTTAGTGAAACCGAAGAAGTGAAATATCAAAATGACACAATTATGAAAACATTGATTTATATCGAGACAATCCTTCTACTTGTAATGACAAGTTGCGGAAGTGACAATGCATCGACTGATGGTTTTATAACAGTTGATGTAACCAAAAGCAGTTATTCACCTAAAAAAGAACTGGTTCTTCAGGACTTTATGGATGTGGAATATATTCCGTTAGAAACAAACGATGAATTTGTTAATCATGGCAATGTACAAGCTGTTGGAGAAAAATACATAATAGTAACAAACTATAGAAATGACGGTGATATTTTTGTGTACAACCGGAAAGGGAAAGCCATCCGTAAGATAAACCGTAAAGGACAAGGAGCAGAAGAATATACTTACTGTAGTGGTGTTACATTGGATGAAGATAATAATGAAATGTTCATAGATGATCATTTTATTAAAAAAGTATTTGTTTATGATTTAGAGGGAAACTTTAAACGCAGTTTTAAACAGAAAAATGATGGAGGTAGTAGAAGCTATGATGACATATTCAATTTTGATAAAGAAAACCTAATTTGCTACGATGAATTGAATAATGAAATACCATTTTTACTTGTATCAAAACAAGACGGGAATATAACCAAAGAGATTAAAGTTCCATTTAAAGAGAAAAAATTATTTTTCCAAATTTTAAGACAAAAAGAAGGAACAAGAGCTGCCGGTCCTGGACTTTATAGCAGGATAATTCCTTATAATAACAATTGGATTCTGATAGAACCCTCTTCAGATACAATATACACATTAATGCCTGATTGTAGTTTGCGCCCATTTATTGCAAAAACTCCACCCGTTCATACCATGAATCCTGAATTTTACCAGATCTTAAGGTTGATTTCCGATCGTTATTATTTCATGGAAAGCGTAAAGAATGTGTACGACTTTAGAAAAAGAGAAGGGTTCCCGAGAACGTATTTTATGTATGATACCCAAGAAAAGGATTTTTTCAGTTACATCATATACAATGGAGACTATTCCTATAAAAAGGAATTATATATGATTATGTTCATTCCCATAAATGCCAAAGGCGAATTATGGGCTACCATCGATGCTTTTGAACTTTGCAGGGATTATGAAAAAGGAAAGTTAAAAGGTAAACTGAAGGATATCGCCGCAAAATTGGGTGAAGATGATAACCGGGTGATTATGTTGGTGAAGCCGAAGAAGTGAAATATCAAAATGACACGCTTATGAAAACATTGATTTATATCGAGACAATCTTTCTGCTTGTAATGACAAGTTGCGGAAGTGACAATACATCGACTGATGGTTTTATAACAGTCGATGTAACCAAAAGCAGTTATTCACCTAAAAAAGAACTGGTTCTTCAGGACTTTATGGATGTGGAATATATTCCATTAGAAACAAACGATGAGTTTATTAACCATGGTTATGTACAAGCTATTGGCAAAAAATACATAATAGTAAGAAACTATAATAATGACGGTGATATTTTTGTATATGACCGCAAAGGTAAAGCCATCTGTAAAATAAACCGAAAAGGACAAGGTGGGGAAGAATACATATCTTGTAGAAGTGTTACACTGGATGAAGAGAACGAAGAACTATTTATAAATGATTTTTTGGCAAGAAAAATAACAGTTTATGACTTGAAAGGAAATTTTAAGCGGAGTTTTAAACAAAAGCAAGAAGGCGATACTCAGTTTTATTTGGATATCATCGATTACGATAAAGATAATCTGATTTGTTATGATGAATGTAATGCAGATATCCCGTTTTTACTTGTATCAAAGCAAGATGGAAGTATAACCAAAGAGATTATAACCCCATTTAAAGAGAAGAAACTCTTTCATCAGGTATTAAGATATGAAGGAGGAGCAAGAGGTGCAAATCCTGGGCTTTATAGCAGAATAATTCCTTATAATAACAATTGGATTCTGTTAGAACCTTCTTCAGATACGATCTATACTTTAATGCCCGACTTCAGTTTGCGTCCGTTTATAGCAAAGACACCGCCTGTTCATACCTTGGATCCGGAATTATTCCTGATTTTAAGGCTAATTTCCGATCGTTATTATTTCATGGAAAGCGTAAAGAATGTGTACGACTTTAGAAAAGAAGAAGGATTTCCGAGAACGTATTTTATGTATGATACCCAGGAAAAGGATTTTTTCAGTTACATCATATACAATGGCGATTATTCCTATAAAAGGGAATTATATATGGTTATGTTCACTCCTATAAATGCCAAAGGTGAATTATGGGCTACAATCGATGCTTTCGATCTCTGCAAAGATTATAAAGAAGGAAAGTTAAAAGGTAAACTGAAGGATATCGCCGCAAAATTGGGTGAAGATGATAACCGGTTGATTATGTTAGTGAAACCGAAGAAGTGAAATATCAAAATGACACGATTATGAAAACATTGATTTATATCGAGACAATCCTTCTGCTTGTAATGACAAGTTGCGGAAGTGACAATGCATCGACTGATGGTTTTATAACAGTTGATGTAACCAAAAGCAGTTATTCACCTAAAAAAGAACTGGTTCTTCAGGACTTTATGGATGTGGAATACATTCCGTTGGAAACTAACGATGAGTTTATTAACCAAGGGTATGTACAGGCTGTTGGAGAAAAATATATAATAGTCTCAAATTATAGGAAGGACGGTGATATTTTTGTGTATAACCGGAACGGAAAAGCCATCCGTAAGATAAACCATAAAGGACAAGGAGGAAAAGAGTATATATCTTTTAGAACTATTACATTAGATGAAGAAAATAATGAATTATTTGTAAACGATCACTATGCAAAAAAAATAGTAGTTTATGACTTGGAGGGGAATTTTAAACGAAGTTTTAAACAGAACGATAAAGGGAAATCTTTGTTTTATTGGGAAATATTCAATTATGATAAAGAGAATTTAATTTGCTATGATGAATTGAATGAAGAGATACCATTTTTACTTATATCAAAACAAGACGGAAGTATAACCAAAGAGATTAAAGTTCCATTTAAAGAGAAAAAAGTATTTATCCAACTTTTAAAGTATGAAGGAGGTATAAGAACTGCCGGACCTGGAAATTATAGTAGAATAACTCCCTTTAAGGGCAATTGGATTCTGTTGGAACCTTCTTCAGATACAATTTACACATTAATGCCTGATTGTAGTTTGCACCCATTTATTGCAAAAACTCCACCCGTTCATACCATGAATCCGGAATTTTACCTGATTTTGAAGTTGGTTTCCGATCGTTATTATTTCATGGAAAGCATCAAGAATGTGTATGATTTCAAGAAAGAAGAAGGTTTCCCTAAGACTTACTTTGTGTATGATACCCAAGAAAAGGATTTTTTCAGTTACATCATATACAATGGCGATTATTCCTATAAAAGGGAATTATATATGGTTATGTTCACCCCTATAAATGCCAAAGGCGAATTATGGGCTACCATCGATGCTTTTGAACTTTGCAGGGATTATGAAAAAGGAAAGTTAAAAGGTAAACTGAAAGATATCGCTGCAAAATTGGGTGAAGATGATAACCGGGTGATTATGTTGGTGAAGCCGAAGAAGTGAAATATCAAAATGACACGCTTATGAAAACAAAAGTATTTTTCCTCGTTTGTATGCTTCTGTTGGCAGGAAGCCAAGGAATGCAATCACAGTCTGGTAGTTTGCCGGTAGTTGATGATAGTTTTTTACGAACGTGTGAAATAAAAACTAAGGTAAAATCAGTTCTAACCATTTCTAATTCTTATTTCAATAACGAACATCAACGTTTTTGGTGCGTTCTCGCACGTTTTTTGTGCAGAATCGCACGATGTTGATTCTATCATTTTTCTATATATGTCTATTATATAACAGGTTATGAATTTGGCATGATATTTGAATTGTACTTGTTAGAATTTGAATTTAACTGAAGTCCTATTGAAATATTCATTTATCAAATAAAAATATCAGATTATGAAAAATCTAATGTTATTAAAACTCGCTTGTTGCAGTATTATTCTAGGTTTGTCGGCTTGTACTGAATCTAAAAATGCAGGGAAAACAAATATACCAGAAGTAGATGTTCGTAGTGCAATAGATCATCCGGAAGGTATTTCATTGAAGGGGAAAATAGAAAATCCGCAATTTGTCATATTAAAGGAAACAGACGATGAAGAATCATTGGTTGATGGTATTAATGATTATGCAGTAACAAGTAAGTATATTTATGTTTTACCTGTTCGAGAGTCGCGGATTGTATTGTTCGATCGAGAAGGAAATTTCATACGGACGTTGATCAAAGAAGGACAAGGGCCCAATGAATTTGCAGGACCATTGGCTGGTATGCAAGTAGATGAGAAAAATAACCGGCTTTATTTGTTTGGAAGTAGTATATGGACTTTTACATTAGATGGAGAACCAGTAAAACGTATTAATAGTCCAATGCCGATGATGTACACCCGCATGATTGCACCAGATCGTTTTGCTGCTGTAGCTATGGGATTTATACCTTTTCAACAAGGCAGTTTCGGAATAGGAACATTCAAAGAATCAGGCGAACTATTATTCAATAAGAATAATTTTTATACACCATTAGTACCAGCCGAAAAAACTGGATTTACGGCCAATATTGCTTCTGCCCTTTCATTTGACAATCAATCCATTTTATTTAAGTCTGGAGCCAATGATACTGTCTTTCGGATAGGCATGGATACTATTTCTGTCGCTTGTATCTTAAAATTGGAAAATTCAGATCAGGAAATTATTCGGGGCTCTGATGTTACAGATTTTACAGATATGGGTGGTTTAAAAAGAGACGGACGGGAAATATTTGTTCAAGACATATTGGAAACTGGTACACATTTTTATTTCCGATGTCGTTATCAAGGCAATTATACCATCCTTTCCGTTGAAAAGAATAATGGAGAATTAGAAGTAGAGCATTGTCAACTACCTCTTCCTTTTAAAGAATTACCAACATTGGCTTCCTACAAATATGGTTTATCGGGTATGCGAGGCACTGGTTCATTCCCTGTTTGGGGTAGTATCTTTGGAAATGAACTTGTACAAGCTTTTACTCCAGCAGAATTATCAGTATATAAAGACAAAGGATTAATTGAGATTCCAAATGAATTAAAAGAAATAAAAGAAGAAGGGAATCCGGTCTTTGTATTCTATAAATTGAAATAGCGACTTGGAAAGAGGTGATTGAGTTTTATAAATTTCTCGCTTATGAAAACATTAATCTTTATCGAGACTATCCTTCTACTTGTAATGACAAGTTGCGGAAGTGACAATGCATCGACTGATGGTTTTATAACAGTCGATGTAACCAAAAGCAACTATTCACCTAAAAAAGAACTGGTTCTTCAGGACTTTATGGATGTGGAATATATTCCGATGGAAACAAACGATGAGTTTGTTAATCAAGGATATGTGAATGCTATAGGCGAAAAATACATAATAGTAACAAATTATCGGGAAGACGGTGATATTTTTGTGTATAATCGGAAAGGGAAAGCCATCCGTAAGATAAACCGTAAAGGACAAGGCGGGGAAGAATACATTTACTGTGGTGGTGTTACCTTGGATGAAGAAAATGAAGAACTGTTTATAAATGATAGCTATGCAAAAAAAATAAAAGTCTATGATTTGGAAGGAAATTTCAAACGAGCCCTTATTCAAAAAAGTGTGAACAATTCGTTTTATGTGGATATATTTGATTATGACAAGGAAAACTTGATTTGTTATGATAAGTTTAATTTTGAAATACCGTTCTTGCTTGTATCGAAACAAGATGGAAGCATAACGAAAGAGATTAAAGTTCCATTTAAAGAGAAGAAATTATTTTTTATAGTTATAAGAAAACCTGATGGAGTTGTAACAGCATCCGCAGGACCTGGACCGTATTGCAGTATATTTCCTTTAGGAAAGAATTGGCTCCTATTTGAGGCCTCTTCAGATACGATATACACATTAATGCCTGATTTGAGTTTACATCCTTTTATTGTACGAACACCGCCTATTCACACTATGGATCCGGAAATATATCCGGTTTTAAGGATGGTTTCCGATCGTTATTATTTCATGGAAAGCGTAAAGAATGTGTATGACTTTAGAAAAGATGAAGGATTTCCGAGGACTTATTTTGTGTATGATACCCAAGAAAAGGATTTTTTCAGTTACATCATATACAATGGCGATTATTCCTATAAAAAGGAATTATATATGGTTATGTTCGCTCCCATAAATGCCAAAGGCGAATTATGTGCTACCATCGATGCTTTCGATCTTGGAAAGGATTATAAAGAAGGAAAGTTAAAAGGCAAGCTAAAGGATATCGCTGCAAAATTGGGTGAAGATGATAACCGGGTGATTATGTTGGTGAAGCCGAAGAAGTGAAAAATATGGGTTGTCCGGATCTTGACGTTTAAGTGAAAAGGAAAGAACGTTGTCCAATAACTATTTGTATCGTCAATCCATATTCAACTGACAATAAACAAACTAACAATAATACTTAGAAGAAGAATGTCCATTTGCTTTTTTGTTTGCTGCAACTCTTTCCCCTATATTTGCTCAACCCGAAAAAATATTGGGGGAAGAATAGGACATTTCCAATAAAAATAAATACATTTGGAACAACTTAAATGATAACATCATGATGAACTACAAACTGTTGACAATCCCGCTGATGTTGCTATGTACTGCCTGCGGCAAAGAGAAGAAAGCGAGTGAACTGAATGAGACTTCCGTAGAGACAGTGCTCCCTTCTGAAACCAATGAAGTAACTGCTATTCCTTTGGTAAGATCAGAATTTCACCACGAACTGATCAGTAACGGAAAGATAGAAGCCCGCAACCAGGCGAAACTATATTTTGAATCGGCTGGCGCCATCGCCCGTATCTATGTCAAAAACGGAGAATCGGTGCGAAAAGGACAGAAACTGGCCGAGCTGGAACCGTTTCGGTTAAAGAACCAGCTGGACATTGCCACCGATGCCCTCGAGAAAGCCAAACTGGAGTTGCAAGATGTATTGATCGGACAAGGATATATGTTGGCAGACTCGGCACAAGTTCCCGCCAACATCCTGAAGCTGGCCAAGGTACAAAGTGGCTATGAACAAGCCTTGGCCTCGTATGAACTGGCCGAATACGAATGGAAACGGTCGGTGCTGACCGCTCCTTTCGACGGGATCGTTGCCAACCTGACGGCCAAAGCCTATAACCAGGCTTCCACATCCGAAGCCTTCTGTACCATTATCGACAACAGCCAGCTGGAAGCTTCGTTCTCTATCCTGGAAAATGAACTGCCACTTATCCAGAAAGGCGACCGCGTAGAAGTACAGCCTTTCGCGGTTTCCGGCCTGAAAGCCACCGGAAGCATTTCAGAGATCAATCCGCTGGTAGACGACAACGGCATGGTACAAGTAAAGGCGCTGGTAAACGGATCGGACAAGCTGTTTGAAGGCATGAACGTGCAAGTCAGCATCCACCGTTCGCTGCCCGACCAACTGGTGGTGCCCAAAGAAGCCATTGTGCTCCGTTCCGGCAAGCAGGTATTATTCACCCTAAAAGACAGCAAAGCCATGTGGGTATATGTACATACCGGACTGGAGAATGCGACCAGCTATACCTTGGTAGATGACGGCGAAGTAAAAGTAGGCGACTCTATCATCACCAGCGGCAACATCAACCTTGCCCACGAATCACCTGTCAAACTCATTGAATAACTGAAGATATGGTCCGCTTTCTGATACAACGTCCTATCGCGGTGCTGATGGCATTCACGGCCTGCTTCATCATCGGGCTGGTGACTTACTTCACCATTCCCGTATCGTTGTTGCCCGACATTGCCATCCCGGAAATCACTGTACAGGTTTCCGGCCAAAACACATCCGCCCGAGAACTGGAAAACACCTTGGTGAAACCCATCCGCCAGCAGCTTATGCAAGTGGCCGGCCTGAAAGACATCGAGAGTGAAACCCGCGACGGAAACGGAGTGATCCGCCTGAGCTTTGAGTTCGGTACCAATACCGACCTGGCTTTCATCGAAGTCAATGAAAAGATAGATGCTGCCATGAGTACGCTGCCCCGCGAAATGGAACGGCCGCGCGTAGTCAAGGCAAGTGCCACCGACATACCGGTCTTTTGTCTGAACCTGACCCTGAAAGGTCCGGACGACGAAACCGCCTTCCTCGACCTCTGCCAGTTCGCCGAGAACGTCATCAAACGTCGCATCGAACAATTGCCCGAAGTGGCCATGGTAGATGTGACCGGCGTCGTAGGCAGACAACTGCAAATCGTGCCGGACATGAACAAACTGGAGACATCGGGCATCACCTTGCAGGAGCTGGAAAGTGTATTAGCCAACAACAACATCGAACCGGGCAGTATGACCGTGCGCGACGGCTACTACGAATACAACATCAAGTTCTCTACCCTGCTGCGTACGCTCGACGACGTCCGTCAAATCTATCTGCGCAAGAACGGCCGTATTTTCCAGCTGAAAGACCTGGCCAAAGTGTCCATCGTACCGGAAAAGGAAACCGGCGTTTCCATGTCCGACGGGAAACGGGCGGTGACACTGGCCGTGATCAAGCAATCCGACGAAAGCATGGACCGGCTGAAAAACGCGCTGGGTGACGTGACGGAATACTTCGCCGCCGTCTATCCCGACATCAACTTCAGCATCACCCGCAACCAGACCGAACTGCTGGATTATACCATTTCCAACCTGAAGCAGAACCTCTCTCTCGGCTTCCTGTTTATCTGCATCGTAGCCGTGCTGTTCCTGGGAGACATCAAGAGTCCGCTGGTGATCGGATTGAGTATGGTTGTCAGTATCGTGACAAGCTTCTCGTTCTTCTACCTCTTCCACATGTCGCTCAACATCATTTCCCTCTCCGGCCTGATCCTGGCGTTGGGTATGATGATCGACAGTTCCATCATCGTAACGGAAAACATCGCCCAGTATCGCGGGCGTGGAGATTCACTGGAAGAAGCCTGCATCAAAGGGACATCGGAAGTCATCACGCCGATGCTGAGTTCAACCCTCACCACTATTGCCGTGTTCTTCCCGCTGGTATTCATGAGCGGTATTGCCGGAGCCATCTTCTACGACCAGGCATTCGCCGTGACCGTCGGTCTGCTGGTCTCCTACTTCACCGGTATCATGCTGTTGCCCGTCTTATACAAACTGGTATATAGCATTCCGGAGATCAACCATCCGCTCTTCAGCTTTAAGTTCAGCAGCCTGGTGAAAGAACATACACTCGACCGCTTCTACGATCGGGGCGTTGACTTTATCTTCAGCCACAAGAAAGCGACGTGGCTCGGGATTATCCTCACCTTCCCGCTTTGTGTCTATTTATTCTATGCCATCCCGAAAAGCCGGATGCCGGAGATCGACCAGAACGAACTCATCGTCCAACTGGAATGGAATGAAAACATCCACCTCGACGAGAACCGGAGCCGCATTGTTTCCCTGATGGAAGAAGCCGAGAAGATCGGAGCCCGCCACACAGCCTATATCGGACAACAGCAATTCCTGTTGAACACCGAGCGGGAACTCTCGGTCTCGGAAGCCGAATTGTACTTCAAGACAGAGACGACCGACCAGATCCAGCCGTTGCAGCAAGCCATCAGCCAGTGGATCGGCCGGCATTATCCGATGGCAGTCGTATCTTTCGCTCCGCCGGAAACCGTCTTTGAGAAACTCTTCGATACCGGAGAAGCCGACATCGTAGCCGAACTCTATAGCCGGAACAAGGAAGTCACGCCCGAAGCCGGACAAATCCAGGCTTTGGAGAAAGACATCGAGCAAGCCGGCGGCATGGCACCGGTGGGCGTTGCCTTCGACAACCAGCTGAATATCTCCATCGACAACCAGAAACTGTTGCTGTATCACGTGGATTATGCCGATGTGTACCGGGCATTGAAGACGGCATTCAAGGAGAACGAGATTGCCACGCTCCGTTCCTATCAGCAATACCTGCCCATTACACTGGTGGGCAACGATGCTTCGATCGAATCGGTATTGCAGCAGACCCTGATCCGGACGAATGCCTCTTCGGGCGACGGGAAAACGGAACAAGTCTCTTATGTTCCGCTGCGGACCTTGGTATCCGTCACACCCGGCGAAGACCTGAAGACCTTGACAGCCGGAAAGAACGGAGAATTCATCCCGTTCCGTTTCTATGACGTGGACAATGCGGAAGAACTGATGGCGAACATCCGTTCCGTAATCCGTTCGGACGAACACTATCAGGCAGACTGGGACTTGGACTTCACGGGAAGTTTCTTCTCCAACCAGCAGATGCTGAACGAGCTGGTAGTAATTCTGTTCATCTCCATCCTGCTGATGTACTTCATCCTGGCAGCCCAGTTCGAGAGCTTCCTGCAACCGCTGATCGTCCTGTCGGAAATCCCGATCGACGTAGCAGCTTCGTTGCTCGTCTTGTGGATCTGCGGCCATTCATTGAACCTGATGAGTGCGATCGGTATCGTAGTCACTTGCGGTATCATCATCAACGACTCCATCCTGAAGCTGGATGCCATCAACGAACTGCGCAAAGACGGCATGCCGCTGATAGAAGCCATCCACGAAGCCGGACGGCGCCGCCTGCGCCCCATCATCATGACTTCGCTGACAACGATCTTCGGTATGGTCCCGCTGCTCTTCTCATTCGACTTGGGCAGTGAGTTACAGAAACCTCTGTCGATTGCCATGATCGCCGCCATGCTGGTCGGAACGGCCGTCAGCCTGTTTGTCGTGCCGCTCGTTTACTGGTACATCTATCGAAAACAAACCCTTCCCGCCAAGCAGGAAGCCTAAAACATACAGACATCATGAAAACGAACATACATTTCTTTTGGATCGGGCTGTTGCTTCTCCTCACACAAGGCATGACAGCCCAACAGATGGTTCTATCTCTGGAGAAAACCATCCAGTTGGCAGCCGACAGTTCGCTGGAGGCTTTTCGCAGCAAGAATCTCTATCTGACCGGTTACTGGGAATTCCGTAACTACAAGGCCGAACGCCTGCCCAGTCTGACACTCAACCTGACGCCAGCCCAATACTACCGCGACATCACCAAGCGATACGACTCGGAAGCCGACATTGACGTCTATCGCAAGCAGCAGTCATTCTATGCCGGAGGAAGCCTGAACCTGAAACAGAACTTCGACTGGCTGGGTGGTAGCTTCTACATTGATTCCGACTTAGGCTATATGCGTTACTTCGGCGAGAACACCTACAACCAGTTCACCTCCGTGCCGGTCCGCATCGGCTATAGTCAGGATCTGGTCGGCTACAATGCCTTCCGCTGGGAACGCAAGATCGAGCCGCTGAAATACGAAAAGGTAAAGAAAGAATTCCTATACAACATGGAAAGCATCAGCGAGCAGGCGACCACTTACTTCTTTGCCCTGGCCATGGCACAGGTGGAATACGACATGGCCAAAGAGAATGTGGCGAATACCGATACGCTCTATCGCACCGGACAAGAACGGCACAAGATAGCCGCCATCAGTCAGGAAGACCTGCTCACCCTGAAGCTGGACGCGGTCAATGCCAAGAATACACTGAAGAATGCCGAGATTGCCTTGAAGCGTGCCATGTTCAGTCTGGCTTCGTACCTGAACTTCGAGAAGAGCGAGGAAATCCGCCTGCGGTTGCCTTCCCGTCCGCGCGACCTGCATATTTCGGTAGAAGAAGCCTTGACCCTGGCCCGCGAGAACAACCCCGAATTTCTGGAGATGAAGCAAAGCATCCTGGAAGCAGAACAGGAAGTCGATCGCACGAAGAAAGAAGCCATGTTCAACGCATCGGTGAATGCCAGCATCGGATTCAACCAGGTATCGTCGAGGTTCCGGGATGTCTATAAAGATCCGCTGCAACAGGATATCGTTGCCATCTCCGTTTCCATCCCGCTGGTGGACTGGGGCGTCCGCAAAGGAAAGCACAACATCGCCAAGAGCAACCTGAGCATAGCCCAGACCACGGCACAGCAGAAAGAGATCAGCGTGGAAGAAGACGTCATCATGACCGTGGGCGACTTCAACATCCAGCAAAACCTGATCAGCAGTGCGGAAGAAGCCTTGGACATTGCCCTGATGGCCTATCAGAAGACCAAGCAGCGCTTCCTGATCGGGAAAGCCGACATCAACAGCATGACGCTCTCGCTGAACCGACAGCAGGAAGCCCAGCGCAACTATATCACCGCCTTGCAGAACTATTGGCTGAGTTACTACAAGATCCGGAAGCTGACCTTGCATGATTTCGAGACAGGTGTTTCTTTGTCGAATGAATTTGATTACGAACATGAACTATAAATCCTCTCCATCGGCTTTCACCATCATCGTCGCTTTCGTCTGCCTGGCGTTGGCGGGACTGGCATTCCTACCGCTCCTGCCGGTCAAGCTGTCGCCTTCGCGTACCTTGCCCCGGCTGAGTGTCTCCTTCAACATGCCGGGAAACTCGTCGCGGGTGATCGAGATGGAAGTGACCTCACGCCTGGAAGCCATGCTGTCGCGCATCAGCGGAGTAAAAGAGATTTCTTCTACTTCCGGCAACGGCTGGGGACGCATCACCATCGAACTGGACAAGCACACCGATGTGGATGCCGCCCGCTTCGAAGCCTCGACCATTGTCCGCCAGACATGGCCCGACCTGCCCGATGGTGTTACATATCCGACCCTGCAAATGAGCCGCCCCGACGACAAAGAGTCAAGGCCATTTCTGACTTATACCCTGAATGCGGCTGCCACGCCAATATTCATCCAGCGGTATGCCGAGAACCAGATCAAACCGCGCCTGAGTACCATCCAGGGAATCTACCGGATTCAGGTAAGCGGAGCAACACCCATGGAATGGCGGCTGGAATACGACAGCCGGCAACTCTCGGAACTGGGCATCACCGTACAGGATATCCAGGAAGCCATCTCAACCTATTACCAGAAAGAATTCCTGGGCATCGCCAACCTGTCGAACGATCCGGACGAAAAGCACTGGATGCGTCTGGCACTGATTCCGCAACACACGGAAGAAGGATTCGACCCGACAAAGATCTCGCTCAAGTCTCCGCAAGGGAAACTGCTCCGCCTGGACCAGCTCTTGCAAGTAACCCGACAGGAAGAAGAGCCGCAAAGCTATTATCGTATCAACGGACTGAACTCCATCTACCTTTCCATCTGGGCAGAAGAGACAGCCAACCAGTTGCAGCTGGCCCAACAGATCAAGGAAGAAATGGGAAACATCCAGCAAAACCTTCCGGCAGGCTACGAAATACATACCAGCTATGACGCCACGGAATACATCCAGGAAGAACTGGATAAGATCTATGTGCGCACCGGACTAACCATTCTGATCCTGTTGCTCTTCGTTCTGCTGATCACCCGGAATTTCCGTTACCTGTTCCTGATCGTGATCAGTCTGAGTATCAACCTGTGTATTGCCGTGATCTTCTATTATCTGTTCGGTTTGGAAATGCAGTTGTATTCATTAGCCGGAATCACCATCTCGCTGAGTCTTGTCATCGACAACACCATTGTGATGACCGATCACATCCGGAGGCGGCACGATCTGAAAGCCTTCCTCTCCATACTGGCAGCCACGCTGACCACCATCGGTGCCTTGGCAATCATCTTCTTCCTCGACGAACGAATCCGGTTGAACTTGCAGGACTTTGCCGCCGTTGTGATTATCAACCTGGCTGTCTCGCTGGCCGTAGCCCTTTTCCTGGTACCGGCCTTGATCGAGAAGATGCAACTCGCATCCATACACCGTACACAACGCCGGTTTCATCCGTCGTGGCTCACGTATGCCGTCCTTTACTTCAACCGGTATTACCGCTGGCAGATCCGTCTGCTGTGCCAATGGAAGAAACTTTCCTGTGTCGTACTGGTGCTGGTGTTCGGCTTGCCAGTCTTCCTCTTGCCGGAGAAAATAGAATACGACGACAAGAAATGGTATTCGCATACCGACTCGTTGTGTATCGACACCTATAATTCACTGGTGCAGAAAGACGTGTGGAAGGAGAAAATCAAGCCTGCGCTCAACAAAGGACTGGGCGGAACCTTGCGCCTCTTCGTCGAGAAAGTATATGAAGGCAGTTACTTCACCCGCAACGACGAAACCGTGCTCAGCATCTCGGCCTCCATGCCGAGCGGAACAACCCTGGAACAGATGAATACGCTGGTCGGACGGATGGAAGCCTTTCTGAGTACCCATAAAGAGATCCGTCAGTTCCAGACAAGCATCTATAATGCCAAGCAGGCAAGTATCAACGTCTATTTCACCCGCGAGGCAGAACGGAGCGGTTTCCCATATACGCTCAAGAGTAAGGTCATCAGCAAGGCGCTCCAATTAGGCGGCGGAAGCTGGAATGTCTGGGGATTGATGGACCAGGGCTTTAGCAACGACGTGCGGGAAAATGCCGGTTCGTATCGCATCGAGATGTATGGTTACAACTACGACGAATTGTATGCCTGGGCGGAAAAGCTGAAGGAGAAACTCCTCACCTACCGCCGTATCAAGGAAGTACTGATCAACTCGGAATATTCCTGGTGGAAAGATGATTATCAGGAATTCTATTTCAACCTGAACAAAGCCCGGATGGCGCAAGAATCCATCCTGCCGATCGAGCTGTTCGCCTCCGTCAATCCGGTTTTCGGGAAGAATATCTACACCGGAACAATTCTGGTAGATAATGAAATGGAAAGTCTGCGTCTCTCTTCCCGCCAATCTGAGGAATATGATATCTGGAACATGCAGTTCCTGCCCCAGCGCATCGGAGACAAATACTTCAAGCTGTCTGATCTGGCGACAGTCGAGAAAGGTCAGATGCCGCAGCAGATTGCCAAGATCAACCAGCAGTATCGCCTTTGTCTGCAATACGAATACATCGGATCGAGCAACCAAGGACAGAAAATCCAGAAGAACATCGTCAAGGACTTCCAGAAGATCTTGCCCATGGGCTACACAGCCAAGGTAGAAAGCAGCTACTGGTCGTGGGGAAACGACGACAACAAGCAATATCTGCTGCTGTTCCTGATCATCGTCATCATCTTCTTCACCACGAGCATCCTTTTCAACTCGCTGAAGCAGCCGTTGTCGGTCATCTTCGTCATCCCGATTTCCTACATCGGTGTGTTCCTCACTTTCTACTGGTTCAAACTGAACTTCGACCAAGGTGGCTTTGCCTCTTTCGTCCTGCTGTGCGGTATCACGGTGAATGCCAGTATCTATATCCTGAACGAATACAACCAGATTCGCGAGCGGTTCCCACGGATGCGGCCGATCCGCGCTTATCAGAAAGCCTGGAATGCCAAGATCACCCCGATCTTCCTGACCGTCATCTCAACGATCCTGGGTTTTATCCCATTCATGATCGGCGACGAGAAAGAAGCCTTCTGGTTTCCGCTGGCTGCCGGAACGATTGGCGGACTGATCATGTCGGTAATCGGTATCTATCTTTATCTGCCTATTTTCGTTCTCAAGCGGGAAAAGCAGAAGCCTGCTTGTAAAGCTTGAAAACTTTGCTTATTTTTGATGCGATAAAATCATTTTACCAACAAAAGCTAATCTATGGCAGACGATAAGAAGATTATTTTCTCAATGGTCGGAGTTAGCAAAGTCTATCCTCCGCAAAAACAGGTATTGAAAAACATATACCTTTCCTTTTTCTACGGAGCCAAAATCGGAATCATCGGATTGAATGGTTCGGGAAAATCAACCCTGTTGAAAATCATTGCCGGACTCGACAAGGATTATCAGGGAGAAGTTGTTTTCTCGCCCGGTTATTCCGTAGGTTATCTGGAACAGGATCCGCATCTGGAACCGGGAAAGACAGTAAAGGAAGTCGTACAGGAAGGTGTACAGGACATCGTGAATATATTAAAGGAATACGAGGAAGTCAACGAACGGTTCGGTGATCCGGAAGTATTGGAAGATCCGGACAAGATGGATGCTCTTATTGCCCGTCAGGCTGAATTGCAAGACAAGATTGATGCGACAGATGCCTGGAATCTGGATACCAAACTCGCACGGGCGATGGATGCCTTACGTTGTCCGCCCGAAGATCAGCTTGTCGATACGTTATCGGGAGGTGAACGCCGTCGTGTAGCACTTTGCCGTTTGCTTCTCCAGCAACCGGATGTATTGTTGCTCGACGAGCCGACCAACCACCTAGATGCCGAGTCTATCGATTGGCTGGAACAACACTTGCAGCAATATGCCGGTACAGTGATTTGTATCACCCACGACCGTTACTTCTTGGATCACGTAGCAGGCTGGATTCTGGAATTAGACCGAGGCGAAGGTATTCCTTGGAAAGGAAACTATTCTTCTTGGCTTGACCAGAAGACCAAACGCATGGCACAGGAAGAAAAGCAGGCCAGCAAACGCCGTAAGACGCTCGAACGTGAGTTGGAATGGATCAATATGGCTCCCAAAGCTCGCCAGGCCAAAGGAAAGGCGCGATTGAACTCGTATGAGAAGTTGCTGAACGAAGACCAGAAAGAACGCGAAGCCAAGCTGGAAATCTTCATCCCGAACGGTCCGCGCTTGGGTAACAAGGTCATCGAAGCCCATCATGTGGCCAAAGCCTTTGGCGACAAGCTGCTGTTCGATGATCTCAACTTCACCCTACCGCCTAACGGTATCGTCGGCGTCATTGGCCCGAACGGAGCCGGAAAGACAACGCTCTTCAAACTGATCATGGGACAGGAACAGGTTGATAACGGCTCTTTCGAAGTCGGAGAAACAGTGCGTATCGGATATGCCGACCAGACACATAAAGACATCGACCCGAAGAAATCTGTCTATCAGGTTGTATCCGGAGGCAATGAATTTATCCGTGTCGGTGGAAAGGAAATCAATGCCCGGGCTTATCTGTCGAAATTCAACTTCGCTGGTGCTGATCAGGAAAAGCTGTGTGGTGTTTTGTCTGGTGGTGAACGTAACCGCTTGCATCTGGCTCTTACCCTGAAAGCCGAAGCCAACGTCTTGCTGCTCGACGAGCCGACCAACGATATTGATGTCAACACCTTGAGAGCCTTGGAAGAAGGATTGGAAAACTTTGCCGGTTGCGCCGTTGTCGTATCACACGACCGCTGGTTCCTCGACCGTATCTGTACACACATCCTTTCATTCGAAGGAAACTCAAATGTCGTATTCTACGAAGGAAGTTATTCCGAATACGAAGAATACAAACGTAAGCAATCAGGTTATGAAGAACCTAAACGCGTACGCTATCGTAAATTAATAGTTGATTAATCCATAACAAACATAACAATCATAGAGAACCATGAAAAGAAAATTAGCTATTTTAGGTATAGCAGGTATTTCCCTGATGGGAAGTCTGTCTGTACAAGCACAGAAAACAGAGAAATTATTTAACGGGAAAGACTTGTCGAATTGGGAATTTTTAGTTGACAAGAATTCAGTTCCTGCAGAACAAGTATATTCTGTCAAAGACGGCATGATTCAAATCGCTGGTCAGCCTTTTGGTTATATGTACACCAAACAGAAATACAGTAACTATAAACTGCATGTTGAATGGAGATGGCCCGACGGCAAAGAAGCCAACAGCGGTATCTTCCTGTTGATTGAAGACCTGAAGAATCCGTTCCCGAACGGTGTCGAATGCCAGTTGCATGCCGGTGATGCTGGTGACTTCGTTTTATTAGGTGGCTCAGATTTGGCTGAATTCCAAAACAAGCCCGGACAACCTCGTCCTGCTTTCCCTGTTGTTCAGAAACATACCAAATCGAGTGAGAATAAAGCCGGAGAATGGAATGAAGCCAACATCTTCGTGAAAGATGGAGTCATTACTGTATATATCAACGGTGTTTATCAGAATACAGGAACAAACAAGGTCAAAGAAGGTCACATCGGTTTGCAAAGCGAAGGCGGCCCGATCCAATTCCGCAATGTTACATTGACTCCGTGGGAATAAATAACATCCGAATCGGTTGGCTCATATGGCATTTTGCCATCATGACACACCGGGAAAAGATGAAACCCATAAAAACAAACAGTTCAGCAAAGCAGACTTTGCTGAACTGTTTATTTTATAGTCCATAAATATAAGACCAGTCCTCATCCATCATTTCGGATTGATACGAATCATCAAATGATCCTTCGGAATCTGTTCGCCAATCTGAACATTCACAGCTTCAACGACGCCTGCAACAGGAGCTACTACCCGATTCAGCATCTTCATGGCCTGATGAATCAACAGTAATTGACCAGCTTCCACTTCATCTCCTACTTTCACTTCCAGTTCAACGATCGTTCCTGGCAGATGAGAAATCACATCTCCGGGAAAAGGTTTATGCCATACCGGACGATTCTTGAATTTTTCAGTCAGTGTCGTTTTGTATTTACGGGCAGTAACTACAAAATCCACCAATTCTTTCTTATTCTCTTCCATAGGCAAATATTTAGAATGGAGGCAAACCATGTTTCTTCGCAGGTCTATATTCCTCTTTCAAAATAGAAAGTTTCAAAGCATGCAGTAACAACGAACGAGTTTCTTTCGGTTCAATAACTGAATCAATAAAACCACGAGATGCAGCCACATACGGATTAGCAAACTTCTCGATATATTCTTTTACTTTTTCCTGACGCATAGCTTCCTGATCTTCAGCTGCCATGATTTCCTTACGGAAAATAATATTAGCAGCACCTTCCGGACCCATTACGGCAATTTCTGCACTTGGCCATGCAAACATAAAGTCTGCACCCAGGTGACGAGAGTTCATAGCAATGTAACCACCACCATAAGCTTTACGCAAAATCACTGTAATCTTTGGAACAGTTGCTTCTGAATATGCATACAATACTTTCGCACCATGGCGGATAACACCTGCATGTTCCTGATCAACACCAGGCAAATAACCAGGCATATCTTCCAGCGTAATGATTGGAATGTTGAATGAGTCGCAGAAACGGATGAAACGAGCAGCCTTATCAGCGCTGTCGCAATCCAATACACCAGCCAATACCATCGGCTGGTTAGCTACAAATCCAACAGTTTCACCGCCCATACGACCGAAACCGATCACGATGTTGGCAGCCCACATTTGCTGTACTTCCAGGAAGTCTGAGTCATCAACGATACATTTGATTACATCACGAACATCATACGGCTGTTTAGGATCAGCAGGAACGATTTCTTCAATATTCAACATTGCAGTCGGTTCCTTCGGCTCAACCATCTTAGCACGTTCCTGGTTATTCCAAGGAATGAAGCTAACCAAACGTTTTACCTGATCGAAACATTCCTGTTCACTCTTGGCATAGAAATGAGCATTTCCTGTAATTTCAGCATGAACACGAGCTCCGCCCAAATCTTCCATCGAGATATCTTCACCCAAGACAGTCTTGATTACGTTCGGACCAGTAATAAACATCTTAGAAATATTTTCAACTACAAAGACGAAGTCTGTCAAGGCAGGAGAATAAACAGCACCACCGGCACACGGACCTAAGATCAAAGAGATCTGAGGAATAACACCTGAAGCAATCGTATTCCGATAGAAAATCTCTCCGTAACCAGCTAATGCACCCACACCTTCCTGAATACGAGCACCACCTGAGTCATTGATACCAATGATCGGACACTTCATCTTCAAGGCATGATCCATGATCTTTGTAATCTTACGAGCATGTTGCAAACCCAATGAACCACCGGCAACCGTGAAGTCCTGAGCATAAATACATACAGGAGCACCAAAAATAGTACCAGTTCCTGTTACAACGCCATCACCCGGCAGGTCTTTCTTGTCCATACCGAAATCACGACCATCATGCTTTACAAACAAGTCATACTCGTGAAAAGAATTCTTGTCCAACAAAGAAAGAATACGGTCGCGGGCAGTCATCTTACCCATAGCAATCTGCTTTTCAATAGCAGCTTCGCCTCCACCCATTTCCACAACAGCTTTCTTTTCTCTGAGGGCCTGAATGTTTTTACTTAAATCTGTCATAAAACTAATATTTATAAATTACTTCGCCCTGTTTACCTAGCAGGAATGCTATTCAAACAAGGCGACAACTATATCTTTTTATTTCCCTATAGCTTTTGCTCGGTATGAACAACGTACCGAACCTTTAATGATATTGTTCAACTTGGATTTATTAAGCTGGCGACGGATAGCCGAAATGTTATCTATAAACACATGTCCTGCCAGATGTTCGCATTCGTGCTGAACGACACGAGCTGCAAAACCCGTAACTTCTTCTTCGTGCTCCTGCCAGTTTTCGTCATAATACTTAACACGAATCCGTACCGAACGAGCTACTTTCTCATGAATACCAGGCAAACTCAAACAACCTTCTTCCATCGAAACAGTTTCTTCGCTCTTCTCCAGAAATACAGGATTGATCATCGCACGCTTGAATCCTTTGCATTCCGGATAATCATCCTTCAATACGTCGGCATCAAGAACCAGGATTTGCAACGACAAACCCACCTGTGGTCCAGCCAAGCCTACACCATCAGCATGGTACATCGTCTCAAACATATTTGCAATCAATTGTTTCAAATCAGGATAATCCTGAGGAACCGCTTCAGCCTCTTTTCTCAAAACAGGCTGACCATATAAATATACGGGTAAAATCATATTATAATTTATATTTTTTACTTTCTAAATAAGCTTGAAGAATTATCACCGCACTGATCTCATCCACCAGGGCTTTTTCCTGACGTTTTTTCTTCTTCAATCCACCATCAAGCATCGCTTGATGAGCCATTACTGAGGTAAAACGCTCATCATAATACTCTACCGGAATATGAGGAATTGTTCTTTTCAGATGAGAGACAAAGGCCTCGACATATTTCATATTTTCGGAAGGCTCGTTATTCATTTGTTTAGGCTGCCCTACTATAAATAAATCAACCGGCTCTTTCGATACGTAATCGGACAAAAACTTGACTAATTCTCCACTCGGCACTGTTGTCAGGCCATTTGCTATAATCTGCAAGGTATCTGTCACAGCTACCCCTGTCCGTTTTCGGCCATAATCGATTGCTACAATTCTTCCCATGGCTGCAAAGATACAATATTTATAAATACGGAATTACACAAATGCTGAAAATCTGTGCATCACTTGTCAATATGCATTCTTCTCTCCCCGACACATATTCAGCAATGTCACCACTATAATCTTCAGATCCAAGAAGAAAGACCAGTTTTCTATATACCATACATCACGCTTAACACGTCCTTCCATTTGCTCCAGCGTTTTTGTTTCACCGCGATAGCCTGTTACTTGTGCCCAGCCTGTCACACCCGGTTTCACCAAATGCCGGACCATATATTTATCTATCAGGGCAGAATATTGTTCGGTATGCTTTAACATGTGCGGACGTGGACCAACCACCGACATATCTCCTTTCAATACATTGATAAACTGAGGGAATTCGTCCAGATTAGTTCTCCGCAGGAAATCTCCAATCTTCGTCTTTCTGGGATCATCTTTCACGGCTTGCAATGTATCAGCTTCAGCATTTACACGCATCGTACGGAATTTATAACATTCAAAATCCCGTCCATACAGTCCGGTACGCTTCTGCTTGAAAAAGATAGGTCCCGGCGAACTCCGTTTGATCAGGAAGCCGACAATGATGTATAAAAAAGGAAAGATCGTACAAAGAATGCCCAGTGAGAAAACAATGTCGAAAGCACGTTTCAAGGCCCGGTTGTAAAACGCCTGCAATGGCTCACGGCGTAATGTCAACAACGGGATTGACTCCATGATTTCCATCACCATACTCTTCTTGATGTTTCGGTAAATCTCAGGAACCATATAAAAACGTATCATGTTTTTCTCTGAGAAATTCAAGAGGCGAAGGATCTTTTCATCGTTCGTTCCCGGCAAGGTACAATAGATCTCATCAATATCTTTTTCCAAGGCATATTTCTCTACCTGATCAGTCGTTCCCAGATAATTCGGGAGAATATCTTTCAATACCAGATTATCATCAAAGAATCCTAAGATATTAAAGCCGGATGATATATCGTCTTTCATGACACGATATAATTCCATTCCGTTCTTTCCTGCTCCCACAATGATTATCTTCTTGAAATTGTATCCTTTGCGGCGATAGAACTTCAACAGCATACGCACAAAGACACGCCAACAGGAGAAAACAACCAGCGTGGACACATAATACAACAATAAGAATATGGCGAGAACATCTCCGATGTTCAAGAATATCAGACATGTACTAAACAGGAATATCAGCAACGTCAACAGTCCACAGGCCCGCTGAACTACCTTATCCAAATAAACAATCGACTTATGCAATTGTATGGGTACAAAATACAAAGAGAGGAAATAGCAGAAATTCAGCAGCAAAAGGACTTCTCGGATATTATATTCGATTGCCCGTGTATAATAAGGTCCTAAAAGGCTATATATAAGAATGAACATACAATTCAATACTGCCAAATCGCCAATCCCGATCAACCATTGAATTAAATAGCTATGTCTTTTATCAAATTCCATTTTTTCCCTGTTTACGTAACACAAATATACCTAATTATTTCGAGCAGACAAGAAGGATTCTTACAAAATCCGAACAAAACAGCATTCTAAGCGCCCAAACAACAGATTGGAAGAAAAGAAGGTGTGCCAAATGGAGTAACTCATCTCCATCGGCACACCTTATCAATTATTTGGATTCAAGTTTGCCAGCTTTACGCCGGCCTGCGCGGAAACCGCACGTGTAAAACCTGAAATTAAGCTTCTACATCCCAGTTTTCAGCAGCCAAACGCTTATAGCTACGCAGACGCCACTTAGCATTGTCTTCAGCAGCCTGGAACAATTCAGCAGCTTCAGCCGGATATTGTTTCATAACAGATGCGAAACGTACTTCACCCTTCAGGAAGTCCTGGAACTTGCTCCAATCCGGTTCTTTGCTATCCAATGTGAACGGATTCTTGCCTTCTGCTTCCAATGCCGGGTTGTAACGCCACAAGTGCCAGTAACCGCATTCAACAGCAGCCTTTTCTTCAGCCTGTGACTTACCCATACCCTTCTTCAAACCGTGGTTGATACAAGGAGCATAAGCAATGATCAAAGAAGGACCGTCGTAAGCTTCAGCTTCGCGGATTGCCTTCAATGTCTGAGCCTGGTCAGCACCCATAGCAATCTGAGCAACATATACATAACCGTATGTAGTAGCCATCAAGCCCAGGTCTTTCTTACGTACACGCTTACCAGCAGCAGCAAACTTGGCAATAGCACCTACCGGAGTAGATTTAGATGACTGTCCACCTGTATTAGAGTAAACTTCAGTATCCAATACCAAGATGTTTACATTCTTACCAGAAGCGATTACATGATCCAAACCTCCGTAACCGATATCGTAAGAAGCACCGTCACCACCAATGATCCACTGAGAACGTTTAACCAAGAAGTGAGACAATTCAGCGATAGTTGCGCAGTTAGCACATTTATCTTTAGCAGCTTCAACCATCGGGATGATCTTTTCTGCCAATTCTTTTGTCTTGTCTGCATCGTTCTGGTTTTCAATCCAAGCCTGGAATACTTCTTTGTATTCAGCCGGAGTTGCTTCAGCAGCGATTGCTTCTTCCATAGCCTTCTGGATACGAGCACGCATCTTTTCGTTGGCCAATTCCATACCTAAACCAAATTCACAGAAGTCTTCGAACAATGAGTTTGCCCAAGCCGGACCGTGACCCTTTTCGTTGGTTGTATACGGAGTAGAAGGAACAGAACCTGAATAGATAGAAGAACAACCTGTTGCATTGGCAACCATTTCACGATCACCGAACAACTGAGAAATCAACTTCACATACGGAGTTTCACCACAACCTGAACATGCGCCAGAGAACTCAAACAATGGAGTAGCGAACTGTGAGTTCTTCACATTCGACTTCACGTCAACCAAGCTCTGTTTTGTCTTCACATTAGCTACGCAGTAATCCCAGTTGGCAGCTTCTGCTTCCTGACCTTCCAGCGGAACCATGCTCAAAGCCTTGTTGCCCTTGAATCCCGGACAAACATCAGCACAGTTACCACAACCCAAGCAGTCCATAACGTCAACCTGCATACGGAAAGCCATACCCTTCATTGTAGCCGGAGCTTTCACTGCGATTGTAGCGAAGTTTGCACCCTTCAGTTCTTCTTCATCCAATACGAACGGACGGATAGCTGCGTGAGGACAAACATAAGCACACTGGTTACACTGGATACAGTTCGCTTCATTCCATACCGGAACAAATGTTGCTACACCACGTTTTTCATATTTAGCAGTACCTTGATGCCAAGTACCATCTTCAATACCCTTGAATGCAGAAACCTTCAACAGGTCACCATCCTGTGCATTAATCGGACGAACTACTTCGTTGATGAAAGCAGGATCGTTGTTGGCAGCCTTTTCATCAGCAGGCAGATTAGCCCAAGCCGGATCAACTGTCAACTGATGGTATTCACCACCACGGTCAACGGCAGCATAGTTCTTGTTAACCACATCTTCACCCTTCTTACCGTATGACTTCACGATGAACTTCTTCATCTGTTCGATAGCCAGATCAACAGGAATTACTTCTGTGATACGGAAGAATGCAGACTGCAGGATAGTATTGGTACGATTACCCAAACCGATTTCCTGAGCAATCTTCGTTGCATTGATATAATAAACTGTGATATTCTTCTGAGCGAAATAACGTTTTACGTTGTTTGGCAAATTCTTAGCCAATTCTTCACCTTCCCAGATTGTATTCAGCAAGAAGGTACCGTTTTCACGCAAACCGCGAGTCACATCATACATGTGCAGATATGCCTGAACGTGGCAAGCAACGAAATTAGGCGTATTTACCAAATAAGTTGAACGGATCGGATGGTCACCGAAACGCAAGTGAGAACAAGTGAAACCTCCAGATTTCTTAGAGTCATAAGCGAAATAAGCCTGGCAGTATTTGTTCGTGTTATCACCGATGATCTTCACAGAGTTCTTATTAGCACCTACTGTACCGTCGGCACCCAAACCATAGAACTTAGCTTCGAACATGCCTTCGCCACCCAAAGCAATTTCTTCTTTCTTAGGCAGAGATGTGAAAGTTACATCATCTTCGATACCGATTGTAAACTGATTCTTCGGCATAGCCATAGCCAAGTTTTCATAAACTGCCAAGATCTGAGCCGGAGTTGTATCCTTAGATCCCAAACCATAACGGCCACCTACGATCAGCGGAGCATTTTCTACGCCATAGAAACAATCTTTTACGTCCAGATACAACGGTTCGCCGTTAGCTCCCGGTTCTTTTGTACGATCCAGAACAGCAATACGTTTTGCAGTCTTAGGTACAGCTGCCAAGAAATGCTTAGCAGAGAACGGACGATACAAGTGAACAGATACCAAACCAACTTTTTCACCCTTGCTTGTCAAATAATCGATTGCTTCGCGAGCAGCTTCGGTTACTGAACCCATAGCGATGATAACGCGTTCTGCATCTTCAGCACCATAGTAATCGAACAAGCCATATTTACGACCTGTGATCTTGCTGATTTCGTTCATGTATTCTTCTACGATAGCAGGAACAGCTTCATAGAATGAATTAGAAGATTCTCTGTGCTGGAAGAAGTGATCCGGGTTTTCAGCCATACCACGAGCTACCGGCTTCTGCGGATTCAAGGCACGGGCACGGAATTCAGCCAACGCTTTCTGATCGATCAGCGGAGCCAAATCTTCATTTTCCAACTTTTCAATCTTCTGGATTTCATGTGAAGTACGGAAACCATCGAAGAAGTTGATGAACGGCACACGTGACTTCAATGTTGCCAGGTGAGCAACACCAGCCAAATCCATCACTTCCTGAACTGAACCTTCGCACAACATGGCGAAACCTGTCTGACGACAAGACATAACATCCTGATGGTCGCCAAAAATACACAAGGCATGAGAAGCCAATGTACGGGCAGAAACATGGAATACGCAAGGCAGTAATTCACCTGCAATCTTATACATGTTCGGGATCATTAACAACAAACCTTGAGAAGCGGTATAAGTAGTTGTCAACGCACCTGCCTGCAAAGAACCATGAACAGCTCCAGCAGCACCACCTTCTGATTGCATTTCCTGAACCATTACAGTTTCGCCGAAGATATTCTTGCGGCCAGCTGCTGCCCATTCATCTACATGTTCTGCCATAGTAGATGACGGAGTGATCGGATAAATAGCAGCTACTTCACTGAACATATACGAAATATGTGCAGCTGCTTCATTACCGTCACATGTGATAAATTTCTTTTCTTTTGTCATAGATCTATAAACTATTAGTATGTAAAGATTCTCAATATAAAAAGCCGAAGAGCCAAAGCGGTATCAGATTGCCTTCACCTATCTTTGTCTGGTCAACGGCGTAATACATATCTGCACTGTTTTTAAACTTCATATTATCTTCTATCCGAAAATGATATGACTGATTCACCAAGAAATGAGCATTCTTAATGCCTGCATTCACTTCATTGTCTTTCTGAAGCTGATTAAAGAAGAACGACTCGCGCGCTACATTCTTGTTCACCTCTTCCACCGGACAAATGGGATACATCAGATTCGAATTGTATAAATAAACCTTCGAAGGCTTCTTCGGAAATGATTCTCCTCGTGGATACAAGATATTAACCAAACGGGCATCAGCCAGGTATTTGATGTAATTCATCACCGTTGCCCGCGAAGTCTCTATTTCTTTACTCAACTGGCTCACGTTGGGCGAACCCGGGCCATATACAGCCAGCAAATATAATAATTTTCTCAACTTGGGCAGATAACTTTGCTCTATTTGTTTAATATAAAGTACGTCTACCTCCAGCATCATGTTCATCGTTTTCAGCAGATTCTCCGAAAAATTCCGCTTTTCCCGGAAAAAAGGATAAAAACCATGATGCATATAGTCTTGAAAATAGTCCAAGGGATTTACTTGATTCGAGATGTCTTCTGCTATCTGCCGGTGATGCTGGATCAGTTCGGCAAACGAATAGGAAGGGAAATTATTTCCCGTCATCATATTCAGAAACTCACGGAAAGAGAATCCCCGCAGATTATAAGAGACAACCTTTCCGGCCAGATCCGGATTCTCTTCCTTCAGGCGCATAACCGACGAACCGGAAAAGACTATGCGCAGATTGGGGAAATGATCATAACAATACCGCAGCTCTTTTGACCAGTCTGAATACTTGAATACCTGGTCGATCAATAATACTTCCCCACCGTTACGCTGGAACTCATCAGCGAAATCGACCAATGTACGCGCCGTGAAATAAAAGTGATTCAAATTGACATACAGGCATTTCTTATTGTCTGCGCCAAAGTATTCACGTGCATAATCCAACAAGAAAGTCGTTTTTCCAACACCTCTGGAACCTTTAATTCCTATCAGACGGTCATTCCAATTGATCTCGT
Organism: Parabacteroides faecalis; assembly: GCF_022809355.1. GTDB lineage: Bacteria > Bacteroidota > Bacteroidia > Bacteroidales > Tannerellaceae > Parabacteroides > Parabacteroides faecalis. The sequence goes on along the minus strand of NZ_JAKZMM010000005.1, from coordinate 104,189 downwards.
CCATCAATTCCCGCCGAACGGAAGGTTGCAAATGTTCCACCAAATATTTATGTGTACGAAAAAATGATTCCACCTGCTATTTCTCACTTTGTCATTAACAGCGCAAAGATAAACAACTTCTATAAAATTGCAAAGCAGAGTTTGCAATTTTACCTTCTGAAGGGATGAATTTTCATTCGCATTGCTTTTATTTGCGTCAACCCCTTTTATTTATAAAGAGATTTTAAGTCAACTAAATCTGTTAAATGACAGATTTTTATCGTTTCACCCTTGTGAAGAGATCGTTTCACCTGGGTGATACGATCGTTCCACCTAGGTGATACGATCATTCCACCCGGGTGGAACGATCAATTTTCAGGCATAAAGCCTAAAAATCATACAGCAATCGATTTCCTACTAAAAAACAGACCTTTCGACCAGCGAAATAACTTATCTTTGTAGCAATATCAGACTAAGCATAAAGCACAAACAAGATGAAGAAACGACTTCTGTATCTTTTTACCTGCATGTATTTATTGTTACCTTTTCATATCCAGGGTGAAGAAGGATTTAGCCAGGCGTTAAAAATCAGTCTGACGGGGAAAATCTACAAAAACTTTTCGTTCACTGTGGAAGAAGACTTGCGATCGGCTATTGACTTTTCGCAACTGCAATGGCTTTTGGGTACAGCCGAACTTAATTATAAGATACATCCTCGGATAAAGGCGGGTGTGGCTTATATGCATCTACTCAATCTGTATGACAACACACAACATCGGCATCGCTATTTATTATATGTAACGGCCAAACAGCCGTGCGGTTCGTTTGTATTTTCTGTTCGGGAACGTTTCCAGAGCACGTATGCCAAACATAAAAAGCAACCGACCAGTTATTTGCGGTCCATGCTCACTTTGCAATATCACATTCCGAAATCAGATTTTTATCCCTTTGTATATGCCGAGACATTCAACAATACTTATCGGGGAAGTATGGCGCTCGACCGCCTCCGTTTGTCGGCCGGATGCGATTATCGGCTGAATTCACGCAACCAGATCCAGCTGTACTACCGATATCACTTCCTATATGCTCCTGATCCGGTCAATGCACCACAAGGAATTGGCCTGACTTTCTCGCATCGGTTTTAATGTTGCTTTCTTTTGTGCATAAAAAAACCGGTATTCCCGGAAGTCATTGCTGCTATCCTGGAATACCGGTTACAGAACCGAAGAATATATATTATTTTTTGAAGTAACGGTTGAACAAACCTTCGAATCCTTTACCATGACGAGCTTCGTCCTTGCACATTTCATGAACAGTGTCATGGATAGCATCCAAGTTCAATTGTTTAGCGCGAGTTGCGATACGTTTCTTATCTTCGCAAGCACCCTGTTCTGCATTCATGCGTTTTTCCAAGTTTGTCTTGGTATCCCAAACAACATCACCCAGCAATTCTGCAAATTTAGCTGCATGTTCAGCTTCTTCCCAAGCATAGCGTTTGAATGCTTCTGCTACTTCAGGATAGCCTTCACGATCAGCCTGACGACTCATGGCCAAATACATACCCACTTCCGTACATTCTCCCATGAAATGAGCATTCAAATCCTTGATCATTTCTTCGTCACAACCTTTAGCTACGCCAAGTACATGTTCGTCTGCAAAAGACAAAGCACCTGTTGTTTCTACTAATTCTTTGAACTTGCTCTTTGGTTGTTTACACTGCGGACAGAAATCTGGAGCTTCGTCACCTTCATGAACATAACCACATACTGTACAAATCCATTTCTTTTTCATAATCGCTAATTTTATTGGTTGTTATTACTATTAATTCTTTTATTGTATCACAAAGATACGCTCTCCTTCCGAATTATTCAAGTAACTTCCGATTGAATTCTTTTATGGAGATATCAAAAAAATTTATCACCCGAAATCATACGGTTGCACTAAACGATTTTCGTGACTTTCAAAAATGATTCCCGTTTCTTTTGAAAACGGTTCTCACGGGTTTCATTTTCCAATCCATAAGCACAGTCTGAATCTTTTCATTCAATTTTTTGTGTTTATATTGGGATTCTTCCAAAGAAAGTGTATATTTGCCCTTAATAATAATCTTAAACAAACACCCATGAAGAAAACTTTTCTTTTACTATTAGCAGCCATCGCATTACCAGCATGGTCACAACGTGATGCGTCAGTCCGCATTTATCCGGACAAAGGTACAACAACAATCAACAAAAACATGTATGGGCACTTTGCCGAACACCTGGGAAGCTGTATTTATGGCGGGCTTTGGGTTGGTCCGGACAGTGATATTCCGAACACACAAGGTTACCGGACCGATGTATTGGAAGCCTTAAAGAAATTGCAAGTCCCGGTACTTCGCTGGCCTGGCGGTTGCTTTGCCGACGAATATCATTGGATGGATGGAATCGGACCTAAAGAGCAACGCCCTAAAATGGTGAATAACAACTGGGGAGGAACTATCGAAGACAACAGCTTCGGAACACACGAATTCCTGAATTTATGCGAACTGCTTGGGTGCGAACCCTACGTAAGTCTGAATGTCGGTAGCGGAAGTGTGGAAGAAATGGCCAAATGGATTGAATATATGACCTCGGAAGGCGATAGTCCGATGGCCCGGTTGAGAAGACAAAACGGACGAGACAAAGCCTGGAAGGTTAAATATATCGGAGTCGGCAACGAAAGCTGGGGCTGCGGAGGAAGCATGCGTCCGGAATACTATTCAGACTTATATCGCCGCTACTCTACATATTGCCGGAATTATGACGGGAATCAGCTATTTAAAATAGCCAGCGGAGCCAGCGATTATGATTACAACTGGACAGAAGTCCTGATGAAGAACGTAGGAGGCCGTATGGATGGTCTTTCCTTACATTATTATACGGTAACAGGTTGGAGCGGAAGTAAAGGTTCGGCAACCGAATTTGATCCGGATGATTTCTACTGGACCATGGGAAAATGCTTGGAAATTGAACCGGTCATCCAGAAACATATCCAAATCATGGATAAATATGATCCGAAAAAGAACATTGCCCTGATGGTTGATGAATGGGGAACTTGGTGGGATGTTGAACCGGGGACCAATGCCGGCCATCTTTATCAGCAGAATACAATGCGCGATGCTTTCGTTGCTGCACTGACATTAAACCTGTTCCATAAATACTGCGACCGCATCCAGATGACGAATATTGCACAAATCGTAAACGTGCTTCAATCGGTTATCCTTACCAATGGTAAAAAGATGCTCCTGACGCCTACCTATCATGTATTCGAAATGTATAAAGTGCATCAAGATGCCACTTGGTTGCCGTTAGATCTGATTTGTGATCAGGTAAAAGTGAGAGACAATCGTACAGTTCCGATGCTGAGTGTTTCAGCCTCGAAAGATAAAGCCGGAAAAATCCACATCAGTCTGGCCAATGTCGACCTCGAACAAACCGAAGACATACAGATTGATTTGCAAGGCATGCAACTCAAAGAAGTAAGCGGTCGTATCCTGGCTGGCAAGAACATCAATGCACATAATACATTCGAGCAACCCAACCAAGTAGAACCTAAAGAATTCAAAGGTGCAAAGATTGAAAAGGACGGAACATTACATATCCAAATGCCCGCCCAGTCGATTGTAGTACTTGAAGTACAATAAATATTACTCCTACAAAAAACTTCCACTTCTATCCGAACAAAGCGGATACAGAAGTGGAAGTTTCTGTATAAATCAACAGACAGGAACTATTTCCGTAGCTTTCTCTCCACAAAAGTCTTGATAAAATCAACCGTATCATCAATACCTAATATCGAAGCATCGATGGAAAGGTTATAAGAAGCGGAAGCGCCCCATGTTTTATTTGTATAATAATTATAGTAAGATGCGCGTCCTTTATCCGTCTTCGTCATCAGATTCTTCGCTTCTTCAACAGAAACGCCCATGCTCTCGACAATACGCTGAACGCGAATCTCCGGATTATTGTGAATAAAGAAGCTGATACAAGCCGGATCATCCCGCAAAATATAATCGGCACAACGGCCAACCATCACACACGATTCTTTGGCAGCCAGATTCCGGATCGCTTCACTTTGAATACGGAATAACTCATCATTGGATAATATATCATTATACGGCATAAACATACCCATATACGGATATCCCATAGTAAAGGCATAAGCCATTCCACTCGAAGCCCGCTCGTCAGCCTTCTCAAAGACTTCGGTACACAAGCCGCTTTCGCGAGCAGCTACGGCTATCAGTTCTTTATCATAATAACCAATACCCAAAAGCTTCGCCAATTTCATTCCAATTTCGCGGCCTCCACTTCCAAACTGGCGACCAATCGTCAATATCATTCGGTTCTTATTATTTTCCATTTCTATGTCGTGTTTTTCTATAAAACCTATATCGCAAATCTATCTGTTTTCTTTCAAGAAAACAAATTTCAACGATAAAAAACCAAGGAGAACATAGTAAACTGTTTATTTCACAACCACGCAGAACGGATCAATAAAAGCATAAACGGGAAATAAAAAAATCCGCCTTGCACAACACAAGACGGATTCTTTATCCTTTTACTTCATTTCGTAATCAAAACTTAGAAATTTTATCGATCCGGCGCTGATGACGTCCGCCTTCAAAAGGAGTACTGAAGAAAGCATCCAAGACTTTCAATGCTTCTTCTTCAGAGATAAAACGTCCCGGCATAACCAATACATTCGCATCATTATGCGCACGGGCCAACGCAGCCAGCTCTTCTTTCCAGCAAAGGGCAGCACGAATACCCAGATGCTTATTCAAGGTCATGCTAATACCATTGCCTGATCCACAAATAGCGATACCAGGATAAACTTCACCCTCTTCTACAGCCTTTGCCAAAGGATGTGCAAAGTCAGGATAATCACAACTCTCAGTGGAATTTGTTCCAAAATCCTTAAATTCCCAACCTCTTTCCGTCAAGACCTTCTTTACAAACTCCTTCAGAGTAAATCCTGCATGATCACAACACAATCCGATTACTTTCATAAGATTCTTATTCTGCCAATAATTCTTTTACCTGTTTATATACATTCTGACCTGTAAAGCCTAATTTCTCGTCGAGCACTTTATAAGGAGCTGAATAACCGAAAGAACTCATTCCCCATACACGGCCATTGAAACCAACCAAGCTTTCCATGCTTACCGGCAAACCAGCTGTCAACGCAAAGTTCTTGGCATCCGGTCGAATAACAGAATACTGATAATCTTTAGCCTGGCTACGGAACAATCCTTCAGAAGGAATAGATACGATACGAACCTTTACACCATCAGCACGCAATAATGCAGCACCATCAACCAATGTTGAAACTTCAGAACCTGAAGCAATCAGCGTAACGTCCGGATTCGCATCTTCGTTTAAGATATAAGCACCTTTTTCTGCTCCCAAAGCATCCTGATATCGGTCTCCCTGAGAAGGAAGATCCACTACATTTTGCCGTGACAGGATCAAAGCAGTAGGTGTCGATGTATTTTCCATTGCCATCTTCCAGGCAACAGTTGTTTCTGCACCATCAGCCGGACGAAGTACCAACATCGAATTATTGCCTTTATGATTCTTCAGCTTCTCCAACAAACGCACTTGCGCTTCTTGTTCTACTGGCTGATGAGTCGGTCCATCTTCTCCCACACGGAAAGCATCATGTGTCCAGATAAACTTAACCGGCTGTTCCATCAAAGCGGCCATTCGCAATGCAGGCTTCATATAATCAGAGAAGACAAAGAACGTACCGCAAGCAGCAATGACACCGCCATGCAATGACATACCAATACAGATACAAGCCATAGTCAATTCAGCCACACCTGCCTGGAAAAAGGCTCCGCTGAAGTCACCCTTCACAAATGCATGTGTCTTCTTCAAGAAACCGTCAGTCTTATCTGAATTAGACAAATCGGCAGAAGCACAAATCATATTCTCAACCGATGAAGCCAATACGCCCAATACGGTAGCTGAAGCAACACGAGTAGCCTGATTAGCTTTCTGCTGAATGCCTGCCCAATCTATTTCAGGTATTCTGCCGGCAAACCAGTTGTCCATTTTCACTGCCAAATCCGGATGAGCTTCTGCCCAAGCCTTCTTAACGGCTTTCTTTTCTTCCATCAACGCATTAAGTTCAGCTTCACGCTTCGCATACAATGCAGCAACCTCAGGGAAAATAACAAATGGATTCTCAGGATCACCACCTAAATTCTTAATCGTTTCCTCAATAGAAACACCTGCTGCCGATAAAGGCTGGCCATGTGTTGAAACTTTATTTTCGTAACTGCTATGATCAGCGCCCAAAGCACCTTTACCCATAACAGTCGTACCAATAATCAAAGTAGGTTTTTCTTTTTCTGCTTTTGCATCTTTCAATGCTTGACGAATAGCATCTGCATCATTGCCATTAATCGAAATAACTTTCCAGCCCCATGCCTCATACTTTAAAGCGACATTCTCATTGTCTACTTCATCCACTTTTGTAGAGAGCTGAACATTATTGGCATCATAGAACATAATCAAATTGTCCAAACCTAATGTTCCGGCTACGCGTCCTGCTCCTTGAGAAATTTCTTCCTGGATACCACCATCCGAAATATATGCATAGATCGTCTGGTCCATTACTTCTTTTCCCAAACGAGCTTGCAAGAACTTGGCTGCAATAGCTGCACCTACAGCATAGGTATGTCCTTGTCCTAATGGTCCAGATGTATTCTCGATACCTCTTTCTACATTTACTTCCGGATGTCCTGGTGTTACTGTACCCCACTGACGGAAATTCTTCAATTCATCCATAGAAAACTTTCCAGTCAAAGCCAATACAGAATATAACATGGGTGACATGTGTCCCGGATCCAAGAAGAAACGGTCACGACCTTCCCATTTTGGATTTTTCGGATCATACACTAAGAATTCAGAGAACAATACGTTTACGAAGTCTGCACCACCCATCGCACCTCCAGGATGACCTGATTTAGCTTTTTCAACCATTGATGCAGCAAGAATACGTATATTATCGGCTGCTCTATTCATTAATTTAATGTCGTTCATATCGCTATTCGTTAATTCGTTTGCAAATTTAAAGATAATTCATTAGTAAAGCAATCGCTGTGACACGAATACGCCACTTTTTATGAAAATAAATTTGACATACATAAGAATCACAAAGAAAAACAAACTCCTTTATTCAACAAATCGTCATACTTTTCCTTATTGAAAGTATAATAGAAAGCGCCTCGTTTTGATGAACTTTTGTCTTTTTCCTCCAGCTTCTCTAATATATTCATAGAATTAATCTTCTTGCGGAAATTTCTCTTATCCAACGGAGCTTGATAAATAGCTTCATAAAGAGTCTGCAATTGTGGTAAAGTAAATTTTTCAGGGAGCAGATTAAATCCGATTGGATGAGTTGCTGCTTTACGCTGCAAAATAGCAATCGAATCTTTTATCATTTGCTCGTGATCAAAAATCAGTTCTGGCAGTTCGGTTATCTTAACCCAAACAGCATCATGGGCTTTCAGCGTATCTACATCTATACTAGCCATATTGACCAGTGCATAATAAGCAGCAGAGATAACCCGCTCTCCTAGATCACGGGTTATCTCGCCATAAACTCCTACTTGCTCCATAAATAAATTGTCAACTCCAGAACAATCTGTCAGGACTCTATTTGCAGCCTGCGACACACTTTCTCCTTCACGAACGAATCCGCCCATTAAAGACCACGAACCTTTCAAAGGTTCAAATGAACGTCGATACAACAGAACATGCAACTCGCGGTTATCGAATCCAATCAAGATGCAATCAACTGCTACAAAAAATTTAGACTCACCTTGATAATATAATGTTGACATAATATTTAGGATTTTATAAACGTAAATCAAGCCAGACGTCTGGCACCATCACTAATTACGACATTGTACAATTTAGGCTCATGTCCGAACTTCTTTGTATATTCAGCAAAGGCTTTCGCAACAAAAGCATCGTATTTGTCTGCTTTTACCAAGTTAATAGTACAGCCTCCGAAACCGCCTCCCATCACGCGAGAACCAGTTACGCCGCATTCTTTAGCAATGTCGTTCAAGAAGTCAAGTTCTTCACAGCTGACTTCATACAGTTTGCTCATGCCATGATGCGTACCATACATTTTTTCTCCAACAGTTTCGTAGTCACCTTTTTCCAAGGCATCACAGACATCCAATACGCGTTGAATTTCTTCAATGACATATTCAGCACGCATATAATCTTCTGCACTAACATCGGCCTTAACTTCGTTCAACATGTCCATGGTAGCGTCTCTCAAGAATTCTACTTCCGGATGATTACGCTTAATGGCAGCTACTACGTTTTCGCAAGACTGACGACGTTTGTTGTATGCAGACGAAGCCAATTCATGTTTTACCACTGAATCCAACAATACCAATTTATAACCGGCTGCTTCCGGATCAAACGGGAAATATTTGTATTCCAATGAACGGCAGTCCAAACGGATCAAATGACCTTTCTTTCCAAAAACAGAAGCAAATTGGTCCATGATACCGCAGTTCACACCACAATAGTTATGTTCTGTTGACTGTCCGATCTTTGCCAACTCGAACTTATCTATATTTAAATCGAATAATTCGTTTAAAGCAAAAGCATAAGTACTTTCTAATGCTGCAGAAGAAGACATACCAGCACCCAGAGGAACATCACCTGCAAATGTAGTATCAAATCCTTGAATATTACCTCCGCGTTTGATGATTTCACGACATACACCGAAGATATAACGAGCCCAGCTAGCCTGCGGTGCATCATTTTCTGTCAAACCAAATTCTGCATAATCATTCAAGTCGATAGAAAAAGCACGGACTTTTCCTGTTCCATTCGGTTTGATTTCTGCGATCATACCTTTATCGATAGCACCCGGGAAAACAAATCCACCATTATAATCAGTATGTTCTCCTATCAAATTAATACGACCAGGTGATGCAAAGAAAGTACCCGATGTATTAAACAGCTCTTGAAACTTTTTACTAATCTTCTCTTTCATAATGATAATAATATTCAATTAAAAAAATAAGCAGCTAAGTAGAATAGTAACCCTACTTAGCTACTTTATACTCACAAACAAAACGATTAAGATCTTATTCTACCGGAATATCCTTATTGACATTCTTGCTTCCTACCAAAGCATAATACAGCAAATATGCCAAACCAAAGAGGATAACGAAATAACTTACCTGGAAACCAGCCATATCTGCTACAACACCTTGAATCAATGGTAAAATACCACCACCGCAAACCATCACCATAAAGAATCCGGAAGCAGCCTCTGTATATTTACCCAAACCTTCAACTGCCAAGTTAAAGATACCACCCCACATAATAGATGTACACAGACCACAAAGAGCCAGGAACATGATACCAATAGGAACTTCAACCATACCGAATGACAAGCTAGCCAAGAATACCGGCATACTTACTTTCGTTGTAATCGGAGCAAAGATGGCGATCAGGATAAATACAAGACCTACAGCTGAAGCCAAAGTCAACATAGACTTACTTGAGAATCTAGCGCCTAAAGAAGCACCACACAAACGTCCAACCATCATCAGGAACCAATATGTACCTACCAAACTACCAGCTGTTGTAGGATCAATGCCCAGCTCATCGCTTGTAGCAAACAAGTTCATAAAGTTTGGAATACCAACTTCAACACCTACATAGATGAAAATAGCAATAGTACCCAAAATAAAGTGACGGAAAGAGAATGCACTGTATTTATCAGGAGCACCTGTATTCTTCTGCTGACGTTCCAGACTTGGTTCCGGAATGTTCATACTGATCAATACGATAAATGCCAAAGCGAAGATACCCATTGCCAAGAACAAAGCAGGAGCTGCATCACTGATTGTTGCACGAGCAGCATCACCCATCAAATAACCTACCAATACCGGAACGATTGTTGCACCAATGGAATTAACAGAACCGGCAACCTGGATTAACTGGTTTCCTTTGTTACCACCACCACCTAAGGTATTCAACATCGGGTTTACTACGGTATTCAACATACACATAGAGAAACCTGAAACGAAAGCACCTGTCAAATAAACAGCATAGCTTCCTGCCAAACCTGACAAATAAGAGATAAACACACCTACAAAACCTACAATGATTGCCAGCAAAGCGGTTTTCTTATAACCAATCTTCTGCAACAACATACCTGCCGGTACACCCATAAAGGCGTAAGCAATAAAGTTAGCGGCATTACCCAACTGCGACATCAGGTTTGTTGCCTGGAACTGGTTTTTAACAATTACCCCGAACGGATTCTGCAAACCTGTCACGAACGAGATCATAAAGAACAATGCCACCATCATAATGATAGGCAATGTGTAATTTTTTTGACTAGTTGAATTCATTTGTTTTAAAGTCGTTTAATTATTAATGTTTTAATGATTTATTCTACTGTGAATTTATATACAGTCTGACTCTGGAATGTTTCGCCCGGACGCAAAACGGTTGATGGATACTCTGGTTTGTTCGGACTGTCGGGGAAATGCTGTGTTTCCAAACAGAAAGAACAACGTTCTGGATAAGGATGTCCGTTTTTACCGATGATTGATTCATTTAACCAATTGGCGGTATAAAGCTGAATACCCGGCTCGGTTGTATAAGTTTCCATGACAATACCTGTCTTCGGAGAATAACAACGCGAAGCCAAGGCCATCTCATTTTCTTCCTTATTTAATACATAGCAATGATCGTATCCTTTACCGAAGATCAATTGCTGGAAATTCTCATTAATCCGTTCCCCGATTTCATGCGGCTCGGTGAAATCCATCGGTGTTCCTGCCACTTTTTCCAACGGACCATAAGGTATAGCCGTTTCGTCGGTTGGCAAATAAGCATCTGCATGAATTGTCAAAACGTGATCACCGATATAACGGTCGCCTTCTCCTGAAAGATTAAAATAAGAATGATTAGTTAGATTGACGACTGTAGGCTTGGTTGTTGTTGCCTGATAAGAAATAACCATTTCATTCTCGTCTGTCAGATGATAAAGAAGAACGGCAGTCAATTCTCCCGGATAACCTTCTTCCCCATCGGCAGCCACGTAGGTCAGGCGGACAGTTTGAGCGTCTAACTGTTCCATATCCCAAACCCGGAAATGAAAGCCTCGCAAACCTCCATGCAAACTATTCGGACCACTATTAATAGGTAACTGATCATACACGGTTCCATCCAGTTCGAAACGTCCTTTCGCGATCCGGTTGGCATAACGGCCACACGTTGCACCGAAAGTAGGTTCTCCAGAAGTCAGATAATCGTCAATGGATGCATGACCCAATACGACATCAACCCATTCACCTTTGTTATCAGGAACCATTAATGATACGATCTTGGCACCATAATTTGTTATAACAGCCTCCGTACCTTTTTTATTGGAGAGCACACAAATCGAAGTTTGTTTTCCTTCAACCTGCTTATTAAAAGCTTCAAAGCATAAACCAGACTTTGTTTTTACGTTTTCCATGCGTATTAAGTTTATAAACTGATTGTAAAAGTAAAATTCTTCTTTCAATACAGCACCAACAATAAAGATGTTATATAACACCATTTTATATATCTATCACATAATAAAGCAAATATTCTGCTGAAAATTAAATGTTTCAATTACATTTCCTGTCAAAATATTTCCTTTAAACGGCTTTCGCTTACTGCTGTCTGCCGAAAGAACGTTCAAATATAGTAAAAATTTTAATTGCCGATTCATTTTTTCTTTCTATCTTAGCAATTGTATAAATTACACCTTAAAGGAATACATGAATATGAAAACAAAAATCCAAAAGCTCGCATGCCTTTGCTGTTTGAGTGCAGGCATCAGTGTCTTGCCGGTTTGTGCCCAAGACAACGCACAAGAAATCCAGTTTGACATCCAGGCAAAACAATCTCTGTTTCCCGTACAATCTACGATGTATGGTGTTTTCTTCGAGGACATCAACTTTGGTGCCGATGGAGGAATCTATGCCGAACTTGTCAAGAACCGTTCATTTGAGTTTCAGGATGCTTTAATGGGTTGGATTCCGTTCGGAACAGTCAAAATTGAAGAAAAAGATCCTTGCTTTGAACGAAACCCGCATTATGTCCGCTTGTCTTTCGGTCAGGAAATTACACAGACCGGATTAGAAAACGAAGGATTTAAAGGAATGGGTATCAAAGCGGGTGAATCTTATTTCCTTTCTACTTATGCCCGTGTCCAGTCAAAGACGCCTGTCCGTATTCGGATTGAACTGATCAGTGAGAGCAATCATATCTTCGAAACCAAAGAACTGACGGTATCGGGTAATGACTGGAAGAAATACCAGGTCACACTTACACCGCAGCAAACCGAAAAGCGGGCTCACTTGCGTCTCACCTTGATTAATCCCGGAACAATCGACATGGATCATATTTCATTATTCCCTGAAAATACTTACAAGAAACGTCCCAATGGCTTGCGGGCCGATCTGGTAGAAGCTTTAAAGGATTTGCATCCCGGCATATTCCGTTTCCCGGGCGGATGTATTGTTGAAGGGACGACTCGTGCCACCCGATACCAATGGAAAAATACCATCGGACCGGTGGAAAACCGGCCTACCAATATTAACCGTTGGTTTTATACTTTCTCGTACCGCAAATTCCCGGATTACTATCAGTCGCTGGGACTTGGTTTCTATGAATATTTCTTATTAAGCGAAGATATCGGAGCTGAACCGCTGCCTGTTCTCAACTGCGGACTTTCCTGCCAATACGAAAATGACGATATGGATGAACATGCCCGTCTTGACGAATTGCAACCTTATATACAAGATGCGTTGGATTTAATAGAATTCGCCAATGGATCGGTTTCTTCGAAATGGGGAAAAATACGAGCAGAAATGGGACATCCGGCTCCATTCAACCTGAAGTTTATCGCGATCGGCAACGAACAATGGGGTTCTATTTATGTAGAAAGACTAAAACCTTTCGTTGAAGCGATACGCGCCAAGTATCCGGATATAAAAATAGTTGGCGGATCGGGTCCGCAAGCTTCCGGAGAAGAGTTTGATTATTTATGGTCAGAGATGAAGAACCTGCAGGTTGATCTGGTGGACGAACATTATTATCGTCACCCGGAATGGTTCCTCTCGAATGCCAAGCGATATGATTCGTACGACAGAAATGCACCGAAAGTCTTTGCCGGAGAATATGCTTGCCATACCGATACACAAGCCAACAGTTTCCTGGCTGCTCTTTGCGAAGCGGCCTTCATGACCGGATTGGAGCGAAATGCTGATGTGGTTCAGTTATGTACTTATGCACCTTTGTTTGCGCATGTGGATGCCTGGCAATGGAGACCAGACCTGATCTGGTTTGACAACTTGTCTGTATTCAAGACTCCGAATTATTATGTACAACAGATGTATTCGCGGAATAAAGGCACGGATGTCGTAAAACTGACGAGAAACAATCAGCCGGTTGCCGGAGAAAATGACTTATATGCTTCGGCCGCTCTCGACAAACAAACCAACGAATTAATCATCAAGGTTGTCAATACCGGCATGTATCGGCGTAGCATCACGTGGAATCTGGAAGGATTTGCCGACGGGAAACGGACCGCAAAAGTTCAATCTTTACAATCGCTGGATTTAGGAAACACCCAGCTTGTTCCTACCGAATCCAGCATCGAGCTTGATGTTCCCAAAGCAAAGCTTACTATCAAGCCATTCAGCTTCTCGGTCTATCGAATTCCGCTATAAAGAGGATATTTTACCATCCAAATATTAAATCTAGTTAAATACCAAAAGAAAATCGGTCAAATATTATGTTACATAACATAAACCCTCTATATTTGCATCGTGTTTTTCATGGTATTAGATTTAAGGTTAACAATGAAGATTGGCTGTCCGTGAGGATAGCCTTTTTTTATGCCCGTAACTCGCCTTCCTACGCGCCACAAATTATCCAAAAAAAATTACTTTTCTTTGTTACAAAATTCGGCAACATACGTTTTCCCTATAAAACAAGAAAAGAAAACTGATAAAATCGGATGTTGAACAGCAAGAATAAAGACACACTGGTTGTCACCTTCTCTCATTTGCAGGAACGTTTCAGACGTTTTGCCTTGCGCATACTTCCCAATGAAGAAGATGCGGAAGATGCCTTACAGGAAGCTTTCTGTAAACTGTGGCCGCATCACGACTCCATTCATTCGCCGAAGGAAGCCGAAGCTTTGATGATGACAACCGTCAGAAATGTCTGCATTGATTCTTGGCGGAAACAACAGCGTTACCCGACAGTTGCTTTGGATCCGGATCGGGATGGAGGAACAACCGAGAGTATCGACCAGCGACTGGAGATCGACGAGACCTACGAAACGATCGAACAGATTATACAATCCAAACTCTCTCCTATCCAGCAAGAGATCTTGCGCCGGAAGGAATTTGAAGGTGACGACTATGATCGTATCGCCAGTGACCTGCATATGCAGCCCACAGCCGTAAGGGTTCAACTGAGCAGGGCCCGAAAAATAATCAGAGAATTGTACCGTAAAATGGAGGAAAAAGGCAGATGAAACAAAAGCATGTAGAATTTCCGCACCGGACACGCCAGGAATGGCTACAACTCGCCGAAAAGTATTTCGAGGCAGAGACTTCTGATGAGGAAGAAAGACAACTGAAATTATTCTTGTGCTCTGCGGAAGCACAAGATCCGGCTTTCGATGAGCTGAAGGCCGTTATGGGCTATCTGGCCATCGGGAAAAGCCGGTACCGGCAACAGAACGAGAAACGTTCTTCCTTTCAGGCATGGAAATGGAGAAGCATTGCAGCCGTCTTTTTCTGTTGTTTGCTTTCGGGTTCGTTGTACGTACTCAGACAGCAAGAACGGAATCAGTGCATCGCCTACATAAACGGACAACGATGTACCGACAGCGGACTCGTCTTGTCGCACATGCGGTTATCTATGAACCAGGTCAGCCAGGATACGGAAGACTTTACGGTAGAAAGCCAGTTGGAAAGTTTGTTTGACTCGGCCGAAGATTTGAATGAAACAGATAAAAATGACTATAAATAATATAAGGTATATGAAATATGTATGGTTAATATTATGTGGACTGATGGTCGTCTGTAACGGACTTCATGCACAAGAGAAGCTCCGTTCGAAAGTCCTTTTCGACGGCCGTTACAATAACCGCGAAGGAGCCGTGGAAGTCCTGGTGAAAGGCAAGAAGCTGGCGCCTTATCATCTGACTTTGTTCAGAAGCCTTACCCTGCAAGCCGATTCGACTGAGATCGCAACGATCACGGCATTGGTAGAATCGGATGCACAAAAGGCAGCCGAAAAGGAAACAGGCAGTATTGGCGGAAAACTTTATTACGGTTTCTTCTGCTTCCCGGGGAACGACAAGGGAACGAACCAATACCTGTTTTTCCGCAATGCTTCGCTGCGCAACCCCGATTATCCCGAAGTAATCGTCATTTACATGGAAGGGGCAGCCACGCTCGAAGAGCTAAAAGAAATGTTTCAGTAATCCGAATTAAAAACGTAAAAGAGATATACAATGAAAAAGTTAATCGCAGGAATCAGTCTGCTGGCTTTTACCTGGCCGGCATGGGGCCAATATCAGGCAAACGACAGTATCGTGATCAATCGGCCCAACAAAGTAACAATTATCACCAACGACAAGGAACAGGAAATCCGTGTCGAAGGAAGTGAGAATAATCCGGACTATTCGTATGTCAAGAAGATCACACTGAATGAAGGGAATTATGCCGTTACGCAACAGAAAACCGGCAACTGGAACTTCAACATTCCGTTCAGTAAAGAGAAGAAGAACCGGAAAAACAAATACAGTTCCGACGAAGTCTTTTGCGGAGGGATTTATTTTGGATTCGTCAATGCCATAGGTGCTCCCGAAGCCATGAACGTCAACATGAGCAGTTCGTATGAAATCGGCGGAAACCTCATCAACTTCGGTCTGCGTCCCTGGAAAGACGAGAACCGTTTCTCGGTCGGCTTCGGTATGCGCTGGCGGAATTATCGCATGAACGGTTATTCCCGCTTCATCAAAGACGAGAACCAGCACATCAATATCGGTACCTATCCGGACAAGGCCGACATTGACTTCTCCCGTCTGAAGCTATTCAGCCTGACAGTTCCGTTTATGTACACCCGCGATCTTGGGCGCAACTTCTCTTTCAGCCTCGGACCGGAGCTTTGCATCAATACCTACGGCAGCATGAAAACCCACTACAAAGATGCCGAAGGGAACGCAGTCAAACTGCTGGACAAGAACATCCATCAGCAGAAAATAAGCGTTGATCTGCAGGCGCATCTGGTGTTCCACTCCATTGGTGCCTATGTCCGTTATTCACCTTGCCATGTCTTGAATACCGACTTCGGACCCGAATTCCAGACATTCACCGCCGGCATCAGTGTTTTTATGTAAAGAACAACCAAGAAACCACAGCATTTATTTGCGAACCTAGTTAAAAATATGTACCTTTGTTTAGGTATTTTTATCATTCCACAAAGGTGAAACGATCGTTTCTCCCGGGTGAAACGGTAAACATCTACGAGTTCAACCTCTAAATACGAAATAACCTGAACAAAAAAGTACTTGTATGACTGCAATTTATGATTTCTACAAAAACCCGAAACAAAAGGATAGTACCGAGAAAACACGCTATCACGCCCGGGTTGTTACGAACCAGACCATCTCAACCGACGAGCTTGCCCGCAAAATCCATACGCGCTGTACGGTGACAACGGCTGATGTCAAAGCCGTATTGACTTCACTTTCAGACGTAATTGTGGAAGAATTGAAGAATGGGAACCGTGTATACATCGACGGACTCGGTTATCTGCAGATCACGCTCACGTGTCCTGAAATTGAAACTACCGACAAAACAAGGGCTCAGTCGATTCATTTCAAATCGGTTGCTTTCCGTCCGGAAGTACGCCTCAAGGAGCAACTGAAAGACACCCACTTCAAACGGGCAGAAAACAAAACCCATTCCAAAGAACATACCACCGAAGACCTGGAAAAACTATTAACCCGTTATTTCCAGTCGCACGAATCTATCAACCGCCAGCAATTCGAACAGCTTTCCGGATTTACCCGGACAACTGCCAGCCGGCGACTAAAAGCATTGGTAGAAGCCGGTAAATTAAAAAACATCGGCTTGCACCATTTTCCCGTATATAAACCAACCGAAGGAAACTTCGAGTAATAAAAAGAAAGGAAAAACAAATCATGGCCAGACGAAAACTATCAAATAGTCAAATCGTATGCATTACTCTCTTATGGGGAATTCTATGCTATATGTTACTGACTTACAGCAAAGAAATAACCGGCGAAACGATCTTCGCCATCGTTACTTCCGGTATCATTGTGTTTGTTCCTATCTATAAGAACATAAAGCGGCGAGGCGATAACAAATCGTAAGATTTATCCGATAAAAAAAGAGATTTGTCATAAATCAAATATTTTTTACGTCGATTTGTTTGCATTTTAAAAATAATAATATACCTTTGCAGCGTTCTCCCAATAAGGAGACAACAAATGAGGATAATTCATAAAGGTATTACATTTTATATAATTAAAGACAAATGAAAGCAAGTGAAGTTTTAGACACACTGAAACGCAGATTTCCAAACGAACCTGAATATCATCAGGCAGTTTCAGAAGTATTAGGTACGATTGAAGAAGTGTACAACGAACATCCTGAATTCGAAAAGTCTAACTTAATTGAACGTCTTTGCATTCCTGACCGGATCTTTTCTTTCCGCGTTACTTGGATGGACGACAAAGGACAAATCCAGACAAACATGGGTTATCGTATCCAGCATAATAACGCAATTGGCCCGTACAAAGGCGGTATCCGCTTCCATGCTTCCGTAAACTTGTCTATCTTGAAATTCCTGGCCTTCGAACAGACATTCAAGAATTCACTGACAACACTGCCGATGGGTGGTGGCAAAGGTGGTTCAGATTTCAGCCCGCGTGGTAAGAGCAATGCTGAAATCATGCGTTTCTGCCAGGCATTCGTATTGGAATTATGGCGTCACATCGGTCCGGATACCGACGTTCCTGCCGGCGATATCGGTGTAGGAGGTCGTGAAGTTGCTTATATGTACGGTATGTATAAGAAACTGGCTCGCGAAAATACAGGTACATTCACCGGAAAAGGTCTGGAATTTGGTGGTTCACTGATCCGCCCCGAAGCAACTGGTTATGGTAACGTATATTTCTTGCTTCAGATGCTGAAGACTCGCAACATCGACATCAAAGGTAAAGTCGTAACAGTTTCTGGTTCGGGTAATGTGGCTCAATATACAGTAGAAAAGCTGATCACATTGGGAGCTAAAGTAGTTACCATGTCTGATTCTGACGGTTACATCTATGATCCGGACGGTATTGATCGCGAAAAGCTGGATTATATCATGGAATTGAAGAACCTGTACAGAGGCCGTATCCGCGAATATGCTGAAAAATACGGTGTAAAATATGTACCGGGTGCACGTCCTTGGAACGAAAAATGCGATATCGCTATGCCAAGTGCTACACAGAACGAAATCAATGGCGACGACGCTCGTGCCTTATTGGCTAACGGATGCTTCGCTGTATCAGAAGGAGCCAACATGCCTTCTACTCCGGAAGCAATCGACGAATTCCTGAAAGCGAAGATTCTGTACGCTCCGGGTAAAGCAGCCAATGCAGGTGGTGTTTCTGTATCAGGTCTGGAAATGACTCAGAATGCTCAGAAGTTAAGCTGGTCAAGCGAAGAAGTAGATCAGAAGTTGCAGAGCATCATGCAGAATATCCACGAACAGTGCGTAAAATACGGTACACAACCGGATGGTTATGTAAACTACGTGAAAGGTGCAAACGTGGCAGGCTTCATGAAAGTAGCCAAGGCTATGATGGCACAAGGTATTTTATAAGCAGAAGCATACAAATACCCTATATAAAGAAGCAAGCCAAAGTAATTTTGGCTTGCTTCTTTCGTCTGATACAGTTTTTCTCTTGCAAGAAAGAGCTGAAGTGTTTCTTTTTTCACCGAATCTTGTTACCTTAGCCGATAAATAAACGAAGAACATGGTAACAACGATTCTGAAAAACTTATACCAGTCGTACGTCGGCCAGCCGGCAGAAGACATCACCGAGCTGCCTTCATCGGGTTCTAACCGGCGATACTTCCGACTGACAGGACCTCAGACTTTGATCGGGGTAAGCGGAACTGCTCCCGACGAGAATAAGGCATTCATCTATATGTCAGCCCATTTCCGGGAGAAAGGGCTTCCTGTTCCGCAAGTTTTCATCCAGTCAGACGATTGCCGCTTTTATCTCCAGGAAGATTTGGGCGATACGCTTCTTTTCGATGCAATCGAAAAAGGGCGGAAAAGTTGTGTATTCGATGAAGAAGAGAAAAGACTGTTACACAAAACCATTCGTCTGTTGCCTACCATTCAGTTTGTCGGAGCCGACGGTTTTGACTTCAGCCAGTGTTATCCGCAGGCCGAATTCAATCAACGGTCCATTTTATGGGATCTGAACTATTTCAAATATTGTTTTCTGAAAGCTACCGGAATGGAGTTTCAGGAAGACCGTCTGGAAGATGACTTCCAGAAAATGGCAGATGTCTTGCTACGCAATTCCTCGGCTACGTTCATGTACCGGGATTTCCAGTCGAGAAATGTCATGATCAAAAACGGAGAACCCTGGTTAATTGACTTCCAGGGCGGACGGAAAGGGCCGGTCTATTATGATGTCGCTTCGTTTTTATGGCAGGCCAAGGCGAAATATCCCGAAGAACTCCGTCAGGAACTCCTGCATGAATATATGGATGCCCTGCGGCAATACATACCGGTAGACGAACGTTACTTCATGAGTCAGTTACGTCATTTCGTATTGTTCCGCACACTTCAGGTACTAGGAGCCTACGGATTCCGCGGTTACTTCGAAAAGAAGCCGCACTTCATCCAAAGTGTTCCGTTTGCCATTGAGAACTTGCGGCAACTTCTCAAGGAAGATTATCCCGAATATCCGTACCTCAGCCATGTCTTGCGTGAGCTGACCGAACTGAAACAATTCTCTGACGACCTCAAGAAACGTACTTTGGAAGTGCGGATCGTCAGTTTCGCGTATAAAAAAGGAATTCCGAATGATCCGACCGGCAACGGCGGCGGCTTTGTATTCGATTGTCGTGCCATCAACAACCCCGGTAAATACGAACGATACAATCATTTTACAGGACTGGACGAACCCGTTATCCGCTTTCTGGAGGAAGACGGAGAAATAACCCATTTCCTGGAACATGTATTTACCATCGTAGACGCCTCCGTCAAACGATATATGGACCGGGGATTTACCAACCTGATGATTTGCTTTGGCTGTACAGGCGGGCAACACCGGTCGGTTTATTCAGCCCAACATCTGGCAGAACATCTGAACCAGAAGTTCGGAGTCAAAATACATTTAACACACAGAGAACAAAACATCGAACAAATATTTGAGTCTAACCTATGAAAGCACTAGTATTTGCAGCAGGCTTAGGGAACCGGTTAAAGCCTATCACCGACACCGTACCCAAAGCGTTGGTTCCGGTGGGCGGAAAACCTATGCTGGAACATATCATCCTTAAACTGAAAGATGCAGGATTCACCGATATCACCATCAACATTCATCACCTGGGACAACAAATTATCGACTTCCTGCAGGAAAAGAATAACTTCGGAATCGATATCCATATTTCCGATGAACGCGAATATCTGTTGGATACAGGCGGAGGCATCAAACATGCTGCCCCTTTTCTTAACGGAGATGAACCGTTCCTCGTTCACAACGTAGATATCTTTTCCAATATCGACCTGAAAGAACTCTATAACCGGCATCTCGAGAGTAAGGCATTGGCAACACTTCTGGTCAGCAAACGGAAAACATCCCGTTATCTGCTCTTTAATAAGGAGAACAAACTCTGCGGATGGAGAAACCGGGAAACAGGAGAAGTAAAATCCTATTATCCGTATTTCAATCCAGATCAGTACCAACAATTCGCTTTCAGTGGCATCCATGTGCTCTCTCCTGAAATCTTTCGCTGGATGGAAGACTGGACAGGCAAATATTCCATCATCCAGTTTTACCTGTCAATCTGCGCAAAGACCAATATTCAGGCCTACGAAGTTGCCGATCTGAAATTATTGGATGTAGGGAAAAAAGAAACATTAACCTTGGCCGAAACATGGGTCAAAGAAAATTTATGACAGTATGAGCGGTATTCCAAATCTACGAGAGTTGGTGTTTAGAGATACTCCTTTCGCCAACCTCATGAACAAACGTATATATAATGTATTGCTGATCGCCACCAAATACGACGCCTTCATGCTTGAAGACGACGGACGTGTGGATGAACAGATATTCAATGAATATACAGCGTTAAGCCTTCGTTATCCGCCTCGGTTTACGCAGGTAACGACAGAAGAGGAAGCTTTGAACGAGTTGAAAAACCGGAACTTCGAGCTGATCATCTGCATGCCGAACATGGATAACCGGGATATATTTGCCGCTGCAACCGAAATTAAAACACATTATCCGCATATTCCGATCGTAGTCCTGACGCCTTTCTCCAAGGAAGTTTCCAAACGAGTGGCGAATGAAGATTTGAGTGCGATCGACTATGTGTTCAGTTGGTTAGGTAACTCAGAATTGCTGTTGGCTATCATCAAGCTGATCGAGGACAAGATGAATGCTCCTGACGACGTGGCCAGTGTAGGTGTACAGATCATTATGCTGGTGGAAGATTCTATCCGGTTCTATTCATCCGCCTTGCCTCATCTGTACAAATTCGTTTTGGAACAAAGTCAGGAATTTGCTAAGGAAGCTCTGAATCCTCATCAGCAGACATTACGTATGCGTGGACGCCCTAAGATCAAACTGGCCCGCACCTACGAAGAGGCAGTCCGGATCTTCGAGCAGTACCAGAATAATATCCTGGGAATTATCTCCGACATGAGCTTCATGCATACGGGAGTAAAAGATCCGTATGCCGGTTACAAATTCGGTCAATACGTTCGGAAAACCGGAAAGATCATTCCGTTTATCCTTGAGTCATCCGAATCGGCCAACGAAGTATATGCCCATGAGCTGGGTGCTTCCTTCATAGACAAGAATTCAAAGAGCTATCCGCAGGATTTACGCAAGAAAATCATGCAACGCTTTGGCTTCGGCGACTTTGTCATCCTGAATCCGAAGACAAAAGAGGAAATCATGCGGATCAAGGACCTGAAAGACTTGCAGAAGAAAGTATTTCAAATCCCTGATGATTCGTTGGTTTATCATCTGAGCCGCAATCATTTCTCGCGCTTCTTCTACTCGCGTGCCATGTTTCCGCCCGCCGAAGTCTTGAAGAATGTCGATGTGAGCGATTATAAAGACATGGATGAAGCCCGCAAACTGATCTTCGACCTGATTGTGCAATATCGTCGGATGAAGAATAGTGGCGTTGTGGCCATCTACAAGAAAGAGCGTTTCGACGAGTATAGTAACTTTGCCCGCATCGGAGACGGTTCTTTGGGAGGAAAAGGACGTGGTTTGGCATTCATCGGAGCCATGATCAAGCGATATCCCAAACTCGAGCAGGAGAACTTTGCCGTGAATATTCCGAAGACGGTCGTGATCTGTACCGACATCTTCGATGAGTTCATGGAAACAAACGAGCTATATCCTATCGCCCTGAGCGATACCGACAACGATACCATCCTCAAATACTTCCTCCGGGCCAGTCTTCCTTCGCGTCTGATAGAAGACTTGATGGCATTCTCGGAAGTCGTAAAAGGACCGATTGCCATCCGTTCTTCCAGCTTGCTGGAGGATTCACACTATCAACCGTTTGCCGGAATCTATTCAACCTATATGATTCCGAAGCAGGAAGACAAGTATGAAATGCTACGCTCACTCAGTGATGCGATCAAAGCCGTGTATGCCTCAGTATTTTATCAGGACAGCAAAGCCTATATGACGGCCACATCCAACCTGATCGATCAGGAAAAGATGGCAATTGTCCTGCAGGAAGTAGTCGGTACGCAATATGGCGACCATTATTATCCGACGATCTCCGGTGTAGCACGTTCCTTAAACTTCTACCCGATCGGCAATGAGAAGGCCGAAGACGGAATTGCCAATATCGCATTAGGCTTAGGAAAATACATTGTCGACGGAGGGCTGACACTTCGTTTCTCCCCACGCCATCCGCATAATATCTTGCAGATGAGTTCGACGGATTTTGCTTTGCGTGAAACCCAAACCCGTTTTTATGCCCTGGACTTGAATCCGGAGAACATCGTGGATAAGTTTTCGGTAGATGATGCATTCAATCTGAAGAAACTGACACTGAAAGAAGCTGATGCCGACGGTTCGCTCAAGTTCATCACTTCGACCTATGATCCGTATGATATGATTATTCGAGATGGTTATTATCCGGGTGGACGTAAGATCCTTTCGTTCGTGAATGTCTTGCAGCACGATGTCTTTCCGTTGGCCAGCACACTAGACCAGTTACTTCAGATCGGACAAAAAGAAATGGGCCGACCCGTAGAGATCGAGTTTGCCATCAACATGAACAAACAAGATCCCCGCATAGCTACCTTCTATTTATTGCAGATCCGGCCTATCGTCGATAACAAAGAGGTGATGAATGAAGATCTTTCAGTAATACAACAGGAAGATACCATCCTTTCATCTACCAGCGTGTTGGGGCATGGAATCATCAATGATGTACAGGATGTCATTTATGTGAAGACTGGAGCTTTCAATGCCGCCAACAACCAGTTGATTGCCTACGACATCGAGAAGATGAACCGGAAGTTTACCGGTACAGAGACTAACTATGTGTTAGTCGGTCCAGGACGTTGGGGAAGCAGTGATCCTTGGTTGGGTATTCCAGTAAAATGGCCGCACATCAGTAATGCCAAAGTAATTGTTGAATGCGGATTGGAGAACTATCGGGTTGATCCGAGTCAAGGAACACATTTCTTCCAGAATCTGACATCTTTTGGTGTAGGTTATTTCACGATCAATCCGTTCAAAGGCGAAGGCTGGTTTGATGAAGATTATCTCAACCAACTTCCTGCCGTAGAAGAGACCGAATATCTGCGTCATGTCCGTTTGCATGCGCCAATCGTAATCAAAATGGACGGCAAACGTAGTCTGGGTGTCGTCATGAAACCCTGAAAGGCATGAAACCATACTAACAAACAAATTAGAGACAAGTCTATGGATACACAAATTATAGAGAAAATAAAGGAACGTATAGCGACAAATCCGTATGTCAACTTTCTTGGGATTCATTTCTCGAAGATAGAAGAAGGTTTTGTCGAAGCTCGGATGCCATTAAGAGACGAGCAACGCCAATACAGCGGTGTAACACATGGTGGCGTCCTGGCAGCACTGGCTGATACCATTGCCGGATTTGCCGCTTACACAATGACGCCTTTAGAAAACGATGTACTAACTGCCGAATTGAAAATCTCTTTTCTTCGGGCAACTTGGGGATACGAACTAATTGCGAGAGGCTTTGTAATCAAGCCTGGACGAAGGTTACACTTTTGTGAGTGCGAAATCTATTGTGATGACAAACTGGTAGGAAAAGCTTCGGGAACATTCTGTGTGGTTGAGTCACAGGTTGACTAAATGAATTATATTACCGATCATGACAAAACATAGTGTTATTAAAGTAATCACGGGATACGTTTTCTCCTGTTTGGTAACAGCCGGATGGGGACAAACGGAAGGTCCTAATTTAATTATCCGGGCCGACGACATGGGTTCATTCCGTGCCGCAAACATTGCTTGCATCGAAGGATACAAGAATGGCATTGAAACTTCTATTGAAGTCATGGCTGTAACACCCTGGTTTCCGGAAGCGGCCAAATTGCTAAGAGAAAATCCGGGTGTTGATGTCGGATTGCATCTGACCATCACCAGCGAATGGGACAACATCAAATGGAGACCATTAACCCATTGCCCAAGTCTGATAGACAGTAACGGATACTTTTTCCCCATGATGAATGCCAATCCAAACTATCCGGGTCTGGCCATTATGGAAAACAAGTGGAATCTGGCAGAAATAGAACAGGAATTCAGAGCACAGATCGAATTAGCTCTAAAGAATATTCCTCAAATCAGCCATCTTTCGGGACATATGCTTTCTACGGGTTTTGATCCTAAAGTTGCAGAGCTGGTACATCGTCTTGCCGATGAATACAATCTGTCGGCAGTAGATCGGGTCAATGCAATGAAAGAGTATAACTTTTCATATGCAGGCTACGAAGGCTCAAACAAAACAGCAGCCGACAAGGAAGCCAGTTTCATCAAGATGCTTGACAAGCTGGAGCCCAATCAAAACTATATGTTTATTGACCATCCTGCTCTTGATAACGAGGAAATGAAAACAGTCGGACACATTGGATACGAAAATGTTGCAGAAGACCGTCAGGGCGTGACAGACTTATTTACTAGTCCACGTGTCAAAGAAGCAATTCAGAAACGTAACATTCGCTTGATTAGTTACAACGATCTGACTAAATCGTTGCCACGAGCTGAAGCTACACCTCAATTAACCAAGGCAATTGACAAATATCTGCAGGCAGTAGAAAAAGAAAAGCAAGACTTGCATAGCATCATGGTTCTTCAGCATGGACAGGTAATAGCAGAACATTGGCGAAGTGAAGGAGCCTGGAATAAACCTCATATCATGAATTCCGTCAGTAAGACATTTACTGCAACGGCCATTGGCTTTGCTGTCTCTGAAGGGCTATTGAAAGTAACCGATAAAGTTATCTCTTTCTTTCCGGATGAATCTCCTGCTACGATCAGTCCGAATCTGGAGAAACTAGAAATCCGTCACTTACTAACCATGTCTGGTGGACATGATACAGACCCGACAGGAAAAATCCGTTCTTCCAAAAACAACAATTGGGTAAAAGATTTCCTCAACACACCTTTTGAGCATGAGCCCGGAACATTCTTCTGCTATAACAGTATGGGCACCTACGTTCTTTCTGCCATTGTCCAAAAGGTAACAGGACAGAAAGTCATTGATTACCTCTATCCTCGCCTGTTCCGCCCGCTAGGTATTACCGGTATTCATTGGGACGAAAGTCCACAAGGTATCAATTGCGGAGGTTGGGGACTTTACATCCGGACAGAAGATATGGCCAAGATGGGACAATTCATTCTCCAAAAAGGTCAATGGAAAGGGAAACAGCTGTTACCTGAAAGCTGGATAAACGAAGCAACAACATCGCATATAGCCTCCGTACCAGCAGGTGTTCATCCGGAAGAACTCAAGGGTAAAGGATTGACGGTCAAGAATAGTGACTGGCTGCAAGGCTATGGCTATCAGATGTGGCGCTGCCGACATGATGCTATACGGGCAGATGGAGCCAACGGGCAATACATCATTATCTTGCCAGAGAAAGATGCGGTAATTGTTACCACGGCTCATATAGGAGACATGCAGGCAGAAATCAATCTGATATGGAAATATATCTTACCGGCACTTCCTTAACCTGAAAGTAGTAAATTCAAGATTTCCATCCTATCCATTATTACTTATAGGAAAAAGATGGAAAGATATATATTCCCGATCTTCCTAACAGTCGTGTTCTTGTGTTGGAAGAACCTTCTTGCTGTCAATAAAGAAAAAGAAACAGGCATGTAGTTAGTAGTCCACCAAGAAAAGTCAGAAGATTCTTCAAGATTGCATCTGCTACTAACTACATGCTTACTATTTCAACAAGTCCGTGGGTGTAAAGCTAAACGGAAGAAGCGAAGAGACCGATTCGATAATCCGAACAGTTGTTTTGCCACATAGCAGAATACGCATAGGGCACTTTGAACGAGATTCACTTTCTAAAAGTACCTGACAGCAGGCACCGCATGGAGAAATCTCATCTCTCACCTCTCCTTCCGACTGAGCAATGACGGCCAAGGCAACAACCGGTTCGTTGGGATAATTGGCGCCTGCAGCAAACAAAGCTATGCGCTCGGCACACAAACCTGACGGATAGGCAGCATTTTCCTGATTCGCACCTGTCACAATCGTTCCGTTACCCAATAAAACGGCTGCTCCAACCTGGAAATGAGAATAGGACGCATAGGCATGCTCCGAAGCTTTCAAAGCCGATTCATATAAATTCCGATCTGAAACAGATAATTCTGACAATGCAGCTGTTACATATTTAATCTGTATTTGCTGTTCTTTCATATATAAATGATTTTATTTCCCGAAGATACACAGTAGAAAACAAAATCCCAACAATTTCAGCAGAAAACAGTACACGATTTCTTTACGAACACAAACTATAAGAATTCCTTTTCCTGCTTCTCGCGATACATGCGCGGAGAAAGTCCTAAATGCTTCTTGACATACTTTCCGAAGAAAGAAATATTCGGGAAATCCAATTCGTTGGTGATCTCTTTAATACTCTTCTCTGTTTTACGAAGCAGATAAACGACGTCTTTCATCACGTACTGATCGATCAGGTCTGATGCAGGCTGACCGGAAATATCTTTACATACGGCCGACAAATATTTCGGTGATACATGCAGGCAATCCGCATAATAAGATACTGAACGTTTCTTGGGATAGCTAGATGCAAGAAGGTCGATGAATGTCTTAAACAAGTTTTCTGCCGACTTATAAGAAGAAGGTTTCAAGGTAATAAACCGGTCCAGCGTATCATGGAACTCATACAGGAAAGCCAGCAACAAGGCATCAACCAATTCTTTACGGTATTTCTTGTTCTTCGTCGTGAGTTTATACTTCAGCAAATCATAGTACCAGCAAAAGGTACGAACCTCATCTTGCGTC
Source organism: Parabacteroides faecalis (assembly GCF_022809355.1). GTDB lineage: Bacteria > Bacteroidota > Bacteroidia > Bacteroidales > Tannerellaceae > Parabacteroides > Parabacteroides faecalis. Next base: position 76,309 of record NZ_JAKZMM010000005.1, on the reverse strand, counting down.
AACGACAAAACTGGATTCTTTTCCAAGAACAAGCGGATATCCCAACTGTCATTATTAATGACTGTCAGCTGTCGTACGTATTCAGGCGACAAACAGATACTACGGCATTCGAAGTCCATACTGATCATACTGCTTTCCAAAATAATATTCGGATGGCAGATAAAAACATCATTAACCTGAATCTCATGAAACTGATCATCAACAAACAATGATGCTTTTCCTTTAAGACATAATACTACAACAAAGGCTTCGATCCTAACACTTATCTTCGGATCCAGATTCTGTAAGTTATCTACAAAAACCATGCGTTCATCCGAATATGAAGCAATCTCCTCTACTTCCTTGTCGCCAAATTTCTTTGTCAATATTTCTTTTTCCATCATTCGTTTCGTTTATTATTTCTGGCATGCAAAATAACGAAATATTACTTTCTGACCAGTGGTACATTTTTCCCAATCACTATCCTCCATTTCCTTTTACGCAACCAACAAGAAAAAGAGAACAGTTACAAGGAAAATCAGAAAGCCAGTTTTCTCTCCGAAGCCTATTTCTTTGCACGCAAATTTAATAAGCAATAAAAAATGAAGCAATTTATTCTAGTAACACTGTTGTCATTTCCTTTATGGATGACAAACTGCCACTCTGATTCGGAAGAAGCAGTTCATCAGGCATCGCCTATCAAAGTAAAAGTCATGCAGGTGCGTTCTGTAGGAAACTATCAGACACAAACATACTCTGGTACTGTCGAAGAGTCGAGTGAAACGGCTCTAAGCTTTAGCGTTGCCGGAACAATCCAGCAGTTAAAGGTACAAACAGGCGATCACATCCAGGCTGGACAACTGATTGCTACCGTCAATCCGGCCACGTATAAAAGTAGTTATAAAGCGGCACAGGCTGCACTCGAGCAAGCCGAAGATGCCTACCAGCGTATGAAAGAACTTTATGATAAAGGAAGCTTGCCCGAAATCAAATGGATCGAAATACAGAGCAAACTGCAGCAGGCACAATCGATGGACGAAGTTGCCAAAAAGAACTTGGAAGACTGCAATCTGTATGCTCCTTTTAGTGGTGTCATTGCTGAAAAGACAGCCGAAAGTGGTCAAAACGTCGTTCCGGGAATGCCAGTTGTCAAGCTGGTTGCTGTTAATCAGTTAAAGGTAAAAGTAGCTGTTCCGGAAACAGAGATTGCCCACATCAGCATATCTCAGCCGGCACAAATCCAAGTACCAGCCCTGAATGGACGAACCTTTCATGGTAAAATCATTGAAAAGGGAATTGTAGCCAATCCGTTGTCTCGTTCGTATGAGGTCAAAATCCAGATAAATGATGCGGACAAGACTTTGATGCCCGGCATGGTAACGGAAGTTGCGATCAGTAATACTGAAGAAAACAATCAGTTTGTCATCCCAGCCCGCGTCGTTCAATTAGATGAAAAGAACCAGACCTTTGTCTGGATAAATAAAAACGGAACAGCCCAAAGAAAATTCATCACTTGTGGAGATTATACAGCTTCGGGTGTAGTTGTCTTGTCGGGATTAGACAATGGCGATGAGATCATCACCGAAGGCCAACAGAAAGTTTGTGAAAATACAATGCTCAGCTTATAAACTAATCGTATGGAAAGAAAACGTAATGCAATCGAATGGGCCATGCACTACCGGCAAATTGTCATCCTGGTAGTCTGTTGCCTCATCGCTTTCGGTATTTACAGCTTGCCGAATATGCGAAAGAATGAATTTCCGGACTTCACGATTCGTCAAGGACTCGTTGTAGCTGTAGCTCCGGGTAACACCGTAGAAGAAATGGTTGAACAGGTCACTAAACCGCTTGAAGATTATATATTCACATATAAAGAAGTAAAGAAGAAAAAAACATTCTCAACAACCCGTGATGGAATTGTCTATATCCAGGTTGAACTCAACGATGACCTGAACAACAAAGACGAATTCTGGAGTAAGTTCAAGCATGGTGTTGCTGTATTCAAATCGCAGTTACCACAGAATGTACTTGCCGTGCAAGTAGTTGATGACTTCGGCGATACTTCGGCCTTACTGATCACCATGGAAAGTGAAGAAAAGACCTATCGTGAACTCGATAAGTATATGGAAGAACTGCAAAATCGCTTGCGACAAATTCCCAGTGTCGGACGTTTGAGCGTAAGTGGTCTGCTGAAAGAACAAATATCGGTTTATCTGGATAATGACAGGCTAAGTCAATATGGACTAAACGACCAGTTATTGGCTACCACACTCTTTACAAAGGGATTTACAACAACTGGCGGACAGATCAAAAGTGATGAATATGTACAGCCGGTATATGTTGCACAGTCATTCAATACAGTCTATGACGTAGAGCAGCAAATTGTCTATACCGATCCTTCGGGTAATAACATTCGCCTGAAAGATGTGGCCCGTGTCGTCAAAGAATATCCGGAACCAGACAGTTACATCAGCAACAACGACAAGAAATGTATTCTTCTGAGTGTTGAAATGAAGAAAGGACAGAACATTGTCAAGATGGGAAATGAGATCAACCAAGTTATTGAGGACTTCAAGCAAACCATACCGCAAGAAGTAAACATCTATCGGATCACAGACCAGAGTCAAGTCGTAGATGATAGTGTTACCAACTTCCTGAAAGAGCTGGTGATCGCCATTGTGGCTGTTATCATTGTCGTCATGTTGTTATTGCCGCTCCGGGTAGCTTTAGTAGCAGCTTCAACAATCCCGATTACAATCTTCATCTCATTAGGTCTGTTTAATGCCTTCGGTATCGAACTGAATACGGTGACGCTGGCAGCACTGATCGTGACCCTGGGTATGATTGTGGATAACTCGATCGTCATCATCGACAATTATCTGGAGAAAATCAGCGAAGGACAATCGCGTTGGCATGCTTCTATCGAAAGTACCACGCACTTCCTGAAGTCTATCTTCTCAGCTACGATGGCCATCAGTATCACCTTCTTCCCGTTCTTATTCATGACAACGGGTATGATCCACGACTTCATCCTGAGTTTTCCTTGGGCCATTACACTTATCCTTGGTATTTCTCTGCTTGTGGCAACAATGCTGGTACCCTTCATGCAGTTTTTTTTCATCCGAAAACCATTGAAAAGCTCAATACAGGCAGACGGGAAAAAGAAGTTCTCTTTTCTGGATGCTTTGCAGGAAGGTTATAACCGGTTGCTGGATGTTTGTTTCCACTGGCCAAAGACTACCGTTGGTTTAGGCATCTTTTCAGTCGTTGCAGGAGCTTATCTGATGTCAAACCTGCCACAGAAATTAATGCCTACAGCTGATCGTAACCAGTTCGCTGTTGAGATCACACTTCCAACGGGAACAGCCATCGACAAAACTACCCGTGTTGCCGACAGTCTTTCGCACATACTGCAAAAAGATCCACGAATACTTTCAGTGACATCTTTCAAGGGTTGCGCTTCACCGCGTTTCCATACAACATACGCTCCGCAAATTGCAGGAACCAATTATGCTCAGTTCATCATCAATACGACCGGCGTACAAGCGACGGAAGAATTGTTAGACGAATATACTCCCAAATTCACGGATTATTTCCCTGAAGCATCAGTCCGTTTTAAGCAGTTAAGCTACAGTCAATCGGCTTATCCAATTGAAATACGGCTGAGTGGAGAATCTGTAGACATATTAACTGAGAATGCCAATAAAGTCGTGAACATGTTGCATCAGATTCCTGAGCTGCGACTGATTCATACCAATTTCAACGAACCGCAGGCTGCCACCAAAGTGGTATTGAAGGAAGATGAAGCGACCCGACTGGGTGTAAGCAATATGGGAGTTGAGACAACACTTGCCATGCGCTACGGAAAAGGGTTGCCTATTACTAACACATGGGAAGGCGACTACAATATCCCGGTTGTACTGAAAAGCAAGAAATCCGACCGGTCGACTCCACAGGACTTAGCTAACGAACAGATTCCTGTACAAGCCGGATTAAGCACCGTTCCGCTGCGACAAATTGCCAACATTGAGCCTACTTGGGAAAACGGACAAGTAGTTCGCCGGAATGGAGTTTACACCATCAGTGTATTGGCAGATGTGGAACGTGGAGAAAATGCCATGGCTCTTATTGAAGAGATTCAGGGGAAACTGAATAAAATGACATTCAGCCCCGGAATTACGTTAAACATCGGAGGAGATTTGGAAGAAAGCGAAGAAAACATGCCTCCTATGATGAACGCCCTTGTCGTAGCTGCTGCCATCATATTCTTCATTCTGGTTGTCCACTTCCACAAGATCAATATTGCGCTGCTGATATTTGCCAGTATGACCTTGTGTGTATTAGGTGCAGCAACAGGAATCCTGGTACAAGGAGTTGATTTCAGTGTTACTTGTGTGTTGGGTCTGATCAGTTTGATGGGTATCATCGTACGTAATGGTATCATCATGATTGATTATGCCGAAGAGCTCCGCAAGACAGAGAAACTTTGCGTCCGTGATGCCATTTATCAGTCTGCCCGCCGCCGTATGCGTCCGATCTTCCTGACCTCGGCTGCTGCTTCCATGGGTGTTATCCCGATGATTTTAGGGAAAAGCGGCTTGTGGATGCCGATGGGAACCGTTATCTGTTATGGCACACTGATCACCATGCTCTTACTGCTGACCGTACTTCCGGTAAGCTACTGGCTCATATTCAGCGGTTCTACCCGGAAACGGGCACAATTGGCAGCTTTCGAAAACGAATAAACAGTTTGTAAACGATTTAATATAACTGAACAATGAAACATACAATCCAAATATTCTTCTTCATGCTTTCTTTTGGTATCGTTTCGCTGGGCTCTGCCAATGCCCAGCGGACATACACGTTGGATGAGTGCCTCGAACAGGCACTCTCCAACAATGTCCGCATGAAAAATGCAGAGAACAACAAAAAGATCTCTGCCCATGACCGGAAAAGTGCTTTTACTAAATACTTCCCATCTGTGAGTGCTACAGGAGCAGGATTCATCGCCAACAACGGTCTATTTGAATTACAGATGAGTCCGGAAATGCAAATGTCGCTTATGAAAAATGGTGTCATCGGAGGTGTTTCTGCCTCGATGCCCATTTTCACAGGTGGACAAATCGTTAATGGAAACAAGCTGGCTGAAGTAGGCGAAGAAGTCAGTCGCCTGCAATATAACCTGTCGGAGAATGAAGTCAGACTGACAACCGAAAACTACTTCTGGCAAATCATCACACTCAAGGAGAAACTTCAAACGCTGGCTGCTGTCGAAACCCAACTGGACAGACTGACAAAAGATGTAGAAGCGGCAGTCGAAGCCGGAATCACCACGCGCAACGACCTGTTGCAAATCCGTCTCCGTCAGAATGAGACACAAAGTAGCCGGATTCAGGTTGAAAATGCCTTGTCTCTTTCCCGGAATCTTCTGGCACAATATATGGGATTAGGCTCAGACAGTGTGGATGTGGCCTTTTCAATGGATAACCAACTGCCCGAAAACCCGTCAAATCTGTTTGAAGTTCCCGAAAATGCCCTGGTCCGTACCAGCGAATATCATCTGTTGCGACAGAACCTGAAAGCCAGCCGCCTGCAAAAAGACATAACCATCGGCAAGAATCTGCCTACCGTTGCTTTGGGTGGCGGATACTACTATGAGAACTTGATGGACAGAGACCATACATTTTGGATGGGTTTTGCTACGGTTTCGATCCCTATCTCCGGATGGTGGGGCGGTTCGCACGACATCAAGAAACAGAAACTTCAGGTCAGAAATGCTGAAAACCAGTTGCAAGATCAAAGCCAGATGCTGATGATCCGCATGCAACAGACCTGGAATGACTTGAATGATGCCTACAAGCAAGTCGGCATTGCCCTTTCTTCGATCGAACAGGCTACCGAAAATCTGCGCATCCAAACCGACTATTACGGTGCCGGTACCTGCACGATGAGCGAATGGCTCGACGCACAAACCCTGTTCCAGCAGAGTCGCGACAAATATGTAGAAGCCTATGCCCAATACGAAGTCAAGAAACGGGAATACATGCAGGCAACCGGACGGTGATACATCATCTGCACCCGATCCTGACGTTATAGGCTTTCTAAGCTAACATTCTTAGATTTTAATATAAATCCTATTAAGAATTAATTTTTTGACAGCTGTCGAAAAGCTTTTCCATATATGTGCTAAAGCTTTTTGACAAATGTGCTAAAGCTTTTCGACAATTGTCGAAAAATTAAAAAATAGTTAGTTTTATATTAGTTTTCTGTAGGACCGGCACTGCCCGGAAAGATCCGAAAGGATATTTAAACCACCCTTTCAGATTAATAACAGAGGGGCTATTCAAACGAACCATTTTTCTTTCCAAATAGACCTTTATCCCTATCACTTCCCCGCGTATATTTGCTACTACAAAAAACGAACAACAGTCTTTTTGGTATCGTACCAAAAGGACCACTAAAACTTTTTAGATTATGGCACTCAACAAACAAACAATCATCAACAATAGTAAGAAAGTATATGCCTGTATGTATCAGATGGTACACTATACATTCAACGAACTGCAAAAGATCTGTCAATTGGGGAATACCGAATTATGCCTGGCGTTGGTCCAACTGATACAGGAAAACAAAATCAAACAAGACAGAAACGAGCAAGGAATCTATTACGTTTTAAACGGCTAACTATCGATAAGAGGTTTTGAGTCATGCTGGGAAAGAGAGTGAAACAACAGATCGGGTATCTGTTTCTTGGGGTTTTGTGCATACTAACCCATAGTTGTGAGCTGATAGATTATCATCCGTATGACGTACGGATTAAAGGAGAAACGGGAATAAACGGCCGGAACACAGCCCGAATAGAAGCCGATCTGACCGGGAAAAAGCATTTCCGTTTTGCTCTGATCAGTGATACACAACGCTGGTATGACGAAACCGAAGAGATGGTTCAGCATATCAACCAGCAGGACGATGTTGACTTTGTCATTCATGGTGGCGATCAAGCCGATTTCGGTATGACACAAGAATTCCTTTGGATGCGCGATATCATGAATGAACTGAATTGCCCTTATACTTGTATTATTGGCAATCACGACTGTTTGGGTACAGGAGTTGAAACTTTCAAAGAAGTTTATGGTCCGTTAAACTATGCATTTACAGCAGGTGATGTCCGCTTCTTATGTCTGCAGACCAATGCATTGGAATACGACGATCCGCTCTCTGTACTCAATTTTACTTTCCTCGACGAAGAACTCGAACATACTTCTCCTGAAGTGAAAAGGACAATTGTCGTCATGCATACCCAGCCTTACGACGACCAGTTCAACAACAATGTGGCCAAAATATTCCAAGCCTATCTGAAACAGTTCCCCAACCTGATGTTTTGTCTGCATGGGCACGGCCATAAATTCCAAGTAAACGATCTTTTCAACGACGGTATTCTGTATTATGAATGCCCGAGTGCAGGGAAAAGAAGTTACCTATTGTTCGACATCAACGAAAACGGATACGACTATGAAGTGGTTGAGTTCTAAGCACCGGACAGGATTATTCGTTGCCATAGCCGGAATATTCAGTATGTCTTGTCCGATAACCGGGCAGGAAAAGACAGATACAGTTTCGTTTATTCCTTCTTATCAAAAGAGAATCCAACAATATCAGACACGCTGGGACAGACTTGTTCCCCAATACGGGAAAATACAATTTGCCGGCAATATGGGATTACTCTCCTTCGGCTTCGGATGGGATTACGGGAAAAACGGCCAATGGGAAACCGACCTTTTGTTCGGATTTGTTCCCCGTTATTCGTCGGATAAGGCAAAAATGACTTTTACCCTGAAAGAAAACTTCACTCCTTGGGCATTTCCTATCGGAAAGACACCCCTGCTTATCGAACCCTTATCCTGCGGACTTTACCTAAACACGATCTTCAGCGATCAGTTTTGGAGAAAGCAACCCGACCGATATCCTGACGGATATTATGAATTCTCCACCCGAATGCGTATCCACATCTTTGTAGGACAACGCATCCGTTTAGACATTCCGGAAGAGAAACGGTTCTTCTCCGAAGATATCTCTTTATTCTATGAGATCAGTACATGCGACATGCTCCTCATCAGCAGAGCTACTAACCGTTATCTGAAGCCTAAAGACTATTTGAGCCTTTCTTTTGGACTGAAGATTCAGTTTTTATAAAGAAATTCTATTAACGACCGATTAATCTTTTATCTTTGCAGATAAATTACAAAGTTCATCAAACATGAAAATACAGAAACATGTTCTCTTGATATGGTTGGTATGGTCGGTTGTACAGATTGCCGGTGCCGAAAGTCTGCACAAACTGACATCCTACAAACGATATATCCACGAATATAAATCACTTGCAATCGAGCAACAGCATAAATACAAGATACCAGCCAGTATCACATTGGCCCAAGGCTTGCTGGAATCAGGAGCCGGACAAAGCGACCTGGCCCGCCGGTCAAACAATCACTTCGGTATCAAATGCCACGACTGGAAAGGGAAGCGTGTTTATCACGACGACGACCGTCGTGGCGAGTGTTTCCGCAAATACAGCAACGTAAAAGATTCATACGAAGATCATTCCAAATTCCTGGCTCTCCGTCCGCGTTATGCCTCTTTGTTCCGCCTAAATATCCGCGATTACAAAGGCTGGGCCAAAGGATTGCAGAAATGCGGTTATGCAACCGACCGGAAATATGCCAATAAACTGATCAAAGTCATCGAAGATTACGAACTCTATCAGTATGACACAGCCAAGAAAGAAAGAAAGTCTCAGAAAAAAGCGGTTGTACGTCATACCATCTATAAAAGCCATGGACTGCTTTATGTCCATGCCAGACCGGGAGATTCATTGGAAGATATAGCCAAAAGCGTGGGAATCAGTACTCGTAAACTAAGCAAGTACAATGAAATTCCTAAGGATTTCCCTTTGCAGGCCGACGACATCGTCTATCTGGAAAAGAAAAAAAGCAAAGCAGACAAGCCGCATTACGACCATGTTGTACAAATCGGCGAATCAATGCACAGCATCTCTCAGCAATACGGTATTCAGGTAAAAAGTCTCTATAAATTGAATAAAAAAGACAAAGATTACATTCCTGAAGAAGGAGATGTCCTAAAACTTAGATAAATAAGATAAAAAACAGTATATTTGCAGTCCTAACAATATAAACAATGAGCGATCAACGTTATAATTTGCGCGGTGTATCCGCATCGAAAGAAGATGTTCACAATGCAATAAAGAACATTGACAAGGGTATTTTCCCGAAAGCATTCTGTAAAATCATCCCTGATATTCTGGGAGGTGATCCGGAATATTGTAATATCATGCATGCAGATGGAGCCGGAACAAAATCATCATTGGCTTATCTGTACTGGAAAGAGACAGGTGATCTTTCTGTATGGAAAGGCATTGCTCAGGATGCTCTGATCATGAACATTGACGACCTGCTTTGTGTAGGTGCTGTTGATAATATTCTGGTGTCTTCTACCATCGGACGAAACAAATTGTTAATCCCGGGAGAAGTCATTTCAGCCATCATTAACGGAACAGACGAACTGCTGGCCGAATTGCGTGCGATGGGTGTAGGATGTTATGCAACCGGAGGTGAAACAGCCGATGTAGGAGACTTGGTTCGGACAATTATCGTTGACAGTACGGTTACTTGCCGTATGAAACGTTCAGACGTGATTGACAATGCCAATATCCGGCCGGGTGACGTCATCGTTGGTCTGGCTTCATTCGGACAGGCTACTTACGAAAAAGAATACAACGGCGGTATGGGAAGTAACGGACTGACAAGTGCCCGCCACGATGTATTTGCCAAATATTTAGCCCAGAAATATCCGGAAAGCTATGATGCTGCCGTTCCTGAAGAACTGGTTTACTCAGGAAATCTGAAACTGACAGACGCGGTAGAAGGTTCACCTATTGATGCCGGTAAATTAGTTCTCTCTCCGACCCGTACTTACGCGCCGGTAGTCAAGAAGTTATTAGACGCTTTGCGCCCGCAAATTCACGGAATGGTACATTGCTCAGGAGGTGCACAAACCAAAGTGATGCACTTCGTCGGTGATAATTGCCGGGTGATCAAAGATAATTTGTTCCCGGTTCCGCCTCTGTTCCGCACCATTAAGGAACAAAGTAATACCGACTGGGCCGAAATGTATAAAGTATTCAACATGGGACATCGCTTGGAAGTATATCTTCCGGCCGAATATGCAGCAGAAGTCATCGCTATCAGCCAATCATTCAATATTGATGCCCGTATCGTTGGACACATTGAAGAGAGCGACAAGAAAGAACTGATTATACGTTCTGAGTTCGGAGAGTTCAAATATTAATCAGCATTCACAAGAGTTATTAGAATGATATGTATCACTATTCCTTCAGAGTAGGATACAATATTATAAATGTACTAAAAGGAGATAATGGCAGAGAACAATACATTATTAGAAAAGCTGGACGGACTGGTTTCTCGTTTTGATGAAATCGGAACACTCATCACAGACCCGAATGTCATTGCCGACCAAAAACGGTATGTCAAGCTCACGAAAGAGTATAAAGACTTGAGTGAGATCATGAAAGCCCGGAAGGAATATATGCAATGTCTGAACGGCCTGTCGGAAGCTCGGCTGATGATGAATGAGAACGATCCGGAACTTCGGGAAATGGCTCGCGAAGAAATAGCAACTTGCGAAGCCCGGATTCCTGAACTGGAAGAAGAGATCAAGTTATTGCTGGTCCCTGCAGATCCGGAGGATGATAAAAATGCCATCGTCGAAATCAGAGGAGGAACTGGTGGTGATGAAGCCGCTATCTTTGCCGGAGATTTATACCGGATGTACGTCAAGTTCTGCGAATCCAAAGGATGGAAAATTGCCGTATCCAGCTTCAATGAAGGAGCAGCCGGCGGGTTTAAGGAAATTATCTTCTCGGTAACAGGTGAAAAAGTGTACGGAACGCTCAAGTATGAATCAGGTGTTCACCGCGTGCAGCGTGTCCCGGCTACCGAAACCCAAGGACGAGTACATACATCTGCCGCAACAGTGGCTGTCTTACCGGAAGCCGACGAGTTCGATGTAGAAATTAATGAAGGCGAGATAAAATGGGATACATTCCGTTCGGGTGGAGCCGGCGGACAAAATGTCAACAAAGTAGAATCGGGTGTTCGACTACGTTATGTCTGGAAAAACCCCATTACGGGAGTGAGTGAAGAAATTTTGATCGAATGTACCGAAACACGCGATCAACCGAAGAACAAAGAACGTGCATTGACTCGTTTACGTTCTTTTATCTATGATAAAGAGCACCAGAAATACATTGATGACATAGCCAGTCGCCGTAAAACAATGGTTTCGACAGGCGACCGTTCTGCTAAAATCCGAACCTATAATTATCCGCAAGGCCGAATTACCGACCATCGGATCAATTATACGATTTATAATCTTTCGGCTTTTATGGATGGAGACATTCAGGATTGCATCGATCACCTGATTGTAGCAGAAAATGCGGAAAGGCTGAAAGAATCAGAATTATAACACATGCTAAAATTTACAACGATGAACAAACAACAATTATTCGAAAATATCAAAAGAAAGCAATCATTCTTATGTGTTGGACTGGATACTGACATCAAGAAAATCCCGCAACACTTATTGCAAGAAGAAGATCCGATCTTTGCATTCAACAAAGCTATTATCGATGCTACTGCCAATTATTGCGTGGCATACAAACCGAATATGGCTTTCTATGAAAGCATGGGTGTAAAAGGAATCATGGCTTTCGAGAAAACAGTTTCATATCTCCGTGAGAATTATCCGGATCAATTCATCATTGCAGATGCAAAACGCGGCGACATCGGCAATACATCCGAAATGTATGCCCGTTCGTTTTTCGATCATATCAAGGTAGATGCCGTAACGGTTGCTCCTTATATGGGTGAAGACAGTGTTAAGCCTTTCCTGATCTATCCGGAAGCATGGGTTATTCTGTTGGCATTAACTTCTAATAAAGGTTCACATGACTTCCAGTTATTGGAAGACGCCAACGGAGAACGTCTGTTCGAAAAAGTGCTGAAGAAATCTCAGGAATGGGCATCCGACGAACAAATGATGTATGTTGTCGGAGCAACACAAGGCAAAATGTTCCTCGATATCCGTAAACATGCCCCCAATCACTTCCTGCTTGTTCCGGGCGTAGGTGCACAAGGTGGAAGTTTGAAAGAAGTAGCCGAATATGGAATGAACAACCAATGCGGTTTGTTGGTTAATTCTTCAAGAGCGATCATTTATGTAGATAAAACAGAAAACTTTGCTGCAGCATCTCGCGAAGCAGCCAAAGCTGTTCAACAGGAAATGGCCGGCTATTTAAAAGACAAAGGAATAATTTAATAATATAACGATATAAAGATGACAGGCAACATGCAACAAAAAGCCCGTTGCCTGCATCTTCCAAATGAATAAATGAATTGAATTAGTAATGGAGTTTTCAGCCCAACAAATTGCAGCCTTTCTAAACGGAACCGTCGAAGGTAATCCGGAAGTAACAGTGAAAAGCTTTTCGAAGATAGAAGAAGGAAAACCGGGGACATTGACCTTCCTGGCAAATCCGAAATATGAGCACTACATTTATAGCACAAAGGCAAGTATTGTTTTGGTGAATAACGACTTTACTCCAACAGAACAGATTCCTGCCACGTTGATTCGTGTGGAAAATGCCTATGCAGCATTGGCTATTTTGCTGAATATGGTAGAACAACACAAACAAAAACAACAGACAGGTATCGATTCTTCTGCTTTTATCGCCCCAAGTGCTTCTGTCGGAGAAAATTGTTACATCGGTCATTTCGCCTATGTCGGTAAAAATACAACCATTGGTAAGAATTGCCGGATTTATCCTCAGGCATACATCGGAGATGATGTAACAATCGGTGATAATTGCATTATTTATCCTCATGTAACAATCTATGATGGCTGTGTGATCGGGAATAACAATATTCTGCATGCAGGTTCAGTCATCGGATCTGACGGATTTGGGTTTGCTCCCGAAGGCGACCTTTATAAAAAGATCCCTCAATTGGGAAATGTTGTTCTGGAAGATGATGTAGAGATTGGAGCCAATACCACAATCGACCGTGCCGTTATGGATTCAACCATCATTCATAAAGGTGTTAAATTAGACAACTTGGTACAAATAGCTCATAACGTAGAAGTTGGAGAAAACACCGTAATGGCTGCCCAAGTTGGTGTTGCCGGATCTACCAAGATTGGAAAACATTGTATGTTCGGAGGCCAGGTAGGGCTTGCCGGTCATATCAAGATTACAGACCATGTAAATTTCGGAGCACAGTCTGGTGTTATCAGTGACATCAAAGAGCCAACAACCGTTTTAGGTGCACCAGCTATTCAAGCCAAAGCATTTATGCGTTCGAGTGCAATCTTCAACCGATTGCCGGATATGTACCGGACCATGGGGCAGTTACAACGAGAAATAGCAGAATTAAAGAAATTAATAAATAAAGAATAAAGACTATGCAGAAGCAAAATACGCTGGCCGCAAGTTTCAGCTTGCAAGGTAAAGGACTACATTCCGGATTGAATATTGAGGTATCATTCAATCCTGCACCTGAGAACCATGGCTATAAGATCAAACGTGTTGATTTGCCTGAGCAGCCTGTTATTGATGCTGTGGCAGAAAACGTAATAAACACCCAACGTGGTACCGTTATCGGCAGAAAAGATATACAAATCAGTACGATCGAACATGCTATGGCAGCTCTGTATGCTATGGGTGTTGATAACTGCTTAATCGAAGTCAATGCTCCTGAGTTTCCTATCCTCGACGGCAGTGCCCGCCATTATGTGGAAGAAATACAGAAAGTAGGACTTCAGGAACAAAATGCAGCAAGGGATTATTATATCGTCAAGCACAAAGTTGAAGTAAAAGACGAAGAAACTGGTGCATCAATCATGTTGTTGCCCGATGATCATTTCTGTGTCAATACTTTGATTTCGTTCAACTCACCGGTATTGAACAATCAGTTCGCTACCATGAACGATGTAAAAGACTTCCCTACCGAAATTGCTGCTTCACGTACTTTCGTATTTGTACGGGAATTGGAAATGCTTCTGCAAAACAACTTGATCAAAGGAGGAGATTTAGACAATGCGATTGTTATTTACGACCAGAAAGTGTCACAAGAAGCATTGGATAAATTGGCAGACATGATGAATGTTCCCCACCAGAACATCCAGGAACTGGGATATATTAACCACGAACCACTGGTATTCGACAACGAACCGGCTCGCCACAAGCTGCTGGATGTAATTGGAGACATTGCTTTGATTGGCAAACCGATCAAAGGCCGTGTCATTGCAACCCGCCCGGGACACAGCATCAACAACAAATTAGCACGTATCATCCGTAAACAGATTAAATTAAACGATGTACAGGCTCCTATCTATGACCCGAATGCTGAACCGGTCATGGATATCAACCGTATCCGCGAACTGCTTCCTCACCGCTACCCGTTCTTGCTAGTCGACAAAATCATCGAGTTGGGCAAGAATTATATCGTAGGTGTGAAAAACATAACAACCAACGAACCTTTCTTCCAGGGACATTTCCCACAGGAACCGGTTATGCCAGGAGTTTTACAAGTAGAAGCCATGGCACAAACAGGAGGTTTGTTAGTTCTCAATACAGTAGATGAACCGGAACGTTACTCTACTTATTTCATGAAAATAGATGGTGTAAAATTCCGTCAGAAAGTAGTTCCGGGTGATACATTAATCTTACGTCTGGAATTACTGGCTCCGATCCGTCGTGGTATCTCTACAATGAAAGGATATGTCTTTGTGGGCGACAAACTGGTTAGCGAAGCTGAATTTATGGCTCAGATCATTAAAAACAAATAACTTATATTTTCAAGATGAATATTTCACCATTAGCCGTAGTTGATCCAGGAGCGACAATCGGCGAAAATGTCCAGATTGATCCTTTTGCCGTTATAGAGAAGGACGTTGTCATCGGAGACAATTGCCATATATTCCCTCATGCTGTCATCCTGAATGGAGCACGCATCGGTAATAACTGCCGTATTTTCCCGGGAGCTGTCATTGCCGGTATTCCGCAGGACTTGAAGTTCAAGGGCGAGATTACCACTGCCGAGATCGGAAACAATACAACCATCCGCGAGTGTGTAACCGTTAACCGAGGAACAGCTTCCAAAGGAAAAACAATCGTTGGAAATGATTGTTTGATCATGGCTTATTCACACGTGGCTCACGACTGTGTTGTCAGAGATCATGTTATTATAGGTAATGCATCACAGATAGCAGGAGAAGTGGATATCGACGACTATGCAATCGTCAGCGGTGGTACATTGGTACATCAGTTCTCACGTATCTCCAAGCACGTCATGATTCAGGGCGGATCACGTATCGGAAAAGATATTCCTCCTTATACACTGATCGGACGTGATCCGATCGTTTATTGCGGAATCAATATTGTAGGACTTCGCCGCAGAGGTTTTACCAATCAGCAAGTATATCTGATCCAAGATATCTATCGTACATTGTACACCCGCGGACTGAACAACTCGGATGCACTCAAAGCTATCGAGACAGAATACGAGCCCAGTGAGGAACGTGATTTGATCCTCAACTTTATCAAATCTTCCAAACGAGGCATTGTTCGTGGTTCTATCGACGAAATGTAATTCATAAATAGTTGTATTCAAAAGTCCTGCCCAACAAGCAGGACTTTTTTATTTATCACACCTATATTTCTTATTAAAAATTTACTATATTTGTAATAGTCAGAAGTATTTTGTTTGACTATCAGTGTATTATATGAAACTCGCATGAGAATGGGCAACGGATAAGAAAAATGCAAACTGTTTAGAATCACTATATTCCTCATGCTGTCAAATAACTCTTTATCTTTCTGCAAAGATAATGTTTTTCCTCTGAATACCGGAATTTTCCGGGTATAATCTTCACGGTGATTTCAAAAATAATCCAAATCAAGAATGACATCTGTACCGTAGCCGAGTTCACGTAACTCACAGGCAAAGGTAACTCGTGTTCTTATCGTACAAGCAAGGTCAAGCCCTCCGGGTGGCGTGGAAAAATCATCCTCGCCCCGGAGGGCTTCGGTATTTTTCCCGCCAACCTTGCATGTACGGAACACGACCTTTTAAAGCCTGTAGTTACGGGAACTCCGGCCCCGAAAAGCCGGACTAACAAAAAAACAATGTCATGTTACAGGCAACAAAGAACAAGTACGGTATTGAAACGCTCAAGACACTGAATGTTTTGTACGACCATGAACATTGGCTGACGCAGGAGGATGTGGATATGGCCAACCGTTATGTCGAACTTATAGAGCAGACGCGCTCGGAAATCACACCGCAAACCGGTGACAGGCTGATTTATCTCAGCCGTCATGGGGACTATTACGGCAATGCACTCATAGACAGTATGGATGAAAAGAAAGGCCTGCTTTCCATCTGCGAACAGCCGTATGTCCCATTCGTATGGCAATCTGCGGATAATATCCGCCTGAGCGTCAGCGGTGGAGCTTTCCACCATGTAAAAACGGATGATCTGAAATTCAACGGTTGGACGGAAGGAGCATTCAAAGACTGGGGACATTGCGGATCGTGCGCTCACGGATCAGTTACATTCACGGCAAAAGTCCCACAATGGATTTACCGTGAGCCGGAACCGCTCTATGGTGATTTCACGACAGAGACATACCGCCGTTTTTATCTTCACAAAGACCTGGAAGCGAGAAACCTCTACCAAAGTCTTGATATCGCTTTTCACAATGAAGAGGACTTCCGGCAATTCCTGCAAGACTATGAGGGAACGGTATTCAAGGGGAATTGGAAAAACCAGATCGTGGTATGGTGCTTCCGCAGGGAATATGTCTTCCTGCCTCTGTCGGAATGGGAAAAGATTGATGTCCCGGCAGTGGAGCGAAGGCTTAATTTCCATCCCGAGCAGGTGAAGATTGTCAAGGACATGGAGAAGCACATCACCTATTTCCACCGTATCCAATCACAGGATTTCTAACACTTAAAATCAAACAGATATGCAAACGACAACATCATTCAAACCCGGCAACGCTCCCGACCTGCTTTCAGGAATATTGAGCGTACAAGTAAGAAACGAGGACAAGATTACCGAGCAAGACCGCCTGTTTTGTCAGAACCAGCAGGACATGCTCTACAAGACGCTTGACCGGATAGACCGCTGGTATACCATCTTCAAGGAAGAGGCGGAACAATACCGAACAGAACGGGACTTCTCATACGACGACAATGGGAAAATATCCATGCGTGACCTTTACTCGCTCAGAAACGGTAAGGACGATTATTCGCACAACGAGTTCAAGCCGTTCGATGTGCTGAACGATTTGGTAGACAAGAACCACAACGCCAACTCTAACTTCGCCAACCGTATCATCGCCTACTTCAACAGGACGTACAACGTGTCGGTGCCGGAACAAAGGATAAACGAAAAGACACTCCGCATGGGCTTCCGTCCGGTCTATGGGACATACGTGGATGCGGTTATCGAGCATTTAGGTGGCAAGAGTTTCCGGGAAACGGCAGTGGAAGAACTGCTTGCCAGAGTCGCAAAGGTAGTCAAGCCTTCCTGCTGGAGCAAGGTCAAAACGGAGCTGAAGAAGGACAAGATTGTCTTTCCCGAAATCATTCGCTTCGATGATTATTACATACAATACCACCAACGGTGCAAAATCAGTTACAATTACAGTGGAGAGCTGGAAACCCTATGCGCGGGTATCGCTTACGGTGCGGATGATGTACTGTGCGGCAACTCGAAAATGATTATCCGTTTCGATGACAACGACGTGTCTGTCAATGACTGGTACGACCTCACGACCACCAACGCCGAGCAAATCCGATTCTACAAGAACGGACGTATCGACGTCAAATTCAAGGACAGCGCGGCAGCCGAGAGCTGCTTCAAGCGTCTCCGATTGGATGAAATCACATTACCGGAGAACTGACCATGAGAAGAATCCCACAGCACCCCGTAAGGCAACTCTTGCGGGGTGTCTTCATTTCCAACCGTAAACTATTAAAGATATGTACGCCATCATACCCCAACAGATACCACAGGACAGGCGGGCCGAGGTCAACGAGAAGATTCTTTTCGCCATAGACTCCGGCAAGGATCTGATTCCGGCGGAGAGCATCTACAACTGCTATACCGGCATCGGCGGGCTGCACAACCTGAAACAGTCCGACTTTGCCAATTACAACGAGTACGCGGAGGCCAAGAAAGAGTATGAGATGGGACAGTTCTTCACCCCGCATGAAGTATGCAGAGACATAGTGGATATGCTGTCTCCGGCCTCTTCCGAGATGATACTCGACATGTGCTGCGGCATGGGAAACTTCTTCAACCACCTTCCGAACCATCATAACACCTACGGTTTCGACATAGACGGAAAGGCGGTGGCCGTTGCAAGGTATCTCTACCCGGACGCCCATATCGAGAAATGCGACATCCGGCAATATTACCCGGAACAACGCTTTGACATCATTATCGGCAATCCGCCTTTCAACCTGAAATTTGATTACAGGCTGTCACAGGAATACTATATGGAAAAAGCCTACGATGTGCTCAACCCGGCAGGCATCCTGATGGTCATTGTTCCCAGCTCGTTCATGCAGAGCGAGTTCTGGGAGAAGACACGCATAACGGGCATCAACAGCCGGTTCTCGTTCATCGGGCAAGTGAAGTTAAATCCCAATGCCTTCGCTTCCACGGGAGTCCACAACTTCAACACGAAAGTAATGGTGTTCCTGCGCAAGTCGCTGCATATCGAGATGCAGGCCTACAACGCGGAAGAGTTCATCTCCATGTCTGAATTGAAAGAGCGCATCCGCGAGGCAAGGCTGATGAAGCACAAAATACGCTTCGACCTGATGCGCGAGACCAACCGGATTGACAAGGAGGAACTGGAGGTATTCGAGTACAAACTCGCCAAGTACATGTACGAGTTGAAAGCCCACACCAAGCTGAACAAACACATAGACAAAGCGGAAGCACTGGTCACGAAGTTCCGTAACCAGAAACCGCCGGAAAATGCCACCCGGGAACAGGTAAACCAATGGGAGAAGAACAAGCTGACCACGACCAAAGTCCTCGGTATCATCCGCAGGTATATCACCTCGCAGAATACCGTACCACGCAAGGAAGTGGCCCTGGTGAAGACCTCCTACGGCTTCAAGCTGAAACAGTATGCACCCCGTCTGCTGGATAAGGTTTCACACAAGGCGGCAAGTATCAATGACCTTGTGCTGGGACGGAGCGAACTTCCCTTACCGGAACTGCCGACTGAAAAGAACATGCGCCAGATACGTGCAGCGGAAAAACTGATACGCAAGAAACGCAGGCAATACGAAAACCAGAACCGGCAGTTTACAGAAATGCAACCAGACCCATTTCTGCAAGAATACCTCGATCGCACCACTTTCAGAAACAAGGACGGTGAGATATGTGAGTTTACATCACTTCAAAAACACGACCTGAACCTGGTCTTGCAGAAGCGTTATGCTTTGCTGAACTGGCAGCAAGGTTCCGGCAAGACGGCAGCCGTGTATCATCGGGCAAAATACCTGCTTAAATTCCATAAGGTACGCAATGCCGTCATTCTGGCTCCGGCCATTGCCACCAATATGACTTGGATACCGTTTCTGACAATCAATCGGGAGAAATTCCGTATAGTCAGAAGTAATGCCGATTTGGAAACAGTACCTGAAGGTGTATTACTCATCCTCTCCACCTCCATACTCTCCAAACTGAAGCGTGGACTGTCAAAATTTGTCAGACGCACATCCGGGAAACTCTGCCTGGTTTTCGATGAATCCGATGAGATAACCAACCCGTCTTCACAACGGACAAGGCTTGTCTTGAGCATTTTCCGCCGTCTCAAATACAAGATACTCGACACGGGAACCACCACGCGGAACAACATCGCGGAACTGTACAGCCAATTTGAACTGCTGTACAACAATTCCGTCAACATGGTCTGCTGGTGCGACCGGATATACCACGAGAACAGAGACAAGGAGATAGAGGAAGAAAGCAACCGGCATTACGGAGAGCCGTTCCCGGCTTTCAGAGGCCATGTGCTTTTCCGTTCCTGTCATTGCCCCGGAAAATCCACCGTATTCGGCATAGAGAAGCAGAACCAGGACGTGTACAACAAGGAGGAACTGGCGGAGCTTATCGGAAAGACCATCATCACCCGCAAGTTCAGGGACTTCGCAGGCGAGAAGTACAAGATACGTACCCATACGGTCAGCCCGGCTGAAGGCGAGCACGAGGTTTACCGCGTCATTATCGAGGAATTCTGCCGCATTTGCGAGCTGTATTACAACAGTACGGGAGACGCGAAGAAGGATGCCGGGCTTAGGCTCATGCGACAGATCAAGCTGCTCATCAAGGCGTGCTCCGTCCCGCACCTGATAGATGGCTATTTCGGCGACGGGATTCCGAACAAGACAAGATATATCGAGAAACTGATACGGAAGATTCCCGGCAAGGTGGCTGTCGGCTGCACCTCCATAGCGGCGTTCGACCTTTACGAGAATCATCTCCGCGAATGCTTTCCGAACCGTCCGGTGTTTGTGGTCAAAGGCGACGTGACCTTCAAGAAACGGCAGAGCATCGTGACTGAGTTCGATTCCACCGTCAACGGCATACTGGTCTGCACACAGCAGAGTCTGAGCAGTTCGGTGAACATCCCGACCTGTAACGATGTGATTCTGGAATCGCTCCAATGGAATATCCCGAAGATGGAGCAGTTCTACTTCCGCTTCATACGTCTTGATTCCAAAGAACTGAAGGACGTACATTATGTCACCTACAAGGATTCCGTGGAGCAGAACCTGATGGCACTGGTACTTACCAAGGAGCGGCTGAACGAGTTCATCAAAAGTGGTGAGGTGAAAGAACAGTCAGACATCTTCGAGGAGTTTGACGTCACTATGTCCGTCATCGAGAGCCTGCTGGTCAGGGAACGTGACAGGGAGGGCAAGATACATATCAGCTGGGGAAGCCAGCGCATAACCGGCTAAAAATGAAAAAACATGAATAACCGCAGATTCCATTCCACAGGCAAAGGTAACTCCGCGCCTTTACCGGCTGGGCAAGGTCAAGCCGCAAGCGGTTTTCGGGAAAATCATCCTCGCCGGAGGCTCCGGTATTTCCCCGAAAAACCCTGCACAGCCGGGGCCCGGACCTTTTGGAGCCTGTGGAATAAAATCCCCGGTTCCGCATCAATAACTGTAATGAAAAAGATTATGGACTTGAATCAGGCAGAAGTGGCAGTGACCACGCAGCATCTCATCGACATCCGGCAGGAAAGGGACAGCCTGCTGCGTATGTCCGATTTCGGCGACATGGGAGAATTCCTATGCACCTGCTCCGAATTGTTTCCCGAAGAGGAAACACCGGAGTACAGGTATACGAAATGGGAGGAAATCCCGGACCCGCTTATCAACAGGGAATGGCTTTGTCCCAACTTCTTTGATATAAGGGAGGCAATGGAGCAGCTGGAGGAACCCGACAAGGATTTTTTCTTCGACTGGTGCGACCGTTACGGACACGATATCAGTACGGAAGACCCGCACCTGCTGGTAGCGCATTACCTGGAACTGTTCGGGAACGTGACCTATATCGACGATGACTCCTGCCCGGACAGCGGGGATGACAGCCTGCTGTATTATCCGGGCATATCAGGCAACTATTTCGATAACTGTTTCCCTCGTTTTGAAGTATTCGATGACAATTACGATTAAAAGACAAACGCTTATGAACATCAATTTTCTCGGACCGGTCTTACCGACAGACAGTTTCACGCAGATGGCTTTCGTGGAAATCCTGAACATCATCCTGACCTCCGACAACATCGTGGACGTGAACCGGATGCTTATCGGAAGAAACGTCAATCCCACCTTCGGCTCGCTGTCGGGACATTTCCGCTGGTCTTACGCAAACGACCATTTCACGCTGTGGCAGCGCATGGAGTACAATTCACCAATCTGCTTCGGACAGCGCATATTCAGCATCCATTTCGGTATGCTGGCAAGCCGCGACAGGAAAAGGAACAATATGATAATGAACTGAAAACATATATATCAACATGAGTTACCAGATAATCACAAAAATGGCATACAATGCCAAAAACAAGCAGATTGAGACCTGGCAGCATTCCAACAACGTATGGCCGAAAACAGACCATTTTTATGACTTGGATGTAAAAACGGACAAACAGATGTTTGAATTCATAAAATTGGTAGCAAGCGGTTCGTGGCAGGTTCGCAAATGGAGAAAAGCGTTCAATATCCTTTTTGAGGAATATCCGGAATTGGTCATGTCATCATACGAACACGAGCTTGAAGGCAGGCCCTGGAAGGAATATTGTGCTATTTGCCGAAAACATGAAGGGCTTGCCGAAAGCAAGTGCAATGAGATCGTAGCGCGGTTCAAACAACTGGCCGGGATTGTCTGACCCAAACAGATGAATATATGGAAGAGTTGAAGATTTCAAACCGGCAAATTGCAATGATGGCTCTCGACAGGCTTCGCAAGGAAAACAAGAAGGATTCCGCGCTCCGGCTTGCCCGTTGTCTGTTGCAAGGCACAAGCATATCACTCGGCATTGGTGATATTGACTGGGATATTGACACGGCAATACGACAATGCGGCGGAGAGCCAAGTACCGGTTACAGGTACACCGCATATTTTCACTTCAACCGTAAGACGGAGATGGTAAAGGAAAGGTATGACGAGATAGTGAAAGAACTGTATGGGTAATAGTAATACGGAGGCGGCCGGAAGGTCGCTTCTGTCATTTATAACGGTATGTACGGGAAACAGAACCCTGCCGTACACAGGTAAAGAAAAATGGAAGAACAGAGAACGCTTACGTTGGATTTCGTGAAATCCCTCATGGAACCATCCTACACGCTGGTATGGACGGATTATAACGACAACCTTGACAACCACCTTGACATCATCCGGAAATGTCTGGACAGGCGGAATTGCGATTGCCTGTGGGAAAAGGCGGGCGAATGGTATGGCGATGCGGAATATGAAGCTGTTCATGGGATTATGGAAAAGCTGAAAGAAGAATGCTTTGTATTCAACGACTTTGACGAACACGAGGTCGATGCCTTTTTCGATGAACATGAGGATGCAATCCGGGACGAGATTTACAGCAGGAACGATTCGGACGTAGTGAAAGACCTGATAAGGTACACGGATGACATTCCCATCCGGGTGGAGATGCTTTCCGACTACGACTGCATCAACTCCAACTGGTTTGAATCGCAGGGCGGTTACAGTTACGAGGAATCCTATTTCGGGGACATGGTAGACAGCCTGAACCTCAATCCGGCGCAAGTAAAGAAACTGCTGACGAGCCACGGCTACAAAGTTTACGGGCGTTTCCCGAACCGGAAAAGCAGGAACGGGAAAGAACAGGTCTCATACGAGCAATTCTACGAGGAACTTATCAATTCCTGTTGCGGTGCGAACCTGCTGACCTATATCGGAAAGGTAAGTCTGAAAGAGTTGTATGATGCAGACTTCTCGCTGAAAGAGGTCATTATCCCCAAAGGGAACTGTTGCGGGCTGTTCAGTTCCACGTATGGCGGCGGAAGCCTGCTTGAAATGGAACTGAAACAAGATGTGAAGCTCAAGCTGGAAGTCAAAGGCTGTAACGGCTTCCGTTTCCGTCTGGACGATGAACGATCCAAGTACGACTATTCCATACAGCATGTGTATGGCGTGGACGATTCATTTTTCAACAATCCTGTCAGCATAGTCTCTTAATGTTAAATCAATTACAAACAATCAAATCATAAGAATTATGGCAAAGTATGATGTAAGAGTAAGGTATGCCTTCGAGGGCACTTACACGGTAGTGGCTGAAGACCACGATGAAGCAAGACAAATGGTGTCTGAGGACTGTGGGCTGGTTCTGGGCGGCAATATCCACACTACTCTCGATGATGAAGATGTAGACTGGAATTTCGGGGTTCACCCCGACACACAGATTCTTTCTGTGGCTCAACGAAACGGGAAAGGGACTTCGGCATCCATTGATTTTAGCGGGAGAATTGAGGAATTACGAGCGGATATCATTGAAGCGATACGACAATTGCTTCAAGCACACTGCATGACCGAGATACGGTTCCCTGAAGATGATGGATACGACCCGGTCTGGGTGATATGGTTCAGTAAGAACGGTGATCCGTATGAATGTATGGTAACAGGACTTCGGGTAACGGAAAACAGCCTGACCGTTTTTGCCGAGGAGAAAGAGAGCGGTTATGAAGTGGAATGTCACAGTCCGTTTGAACTCGGAACGAGGAACATCGACTGGCTCCACGAAATGTATGATGTCGTATGGAGGCAATTGGAAGGCAAAGAAAATGTTGAACCTGAAACTGAAAAATCATGAAATACCACGCAGAAAATGCAGTCTCCAGCTTCTTCTACTATATGTGGAACGCATGGAGCAAGGAGGAATGTAAAGTCGTGTTCGGAGGTGACTACCTGCACTTTTGGGAAAAATGGAACGCACAGGCTGAAAATTCCATTTATGGTGCGGCGGAACGGTTCTATACCGAATTATCGGAATGCAGCCGGACTTTGCTGGTGGAACGTGCCGTATCGCTTTATGACGGCAAGGCTTTTAGAAAAGAGCCTGATGATTCTAAAGTTCTGGTATGCGAAGAATGTGGTTCAAGGCAAGTGGAGACACAGGCCTGGATAGATGCGAATACAGAAATGTATATCTGCGATACGGCACATGATTGTGATGGCAAATGGTGTGAAGAATGTGAGGAGAATGTTGACTTCTGTTCGTTGGAAGAATTCAAGCAGATAATGCAAAGTTGGTGGACCGGCAATGACATCAGGACTTTGGAAGGCATTACAGGACTGAAAGAAACGGATTATCTTTCCAACAATAGTTCACAGACATTTGCCGGTGCTACCGATAAATGGTGGTATAATCTGGATTACGACGGAAAGCGAAATGTCTATAACAAACATACCTCTAACAATGAATAATATGGGAGAAAATATCATTGACTTAATCTGCAACTCATGCAGTTGCGACAAGACAGAAGCGCAGGAGTATCTGGATTCCGAACTTCAATACCTGCACGAATTACAGGATGTGGATGATTTGAGGGAAGGCGACATTGAACTCGCTTGCAGCAATCTCGGTCTCGACCTCGACTATCAGGAATATTTTATCAATCGCCTTGCAGGGGCATAAAAACTTACGGTTATGACTTATTTTCAGAACATACACAGTCTGGCGGACTTGAAGAAAGAGTACCGCCGTCTGGCATTGCAGCACCACCCGGACAAGGGTGGTGACACTGCCGTCATGCAGCAGGTGAACGTCGAGTTTGAAAAACTTTATGACGTGTGGAAGGACTCCACTAATATGTCCGCTGACACCACCGGCTACGAATATGACTATTCCGGGGCCACGGCAAAGGAATATGCCGAGTATGTATATAACGAATACCGGTGGAAAGGCCGCAATTACAAGGGACAGCACGCTCCCGAGATTGTGGAACTGGTGCGGACCTGGCTCAAGGAAACCTATCCCAGATACAGGTTCTCCGTCAGACGGGAGAATTACAATTCCATTTACATCAAGCTGATGAGCGCGGACTTCGAGGCGTTCACCAAGGAATCCGGCAAGGTGCAGGACACCATCAACCACTACAACATAGAGTGGAATCCTGACCTTACAGACCGTGCGAAGGAGGTGATGATGAATGTCTGCGACTTTGTCATGTCGTACAACTTCGATGACAGCAATGCCATGACGGACTATTTCCACACCAATTTCTACCTGACATTGGGCATAGGCAGCTACCGGAAACCTTACAAGGTGGAATTGCCGAAACTCGCCTGCAAGGGAAAGGAGAAGCAGGAAGTGTTCAAGCACCCCGAAGGTACGGCGCACAAGGCCCTGCGGCAGGCATTGGGTACGGCACGGTTCGGTTTCATCGAACACAGGAGGCATATCGGCGAGATGATACTCGGGGAAGACCATTACGGCTCACAAGGCGAGCATTATTTCTGGCCGAAAGAGTATTCAAGTGCCAAAACCGCGCAAAAGCGGATTGACAAATTAGAACAGGCCGGAATGCGGTGCAGACTCACAGGGTATAATGGCGGATACATCCAATTCCTCGGATATACCCCGGAGACGAAGACTTTGCTGGAACAAGAACGCGAAGAGGTCATTATTGCACATCAGGCATGGCAGGCAAGGCGAATACAAACCAACTGAGACAACTCGAAATGTCAAAACAAGAATGAATCATGAAAGCGAAAGTATTGAAATACAAGTTTGACGGAAATACCGTCGTGGCTCCGTACATGGAACTGGAAGCGTATGCGGAAAACATCTATCTCTCGTTATCGGACAAGAACGAATACGGGAATGAAAACTATGATTATTTCCATGTGGTCTGCAAGGTTGAAAACATCTATTTCTCTTGCGGGCAGTATTCCAGGGAAATGCTTGGAAGGGAGGAACAAAAAGAAAAACTTGTCAAGTATTGCAAAAACTGGATTGCGAATATGCTTCAGGATGCGGAAAACGGGAACCATGTCTCCCTTTTGTCGATCCGTGTTTTTGAAGAACTCGGACTTGACACAGTTCCTTTGCTGCAAGCCCGTGAAGCGTACCGGAAGAAACAGGAACAAAGACGGCAGGAGCAAAAAGAACAGGAAGAGGAGAAACGCAGGCTGGAGGAAGCGAAGTGGCAACAGGAACTTGACGAGGAGAAACAAAAGTTTCTGAACGGGGAATACATCCCGGCAAATATGTTCCTTGAAATAACCAAACGGGACGGCTTTGAAATCCATATACGGACCAAAGGGACATTGAACCGTCATGTATGCGGGTTGAATAAGTCCGGGAGCATTCGTTTCTACAAGAAACGCGGTTGTCGCACGCCTGATTTTTCCGGCTGCCACAAGGCTATTGCCGCTTACCTGACATTTCTGGAAACAATTACCGAAAGCTGACCTTTCTCGATATGGCACAGGAACGAATGGACGACTGGATGGAATATGCCAGGGAACTGGCACGTGCCGAGCGTGAACTGCGGGTTGAACGCTGGGTATTCATTTCCATCGAATGCAAGGATGAAGCCGGCAATCCAATCCGGCTTCATTCGTATGACCTTCCGAGGGAACTGCACAAGCGTTACCGTTGGGTAGTCCGCTGGCGTGAAGCCCGGTTGCAATGCCTGTACCCCAAAAGGCAAATCAATACCTATTACAGCTATTATGACAGACGTACCGGACTGCGTACCAATTTCAACTCCTCACTGTCAAGACTGTCAGCAGCCAAAGCCCAAATCTCCATCGCGGAGCGTAAAGAACGTGAGTATATCCAATACCAGCGTACAAACAACCTGTTCTTTGATGAAAATACAGATGAACAGCTGGTAGGGTTTCGTGAAAAACTGCGTATGAAAAAGGAAAAATACACGGCATTGGAACATGAAATCCGTTCTGAGATGGAATCCATGCAAAAATTGAATCGTATCTGACAAAACAGGCAACAACGGGGCTATTATTTTATTTCCCACCCTGCAAAGGTAGCCCCGTGTCCTGTGTATCCTGCAAGGTCAGGTCCCTTCGGGGTTGGCTGAAAGAAAATCATCCTCGCCGCTGCTGCGGTATTTTCTTTCGCCAAACCTTGCCGGATGCGGACACGGGACAGTCAGGCAGGCGAGAAATAAAAATACCGGCTCCCGGAGCCGGACGTGTTTAACAGATAAAATGCAAAAGTCATGAAAATCCTGAATGAAGAACATTTCGAGAATGTAAAGCGCTATGCCGAGTCCATCGGCGACACCTCGTTCCAGAAGTGCCTGGACAGGCTGGAAAGCTGGGAGAAGAATCCCGACCATCCCAATGAAATATCGCTCTACTACGACCATGCCCCGTATTCGTTCGGCTTCACGCAACGCTATCCCGATGGAAGAACCGGCATCGTGGGAGGCCTGCTTTATCACGGAATACCGGACAGGTCTTTTGCCGTCACACTGGAACCGTTCCACGGATGGCAGATACATACCTGACCGGAACAAAAGGAAAAGTAACATCAACATAGTATTAACTTAATAAACTTCAAGATTATGGCAAATCTGGCAGTATTGGAAAGACAACAGCAGTTTGATTTCCAGCAGAACGGAATCGAAGTGATGGACTTCGAGACATTACAGCGTACCTACAAGGAGAATGACATTTACAACAATCCGGTACAGGGCATCTACCATTACCAGGTCATCCAGCGCATGATGGATATCTGTGAAAAGCACAACCTTGACTACGAGGTGGAGGAAATCTTCGCCGCACAAAACAGGAACAAGACACAACCCGGCGTGAGCATACTCCCGCAAGTGGAACAAATCCACGGGGAAAAGGCGGTGGAAGCGCATATACTCCGCCGTATCTTCACCACCATCCGCATCAAGGACTGGGAAACCGACGAGCTGACGACCACGCTTGTCGTAGCCTACCACCAGGACGGGGTACAGGCGGCCATAGGCCCTTGTGTGAAAATCTGCCATAACCAGTGCATCCTTTCTCCGGAAAGAAGCGTATGTAATTATGGAAAGAAAAAGGTGACTACAGAAGAGTTGTTCGACACCGTGGATGGCTGGATGGCAAACTTCGAGGTGAACATGAACGAGGACATCGAACGGATACAGAGATTGAAACGCAGAGTTATCCCTTTGGAAGAAATATATATGTATATAGGACTGTTGACGGCATTGCGTGTTTCCCACGACAGCGCGGACAAGAACCTTTCCTCCACCGTGGAGACCTATCCCTTGAATCAGGGGCAGATATCGGTATTCACGGAAGAGGTGCTGAAGCTGGTAATGACAAAGGGACAGATTACCGCCTGGGATCTTTACAATGTCGCTACGGAGATATACAAACCTGGTAAGACGGACTTTCCGGCTTTGATTCCGCAGAACGGGGCGATGGCGGAGCTATTGCTGTCACGCCTGCCAGAAGAAGCGGAAATCATGGACGCCATACCGGTAGGCTGAACGGATGGATTCCATTGAAATCACAAAAGAGGGAGAACCTGGCGGTCTGATGCCGAATGATTCTCCCTCTTCTTTTTTACTTCTTAAACAGTAGCATATATTCCACTTTTCTTCTCCGTTCAATGCTCGGTACCACTTTCCCCTTGTAGCACCGGAATGAGACATACTCGTTGTAAATGTCCCTGTCCCCGGCTTCCAACTTTTGAATAAGCCTGCTCTTGGGTATCTTGCCATAGCCGACCACACGGTAATATCCCACATTATAAGACAAGGTGGCGACTAAAAGGGCATCCTTTCCGAAACGGCTGCACATCCTGCACAGTTTCCTCAAATCCGCTCTGAGCAATGAATCCGCCTGTGCCTTGCTCATATCCGGTCTGAACGTCTCTCCCGGCAAAAGTTTGTGACCCCAGCCCACATAAGGCAGATGTTTTCCATGCCAACCCTCGAACCGCTTGATGCAGGCGATGGCCTGCTCGAAAAGCGAATCCGGGATTTCCGTGGCAGTGGGAGGCGAGCCACCGCCTCCCCGTGGATGAGCCGCCAGACAGTTACAGGTTAGAATCAGGCATATAGCCGCTACAATCACTCGCATACCGTAACCGTTTCAATGTTCACCAAAGGATTTTTCACAAGTTCCCCACCGGTTCGGGGAATTCTGCCGGTTCCTCCCGTATCATCTTCTGCGTCATCCTTTTTCTCGTTGTTGAAATCAAAACTAAGCAGGAATAATTGTGCAGGGGCACTGTTGTCCTCGAAATATATGTCAATACTCTGTTGGTCCTCGCACTCGGAAGTGTAGTACAGCCGGAACACCTCCCTGTCAAGCGGATAACGGTCGTTGGGCAGCAACACCATCCCGTCGTCCATGCGGAGCGAGCCTTTGCCGTCAGGCTGGAAATAACGGACGGTGTACCGTGCATCGGAGAACCGGCCCTCACGCTTGAGTTCGCACCGTATTTCCACGGTCTCGCCTTTCACGATACGTTTGGGTACTGGCATCGTCTCCACTGTGAAGGGATATCCCTGCTGCACATCCAAATCATTGTCACAGGATACCAGGGCTATTGCTACTACAGTCGCAAGCATTGCCGAAAAGATAGCGGCAAACGCGTTCATCTTATTTTTCTTTTTCATGTTCATTGTCATTTTAATGGTTTTTCTATGGTTCAATAATTCCTTCCCAATATTGCAGGTATTCGTTCAAATCCTTGAATCCCTTGTACAGGGAAGAACAGTCCTCTATCTTGTTGCCGTAGCGTTTGCGGAGGGCTTCCAGTGTCCTTCGCCCCGCTTCGTCACGGTCCAGGTAACAATTGACCCGGTCGTACTTGTCAAGGAAACCATACGAGCGTTCCAATAAAGCCACCGAGTTCAGCACGAGGTAGTCATCGCCGCATCCCAGGCCGAGCACCATCCATGAGAGATAGTCAATGAACCCCTCGAAAATGTTACAGGTGTCCGAACCGTTGTCGATGAGCGATATGTCCTTCGGCGACATACTGCCCTTGAACAGGCGGCTGCGCAACTCATACCCACCGCTGATGTTCCTGAATCCGATGGAGAAGTACCGCTTGCCATGCAAGGTATATCTGACTTCCTCACAGTTCGGCAATGCCACATCGCTGCAAATGCCACGCTCTTTCAGATAATTGAGCAGGATTTTGTTGTTCAATGGCTCAATGCGTACATTCACGAAGCAATTCTCTTCACCAGGTGTGGTGTCGAAACATTTTTCTTTCGGACGGAAAACTATTTCCGGAACAATACCACCCAATGATTCCGAAATGAATTTAGCCTGCGACTTGAAATCACCGCTGCCAATGATTTCTCCTGCAAGCGAGAATATATCCCCGCCACGCCCGATGCCGAAGTCCTGCCACACATTCTTTAGAATATTCACCCTGAACGACGGTGTCCGTTCTTCCCGATAAGGGGCGGAATACC
Source organism: Parabacteroides faecalis (assembly GCF_022809355.1). Classification (GTDB taxonomy): domain Bacteria; phylum Bacteroidota; class Bacteroidia; order Bacteroidales; family Tannerellaceae; genus Parabacteroides; species Parabacteroides faecalis. Next base: position 45,197 of record NZ_JAKZMM010000005.1, on the reverse strand, counting down.
ACCATTCATTCCCTTTCCGGGCCGTCGGCTCATGTCCCATCCGTGCCAGAAAATCCGTAATGGGAATCTTCCTTATATCTTCTATATTCATAAGCCGTGATGTTTTAATTGATGATAAATTTCACGCCCAGCCCGAATTGCATAGTGAACACGGATAATGAACCTCCCCACATGGCGCGTTCCCGGACGCTGGCAAGCAGCACGATACGGTCCGTGACATAGGTTTCAAGCTCCAGTGTTATCGCCCCGCCATAGATAAAGGCATCCTTGGCGAGCAACTTCGAGCCGTCATACAACATCTTATTCCCCCAATTCACGGTTTCGTAACCGGCCAAAGCCGAGCCGCCGATGGAAAGGAACAGTGTTTTGGAAGGGTCGGACAGGAATTTCAGATAGTACCCACCCTCGGCAGTGAACTGCGCACGAGGAACGGACACGTTACGGTACTCGTAATTCTTCAACAGGTATTCCGCACCGACAATCCAGCGGTTGGCTTTCTTGGTATATCCCGATACCGCGAATCCCGCATAATGGTTCAAGGGTGATTTCGAGCCTTCCGCAAATCCGCCCCGCAGCTCCACGCCTTTCATGCCGGGGAGACAGCGTTGGGCGTATGCCTGCCCTGAAAACAGGGCAAGCGATACGACCGCTACTAACATATAGATGACCTTACGCATGGCTACTTCACTTTAAGTTCGTTGATCACTTTGGCTCTCACGATGTCCTCGCTCTCCACGGTGAACGACTGGTGACGCCCGCCGCTTTTCTCGTTCAGTTCCACGACCAGCACCTTACCGGCAGGGATGGTGAACTTGTCAAAAGTGAACATGGTACGTTCGTCCTTATTTCCAGCTACCAAAGTGGCATAGTTATAGGCTCTGAGAGGAAAAACAATCTGCTCCTGGATGGCTGTACGCTTCATTACCTTCTTATCCACAATCTTGAACGTCACGAAATCCACCTCGAAAGGCACATTCGACTGGTTGCGTACCTGCGTGTGGAAATAGAGCAGCCCGTTATGGGTATAAATACCGCGCAGGAGGTACTGGATGCCGAAAGCCTTGCTACCGATGTGCTTGACATGGCGTTTGTTCTCTTTGTGGATACTCTTGTTGATCAGTTGCACGAGTTTGGGGGATTCACTGCCCAGTTCCTTTAGATATATGTCAAGCGCGTTGTTCGGACGGTTCACCTTGCTGCCGTCATGGATGAAGTCCTTCATCTCGATGTTCAGCAACAACGGCTCGTCCGCATACTTGACATTGAACGTGTAGAAACTGCCGCTTTCGGTGATGACCGACATGTTCGTCTCGTCACGGAAATTCCTGACCACCGCCTTTACGCGGATAACATTCTCCGCACCGTCGGCCTTTCCCGCCACAAGATTCGGGGAACCGAGGTCCACATAGCGGACGGCGGAGGGGAAAATGATGTGCGTGGTCTTGTCGTAGGTCACTTCCAGCCCATACGGGGGAACCATCCTGTCAAAGGTGAGCTTCCGGGTCAGACCGTGGTAGAGGTCGCCATCCTCCTGCCCGGGATAGAGTTCCCTGGTCATTGTGACTCTGCCTGTTTCTGCCGATATAGAATCGGCTGCATTCTGTGCAAAAGCACTCACTGCGCCCGTCATGAGGGCAAACATTACAAAAATCTTTTTCATACTTTGTGAATTTTAATGGGTTATTGATTATCGTTCTGGTAAAGCATCAGGGTATAACCGGATTTGAGGTGTACTTTTTCCTCCCGCATCTTCCGGGATATGTATTGCGACACTCCCTGTATGGCACCCCTGCCGAGTTCGGAGAGCAGCTGGTCTCCGGCTGACTGGTTGGTGATGGATATGCTCGTGCCAAGGTTTTGTCCCAAGTTGGCCGCTACCTCCTTGGCGGCATTCGCTTCCATCGAGCCGGGAATGAAGATGCCCTCCTGTCCGTCATTGTCATACACGGCAAGCTCCACGGGAATGATGATGCCGTCGTGCTCCACCTGTATGATTCCAATGCCGAGCCTTTCGCCTTGTATGCGCCCCTCGCCCGTGACAAGGGAGTTGCGTGGAAGGACATACCTGCCGACACGCATCGGTTCCAAAAGCCTTAACCTAACGCTCTGCCCGCTTCTTATGGTCTGGTCACCATGCACGCAGGCACGGATGGTATTCCTCGTATGCCCGTCAGCCGTCTTTCCCACGGCGGTATGGAATCCAGCATATCCGGTCTGTGCCATCCGTGCCAACAGTACGGAATCACTGACGGGTTGCGGAAGCGATGACACCACCGGTGTGGAGACCTGTCCCACGGGAACGGCTCTTGCCTTCCTGCCGTTGGCGGCAGGTTCGGTTTCTTCCCGTTTTTCCGTACCTGCGCCATCCTTGCCCGGCGTATATTTGGCGGCCAGTTCGTAAGATTTTTCCAGCAATGCTACCTGCTCCTCGTAGGTCATCTGTGCGGGTTGCTGTACCGCGGCAGCCTGCTTCAACTGCTCCACCTCGGCTTTCAATGCCTCCTTTTCGGGGTCTTCTCTCGGTGCCTCATAGAAACTGCCGAGCGTGGCGTTAATATCGTTATAGGCGGATGTGGACGAAGATATGGCCCCATTCCTGCGGTTTCCACTGCCACGATAGGATGATGCACTTTCGGATTCCCGCTCCTGCGGTATTTCCACGACAGGACTGCTTGTTTCATTCTGCCTGTTTTCATCGGCAAGCGCGGAAAAATCCTCCAGCGTGCGCATCTTCTCTTCCTGCCTGCGTTTCATGTCCGCCTGCTCGTAGGCGGCAATCTTGTCCGCCTCGATACCTGCCCCTCTCGGGTCGGGCAGTTCGGAATTGAAACCGGCATTCCTTTCCTCCCTCTGCCGTTCCTCCTTGGACGGCGCGAAAATCAGCCACATGCAGCCGACAAACAGGAGGAACATTCCGGCAAAGACCAGGTATTTCCTGATTTCCTGCCTCTGTCTCAATTTGTTTGCATCGTTACTCATTGTCTTCTTTGTTGAACTGGTTAAAAAACTCTTCCATCTCGCGGATTTTACTGTCCGTAAGGGTGTCCGCCTGAATAAAGTCCGGGATATCCAGCGGGGTTATCTCGATGACCTCACGTTTGGCATCCTCCCGTCCAATGTCGTATATGGCGCGGAAAATCATGTAGAAATTCCCAAGCGCGAACAGGACGGTCAGCACGACGATGGTTATCACTCTCTTTTCAGGACTCAACCCGGCGCAGGCAGCGCGCAGTTTTTCTTCGGCCAAGTCCCTGATTTTTACAAGCATCTTTTTCATACATTCAAAATTTAACGGTCATATACTCTGATGTCCCTGTTTTCCACCACACGGAAGGCTTCGAGGATGAAGCCGTGCGGATTGTTGTCGCTGCGGGTGGAATTGAGCAGCCTGCCCCGCGTGACGAGGCTGCGCTCCGTCACGCTCTTCTCCCGGATGATGGAAAGGCGGGCATACGTCACTACCTCATACGGGTAGCTGTTGAAGTCGCATTTCACGCTGTCAATCCCGATGCGCTGGCTCATGTTGCCGGAGATGATCCGGTTGTAGTAGCCCTGTTCCGCCAGATCCCGGTAATGGGCATAGGCAGAGCGGTCGCTCAGGAACATGGCACGCTGGATATTGCCCTCTATCGCACTCTTGTCAGGAGCCAGCGAGAAAAATAGCTCATGGAAGCGTCTGACATGCTCCCTCGCCTCCACGGGACGGTTCTGCTCCAGGTCCTGCGAGAGGGCGAGCATGAGCGACTTCCCCTCGTCCAGCACATAGATTTTCTGCCTCTGCGCCTCGGCAAAGCCGTATGCCTTCCACACCGAATATCCCACAAGCAGGGTACACGCGCAGAGATAGACGATACCGAACAGACGCAAATGCCTGAAACTGGTCTCGATGTTTTTTAATGATTTGAATTCCATTCCAATGTCGTTTTAAGATGGTTATTACTATTTGATGAGCCTTCCTGCGATGTTGCCTACCGCCGCACCGCCGGCTCCTGCCACCACGGAACCGGTCTTGGATGCCGTCTGGGTCACGTTCTTGCCGTAATTGCCTGCACCGCCTCCTGCCTGGATAATCCAGTTGGCCACTGTTGGGATGGTGAAATACCCGATGATACCGATAATCAGAAAAGTGATGTAAACCCCGTTGGAGCCGTCCGGGATGAAGTTCGGGTCGGAAAGCTGTTCGATGTCCTGCCGGAGCATCAACACCTGTATCCGTGCCAGCACACTGCTGAAGAGGTCACTCACCGGGAGCCACAGGTAAATGCTGATATAACGGACGAACCATTGGCTGAGCGAGGCCTGGAAACCGTCCCAGCAGGACAGGGCGAACGAAATCGGTCCCAGTATCGAAAGCACAATCAGGAAGAACGTCCGCAGCGTGTCGATGACAAGGGCGGCCGCGTTGAACATGAGTTCCAGCAGTTCGCGGAAGAAATTCTGAACCGCCTTCTTCATGTTGTACATTGCCCGGTCTACATACATCCCGCAGGCCTCTATCGCGTCCATAACCCCCAATTCGTCCAGTTTGTTGTCGAAAGACTCCTTGTCGACCAGATAGGCCGTCTCGGGATTGCGCTTCATCGCCTCGAACTCCAGCCTGTCCTTCTGCGCACGGTACTCGTTCATGTCGAAGGTCTGTGCCTCCAGTATTGAATGTGTACCTTTCACGATAGGCGACATGACACTGTTCAGCGTGCCCAGCACGATGGTCGGGAAAAACATGATACATAACCCCAACGCAAACGGACGGAGAAGGGGAAAGACATCCACGGGCTCCGCCCTTGCCAGAGACTGCCATACCCGGTAGGCCACGTAAAACAGGGCGCCAAGCCCCGCGAGTCCTTTCGCCACACCCGTCATCTGCGAGCAGAGCGGCATCATATCCGTGTAGAGGTTTTGCAGGATCTGATGCAGGTTGTCGAAATTTATTGCCAACAATACCATAAGTGAATCGGATTAGGGATTACCAGTAACGTTCATTCGGTGAGCCGTAAAGGGCCATCACACGGTCCAGGTCGTTCCGTTTCTTGGCACGCAGGTAGGAAACGCCGATGTTCTTGTTGGTGTAATATTGCACCAGGCTGCGATATTGCAGCATATCGGTGTAGCAGCGGTCGATGATATCCATCCGCTCCTTGTCGTTCATCGAAAGTCCGTTCTCGTTGACCACCGTTTTCAGGTCGTTCAGCAGGTGTGCGCTCTCTTCCAGCAACTTCGTGTAACCGATTGCAATGGCACTCAGCTCTTCCGGCGTGAAATAAGGGTCGCTGAGCATACGCTCGAAACTGTTCACGTAGATATCCGTGATGTCGCCGACCATGAGGATGGTCTGCTGCACCTTACGTGCATCGCGGACAAGGTTCTTGATCTTGCGGAGTCCATCGTAATACTCCTTGCCCTGTTTATAAATCTTCACTGTCTCCTGAAAATTGTTGAGCATGTTGCTCGCGGTGGAAGACGTGTGAACGATATTCTTGGCGGCATTGATGATACCCTGGGCAAGATTGCCGGGATCGCTCACGACCCATTGCGCTTTCGCTGTAAGGCTGATGAAGAAACAGCCCATACACAGCATGAGAATTTTCTTTTTCATGATGTAACTGTTTTAATTGGTGAATAAAATTCTGTTGAATGTCAAAGTCCCATCTTTCGCCCTTTGGACGGCGAGTTGCGGAGGATAGGCTTGTGTACCTGCTTCGGACGTTTCGCCTCCGGCGTCTTTTCCTTCCTTTGTCTGAGGGAAGCGAAAAGCTCATCGGCATACGGTCTGCGTCCTGTCATCTTCACAAACCTGGCATCCAGTGCCCGATATGCTTTCTCCGCTTGACAGGAGCGTTCCGTGGCAGAGGCATTTTTGTCTATACCGTACTTGACGAGAAAGGCAGGAGTGATATGGAGGATGTCATGGACGGAATCCGGCAAGGCGGCAATCTGTCCCAACTTCTCCAGTTCCTCGTTCATCTTGTCGAGATACGGTGCAGGAGGTTTACCGCACAAACTCTCAAAGACCTTTTCGACTGTGCGGGTCAGCCTTGCATCCACTTCCAGAATATCAGGAACTTCACCGGTTTCTCTTTTCCGCTTGTATTCGGCAGGCTCCAACTCTTCAAGTTGATGGAACAGCCGGTAATCCTCTGTAAATCCGTAATGGTCATAAATGGATTTCGGAATGTCCCAATTCTGCATCAATGACCAATAAAGGGACGAGATGACTTCCTCGCGTTTCCTCTGGTCTGATTCCAAATCGCTATACATACTTGTGATTTTTAGATGGTTTATAAGATGTTCTTCTCACGTTTGCTCTCCGACAACTGCTTGATGGCAAGCTCGATATTGCCACCTAACTTTTCGGAAAGACGGAACAGTTCCAGCTTTTCCGTTTCCTCAGTCGTGTAGCAATAATATTCCTCAAGTGAAACTTCTGTGGCATATACCGCCGATTGTGTACCTCCCAGACCAATCCAGACCTCCTTGTACTTTCTGGAAGGATTGTTCGCCATGTTGATGGAAAGGATCTGCGCACGTTCCTTGTCGGTCAGGCCGAGCAACGCCTGTATCTCGTCGAACTTGTTCATGTATTTGCGCTGGTCAAGAAGAATCTTGCAGTCGCTGTTGTTGATGATGGTACTTTTGACAATAGGAGACGAAATGATATCCTCGACCTCCTGCGTGACGACAACGGCCTCGCCGAAGAACTTTCTGACGGTCTTAAAGAGATACTTCAGATATTCCGCCATGCCCTCCTTGCTGATGGCTTTCCAGGCTTCTTCCAGCAATATCATCTTACGGACACCTTTCAACTTCCTCATCTTGTTGATGAAGGTTTCCATGATGATGATGGTCACAATCGGGAACAGTACCTTGTTGTCCTTGATATTGTCTAACTCAAATACAATGAAACGTTTACCGAGTAAATCAAGCTGCTTGTCGCTGTTCAGAAGGTAGTCATACTCGCCGCCCCGGTAGTAAGGTTCAAGCACGTTCAGGAAGTTGAATACATCGAAATCCTTCTCGCGGGTGCGCTTTTCCTTCAGGATGTCCTGATACTCGTCACGGATGAACTCGTAAAAACTATTGAAGGAGGGCTTGATGCTCCTGTCCTTGCGGATATTCGCCAAAAAGAGGTTCACGGCATTGGACAGTGCCACCTCCTCGGCTCTCGTGGGCGGTTCGTCGTCACGTTTCCAAAGGGTCAGGATGAGCGTCTTGATGGATTCCTTTTTCTCGATGTCGAACACGCCGTCCTCCACGTAGAAAGGGTTGAAGGCAATCGGGTCTTCCTCCTTGTAGGTAAAGTAGATGCCGTCCTCGCCGTGTGTCCTCGCGTGGATAAGGTTGCACAGTCCCTGATAGGAATTTCCGGTATCCACCAAAAGCACGTGGGTCCCTTGTTCATAATATTGGCGCACCATGTGGTTGGTGAAGAAAGACTTGCCCGAACCGGAGGGTCCGAGTATAAATTTATTCCTATTCGTGATTGTACCGTTCTTCATCGGCAGGTCGGAAATATCCAGATGAACGGGCTTGCCCGTCAGCCGGTCCACCATGCGGATGCCGAACGGCGATAGCGAATCCTTGTAGGACGTTTCCCCGATGAACAGGCACAACGCCTGCTCGATGAAGGTGTGGAAACTCTCCTCGAACGGGAAATCACCGGCATTGCCGGGTATCGCCGCCCAGAACAGCGTCGGGACATCTACCGTGTTGTGGCGCGGCTTCGCCTCCATGAGTGCCAGCTGGCTGCCGACATCGTTCTTGATGCGTTTGAGTTTCTCCCGGTCGTCGCTCCATGCCATGACGTTGCAGTGTGCCCGGATAGAAGTCAGCCCCTTGCTGTGCGCCTCGTTCAGGTATTCCTCGATCCATTCGCGGTTGATCTGGTTGGAACGGCTGTAACGGGAAAGCGAGTGCATGTTCCTCGCGGTCTGCTCGAACTTGCGCAGGCTCTCCGCCGAATCGTCGATGAAGAGGTACTGGTTCACGACATGGTTGCATGTGAGCAGGATGCCTATCGGCGCGGCGAAGGAGAGGCGGCAGTCGCTCCGGTCGGTGGACAACCGTTCGTAGCGGCAATCGGTAGCCACGTTTGAGGGCAGGTCCTCCGGGTCGGAAAGGGTGTGCAGGCAGAGGTAGTTGTCGCCTATCTTCATCTCCCCGGCACCGAGTGACAGGTCCTGCAAGCAGGCGGTGTCCTCCTGCGAGAGCGAGAAGTATTTCTCGATGATTCCCGCAGAGGTGTCCGTTCCCGTGATTTCCTCATCCGTCAGGCGTGTCATGCGAAGGAGACCGCTGTCGTTGACGATACGCTCGAACTGCTCACAGCTCTCCATGAAACGGGTGATGGTCTCCCTGTCCGTCATTTCCTTCGGGATGATGAAATTCCGCGTGAGGGCGTTGAAGCTGCTGGTCGTGCGGTTGCGTTCCTTAGTCGTCTTGGTCAGGAACAGGTAGCAGGTGTGCTGCAAATACGGGCGTTCGTTGAAATGCCGCTCGAAGCTGCGGCTGAGAAAACTCAGGTCGTCCTTGCAAATGTCGGGACGGTAGCTTTCCTCGATAAAGAAGTCCTGCTTGTGCACGATGCTGTAGTTCGGCAGCACCTTGACCGCTTTCGCCCAGGTCGAGTGGACGGCCTCGTATTCCGCCTTCGTGAGCGTGAAGAGTTCAGGCAGCTCCACCTTGTAAGCCACGGTAATGTCCGCGTCCTTGCTGACGATGCATCCGTGCTCCACCGAGAGCAACGGGAATTTGCTTTCCAGCGTTGCTGTTTTCATTACATTTCTCATACTTTTCCTTTTTTTGCGGTTGGAGAAATCAACCGAAGGAACTTCCTCCGGTTGATGATGTAGCGGGGATGGCTACGCAGCGCGTGGAGTTTCATAAGCCCCCATTCGCCGTACTTCGCGTTCATTCGGAATGTCGCCCAGACAAGCACCGAAGCGGAAACGACACCGAAACCGATGCAGACCCACTGGTCGATACCCACCATGTACATGATGACGAACACCACGAACAGGGCGAGCAGCCCGCCCGCGAAGATGAACAGGTACTGACTCTTGAGCCCTTTGAACTCCGGGCTGCGGCCTATCCCCTTGTTGACCGGATACTTCGCCATGTTACAGGAAGAATGAGCGTAAGATGGTAGCGGCCACGATAAGGAAGATACATGCGCCGAACCAGCTCGCGGCGGTCTTCGAGGTGTCAGGGTCGCCCGAGGAGAACTTGGAATAGACCTTCACGCCCCCGATCAGGCCGACGACGGCTCCGATGGCGTAAATCAACTTGGTGCCGGGGTCGAAGTAGGAAGTGACCATGTTGGTGGCTTCCGTAATGCCGCCGATACCGTTACCCTGGGCGAAAGCCCCGACTGTCGCAAGCAGCATGAAAGCTGCCGAAAAGAATCTTTTTTTCATGTGTCGAAAATTTTAATTGGTGAAACAAAAAATCATTTCGACAGCGAATATATAGCGTTTAATTCATTGATTTACAAACCTTACGATGCGTGTCATCGTATGTCATCACGTTACATCAGCAAGGATTTTCCAAACGATAAAAAAGAGGATTTTGGGCAGGGAAGGATGGGAAAAACAGAAAATAAAAACGGGCACTCTTCATGAGGAATGAAAAAGCGACAATTGGTTCGAATCACCAAAAAAGCGAAGCCTGAAAACCGGACGGCTTTCAGACTTCGCTTCATGTCATGTGAACGCTGTTTACTCTGCTGCGGAATCGGAAGAGAGGGCACGCTGTTTCCTCCGTTCCTCCTTTTTCTCTTTTTGCAGCTTCTTCTTGGTCTCCATTTCCTTCAGAATCTGTTTCAGCGGCTTGACCGTTTCCGGTTTCTCACGCTTGAACCGCTTGAAATAGATGTGCTCTATAAGCTGTGGAAGCGGCACTTTCCTCGGTTCCGCTCGGGACTTGAATCGAGCAGTTCACAAGTCTTAAAATCAATATTTTAGCGTACCTCAATCTTTTGATGGATACGAATTAGGTACTTTTTTCAAAGGACATTTGGCTTCCCTTGTCGGGATTGTGTCTGCCTTTATCTTCAGTTCAAAGATACCATTCTATTTCTACAAACACAAATCATTGAAAATAAACTTTTTACGATTGGGTCGAGTAGGTTTGGGCTGAAATGCCCAGGCATACTCGACCTAAATTCAAAGCTGAATTTGCATGGCATAAAATAATTCACTACCTTCGCTCGCATGAAGAAAACAAACCAATCGGATATTGTGTTGTAAGCAATCTGCATTTCTAATGTAGATTGTTCTTTACGTTTACTCTGTAACCATTCTATTTTCCGCCTTGACATAAGTTGTTAGCCGACATATCTTTGCGCCGTAACCTTTAACAAAAATGATTATGGCAAAAGAGAAAGTAAACTACCAGGAGGTATATGACCTCTACCAGTTATGCAGCGAGACCAAGGATCTTCGGGAGTTCTGTGCTGATTATGGAGTAAATTACGACAAGTTCATGAACTGGCAGCGTCACCAGCTGTGGAGCGAGAAGTTAGGCAAGACAGTCCAGGTTGAGCAGCCCAAGGTTGCCAAAGTCCGGATAACCGGCAAGCCTTGCAACAGTCCAACCGTGAAGATGGAAGTTAAACAGCCTGAAGGTGAACCTCCTATAAGATGGGTTAAGCTGCAATTGACATCAGGTGCCACACTGTTCCTGAGAAACACCACAGTTCTTGACTTGAGCCTGTTGCTTAATAAAATGATAGGATGATATGCTTGGACTGAGTGCTAACCTGAACTATTACCTGTTTAACGGTAATGTTGATTTGCGGAAAGGAATCTTCCGCCTGTGTGAGAGTATAAGGGAAGAGATGTCACTTGACCCGAGCGATGCATCCAATGTATATATGTTTATGTCCAGGAACCGAAAAGTTGTGAAAATACTTCATTATGAACGCGGATTTTATGTGCTTTACGAGAAACGTCCTGTCATGGGGAGATTCAAGAAACCTGTGTTTGATGAAGTCTCCAAATGCTACCGGATACAATGGTCGGACATGGCCTATCTTACTGAAAGTATAGTAGTTGACAAGATGTACGTTAGTCCGAAAGATTAATATTAATACATTGATTATCAACAAAATGATGCAAAAACAAACGATAAAAAGTTTGCGTAACTGCCTGATTTTCCGTACCTTTATATCATGATTGATGAAAGGGCATACGAGTTACTTTGCTGCCAGCTGGGTCTGGCTAATGAGGAAAAGGCAGGACTTCGCAAACAAGTAAACGAACTGATTGCGAGGCTTAAGGCTATTGAAGAATCCAACAAAGAGAACTCCAAGGCTCTGGTTGATACAATCAATGACCTCAAAGAATCCCTCGAAAAGCAATTGAGTACGGTTGAACATTACAGGAAAGAGATGGAACTTATGAGAAAGCAGCTTGAGGCAAAAGACGAGGTGAACATGATGCTGGCAAATGAGATATCCAATCTCAGGCTTCAGCTTGAGGGCAGCAGGAAACACCGTTTCGGCCGTACCTCAGAACAAAGAAGGCTGCTGAACAACCGTAACATTGACAAGTCTGCAATGGAGAAGTCCGAGTACGACGGTTCTGGCAAGAAAGGTGATGATGATAATAAGACCGATGGTAACGGTACCGGCAGCAATACCTCTTCCGGTAACGTATCTGCACAGGACTGCAGACCTTCAAGGAAAAAGGAAACTGCTCCCCGTGCAGAAAAGACCAGACTGAAGGTGGGTAAGGTAATTGTTCATGAGATAGAAGACTATTACCAACTCCCGGATGGCGCAAGGCTTATGAACCGTAACGGAATGGCTGATGTGTGGGAATACAGGTTTATAGAACATGTTCGTGCTCATAACGTGGAACATGTGTACAAGGTGGCAAGGGTAAAGCTTGCAGACGGTACTTTCACTAACACGATGGAGCATCCCTTGAAAAACCTTGGAGGAATCTTTTCCCCTGATTTGCTTGCCCGTCTGCTTTGTCTGAAATATGACTTAAGTATGCCTGAAAACAGACAGATAAGACTGCTTGCAAGAGAAGGCATCCACATAAGCAACACCACGCTGAACAGCTATATCCATAACGGAATCTCCAGACTTAGGGAGTTTATGGAAGATGTCTTCAAGGAGTTTGTACAACAGGCAAAATACCTTATGGTTGACGAGACGACCGAACTTGTCGGAGTTGAAACACCGGAAGGCAAGGCTTACAGGAGAAAGTATTTATGGGCTTTTTTTGCAAAGCATGTCAAGTTGGTTTACTATCATTACAATAACGGCAGCAGAGCCTCTGATGTAGCAAAGACCTTCCTTGAACATTTTATGGGATCTGTATCTACAGACGGATATACGGTTTACAGGATGTTCGACGGAGAAGACTCAAAGGTGCTTCATATAGGCTGCTGGACACACTGCAGGAGGTTGTGGGTCGATGCCTTGCCATCAGACAGAACTGCGATGGATATAATAGACCCTATCGGTGATATGTTCAGAAATGAAGACTTGTTCCGCACAATGAAACTCAGCGGTGAGCAGATTAAGGAAAAAAGACTTAAGCTTACGAGACCTATTCTTGAACGTATCCATCATAAGGTGGTCATGATGATGCAGGATACCAAACTCATGGCAAACGAACTGATGAGAAAGGCTGTGAACTATACGATAAACCAGTGGAAATCCTTGAAAAATATCCTCAAGGACGGTGCAGCGGAAATATCGAACAACCTCTGTGAGCAAAGGATGAAACCTGTAAAGCTGCTGCTCAAGAACTGTATGAACATCGGCAGTGAGGATGCAGCAGGAAACTCGGCATTCATCTTCTCTCTGATAGAAAGCTGTAAACTTAATGACATAGATCCTCAGGATTACCTGAAGCACTTGTTTGAATGTATTCTTCATGGTAAGGACTGCGACAAAAAAGCCCTTCTGCCATGTTTTTATCAATCGGAATGTTAAAACAAAAATATTTTCTTACGGACATTTTTATTTTATCGGCTGAAAAACAGCCGATAAAATTGTCGTGGCGGAAAATAGAATGGTTACGTTTACTCTCGGATAATTCTTTTCGGGGGCTATTTTCGTGTGCTTATATTATAATTTTAATCTGTGTATAGGTAAGGTATCATCATATTTTCCCTGTACACAATATATACAATAAAAATGAATAACAATAACAACACAATTTACGGGTTTGATGTAAATTTAATTTGTGATTTTTTTCTTAATACAAAAAGGCAAGGTCCGGGAAGTCCTGATGTTACATTAAAGGCTTTAAGTTTCATTGATAATCTGAGTGATACTGCGCAGATTGCAGACATTGGTTGTGGAACGGGAGGTCAAACTATGGTTTTGGCACAAAATGTATCAGGAACTATTACAGGACTTGATTTCTTTTCAGGGTTTATTGACAAGTTTAATCTTGATGCCTTAAAGCTGAATTTGCAAAATAGAGTAAAGGGGATTGTCGGCTCAATGGACAATCTACCTTTTGAAAAAGAATCTTTAGACTTGATATGGTCGGAAGGTGCTATTTATAATATCGGCTTTGAGAGAGGTATAAATGAATGGCGTGATTATTTGAAACCTAATGGGTATATTGCAGTTTCGGAAAGTTCATGGTTTACAGAAAAGCGTCCGGCTGAAATACACGATTTTTGGATGCAGGGGTATCAAGAGATAGATACAATTCCTGTTAAAGTCGCACAAATGCAGAGAGCTGGCTATCTCCCAGTTGCTTCATTTGTGTTGCCGGAAAAATGCTGGACGGAACATTACTATCAGCCTTTGAGTGAAGCCCGTAAACTAATGCTGAAAAAATATCCCCATAATGAAACCGTAAAGAAAATCATAGAGTTTCAGCATCTTGAAGAAGCATTATACAATAAGTATAAAGGCTTTTATGGCTATGTATTTTATATCGGAAAGAAAATCTAAAACTTTCACTGTCAGTGAAAGTTAACAACAGGGAGGGGGCAACAACGTGTGAAGTTGCACCCTCTAAAATGTCCCCTTCGTTCTATCCAGTTCCTTATGCCAATCGTAATTTTGCACTGTCTTAGCGCAGGACAAAATAGCAACTAAAAGAAAAAGAACGTGAAAAATTTAATCGCATTCTTTGAAATTCCCGTTACCTACTTCTACCAATCAGTAAATTTCTATCAAACAATCTTGGGAGTTGAACTTATGGTAGCCGAATATAATAACGAGAAAATGGCTTGTTTCGTGCAGGACGGACAAACGGTAGGTACTATATCTTATGCACCGAACTTCAAACCCTCAGAGCATGGTGTATTAATTCACTTTAACTGTGAAGACATTGACAGGTCAATCCGGCAAGTAATGAAGCAAGGTGGCAGCATAGTTATCCCAAGACTAAAATTCAAGCCGATGGGAAATGGTATTTTGCCGTATTTGCTGACCCTGCGGGCAATCACATTGGACTTTACACTGACTAATTTGTGTCGAAAGATATAACTGCAAGTTGATATGAAGTAACTTTCTGGGGAAAAATAAACTGATATTTCTTTGTCAATTCAAAAATAACGCTTATGTTTGCAGTGACCAATAATAATAAAATAGTCACACGGTATGGCAAAAGCATTTGATGACAACGAAAGGAAGCTTATAAAGGATAAACTCAAAGAAGGAGCTTTGCTATTTATCCAGCAACAAGGGGTACGTAAAACTTCTGTAGATGAGCTTGTTAAATATGCTAATATTTCTAAAGGAGCATTTTATCTATTCTATACATCAAAAGAACTTCTTTTTTTTGATACAATAATAGACTATCATAAGAAATTGGAAAAAGAATTTCTTAATGCCATAAATAAGCATACCGATAATATTACGGTTGATACATTGACAGATATTATATCTGACTTGCTAATCAACAACAAGCCATACTTTGTATCTGTCTTTGTGAATAGTGACGTGGAATATCTAAGTAGAAAGCTCCCTCAAGAAGTACTTTCACAACACGTAGATGATGATGTCATGCTGGCAAACGAAGTGCTGAAATTTATTCCAGAAAGTAAATCAATTGACACAAAGGTATTTGCAGGGGCTTTAAGAGCTGCATTCTTGACTATTCTAAACGAGAAAACAATTGGAACAGATATTTACAATGAAGTTTTCAAGTTTATAGTTAGGGGAATAGTAAAGCAACTACTTAAAGACTAATCCAACACAATAAGATTATATAATATCAACTGACTATGTGCAAATATGCTACATGGCGATGCTCTGAATTCACAATATGACCATATAGACTAATTTAGTCATAAAATATAAAAATTAAAAATTATGATTACAGTAAAAAACTTATCGTTTAGTTATTCTCAACTACCATTTATTGAGAATATGAATTTTCAAGTAAGAAGCGGAGAAATATTTGGCTTTTTAGGACCTTCTGGAGCAGGAAAAAGCACTCTTCAAAAGATATTAATAGGTATGCTCCCTAAATATAAGGGGAGTGTTTCTATTAATAATAATGAAATTAGAAATAAGCCTGACCATTTCTATGAGAGTATTGGTGTCGATTTTGAATTTCCTAGTTTTTATGAGAAATTCACCGCATTGGAGAACTTAAAATTCTTTGGCTCTTTATATGACAGCAAGCTTATTCCTGCCGAACAACTATTAGAAATGGTCGGACTGTCACAACATGCCAACAAGAAAGTGGCAGGTTTTTCTAAAGGAATGAAATCCAGATTAAACTTTGCCCGGTCAATCATTCATCAACCCAAAGTGTTATTTTTGGATGAGCCAACATCAGGTTTAGACCCCTCAAACTCCCAAGTGATGAAAGACATTATTCGTGAGCTTAAAAATAAAGGAGTGACAATCATTCTGACTACTCACAATATGCACGATGCGACCGAACTTTGTGACCGTGTGGCATTTATTGTCGATGGCAACATTAAAGCTATGGACACTCCTCATAATCTTATCATGTCAAGGCGTTATAATGAAGTGACATATTCATATTTGGAGAATCAACAAGAATTGAATACTACAATCGCACTTGACAAAATAAGTACAGACAAAAAGCTGCAATCTCTGATTCAAGCTAATGCCTTATTGTCAATACATAGCAATGAGCCGACATTAGACCATATATTCTCAGAAATAACAGGGAGGAAATTACTATGAAACTTAAAGGTTTATACTTTGGCGATATTCGGCAACAATACAAATATGGTTTTTATGCCCTATATACGCTATTTACACTGGTGTATATTGCTGTATTGCGCATTCTTCCTATGCAGTGGAAAGAACTATGCACAACTACCCTTATATTTTCAGACCCCGTGCTGATTGGATTAATGTTTATGGGAGCAATCATATTATTCGAGAAAAGCGAAAAAGTAATGCAGGCATTAGCTGTTTCGCCCATATCGATACACGCATACATTTTGTCAAAGGTAATTTCCATTGGACTAATTTCTTTGCTAAGTGGAGTTCTCATCGCATTGTTCTCAGGCATGGAACATTCTTACATACATCTTGCTGTTGGAATTATGTTAGGTTCAGCATTATTCACACTGGTTGGAATATCACTTTCCGCTTTCATTTCAACCATGAATAACTTTATGCTGATTATGGTTCCCACTTTAATAATATCCGTAGCTCCCATATCTGTTTATACAATGGGCTATAAATCGGGAGTTATGCTATTACATCCAAGTATAAGTCTGATAGAACTTATGTCTGGAAATATCAGTGTCATATCTCTAATGGCAATAAGCATTTGGTGCATTGCGATGTATATTTTTTCTTGTCTGTCAGTAAAAAAAATGATGACGATATAATTATGAATCAGAATATTATTTCTTTCAAAATGTTTATCAGAAACATATTCTCAGATGGTATGTTATCTGCAATAATATGTATTCCGTTACTATTAGCGGCAATATATAGGTTTGTTTTCCCCTTAATTGTACAGCATTATCCGATGCTAAAGGATTTCAGTCTATATTATCCGATATTGGATTTATTCCTTGCAATTATGTGTCCTTACATGATTTGCTTCGCTTCGGTCTTGGTGGTATTGGATGAAACAGATATGAAAATCAACAGGTATATCACAATCACCCCACTTGGGAAGAAGGGTTATCTTATATCAAGATTGATTATTCCTGTTTTATTTGCAGCCATTGTTTCTTTCGTGCTGCTTTCTTTCTGTTCCGTATCAGATATGTCATTATGGACTACATTTATCATATCCATATTGGCTACAATACTAAGCGTTGTGGCTGCTATGATTATTTTAGCATACGCGGGGAATAAAGTGGAAGGTATGGCACTTGCAAAAGTATCTGCTTTGGTTATGGTGGGATTGATCATACCTTTTGTCATTACAGATAGTACCCAATATGTATTTTCATTTCTCCCTTCTTTTTGGATAGCCAAGTTTCTGATAAGTAACAACTATTGGTTTATTCTGCCAGCTATCTTTCTTTCCGGGGGGCTGATTTGCATATTATATAATAGGTATAGCACAAAAATATAGTTTCTCCTAAAACTGCTAATTGATAGTTTACAGATACAAATTCAGGGAAAAACGCTATCTTTGTAGCCCTAACAGAAAAAGAATAGTTGTTCAACAATATGAAATGGCAGTTGTGCATATAGCTACGCCGGGCGAATAGCGCCCTCGATTAACGCTATTCAGCAATAGACAGGCTTATCGTTTAAGTTTGTCTATTACTGCCTTGTCATTATCCCTAATTG
Organism: Parabacteroides faecalis; assembly: GCF_022809355.1. Taxonomy (GTDB): domain Bacteria; phylum Bacteroidota; class Bacteroidia; order Bacteroidales; family Tannerellaceae; genus Parabacteroides; species Parabacteroides faecalis. The sequence continues at coordinate 27,475 of NZ_JAKZMM010000005.1, read as the reverse complement.
TAAATCTACAAGATTGTTGTGCTGTCCAAGCGGCATGGCTTATTGTATCATATTGGTTTGAACAAATGGATTATACCTATAAGAAAATTTGGCTCATCGCTTTTCCTGTAATGATGAGCATCCTTATCGAACAACTGATAAATATTACCGATGCCTTGTTCTTGGGGCATGTGGGTGATGTGGAACTGGGCGCATCCGCCATTGCCGGAATATGGTTCTTGGCGATTTATATGCTCGGCTTCGGGTTCAGTTTGGGGTTGCAAGTGGTAATTGCCCGCCGTAACGGGGAACAGCAGTATTCGGAAACGGGAAGAACATTTTGTAGGACTCATCTTTTTCTTGTCGCTTTTTGGCTTTTCTTTTCGTGATCCTGCTTGTGGTTATCTATCTTTCCGAGCTTGCCAGGGTTCAATCCCAGTTCACGGGCCATCTGCACCTGTTTGTCGAAAAGGCGGTGGCGTTTCTGCTCCACCATCCATTTCTCCAATATCGCTTTTGTCACTGCCATAATCATTCATTTTTTGCAAAGGTACGAATCCTGCCATTATGATAACGATATGATTATTTGAATTTTATCCGATGATATTCTCTGAAAATGAAAAGGCACACCGATATCACATCGACATGCCTTCAAAAACTATGACAGCAAAAAGAAACAATTAAACGAATTTATCTATGTTGAAAGCCTCCACCTTCTTGGATGCGGTCTTTCGTTTTGCCAACGGTCTGCCCGATTCATCCAGACATTCGCTGACCAGGCGGTTTACCTTTTCCTGATTACTCAACTTGTCCGTGAGAAAAGATAGTATAACCGTATCGTGCATCTTGTGATGTATGGTAGTGGCTGCACGTATGGCTTTCTCTTCATCCGGATTTTCAGATATCAGCACCTCTGCCACATTGTTTATATCCTCAAAGGTCATGGCTGTGTCAAAATCCGGGTCAGGTTCAGCATCCACAGGAGCCATCAATTCTTCTTTTTCCTCTTTGGTGAGACCTTTTTCTTCCTGTATTACATCATCCGGACCGATTTCCTCATCCTCCTCTATCGACTCTTTTTCCATAGGTTCGGAACGTGTCGGAGTTTTTCTCGCCACTTCCGGGTCTTCGAGATAGACAATTTTTGTCTTGCCGATTACATCTTCAGTAACAGCAGAAGACGGCTGTGCCGTATGCCTGTTGTGTGCGTCGGTCTTTTCCCTTCGCCTTGCCTTTTTATTGGCCTCACGCGCTTTTTGTTCCGAACGTTTCTTCCGGTATTTCCATAGATTGATGCGGACTATGCGCATCAAGCGGTAGGCTTTCTCCCAAATGCCATACATTTCCCGATTGAAGATGAATATCCACAGTTGCCGGAATATGAAAACCGCACACACGAGTTTTATCGTGAAATAAATTTTTGCTTCCATGGCTACAGGGGTTTATTTATGGCTTCCGTGTATAATTCAGACATCTCATCCTCATATTTTGTCAGATGCTCATCAATGATTGTGCTTACATATCCTGACATGGATGTCTCCGGAGCGACAACTGCCAAAAAACGTTTGATGTAGGCATAGCTGTCCCTGTTTATGTAAACCTGGATTCGATTACCTATAGGGTGATTTACCAGATATGTCGTTCGATACGATGGATCTTCAACGATTTGAATTGAAGACGTGTTGATGACATCCTTTAAGGCAGATGTACAAGCGGTGTCTTCCCAGGTATCCGGTTCCGCTTTGCCGGAAGTTTCGGGCGGAGGAACGTGGACGTGCTTTCCGATGTTTTTGTTCTTGCGCATTCTTTTGTGAATGAACAATCCGAAACGGCAAAATGTGTAAACGATGCAGGCAATGGCCGCAATGTGAAAGATAATCTGTGTCATGACTAAAATGGTTTTAATGGTTTGTAATATTCTTTGTTATACAATTCGCTGATTTCCTCCCAATGCTGCTGGATATGGTCAACGAGGATATTGCTTATATACCCCGATATGCTCATGTCCGGGGCAATGACCGGAAGGATGCGCTTGATACATTCGGCCACCTCGCGATTTATATAGACATGGGAACGGTTAGATGCCGGAATGTTTACCAGATACTTGTCTCTATAGCTACCCGCTTCATCTTTCTTTTTTCGAGGTTTTACAGGGGACGTTTTCTCAGACTGTATCTCAACCGGTTCCGTAGCTGGAGCCGGTCCCGTATTTTTGACGGGTACGGATTCCTGTCCGGGTTGTTCCGTATTCTCGTTCATGGGTTGCGCCCTGCCGAATACAGGAATATCCCCGACAATGATATTCTTGAGGATATCCTCATTCACTTCCACCTTTTTCTTTGTCATGCGTGTTCCAATTTAAGTTTGACAATAAGCTCCTCCGCCAGTTCCTTCAGACCGCTTCCTTCCAATTGCTTGGGAGGCGGAGGCAGCAGGGTGCAGCGGAAAAAATCACGTTTTGCATGTGTGATTTCCTTCTCGTAACGGCATAAATCGGGAAGTTTGGTGTCAAGGACAGTCAGATGCAGTTCCCTCATGACCTCTGCATAGGATTTGTAAATTTCCACGTTGGTACGTTTTTTCAACTTGTTCCAGAAGAAGAGAATATCCTTGAGCGGCACATCTTTCGTGTTCTTGACATAATCAAGAACCGTCGTGGAAAAAGCGAGCGTGCTCTGCATGATGATAAGATCGGGAGTGGTGGGAGTCAGGACATAATCCATATTGACGATGGTGCGGAACACCCCCGTGGATTCCACTGTTCCGGGCAAATCCACAAAAATCAGATCATAGTCACCGCTTGCGGCAAGCTCGTCCGCGGCTTCCCTTGCCTTTTCCGAAGTAGACCCGACAATCGGATAAGCTTTCTTTGGTACGCGATTCCATTGCTGCTGTAACAATTGTTGAAAATAGGCACTGTTGGCAATGGCTTTTTTATCCCGTTCTCTCATGCGCACGAGGCTGTGCTGTGGAGAATCACAATCAATGATTGCCACGTTCAGGTTTTTCTCGAAATGGAGGTAGCTGGAAAGCACTACCGTCAAGGCCGATTTCCCGACCCCTCCCTTTTGGTTGCTGACTGCAACGAATAAAGGCTCTTTGCTCATAATCTTTTCTTTTAATGGGTTATTGAATATATATCTGTTTCATCCGTCAATCCGTGAACGCTTCCTTCCAACCGACCACGATATGCTTCATCCGTTATTCCGACCGGTAACTTATCCGTTATAGCATCTTTCCGTTAATGGTCGGTCTGTTGGTCATGACATTCCGATAACTGTCATATCCGACATTGCTTCCACTATCCGGACCGATAACGGAAGCATCAAACAATATGACCATTATACCATTATCGGAAGTGCGGTTTCATCCGTTCACGCTGCAAATAAAAGGGTATTTTTTCATACCGGCACCATGTTTCAAGGGAGGTGACGACCTGTGTCATCGTTTGTCATCACGTTACATATAACTCACTATTTTACAGTAGTATATACCGCCGTAACTTTGCACCGACAACGGAACGGACACCGCTGCGGGGCTTTCCCGAAGCCGAAGAATGAGGCCGGAGGGTCAAACACAATTTGACGGAAGGAAAATTCATGTTCAAGCGAACATAGCAAGTTGTGTTTTGAGGCACCCGAAATAAATTCGGGCACTCAAAACAACTTGCCACTCGCCTGACGGCTCGGGGAGGATTCACTCCAAAGTCGTGAATCCGGGGCCGGAAGATTAGAAACTGAAAATATCAATGCGTATGGAAGAAAACAAGAAGAAAAACTCAAGAAAAAGCGCAGGCAGGAAACCAAAATCCGACCCTGCCGTGCATCGTTATGTGGTACGGTTGAACTCGGAAGAGAACGGACGTTTTGATATTCAATTCCAAAAATCAGGATTGAAAGAACGCTCCAAGTTTATCAAGACAATGATTTTCGGCAAGGAAATCAAGGTGGTGAGAATAGACAAGGCGACGATGGATTATTATATCCGCCTGACCAATTTCTACCACCAATTCCAGAGTATCGGCAACAACTACAACCAGACGGTGAAAGCCGTAAAGACAAATTTCGGGGAGAAACGGGCTTTCGTCCTGCTCCGTAATCTGGAAAAAGCAACAATAGACTTAGTGTTGCTGAGCAAGCGGATTATCATGCTGACCCGTGAGTTTGAAGAAAACTATCTGATAAAACAACGGAAGGAGGAGGAAAATGGTGGCTAAAATCAACAGAGGTGCTTCGCTCTACGGTGCAATCATCTACAACCAGCAGAAAGTGAACGACAATACAGCCCGCATCATTTACGGGAACCGCATGATTGCCAATGTGTCGGGGAACACGGAGCGTGTCATGCAACAGACCCTGTGGGCGTTTGACAACTACCTGCTTGCCAACAAGAATACAGAAAAGCCAGTCCTGCATATATCGTTGAACCCTTCTTTGGACGACCGGCTCACGGATTTGCAATTCACGGAACTGGCCAGGGAGTATATGCAGCGAATGGGCTATGGCAACCAGCCTTACATTGTATATATGCACGAGGACATAGACCGGAGGCATATCCATATCGTTTCCACCTGCGTGAACGAAAAAGGTGAAAAGATAGACGACGCCTACGAGTGGAACCGCTCGATGAAAGCCTGCCGGGAACTGGAAAAGAAATTCGGGTTGAAACAGGTGGATGACAAGCGCAAGGAACTATTGGAGCCGTATCTGAAAAAGGCTGACTACCAAAATGGTGATGTGAAGCGGCAGGTTTCCAATATCGTCAAGAGTGTATTCTCCACTTATCGTTTCCAGTCTTTCGGCGAGTACAGCGCCTTGCTCTCCTGTTTCAATATCGAGGCGAAACAAGTAAAAGGCGAATTTGAAGGAACACCCTATAATGGAATTGTCTATACGATGACCGATGATAGTGGCAAGCCGATATGTACGCCCGTCAAATCTTCTCTTATCGAAAAACGCTACGGCTACGAGGGATTGGAAAAGCGTATCGGGTACAACGCCCGTGAATACAAGAACAAGAAATGGCAACCGAAGATACGGAACGAAGTGGCGCTTGCCATGCACGGATGCCGTGGAAACAAGGAGGAGTTCACCCGTTTGCTCGCCGGGAAAGGTATTGATGTGGTATTCCGTGAAAATGATGAAGGACGTATCTATGGCGCAACTTTCATCGACCATAAGAACCGTGAGGTATATAACGGTTCCCGACTTGGAAAAGAGTTTTCGGCAAACGCTTTTGAGCGGCTGTTTAACAGTCCGACCAATATGCCTGACTTGGATATGCCAATGCCTGCTCTTAATCGGCAAGGCGTTTTCTCCTCCGAAATGGAAAGCTCCATCGAACAGGCTTTCGGAATCTTCGGCATTGACGCCAACGGTCCCGACCCGCAGGAAGAGGCGCTTGCCCGCAGGCTGCAACGCAAGAAGAAAAAGAAACGCCGTTCCCGCGGAATATCCTGATTACAGATTTTATAAACCATTAAAACTATATTCATTATGCAACAAGAAGATGATTTGAGGGGACTGGCCAAGGTCATGGAGTTCATGCGTGCCATATCCATCGTGTTTATTGTCATCCACGTCTATTGGTACTGCTACCGTTCATTCGTGGATATGGGTATCAATATCGGGGTAGTCGACAGGATACTCCTGAATTTCCAGAGGACAGCGGGGCTTTTCAGCAACCTGCTCATCACAAAAGTATTTGCCGTCATATTCCTTGCCCTCTCGTGTTTGGGAACAAAAGGCGTAAAGAATCAGAAGATGACATGGCAGAAAATATATGCCTCTTTCCTTGCCGGATTGGTGCTGTTTTTCATGAACTGGTGGATGCTCGACCTGCCGTTCAGTCCGATGGTCAATGCCACCTTGTACACGGCAACACTTACAGCCGGGTATATCCTGTTGTTGATGTCCGGCGTGTGGATAAGCCGGATGCTGAAACACAACCTCATGGAAGATGTATTCAATACCGCCAACGAGAGTTTCATGCAGGAGACACGGCTCATGGAGAACGAGTATTCCGTCAACCTGCCGACAAAGTTCGTCTATCAAGGCAGGGAATGGAACGGATGGATTAATGTTGTAAATGTTTTTCGTGCGTCCATCGTGCTTGGAACTCCCGGCTCGGGTAAGAGCTACGCAGTGGTAAACAACTACATAAAACAGCAGATTGAAAAATCCTTCGCCATGTATATTTACGATTATAAGTTTCCAGATTTGTCCGAAATTGCTTATAACCATCTACTTAAACACACTCAGAATTACAAAGTGAAGCCGGAATTTTATGTCATCAATTTCGATGATCCGCGACGTTCGCACAGGTGCAATCCCATCAACCCGAAATTCATGGCGGACATCTCGGATGCCTACGAATCTGCCTACACGATTATGCTCAATTTGAACAAGACCTGGGTGTGACCTGTAAAGTCGCGTAATTGATTGTTAAACAGTGATATTAGTTGCATGATTTAACCCGCTGTTCCGTCAGCGGTAGCCTACTATAAGGTGCATCTCCAGTGATGGGTTGTGCCAAGCTTATAGGACAAAGTACACTCTCCGAAAGGACAAGACTGAACCGTGAGGGAACGTCAAGGGCGGTTAGTATCATACTGCCGAGTGGCGAGGCTGGATAGCATGGTTAACATAAGTGAACTGTCTTTAGCCATCGTGAGGTTTGAAGGAGCGGAAGATACTTTAGCTCTCACCAAAAGGTAAGCAGTCGGATAACCCCTGCCCATGTTGGGGTTACACGGACATGGCACTGCCGGTGGACTTGACAGAACCTAAACTATCCTTTTGTCAATTACGTGGAACAGGGCAAGCCTGTATCTCTCTCGTAACAACGCGAGTAAGCGAACCGCAAGGCAAGCCGAAAGGGGTGCAGGTATGAGATAACGGAGAAAGCGAACGCCTCCCTGTAATGGGGAGGATACGGATTGAATCGACATCACGGGCTGATTGTGGATAACATCATCCGACACGAAAGTGGGCAGACTTCCGTATATGGTAACTCTTTACAAGATAACTTTTAGAACTTTCAAAAGGAGGAAAGCAAATGAACGAAACTAAGACATCGTGTGCGCCTGCTGACAACAGGAATCTGACTTGGGACGGTATGAACTGGTCCAAGTGCGAAGCCTATGTCCGAAAGCTTCAAGCGCGTATTGTAAAGGCTCAGAAAGAAGGCAGACATAACAAGGTGAAAGCCTTGCAATGGATGCTCACTCACTCTTTTTACGCCAAGGCATTGGCTGTAAAGAGGGTTACTTCCAACAAAGGGAAGAAAACGTCTGGAGTAGATAAACAGCTTTGGGACTCTCCCAAGCGCAAGTACAAAGCAATCAGTGAACTGAAACGCCGTGGCTACAATCCGCAGCCACTCCGTAGGGTTCACATCAAGAAAAAGAACGGTAAACTCCGACCGTTGGGAATACCGACCATGAAAGACAGGGCGATGCAGGCTTTATATCTCATGGCATTGGAACCGATAGCCGAAACGACAGGCGACCGTTTCTCCTACGGCTTCCGAAAGAAGCGCAGGACAATGGACGCAATCCGTCAGATTGATACGGTTTTAAACCGCCAACATTCTCCCGAATGGATTTTGGAGGGAGATATAAAAGGCTGTTTCGACCACATCAGCCACGACTGGCTCATTGAGAATATCCCTATGGATAAGACAATACTCAGAAAATGGTTGAAATGTGGAGCTGTGTTCAACGGAAAACTATTCCCGACAGAAGAGGGTACGCCACAAGGAGGTATCATATCACCGACACTTGCAAACATGGTACTTGACGGGCTTCAGCCGCTCTTGGCTAAAAGATTCAAAAGACTATGGCGTAACAACAAGACATTCCATTACAAGGTAAATCTTATTCGCTATGCTGACGACTTTATAATCACAGGCCGAGATAAGGAACTATTGGAAAACGAAGTCAAACCAATAGTGATAGAATTTCTCAAAGAAAGAGGTCTTACCTTATCCGAAGAGAAAACTACTATTACGAACATATATGACGGATTTGATTTCTTGGGTTTCAATGTAAGGAAGTTCGGCAAAAAGCTATACACATCTCCGTCCAAAGACGCACAGAAACGCTTTAGGGCAAAAATCAGTGACATAGTCAAAGGACATAAGATGTGTAAGCAGGAATCGCTGATACGAATGCTCAATCCTGTAATCACAGGATGGGGTAACTATTACCGATATGGTGCATCGACCGATGCTTTTCATGGTTGCGACTACCACATTTATAATCTCACGAAGAAATGGGCCTTACGTCGTCACCCTAAGAAACGCAAGTCTTGGGTCGCAGACAGGTATTGGCATGAAATTCGGGGACGCAAATGGACGTTTGCGTGGAAATATGAAACGAAAAGTATGAAAGTGAACTACCTGACCCTTAAAAGATTGTCGGATATACATTATACTCCGTACAAGCAAGTCAAGGGAGAGGCAAATCCTTTTGACCCGGAATACGATGATTATTTCTCTCAGCGTAAGGAGCAACAAATGCTGGAATCTCTCAAAGGACGTAAGTCTCTCTTATATTTATGGAACAAGCAGAACCGGATTTGTCCGTTATGTGGCAAGGAAATAGACTGTACAAAAGCATGGAACGTCAACGAAATATCTGTTGGTGGTTCGATTGTACGGCAACTTGTCCACAACAACTGCTACAAGCGAAATAAACGAAAATGTTGAAAGTATGAGCCGATTTCTAACAACAAATAGAAATATTGAGTTGCTTGAGCCGTATGAGGGGAAACTCTCACGTACGGTTCTTAGGGGAGAAGGGGGCAGCAATGCCCTTGACTTACCCGATATTGAAAAACAGGGTGACTTCTTTGTAGAGTCTCCGATTATCCTGCTGGCAGCTATAATCTGGTATTTGAAAATATACAAAAACGGTATCTATTGCAGTTTTCCTCATGCCGTGGAACTGCTGAATAAACCTTACTCTGATTTGTTTACCATCCTGACATCCTATCCTGAGTTAGAGAATTACCTCTCCCCTTTCATGGATGCATGGAAAGGTGGGGCACAGGATCAGTTGCAAGGCCAGATAGCTTCCGCGAAAATTCCGCTTACCAGAATGATTTCTCCACAGCTGTACTGGGTCATGACAGGCAATGATTTTTCTCTGGATATCAATAATCCGAAAGAGCCTAAAATCCTTTGTGTGGGCAATAATCCGGACCGCCAGAACATCTATTCCGCTGCGCTCGGACTGTATAATTCCAGAATCGTCAAACTGATAAACAAGAAAGGGCAACTTAAAAGCACGGTCATTATAGATGAGCTTCCAACCATCTATTTCCGAGGACTGGACAACCTGATTGCAACGGCACGTTCCAACAAGGTGGCGGTCTGTTTGGGATTTCAGGACTTCAGCCAGCTTAATCGTGACTACGGTGAAAAGGAGAGCAAGGTGATTCAAAATACAGTCGGCAACATATTCAGTGGACAGGTGGTCGGTGAAACGGCCAAGACACTTTCCGAACGCTTCGGTAAGATTCTACAAAAACGGCAGTCCATATCCATCAACCGTCAGGATGTTTCCACATCAATCAATACCCAGCTGGACTCCCTGATTCCTGCATCCAAGATTTCCAATCTTTCACAGGGTACGTTTGTCGGTTCCGTGTCGGACAATTTCGGTGAGAAAATCGACCAAAAGATTTTCCATGCGGAAATTATCGTGGACCATGCCAAAGTAAGTGCGGAAGAAAAGGCTTATAAAAAAATCCCGGTTATCAACACGTTCAAGGACAGTGAAGGGAATGACATCATGCTCCAGCAGATACAGCGTAATTATGACCAGATAAAGGCGGATGCCCAGGCTATCATTAACGATGAGATGGAACGTATAAAGAACGACCCGGAACTATGTGAACGGCTGGGAATAGAAAATGCAGAAGAGGAGAAAAGAAAAGCTGAATAGATACAGAATGACAAATAAATCCTGAATCAGTTTGATTTTCAGGGAACATTCCTTATCTTTGAACTTGAAATAGAACATAACGGCGGATTACGGGATGTTTTCCGTCGATTATATACATAAGTCGCAAGTGTCTTAAACTGAAATCTGGCAAAATTTCAAAAACGAAGATTATTGCGTGAGGCTTATGCTGTACCCTATAGCGTGAGCCCATGCATGTTTTTCGTTTTGGGCTTGCCAGAGCCTCAGTTTAAAAACAGCATGGGTTTCATGCTTTTATTTTTAATAGCAGAGGTATGGCAAAAGTTCAGATTATTATGCCCGTCACATTGGACGGTTTCCTGCCGGACAAAAATGAGATACTGATGGAATGGCTCAGGACAGACCGGAACGGCTTCCCTTATTGGGAAGAGCGGGCTACATTCAACATGTATCCGCATTACGGTATGCTTGACTTGATGGATGCAAAAGAGAGACGAGACAATAACTGTACCTTCTTTATGAAAGTACAGGACGAAAAAAGTGCCGAATATGCCGGTGGAGTATTTCTCTTCCGACTCGCAGATGAACTGGTCATTTACCTGCTTCCAATATCATACAAAAATGGGAAAAGCATAACCGGAAAGATTCAATTCGGACAATGGACTTTACGTGAGTCCAAAACATTCCGAAACAATGTATGCAGACTGGTATACCGCCTTAAAGAATAAAGATTACTTCAGACCAAGTTTCTTCATTTTCTTATACAGGGCTGTACGACTGCAACCGAGTTCCGCTGCTGTCTTGCTGACATTACCATGATTTTTATCAAGCAGATTTCGTATCCTTTCCTTTTCCTGAATGATACGAATATCCGGATTGTCACTACAATCTACATTGTCCAGTCCCAAGTCACAAACATCCAATAATGCATTATCCGCAACAATTACCGCACGTTTGATCTTTGCGTTCAATTCCCGCACATTACCCGGCCAGTCATAATTCAACATACATGTTTTGGCTCCTTCCGTAAATCCCTCATTTTTGACATGAATTCTACCGGAATGTTCTTTTCTGAAGTATTCGGCAAGCGGAAGAATATCGTCTTTGCAATCTTTTAATGGCGGTTGAACAATTTCGAGTTCTGCAAGGCGATAATACAAATCCTCACGAAAGCGACCTTCCTCCACCGCTTTTTTCATATCCTCATTGGTAGCAGAAATAATACGTACATCCGTATGTTTCACTTTATCACTTCCTACCGGATTAAACTCCTTTTCCTGAAGGACACGCAGAAGAAGAATCTGCATGGAATACGGCATATTACCGACTTCATCCAGGAATAAGGTTCCTCCGTTGGCCGTCTCAAAATGTCCTTTCCTATCAGCAACAGCTCCTGTAAAAGCTCCTTTGACTGCACCGAAAAATTCAGAAGCCTGCAAATCGTTAGGTATGCTTCCACAATTGACGGCAACAAAAGGCTTCTCACGTCTGTCACTATAACGATGTATCATCTGGGCTATCACTTCCTTACCGCTTCCGCTCGGACCAAGTATCAGGACTGAAAGTTCTGAAGGTGCCACACGACGAGCCAGTGAAGCGGCTTTTCTGGCAGCTTCACTGGTACGTTCAACAAAAGAACGCTCTTTACGTACAATAACAGGCTGTTTAAGTATACTATGTACTAATTCTATCAGTTGCTCTTGATGAACAGGCTTTTGCAAATAATCCTTAGCACCGAGTTTGATAGCACGGACTGCATCCGTAATACAGGCATAATCTGTCATGACAATAAATGGAACTTCCATCTTAGAACGTATCATCCATTCCAGAAGGCTGATACCGTCACCTTCCGGCAGGCGCACGTCTCCCAATACCAGACTGATTTCGTTTTTCTTCAGGATACTACGTGCGCCAGGTTCATCTATAGCCGTCAATACATCATAACCAGCCTTCTGCAGCCATTTTTCAATCAAGCCACAGAGTATCATATTGTCCTCAACAATCAGTATTCTCATATTTCCTTAATTCTTTTTCTGTTTCTTCTATCAATTTCTTTACCCACTCTATAATCTGAATTGCATGTTCACAAATAAATTCATCACTACTGTCCATATCATGTAACCGTTCTTGAAAATCACGCAACAAGTATTCCTTTCCTAGCATTTCCCATACAGGTATCATTCGATGGATTGTTTTTCTCATAACTTCACGGTTATCATCTTTCAAGGCTGATTCCAGGTCCTCAAGTTCCTTTCTGGATTCATCGACAACCAAAGATAACATATGCATATTATCATCCGTACCTTCCAATAAACGGGAAAAATCAAATTCACCGGCATCTGATACTTTTGCTTGAGACATAACGGATGATAAAAAAGTCAGCAATGCATGTATATTGAACGGCTTATGAATACAACCTACGAACCCTTCTTTTTCATAAATATCTGTATTGCTGTCACCACGGGCTGTCATGACTGCTATCGGAATCGTTTTTGAATTTCCAATATCTGAATTTCGGAGTAATCTTAACAGAGCGAACCCGTCGGTATCTGGCATTTGTAGATCTGTCAACACAATATCATAATCCGATTTCCCAAGAGCAGCCACGACTTCCTGAAAATTCATACAGGTTGTGCAGGAAACTCCCTTACGTCCAAGCATGTCCTCCGCTATTTTTAACAATATAGGATCATCATCCACAACAAGCACATTCTTCGGTAAAATAGTTATTGAATCACTATCAGGCTTGTCCTCTTCCACAAGTTCATCCGTTTCAGGTAAAGGAATCTCAAGCCTGAAAATGCTTCCCTTTCCCGGTGCGCTTTCCACAGTTATAATACCATTCAGGACTTTGACCAGTCCCTTTGTCAGAAAAAGGCCCAAGCCGAAACCTTCCGAATTTACATTCTGTGCAGCACGTTCAAACGGAGCAAATATTCTTTTCTGCGTTTCCTCATCCATTCCGATACCGGTATCTCTGATTTCAATGTGCAGTTTTCCTTCCAAATATTTTGAATAAAAACTTATGGTTCCTGATGGAGTAAACTTGATAGCATTGGTCAGTAAATTGGCAAGCACCTGCTCCAGTTTATCAGCATCACCCTTTACAACAAAAGATGAATTTTGATGTTCAGATTGAAGATATAAGGCCTTTGCAACAGCCTTGCGGGAAAACTCGTCTGAGATGCGTTGCAGGAAACGGTCAAGATAAAATGGCGTATCGTTACGCAAATCACCGGCTTCATTGATCCGATAGGCATCCATCAGGTCATTAACCAAATGCAGGATATGATGACAGGAATGACGTATATCCTCCAAATATGGTTCACGTTTCTTTTTCTCCCGTGTTTGGGAAGCCAAATCAGCACAGTTATGAATATTACCGAGAGGACCACGTATATCGTGAGAAACAGTCAGAATTATTCTTTTGCGCATTTCAAGCAAATCCTCATTTTCCTGAACAGATTGCTGTAGTTTAACTTTTATCTTTTCTTCCTTACGTAAATCAGATAGTATAATGAAAAAAGAAATAACAAACAGAACGATAACAATACTTATCACTATAGCAAACAGTCGGAAAGATTTCCATCTTGTCTCCGTTATTTCCTGATATTGTTCTGTAAATGATTGCTGTATTTGGTTATCAAGAGAAGAAACAAAATCATATAACTTATGGTTTAATAGTCTATTCTGTAAACGTAAGCTGTCCACATAAATTTCCATCTGATTGTTTCGCAAATCTCTAGCAGAAGTCAATCTTTTATTAAAGTCCTGTATTTCATTTGTAATATATGGAACTTGTACCGTTTCTTTTTTCCCAAATAATCCGGCAATTCCTTTCTTTTTCTGTGTTATTGTCTTAATCCTGACCGTTTGGGTGGCTAATGCAGGTAATTCATTAGCAAGAAGACTGTCAGACTCCACCCAGGATTGGACTGCTTTCATTATCCTGAACAGGTGTGTCTCTTTCGTCTCAAGCAGCACCCGTAAAGAGTCTATCTGAATAGGACGTAAGAAATTTCCACACCCGGATTTTAGTTCAAGCAGAATACTGTCTGTTTTAAGACGCTGATAATGGTATCTGTTATAATCTGATTCATCCCATGCAATAACCGATTCGCCTAAAGTTGCCAACCTGGTAATATACAAATGAGCTTTATGAATATTTTCACGGGCATAATTCGTTTCATTTATAACGCCCTCAAACCTTCGAAAGCGGAAACGCTCGTTGACCATAACAACAGTCAGAAATAGAACTATAGCTGTTATGATAATATAACACAGAAATATTTTTTTACGTAACAAACTGCTCATTCGAGTGATATGATTTATCCTTTACAACATAAATGCTTATTTCATACAACAACCAAATTGGCAATGCAACCAGCATAAGTGTGAATATATCTGATGTGGGTGTTATAATGGCAGCAATAATAAGAATAGCCACTATTGCATGTTTGCGGAAACGGCGCATAATAGTAGAATCCAACAAGCCCAAACGACCCAAAAGCCAACATAGTACCGGTAGTTCAAACACTATTCCTATCAATAAATTCATCATCATAAAAGTACCAATATAAGACTGTATAGAAATCATGTTTTCTACTTCACTACTGACCTGATAAGTTCCCAAAAAGCGCAAGGTCAATGGAAATATGAGAAAATAACCGAACAGGACACCTATGATAAACATAATATATCCACCGGTTATTATTCCCAATGAATATTTCCGTTCCCGGTCATACAATGCTGGAGAAATGAACCGGAAAAGTTGATAAACGACGTAAGGAGAGGCCAAAAGGAAACCTGCACAGACTGAGGTTTTCATATGAATTATAAACTGTTCCGCAAGACCTGTATTTATCAGCTTTATAGAAAACTGATCCATAGTCTGAAGATGCATTAATCTGCATATTTCATTGAACCAACGATAGGTAACAAAAGTTGTGTCCTTGGCAGCAAGAATGACATCAAACATCGTATCTTTGAAAAAGAAAGCAACTAAACCACAAATAACAACAGCTAATACTATCTTAATCAAAGAATTTCTTAATACATCCAGATGCTCCCAAAATGTCATGTCGGTTTTCTGCATGGTCTCTCCTCATTTTCATTCATTTTTTGTGGAAGAATTGTTTTCTTTCACATCCAATTCTTTTTCAATCCCATTCATACCTTCCTTAAAACTGCGGACACCTTTACCTATGCCTTTCATCAGTTCCGGAATCTTCTTCCCTCCAAAGAATAGAAGAACAATCAGTATGATAAAAATAATTTCTTGTGTACCAATTCCAAACATCATTATTTATGTATTAAGTATTTAACAAACAAATATCCACCAAAAATCTGTATGAGCATTCCCGGAATGCCGATACGGAAATCTTGTGATGCCAGATAAAAATCTCCCTTCAACAGCCATTCTCCCAATGCTCCTAATATCTGATAACCCAATACCACCACGAGCATCAGAAAAACAGATACCTTTTGAAATCTATGTGCCGTATATCCTGCTATTCCTGCAAGCAAGACAGATTTAAGAAGAATAGCCGGTAATGAAGACAATGCAGGCATTCCGAAAAGTGCGGAATTGAGCAATGGTGAAGCTATCGCTGTCAACAGGCCGACGCGCCAGCCATATTTATAGGCGCCTATTAATGTGAAAAGATAGATAGGCAACCAGGTCGGACCTCCCATATGAACCGTATGGCAAAGCTGGGGGACAATCATATTCCCCAAGGTGAAAAGCGCAGCCGCCAAATACGTTTTCGCTTGTTTATACCCTAATGAATAGAGTTTAATTACTGCTTCCATAAAATAATAATTCAATCAAGTTCTACTAGTTCATATTTCTGGTTTCCAATTCCTAGAGCCTCGGCATGATACAGCGTATGCATACCGTGGCGTGAGTCTATACGTTCAATCAAATGGATTTTCCAGTGGTCATCCGATGAGCGGACAAGATCCGTACAGGCTCTGTCAAGAGCCACCGGATCCAGTGAGGCCAGAATACCGATATCACCCATCCTGGGATCTTCTGGAGAAGAATCGCAGTCACAATCAACGGACAGGTTATTGGCTACGCTGATATACAGGATATTCCCCCGCAATGATCAGCTACAGCCTTGGCTGCTTCTGACATCGATTCCAGAAAATCGTCCAGAGCAAGATTTCCCCAACTTATGGTGCTTGTACCGGCGGAATGAATCAGGCGTTTGCCATTGGAGGACGCTATTGCGATAGACATATTCTTGATGGCTCCACCGAATCCACCCATTGCACGACCTTTGAAATGGGAGAGGATAATCGTGAAGTCATAATTGAGATAATTCTTGCCCACGATGTTGCGCGTAAGGTGTTTCCCGCCTATAACGGGTAATGCAGTTTCGCCTTCCGTATCCATGATATCTAACGTAGCAATGGCAGTAAACTCGTGATCGGCAGCTGCCTTAAGATGACTTTCCGTGTTGGAACGATCTCCATCGTATGCCGTATTGCACTCCACAATGGTTCCGTTTACTTTCTGTACTAGGGTTCAA
This sequence comes from Parabacteroides faecalis, assembly GCF_022809355.1. Classification (GTDB taxonomy): domain Bacteria; phylum Bacteroidota; class Bacteroidia; order Bacteroidales; family Tannerellaceae; genus Parabacteroides; species Parabacteroides faecalis. The sequence goes on along the minus strand of NZ_JAKZMM010000005.1, from coordinate 11,032 downwards.
GTGCCTCGTCTACGAACTCATCATTTCTGAACATGCTGTAGACCTCAGCAGTATCAAAGAAAGTGATACCGGTTTCTATAGACTTACACAAGATTGCAATGGCTCTTTTTTCTGGACTTGACGGATAGCTTTGCGTGAAGCCCATACAGCCCAGTCCTATAGTGAATACTGTCGGTCCGTTCTTTCCCAATATTCTCTTTTCCATGTCATTTGATTTTAGTCCGGGGATAAACGGTGTGGGATCTATCAGTTCAAGTGAACATATTGAGCGTTCCTTGTTTGTATTTTTGGAAATGCAGAGTCTGGATGTGCTTGCGATAAGCTTCTTCATCTGCTTAAATCTCCAGAATCGTGACTTTGTTCAAGTTTTCTTTCTTCGCTGTGGCATAGAGTGTCAATACTCCCGATTCAAGACGCATAGAGACTTCAATCTTCAAGAGACGCACCAGCTATCTGGCCAGATCTACAGTTTCACATCCGACATTCTTGATGGCATTCAGCACTTTCATGGTAGGCGGAAAACCGATGTAAGGCAAATACTGGATAACACCGGTCAAAAGTATTTCCCCGCCTGTTCATAACTTTACATTTACCAAAGTATGGGACTTAAGTTGGAAATCGGCTTCCAGTGTGTTGAAAATGCAATAAATAAGTAATTCACGGGGCCGCAAACTCAGACCATCACGCGTATAAATATCTCCGAAACAGTATTCTATAAGTAAACGTGCCACTAATGGTTATAAACCTCTACCAAGTTGATAGGCTTCTTTTCCATATTTGGTTTCCTGTATTGAACCGGCTGTCCATACGCCCGGAGCTATGACAGACCCCATATCTCTCCAACCAAGGTAATCTGCCAAAGTAGCGTAATGTACCCGCATGGCTTCAGCATCCTTATATGCGCTATTAGCATATGCCATCAGGAAGGCCGTCTTTTTAGGAACACCTTTTATTCGTCCGTTGATGGCGTAGAAGCGGTCAATGACACTCTTGATCTGTGCTGAAAATCCGAAATAATACATAGGAGTCACAAATACCACCATATCTGCTTCCAGCAGATGTGAGCGTACAATACTGAAATCGTCTTTCAAGACGCAGTCACCATCCATGCCGCAGCGATTGCAAGCCATACAACCGTTTACTTTATGGGTGGTACAATCGAAACGGAACACCTCATGCCCCTTATCCTGCGCCCCGGCGATGAACTGATCGGCCAGATAATTCGTGTTACCGTTGCGTCGGGGACTTCCTGTCAATACTACAATCTTCATATTATATTTATTTTCATTAAATAATTCATCGGCTACGATTTACCGTGACAATAAAACTGTCGCTACCGCTGATGCCGAATATTTCAAAAAATCTCTTCTATCCAGATTCCTTATTTGTTGCTATGGAATGACGTTTCAGCATTTCTGGTAAAGATTCCGGGTAAAGAAACAGACAGCTTCGTATCATCTCTCATCCTGTCCTACAAGCGTTTCAATCCAGTCTTCTGAAGATGCCTTCATATATCGGTGTGGGGGTGGTTTGTGCAGATGTAGGAACACCACAACCTGCCACTCATTCTGAACGTCCATGAGTGTATCAAGTCCGGCATCAACAACATATTCGGTTGTTTGTTTCCAGCTTGATATCGCTGTGCCGAGTGTTTCCAGTGCATAAATGGTCTCCCGAACGGATGCACCTATACCAGGCAATGGAAGCGAAGTACAGAAAAGGAACCAACTCTGATACTTGGTTTTCACCCTTGGCGCACGACTCGTTGTAGCTGCATGGCAGGCATGGAAACCACAGACTGGCCAATGCCGGCTTCGTCCATGAACTTCAGATAAACTTCAACACTCCACTCCGACAACGGAAACGTCTTTTCCAATAAGGCATTGTCAAATCATCGGCATTTCCCACGAGCCTCGTGTATCTACACCCGTATTTTCTGCCGCATACTCAATCGTCTTCATATTTTCCGGTGAAAGTGTAACTTGAAGAGCCTGGACTATATCCCGAACCTGTTCCACTTTCGTTACACCGATAATGGGAGTAGTACCTTTGGCTATTGCCCAGGCAATTGCCACCTGAGCAGGGGACACTCCATATTTATCGCCTACGGAACGCATTGCATGGACAAGCTCCTCTATCTGAGGCAACATCGGATTATAGGTTTCTCCACGCTGGCTTCCTTGAGGCAAAGGATGGGTCGTATCGTACTTTCCGCTCAGGGCGCCCTGTTCCAATACCATGTATGCCCAGAAGTCGATGCCTCTCTCACGGCAGTAGTCCAATATGCCGGCCTTCTCGGAAGAGCGGTAAAGCAGACTGTAATGGTTCTGTACGGCAGACACGTGAATACCCTCGGCAGAGAGGATTTCTTCCGCACGCTTGAGTTGGGACAGATTATGATTGGATACGCCTACACGACGGATTTTTCCTTCTTTAACCAACAGGGCAAGGAAAGGAGTCCAGCGTTCCACATCAGCCGGATTATGAATCCAGTAGATATCGACATAATCCGTTCCGAAGCGTTCAAGGCTTCCTTCCAGCATCTTCGCAACCGGGTCTCCGGACTGATTGTCGGCAATTTGCGGTGTGAATTTAGTGGAAATGAATACCTCATCACGCGGGTATTCACGGGTAAAGGTAGAAAGCAGGGTCTCTGATGATCCCATACCATATACCACAGCCGAATCCCACAGATTCAAACCGTTCTTCATTGCCTCCTCGAAAACAGGACGCAACTCCTTTTCTCCAAGATAATTTCCAAATACCTGATCGCCACCGGCCATTCCTGTGCCCCACGACCATGTTCCCAATACAATTGACGGCTTATTTACCATAGTACATTCTTTTTTTAGTTTAACGTATAAAATTAGTCATGGTGTGCGGCCCATGTTCCGGGAAAGTTATTCCGGCTTTCCGTCCGGCTTGAATACATTTCAGCAGCCATGCCATATTTCTTGCCAAAACTCGCATTGTCTGCAAACCTTCCTCATCATTCAGAACTTCTTCAGCATTGTTTCCATGGACAATATTCCAATACTGAGACGGGACAATAGGCATGTTACAATCGGCCATATATTTGTTCAATTGATCAAGAGTCGCCGTACCACCGCTACGACGACAGGTAGCTATTGTTGCCGCTGGTTTGCCGGCAAAATGTTCTCCATTGAACTCATCAATAAAGAATACACGATCCATAAATGATGTCATGGAACCACTGGCTCCTGAATAATGGACAGGAGTTCCAAAGACAAATCCGTCATACTCGTCAATCAATGCCGTGAAGTCATTGACAATATCCTTTCGGAAGCAACATCTCTTGCCTATGCATGTTCCGCAACCGATACAGCCGGCCAAAGGTTGATTCCCTATCCAGAATATTTCGGACTGTATGCCTTCCGCCTTCAATGTCTTTGCTATTTCAGACAAAGCGGTATAAACACATCCTTCTTTATGCGGGCTGCCATTTACCAATAATACTTTAAGAGATTCCATTTCTATTCCATTTACTTTTTCAAATCCGGTAACAATATACCCCCGACACCAACATTTTCAGGTTCATTTTCCTTTATAAATACAAAAATGGCCTGTGGATCTATACCAGTTGCACGTGCAGTCGCTTCCGTAACATCTTTAACAAGCTGAGCCTTTTTCTCTCTGCTCATCTTTACTAATTCCATGGTTATTGATGGCATACTTATTCCTCCTTATCTATTTTTCAGTGATTTTCCAAAAGACATGCATTTACCTATTACTTCACCAGTGCGCAAATATGAATATGTCGGCATTTCAAAAAGGACCGGTTTCAGTTTATGGTAATCGATCTTACCGTTTTCATTAAGCACTGACTCTTCAGCGTAAGTAGCTGAAATACTGCATATAAAATTGTCAAATGTGTCGGTCTCGTAATTATCCAGCACCTCACAGTCCATGACAAGCGGTGAGTTTTCGATAACGGGAGCTCCAAATTCGCTCACGTGGAAGGCGAATACTTCCGACTTGTCCGTTTTTGCTCCGCTGACGCAACCGACATAGTCGGCGGACTGAAGCAAGGATTCATCCACGATGTTTACAGACAGGCGTCCGGAAACCTTAATTCCCTGATTGGTGAAATGCGGTTTGGCAAGTGAAACCAGAATACGGTTATGACCGATGATTCCTACATGGGCAACCAATACCCAATTGACTTTTTCCTGAACAAATGTACCGACGACCACTAACGGGGTCGGATACAGGCCAAGTACACTACCTAAATTTCTTTTCATTGTATATTAATTTATTATTCTAATTTTTATAAACTTACAACATATCTATTTTGCTCTTAACTTACTGATTCTCCTGCAAAAATAGTTTGAAAAGGTAAAGATGCGCATAGACAAATTACCGATATTTATACCCCTATACTCGATTTTACGTTATATGCTGAACTGTTTCATCCACCGTTCCCGTTTCAACCGAATAAGGAAAATCAGTCCACGGAAGCATAACTCGACACACATGGCTATCCATACACCTTTCAGACCAAATGCCGGGGCAAGCCAGGCGGCCAATGTCAGGCGTACTGCCCATATACTGAAGAAGTTCATAAGACACGGAACAAGCGTATCGGCAGCACCGACAAAAACACCGTATGCCACAATCGAGGCAGCAAACATCGGTTCGGCAAATGCCTCTATTCGCAAGGCCATTACGCCAAGTGTCCGTATTTCCTCGACAGGAGTCATCAGACCGATAATCTCAGGAGCGAATACATACATAAGTATTCCCATCATCCCCATTATGGTCATGCCCATCAGAATAGTGATATGTGCGAAACTGCGGGTCAGTTTCCGCCGTCCGGCTCCGATACTTTGCCCTACGAGAGTCGTCGCCGCATCTGCTATTCCATAACCAGGCATATAACACAGACTTTCGGCCGTAATGGCAAAAGAATTGGCAGCGATAGCAAAAACTCCGAGCGGAGCCACAATAACCGTTGTCAGAATCTGGGCACCGCAAATGACCACATGCTCTATTCCCATAGGGAGACCAATACGGAGTGCTTTTCTCAAAGTTCTAGTTTTCGGCCAGAAATTACCTTCACTGCGAACATGCTTCAATTTATCAGAGTGTGTCAGAAGATACCATAACAAGACTCCCGCTGCAACCATTTCTGCCGCAGCAGTACCCAATGCCGCACCGATCACTCCAAGTCCGACTCCCGGTATAGTGAACCACACTCCGGAAACACAACACTCGCGCACCGGAAAAATCAGAAAGAAATTGAATATGACATCCAGTACACACATGATAACTCCCATAAGACTGGGGATATGCATATTTCCGCTGCATCGCAGCATGCCACCTGCCAGAAAATTCATTTGCAGGGCAGGCAGGAAAAGGGAGAAAATGAAGAAATAGACGGAAGCATCCTGGCGTATGGAGATATCTCCCCTCAACCATCCCGGTAATGAAGGGCTGATTGCCGCTCCCAAAGCAGCCAGCAGCAGACTGAAGAAAAGCGTGGCAACCAGTGACTGTCGCAACACCATACGGGCTCCCTTCATATCATTTGCTCCAATCCGGTGCGCCACCTGTACGGAAAAGCCGGTAGCGGCAGCCGAACAAAGCCCCCAGAAAAGCCACGTGGTTGTCGCTACCAGTCCGACTGAAGCGGATGCCTCCGCACCGAGACTCCCCACCATAGCCGCATCGATATACTGCATGATAATGGATGACAGTTGCGCGATGATGGCAGGAACACTGAGCTGCACGGTCAGGCGTAACTGCTGTTTGAGTGTCATCGGCTTGCCGTCACGGATAAAGCCGAGCAGAATGTCTGTTTTCTTTTCCTCCAACATATCAACTCCGTTTCTTGACAAGTCTGAATGTCTTGCCGTATGTCAGCATACGCCACATCCATTCCAGAATGCCGAATTGACAATAATGCAGCCATACTCTGCTGATTATCGCCTGTAACATCCAAACGCCGGCTGCAATCAATACTACAAGACCCAACCCGATTCCTGCGCCAAACCCCAATCCTATACCGTAAAATAGCAGGATACCTATAACAGACTGTCCTATGTAGTTTGTTAGGGCCATTCTTCCGGGGACTGCAAACTGGTGGAAAACAGCTAGGCCTGGATGCTTGACTAGAAGCAGACAGACGCCGGATATGTATGCAAAAGCCAATGGATATACTCCAAAGAAATAGATTAGGCTATGCATGGCCAATCCCCATGGATGACTGTTCACAGTACTGTATGCATATAGTACTGTGAATGGTAATCCTATAAGAATTCCTGCTCCGAAAATTTTTTTCAACCCTATTCTTTTCTCTTCAAGACGGGCATAAAGATGTTGTCGTCCGATGTAGAATCCGATGATAAATAGTCCCAGCACCTTGAAATACCGGTTCCCGTCGATGAATTCCTGTATACGGACAAGCGCTCCCTGAATCAGAAACTGGAAAACTTCCCTGTAACTTGAGGCGTCACGCAGCCAGTAAGCAAAATTATCATCTGTAATACCGAATCGGGTACAATACATCCGCTGCATCTGCACTACTGGGGCTGAAAGGTCAGTTCGCGTGGCCTCACACAGAAAATCAATGACTACAGGAATGAACAACAACACGGCTGCAACAGTAAGCAAGATGCGGTCCGACAGTTTTCTGAAAAGCGGAAGAAGCATCCCGAGCAATGCATAGAGCAGCAGGATGTCTCCGCTCCAGATAAACATCAGATGCAATGCTCCAATAAATGCCAAGACAAACATTCTCCTGTAGAATACCCTCATCGCATTTCCACCTCTTTTTGCCACATTCTCCAGAATAATGGAAAAACCTATGCCGAACAGCAGGGAAAATATGGTATAAAATTTACCGTCAATAAAGAAATAGAGCAAATATCGCACATACCTGTCGGCAGCAGAAAACGGCAGCAGTGCTGTATCTTCTGCTGACATGAACGTATACAGTGAAAACTCTGGGAAATTGGCGATGACAATGCCCAAAAGAGCGAAGCCACGCAATGCATCCAGAATGACAACGCGCTCCGATGATTTTACAGGCGATAGGTCATTGGTTAGTGTATGTTCCATATCATTACTTATCAGTACTTAATGAGTCAACAAAACATTTGAATCTTTCCAAAGCATCTTCTAGTACCGTACGCGGGCAGGCAATGTTCCAACGCAAAAATCCTTCTCCTTCGGCTCCATACATGGTACCGCTGTTGAGCCAAAGTCCGGTTTCTTCCAACAGACGGGACTGCAATGTATCGGAAGACTGTTTGAATATCCTGCAGTCAGTCCATACCAGATAGGTTCCTTCCAACTTAGTGACAGATATTTCCGGCAGGTACGTATGGAAGAAATCCCGTAGAAGGTCATAATTGGCCTTCAGATAGTCTAGCAGCAACATGAGCCATTCCTCGCCTTCATTGTAGGCTGCGATAGTGGCCTCTATGCCGAACGGATTCACATCGCACACCTCGTTGATATTGATGGCTCGGTCTATACGCCGACGTACCTCTTCGTCACGGGCTATGATATTGGCTATCTGCAGTCCTGCAATATTGAATGACTTGCTGGGTGATACGCAAGTTACCGAGTTCCATAAATGCTCCTCGCAGACTGAGGCAAACGGAGTATAGGTATGTCCCGGGAAGACAAGTTCACAGTGTATTTCATCCGTGATAACCATCACGTTATTCCGATGACAGATTTCCCCTATACGGGACAGCTCCTCACGGGTCCATACACGTCCTGCCGGATTATGTGGGTTGCACAGAAGCAATAGCTTTACACTTGTATCAGAAGTCTTGCGCTCCAAATCATCAAAGTCAATATGGTATGTACCGTCCTCATATATCAACGGATTGCTGACGATGCGGCATCCGTTGTTGCGGATGGACGAGAAAAAGCAGTTGTATACCGGAGTCTGCACGACCACACCGTCACCGGGTTCTGTCAATGCCTTGATGACAGCAGATACAGCCGGCACCACTCCGGAGGTATATATCATCCATTCTTTATCGATATACCAGTCATGACGCCTTTCAAACCATCGGGTTACGGTCGTATAATATTCATCGGGAACACGCACATACCCGAATATGCCGTGCTGCACCCGCCTTGCCAATGCTTCGGTAATGGCTGGAACCGTACGGAAATCCATGTCGGCCACCCATAAAGGAAGTACGTCCTTACCGGCCGGCATACTGTCCCACTTGTAGGAATTGGTTCCACGGCGAGGAACAATCGTGTCAAAATCGTATTTCATTGTCCGTACATATCAGTCAGTAAAACAGGTGTGCTCATCTCTAAGCCGGATTTCGCAATCGGCAGGAGCCTTGATGTTCTCGTCAATGGTTATCGAACCGTATTCATCTGCCACGATACGTCCGGATGTAGGATTCTTGATGTTAGTTATGGCACCACGGATGTCGGCCTGCAACGTACTATACTCAAAGGCTCGGTCACAATCCGGTCCGAATGTACAATTCTCCAACACAAGGTCATGGGCATAACAGAGCGGCTGCTCGCCGGTAATATGACAATTGACCAGACGCAGATTCTTCGAATGCCAGCCCAAATATTCACCATTCAGTTCGGAATCGTAAATGGTCACATTCTCCACTTCCCAGAAGGCATCCTTTGTGGTAATTCTGGCATTGTGGATTTCAACGTTCTTCACATACTGGAACACATACTTGCTGTCACTCTCCAGTCCGTCCACATAAATGTCGTGGCTGAACATGAATGGATAAGTTCCTCCGTGCAGTTTGAGATTTCTTACACGGATACCGTTGCAACGCCAGAACACCTCATCGGCATCGTTCATCGTAACGTTTTCGATATCGATCTCACTCATTTCGCGGAACATTTTCGGAGCATCAATCACAGTATCCTTCATCACCAGATGGTCGGAATACCATAAGGCCGAACGTCCTCCCACATCGAAATAGCAGCGTTCTATCTTGAAACCGTGTACATGCCAGAAGGGATAATTCCCTTCAAAGCGGCAGTCCACCGCCTCAATGTTGCTGCACTCCTTGATGGCCGATTCCCCGGCGCGGATAATCACATTCTCCAGACGAAGATTATGTGATTCAAACAGAGGGCGTTCGCCCCCAAATTCGGTATCTTTAATAAGTTTCATTTGAAATATTTGTTTAAAGATTATTTAATTTCAAAAGTTACGGTCACATTGCCTCGACCAAGAACAGAAGATAATCCAGACGGATCATCAATTTGTCCTAAACGTGTATAGCTGTAAGACGAGGAGAATGTTTCATAGAATAAAACGAGACAATTCGAACCGTAAAGCATCAAATCTCCGTTACGAATTGTTCCCGGTCGATAACTATTTGTGGGCAAATTCTTAGACAAGTAATAATACTTCTCGTTCCCGTTCATCTCGTTCATCGTTATTCTCATGGGTAGTAGAGAATTAAAAGCACGTGCTGTAGCGTTATCCTCAAGTGTAGCAACAAAACTACGATCACCTACACGAATTGTAATATTTCTATTCATTTGGTTTTCTCCTTCATTATTACCGTTATTTTCATTATCATTTTCATCACCGTTATCGTCTTCCGGCTCCTCTGGATCCGGAATGGAAGGTGGAATTATATTTTCCGTTATCGGTTCATCTTCTGGGCTACAAGAAGTCAGTGCAGTTGTGACAGACATCAGCAACAAAGTCAGAATAATAATACATTTGTTCATATCTTTTCTATTTAATATTTATAAATCCAGTCCCATTTTATATGCTTTTTCAAGATGCTCTGGAGCAATTTGACGGGAAATATTCTCACAGCCCGTGCAACCTCCCGCTAAATAAGTTCCAATCTCTTTTCCTCCCAGCACTCCGCTGATGATATGGAAATAGTTCAAAGCCTGGTCGAAAGTATGCTTATTATTGTCTCCTGCGGTCATAAGCAGTACGGTTTCCTTCTCCGGATATTTATCCTCAACAGAAATGGCATATAAACGTTCAATAAAAGATTTCAGTTTCGCTGTAATCGTCCAAAAATAGAGAGGTGAGGCCATTACAAGCATATCACATGCGACAAAAAGTGGATAAAGTAGTTGCATGTCATCCTGTACTACACAACGGTTTCCATTGTGTTGGCAAGCTCCGCATCCTCGACATCCCGCCATGTGCATACTTCCCAAATACACTTTCGTCACGCTGTGCCCCTTTTCAGACAGCCCTCTGATATAAGCATCAGTCAAACGGTCCGTATTACCTTTCCGCGTACCTGCACTCATCAGTACAAGAACATTCTTCCCATTACCCTGACATATTGTCTCTATTGTTGTGGAGAGAGGCTCTTCTTTCTGTTTACTGACTTTCAGAAAGCGGAAGATTGCTGACCCTCCAATCAGTACGCTACCAGCAGTCAGTATACAGTTTCTTAAAAATGTTCTTCTTTCCATATCTTATTATCTTTATCATTCTTATATTACAAAATTAAGTTGAAAACATAAACTAAACGGTAGATGAATTACAGAGAAGATTACCCCAATTACAGATAGCATAAAAAAGAATATATCAATCAGAAAGACTCTTTATTCCAATTTATGTCTAGAAATATCTGAAATGCTATTTCCTTAATGGTATACAGTTTATCACTAAAGTTGAAAGCAAGATGAAGAACTCACTGATGAATGTAGTAGACGATATACTGCTCTTAAAAAAGCCTTACATGAACCTGTCAATGACGAACTGAAGAATATTGTACAGCTAAACATTCTTCAATCCATACAACTTCATGCAGCAAATTCATATCCAATTCTTTTTCAGCTATCGCAGCATACTGTTTTTTTGAAAAGAAGCCCGTCAATGACACAAATTTTGTCACTGACAGGCTTACTATTTTTGATTTTATATCGAATCTATGTTATTTTATCAAATTACAGACTTTCAAGAAGTCCTAAAATCCGCAACTATCATCCAATACACGATTAAGGGTAGATTTATGAGTCGTTAGTAGCAGCTTTCAGTAAAAAGCAACAGCACAACATCAATATGTAGCCACCATCC